>CAUWNA010000058.1:0-34867 GCA_963560135.1 uncultured Oscillospiraceae bacterium | reverse complement strand
TGAAAACCACCTCCGCTCATTTTAGGGGTTGACTTTTAATAGTTAATCTTTCTTTTGTCCATTATGTCAGGGGCAGGGGAGATTGTCAAGGGCAAACGGGTAAATTTAAGAATCAGGGGCTAAATCTTAAGAAACCCGGGATAAAATGCAGCCGGGGCAGCTCTCCAGGAGCCGCCCCGGTCTGTCAGGACTGATATTAGCTGAGTTTTCCGTTGGCATCACAGGTTAACGACATGCTGACGGGGACTGTCTTTATAGTTACTCCTGCTGACTTCATGCCGATGGATGCAGAACCTATGGCAGAACTGCCGCTTTTTTCGGCAGATTTTGAGATTGTATACCAAGAACTGTCGTAGATTGATACATTGATACTGGCGCTTGTGCAGGTTGCACTGGAGCCTGTGTAGCGGAAAGTTCCATTCAGCGTCGCTTTCCACAATGCGCGGCCATCGTTGCTATAATATGTATAGGGCTTAGTGCCGGAAATTGTTCCGGATGCACGTGTGGAAACGGGAATAACCTCAGAAACGAGGTAACTGCCGTCTTCGAAGTAGATAATCTCCCGCTCACCTGGGTCGGCAGAAGCTGCAATCGGGAGTATGCCAAAGGCGAGAATGAGGACCAGCATGCCGCAAAAAATCCGTTTCATAGGTTCATCTCCTTATTCAATCGGTGTGATGGTCATCCCAGACAACCACGGCTTCACCAGGGACCAAGACACCATGAGCTTCGTTTTTTACCTCTTGAAAACATACTGCTAGATAACCAAGCCATGCAGTGACACCCAAAACGATGGCAAGCAATATCGCAAAAAGGATTTTCTTCCCTACACGCAAACCGTGGAGCACTTCATGGAAATCCATTTCGGCCACATAGCTTTCCACAATCTGCTCCGGCGTGCCAAAGTGCTGGGTCAGCTCCTGGTGGGTACACTGGGGGTGTTCTTCTGCATAGTCCTCCACAGCTGTTTGGATTTGCTGCAAGACCTCTTTTTTGCGGCGGTCTGCGCCCTTTAGTTCGTTGCGCACCTGCTCCAAATAGTGCAGGCATTCTTTATTCCCCATTGGAATCCTCTCCCTTCACGATCATGAAAACACCCTTGGCGGTTTCCTCGTATTCTTCCAGCAGCTCTTTCAGCCGCTGCTCGCCGGCCGGTTCCAGATGGTAGTACACCCGGGTCCTGCGCTTGCCAATGAGGACCTTGTAGTCGGAAATCAGCTTTTGGTCCAGCAGCTTATACAGGACGGGGTACAGCGACCCCTCCTGGGTCACCAGCCGCTCTTCACTGCGGCGGGCGATCTCCGTCACCAGCTGATAGCCGTACATATCCCCTTGCTTCAGCAGCCCCAGCAGCACCAGGGACATCACCCCGCGCCGGAAACTCATCTGTCCACTATCTGTTGTCATACATCCCATTCCTTTCTCCGTACTCTATTTATAGCATATTGCTTAAAAAATTACAATATAATTTATACAAAAACAATGCTTGACAAGCTGGTTTCCTTGTGCAATAATAAAAGCAACCAATATTAGACAGAAACGGCGGGAGAAGCCCATGGGTCAGGAAAGCGGCACATAAGCGCCAGACAATGGTAGCTTGGTTATGTGCATTTTGCAAACATCCTCAAAAACAACTTACACTACATGATTAGGAGGAAGCTACTATGAAAAAGTTAATCGCATTAATCCTGGCAAGCGTACTGTGTTTCGCACTTGCTGTCCCTGTTTCCGCAAGCACCGCTAAGCCTGTTGAGGGCCTGGAAGCCTACATGAGTTTGACCGACCAGGGCCTGATTTCCTTTGATGCGGCTGGGGCTATTCGCAATGGATTCCCCGCAGACTTCGTTGCTCGCTGCGAGGCAAGAGTCAAGGCCATGAACGACCTGGTTTTGAATGGAGTTACTACTATCACCCCCGATTTCACCGCAAGAGTATATCTGGGTACGACCCGAAGCAACGATACTACATATATTGAATACAATACGTACGGATATACTGTATACTACAGTGTGGCAGACACCCAGACAATCGTTGATTCCCTACCAAGCAATAAAAATTTTGCGGACCTTAGTAGTATTATGAGGTTATTTGGGAAAACTGCTGCTTTGGCAACATATGGACTTACAGTCTATACGTCCGCAATCCGTCAAGCTGCATCCAATGGGACAGGAATCTACATTCAGATTTATGATGACGGTACGACCGCTAGGCCGATGTGCTTTGTTGGCACAAGATAATTGGTTGTACAACAGAGGACTGTAAATTCGGGGAGGTGAAATTATGAAAACACATGCCAAAAAGCTCTGGCGGATTTTTTACTGGGGCGGCAAAGCCTTGTTTGTGTTGGGCCTTCTGCTTGCCATTTTTGCAGAGCAAAGCAGCGTGCTTCGTTTGATGGGAGATGCACTATTCTGCGCTGGATGGCTGCTCAATGAGCTTGGCCGCAATATGCCCGCTTTAGAGCAGTCTGGAAAGACAGGCAAAGTCAAGTTTTTTTGCCTGTCCCATCTAATTTTCCTGGCAATGGTTTTGACAGGCTGCTTCCTGGTGAAAGGCCGGTATGTGCTGATGGGGGGCGCAGTGCTGCTTTCGATTGTGACCACGGTTATTGTCCGGTGGAATGAGCCATACGATCTGTAGCTGGTTGCGTCCAGTTGACTCGCCAAGTTGGGCGAAATTGTACATTTTGCTTTTCAAAACGATTCTAGGAATAAACGGCGGTGAGTCCCATGGGTCAAGTCATTGGGGCTTAGCCATATTTCTTAGGATATTTCAATTCCTGTAACCTAGAATGAAGAGTGGGGACGATATGTCGAATGCGCAGAATAAAAAGCCCGATCTTACCAGCAGGCGAGTGATTTTCCTGGCGATTGTCTTTGCTGTTACGCTGCTGGTGCTGATTTTGGTGGATGGCTTTTTGCTCTATCCCATTGCGCCGGAAGAAAATACCTTTGCGCTGGACAATCCGGCTCTTGACCACTTTGAACTTTCCCAGTCTAACGCACCCTATGCCGATGCGGAAATTCTGGACAGTGATACCGCTGCTCGTGAAGTTAAAATCTACATTGTGCGCCAGGATGGCCAGCTGCACCTGCTGGACTTCCGTATTCACTTCTTGACCAAGCGAATTGCCCTGAAACACGACGTGATTCTGGACGAGAACCAGAAGGCCGACTTTACCTTCGGCAGGCTCTGGTGGCGTGTTCCCGTCTCCGTTGACCAAGGCCGCCTCACCTTGGTGGACACCAGAAACAGCGGCGAAATCACCTTCGCAGAAGCCATGCTGGCCTACTCCGTCGTCGCCCTGGGCATCACCGCTGTCATCGCCTTGGTAAGCAAGCTGTTTACTAGGAAGAAAGCGTAAATCTGAGTGCGCTGTAAAAGGAGGGATTTTCTTGAAACGCCGTATCGCCTTATTTCCCTACCTGTATAATCTATCCTACACCTTGTTCATCCTGCTTTGCATCAATCTGTGCGTAAGTCTGCATAGATTGGCTGGCAGCTGGCGTTGGATTCTCTGGGCGGAAATTATTTCTGCTCTGGCGGTTGGGTATCTCGCCGATAGAGATGCTGCCGGTTCCGGCATCTACGGCCATACACTGCCGCTTGCGCCTGCCTATATCAATGAAAGGGGAGATTCCATGAAACCTCAGCCCTATCTCACCGTTGTTTTGAAAAATCTTGCGAATGTGCTATGGATCCTTCTGCTGGCGGAGGGATATCTGACCCTCCGTGGCCTGGTTTCCCCGAACCCGGTGGTTCTGCTGTCACTGGCCGCAGGAATTGCGTTGACTTGGATTATCCTGGCAGTAAAACGCCGGAAACAGTGAATGACAAATAGAAAACGTGCAACCCCCGGCCTGCCAATCAGGCCGGGGGTAAAAAAAGTCCCTCCCGAAATTCGGGAGGGATGCTTTCTTACAGATACTTGGCGGTGGAAACCTTCACGCCGGGGCCCATGGTGGAAGCCACGGTGCAGGACTTGATATACTGGCCCTTAGCAGCAGCGGGCTTGGCCTTCACAACGGCCTTCACCAGAGTGTCCATGTTCTCGGTCAGCTTCTCGGAGCCGAAGGACACCTTGCCGATGGGGCAGTGGATGATGTTGGTCTTGTCCAGACGGTACTCGACCTTACCAGCCTTGATTTCCTTGACGGCAGCGCCCACGTTGGGGGTCACGGTGCCGGCCTTGGGGGAGGGCATCAGCCCCTTGGGGCCCAGGACCTTACCCAGACGGCCAACAATGCCCATCATGTCAGGGCTGGCCACGACCACGTCGAAATCGAACCAGTTTTCCTTGGTGATCTTCTCCACCAGCTCCATGCCGCCGACATAGTCAGCGCCGGCCTCCTTGGCCTCGTCCACCTTGGCATCCTTAGCGAACACCAGCACCCGGCGGGTCTTGCCGGTGCCGTTGGGCAGGACCACAGCGCCACGGACCTGCTGGTCAGCGTGACGGGAGTCAACACCCAGCTTGATGTGCAGCTCGACGGTCTCGTCGAACTTAGCGGAAGCGCCCTTCACAACCAGATCCAGGGCTTCGGTGGGGTCATACTGAACGGAGCGGTCAATCAGCTTGGCGCTCTCCTGATACTTTTTGCCTCTAAACAATTTTTTATCCTCCTTATCGTGGTAATGCGGAAAAATCCTCCCACATGTCCGGGTCCAATCTGCCCGGCACAGTTATGATCAATCGACGACGGTAACGCCCATGGAGCGGCAGGTACCGGCAACCTGGGTCTCAGCAGCCTCCAGAGTGGCGCAGTTCAGGTCGGGCATCTTGGTCTTGGCGATCTCGGTGATCTGAGCCTTGGTGATAGAGCCGATCTTGGTCTTGTTGGGAACGCCGGAGCCCTTCTCCTGACCGATGGCCTTCATGATCAGCATGGGGGTCGGAGGAGTCTTGGTGATAAAGGTGAAGCTGCGGTCAGCATACACGGTGATGACCACGGGAATCTTGTAGCCCTCCATGTCCTTGGTACGGGCGTTGAATTCCTTGATGAAAGCGGCGATGTTCACGCCGTGCTGGCCCAGGGCGGGGCCGACAGGGGGAGAAGCAGTTGCCTTTGCGGCGTTGATCTGCAGTTTGATAATGCCAGTGACTTTCTGTGCCATAATAAGCACCTCCTGAATAAAATGTGGTCAGATGCGAAAATTCGCATATTTTGCGGGGCGGCAGCCCCTCCCACGTTCCGGCCGAATGCTCGGCCCGATGCGTTTATTGGGATACGACCTCGACCTGGTCAAGCTCGAACTCGACGGGGGTCTCACGGCCGAACATGGAAACCACGACGCTGACAATGCCTGCGTCGATATCGACAGCTTCCACAGTGCCGGTGAAGGAGCTCAGGGGACCATCCAGAATGCGGACGGTGTCACCCACGCTGTAGTTGACGATGATCTCCTTCTTCTCCACACCCATGGCGTAGATTTCTTCGTCCGTCAGGGGCGTGGGATCGTTGCTGGACGTACCGACGAAGCCGGTAACGCCGCGGATGTTGCGAATCACGTGCCAGGTGTCATCACTGTAAACCATCTTCACCAGCACATAGCCGGGATAGACCTTGCGGTCGTAAGTCTTGCTCATGCCGGACTCAGTGATTTCGGTGACAGTCTCCAAGGGAATGGAGACAGCCTGAATCTGGTCGTGCAGGGAGCGGGACTCCACGGTTTTTTCAATGGTGGCCTTTACGGTGTTTTCGTATCCGGAATAGGTATGCACAACATACCACTTTGCAGTTTCTGCCATGGCCCTACACCTTAGTGGAAGGCGCGAATCAGCGCATCAATGCCAATCTGTGCGACAAAGTCGAACAGCCAGATGAACACGCCGACGGCGATAACGCAGCCCACAACGATGGCGGCGTTCTTGAAAACCTGCTGGGGGGTGGGCCAGACCACCTTCTTCAGCTCGCTGCGAAGCTCACGGAAGTACTTGGTGACTCTGTGCCAGGTCCGCTTGAACCAGTTTTCCTTTTTGACTTCAGCCATGCCTTCCGGGCCTCCTTACTTGGTCTCGTTGTGAACAGTGTGCTTCTTGCAGAATCTGCAATACTTCTTCATCTCGAGACGGTCAGGGTCGTTCTTCTTGTTCTTCATGGTGTTGTAGTTTCTCTGCTTGCACTCAGAGCATCTCAAAGTGACTTTCACGCGCATAACGGCACCTCCTTAATTATTGCCTCCCTGTATCACCCCGGCTAATGGTAAAGAATTTAGGAAAGCGGGCACTACATTTCCCGCTCCGGGGCTGAAAAAGCGCAGAAAAAAAGCCCTTTTTCACAGGTAAAATTATTCTACCACACCCCCTGGGGAATGTCAATAAGAATTTACGCTGATTTTCGTGAATTTTGCCCGAATTTCCGGCATGGCAAGTTTTTCGTGACAAGAGCCGGATTGTGGAGTATAATGGGGGAAACACACTGCCGAAAAAGGAGAATTTTATGCGGATTATGGGAATTGACTATGGCGACGCCCGGACGGGGGTGGCCATTTCGGATTTGCTGTGCAGCATTGTGGGCGGCACCTATGTAGTCCCCAGCCGAAACCGGGAGAAGGCCCTGGCGGACCTGGTGAAGCTGGCCCAGGAGCAGCAGGTGGGGACCATTGTGGTGGGTCTGCCCCGGAACATGGACGGCACGGAAGGCCCCCGGGCAGCCCTGTGCCGGGAATTTGCCCAGGAGCTGGCCCAGGCCACCGGCCTGCCGGTGGAGATGTGGGACGAGCGCCGCACCACCGTGGAGGCCCACAACATCCTCTCCCAGCACAATTACCACGGAAAAAAGCGGAAAAACACCGTCGATGCCGTGGCAGCGTCTCTAATTTTGGAGGGCTACCTGGGAAGACTGCGCAACAAAGCCTGAGGTTCTCAGGCTTTTGGCCGGTAGAATACCTCCCGCAGCCCGGTGAGCACCAGCAGGCCGCCGAACAGCTTTTTCAACAGACCGCTGTCCAGCCAGCCGCTGAGCCAGGTGCTCAGCAGGGCGGCAGCACATCCGGCGGCAACGGCGGGCCACACCTGCTTCCAGGGCAGCTGCCCCTGCTTCCAGCGCATCCAGGCGGCAATGACCGCCGCCGGCAGGAAGAAGGCTAGATTCATGGTTCGGGCGGCATCCTGGGGAAAATCCAAGACCAAGGTCAGCCACAGCATCAGCAGGCTGCCGCCGCCAATGCCAAGCCCGGACAAAAAGCCCAGCAGTGCGGCCACAGCCAGGCTTACCGGCACACTGCTCAGCATAGCATCCGCCACCCGCCCCAGAGAATCAGCAGCCCCAAGCCCCGGTGCAGCCAGCGCACCGGGATTTTTTTGCCCCACACGCCGGCGGCGATTCCTCCCAGGGCGCTGCCTGCCAGATAGGGCGCACTGGTCCGCCAGTCCAGCCCCACCGGGGCCAGCATCAGGCTGACCAGACAGATGGGGGCCATGATGGTGATGGAGGCGGGAAACACCGCCTCCTCCGGCAGGTCCGTCAGAACAGTCAGCAGCGGCACCAGCACCATGCCGCCCCCGGCCCCCAGCAGCCCCGTCACACTTCCGGCAGCCGCCCCTGCCAGAATCGGCCCAACCCAAGCGTTCATTGCATGCACCTCCACCGTGAGTTTTTCCCAAATTTGTGGATGCTATACTATATATAGTAGTACAGCATAGCTTGCAGCGGAAAAGATTGTGTAGCAATTCGGCGAAAGCTGTGGTATACTGTTGATGTTTCTGCCTTGGGGTGGATATTCTCTGATAAGGAAGGGGAGAATGGTTATGAATTACGCAACCATAAAAAACTGTGACATTGCCAACGGCCCGGGGGTGCGGGTGAGCCTGTTTGTTTCCGGCTGTACCCATCACTGCCCGGGATGCTTTAATGAAGTGGCCTGGGATTTTGATTACGGCCAGCCCTTTACCCAACAGACCATTGACTCGATTTTGGATATGCTCCGTCCGGACTATATCCGGGGTTTGACCCTGTTGGGCGGAGAGCCGTTCGAACCGCAGAACCAAGGGCCGGTGGTGGAGCTGCTGCGGCAGGTGAAGCAGCAGCTGCCCGAAAAAAGCATCTGGGCGTTTTCCGGCTACCTGTTTGATAAGGATATGCTCACCGGCCGTCTGGGGGACTTGGGGGAGTACCTGAGCTATCTGGATGTGCTGGTAGACGGGCGGTTTGTAGAAAGTAAGAAGAATTTGTCGCTGCGGTTCCGTGGCTCGGAAAACCAGCGGCTGATTGATGTCCCGGCCTCTCTGGACAGCGGCACCGTGGTGCTGTGGCAGGATTGGCAGGGGGCGGGAAAGGGGATGCACAAATGAGTACAATCGCAGTTAAGCAGCTGCGCCCTGGTGCACAGCTGCCCACTTACGGAACGGAGCAGGCGGCAGGAGCCGACCTGTATGCCTGTTTGGAAGCACCGGTGACCATCGGTCCCGGCGAAACCCAGTTCATTCCCACGGGCATCGCCCTGGAGGTGCCCCAAGGCTGTGCCGGTTTGGTATATGCCCGCAGCGGCCTGGCCTGCAAACGGGGGCTGGCCCCTGCCAACAAGGTTGGGGTCATCGACAGCGACTACCGGGGTGAAATCTGTGTGGTGCTCTATAACCATGGCCCCCAGGCCCAGACCATTTCCCACGGCGAGCGGATTGCCCAGCTGGTGATCACCCCGGTGCTGACACCGGCCTATGAACTGGTGCAGGAGCTGTCCGAAACCGGCCGTGGGGAGGGCGGTTTCGGCTCCACCGGAAAATAATTGGTGCTTTTGATAAAATTTGCGTAAAGTTTTTGTAAAAATTACTCGTAAATTGTCACTGTACATTTGCCCAAATCTTCTCTATAATGGTATCATGTCCATTCTGGGCAATCACCTAAGAGATGATTGGAGCTAGTCTATGGAAATTTTGAAAGCCATAATCCAACTGTTGGGCGGCTTGGCCATGTTCCTCTACGGCATTGAGGTCATGGGCGACGGCCTGAAGAACAGTTCCGGCGCAGCGCTGAAGCGGGTGCTGGAAAAAGTGACGGGCAATGTGCTGATGGGTGTGCTCACCGGTGCATTGGTTACGGCCGTGATCCAGAGCTCTACGGCCACCATTGTGCTGACGGTGGCCCTGATCGGTGCAGGCGTGCTGAACCTGAAGCAGGCAGTGTCTGTGGTGATGGGTGCGAACATTGGTACCACCATCACGGCGCAGATCATTCGCCTGTCCTCCATCGAGGCCGGAGACAACCTGCTGCTGATGCTGTTTGACACGGACACCCTGGCCCCGGTGGCCCTGGTGGTGGGCATCATTCTGCTGATGTTCGTCAAGACCAAGTCCTCGAAAACCATCGGTGATATTTTTGTCGGTTTCGGTGTCCTGTTTGTGGGCCTGAATCTGATGACCGATGGCGTCAAGCCTCTGATTGGAACCGATGCCTTTGTGGCCTTTATTGGCTTCCTGAACAATCCCCTTTTCGGCATCCTCTTCGGCCTGGTGCTGACGGTTATCGTCCAGAGCTCCTCGGCAACGGTGGGTATGCTGCAAACCGTGGCCTCCGTGCCCGGTTCCGGCGTGACGTTTGCCATGGCCTATCCTGTGATTATGGGCATCAACCTGGGTACCTGCGTGACCACGGCTATGGTCTGCTCCATTGGTTCTTCCAAGGATGCCAAGCGTACCGGCGTGGTGCACATTGCCTTTAATACCATTGGCACCGTACTGTTTATGATCGTAATGACCCTGATGCAGCGCTTTGCGGTGTTTGGGGCAGAGTATTGGGTTCGGACTGTGGACAGCGGCGCCATCGCCAATTTCCAGACGGTCTTTAACTTGATTACGGCCCTGGTGCTGATTCCCTTTGCGGATTGGCTGGTGAAGCTGTCTATGATGATTGTCAAGGCTGACAAGCCTGCGGAAAATCGCCATCCCGAGCTGCACACCCTGGATGAAAAGCTGTATATTTCTCCGGCAGTTGCCGTGTCTGAGGCGGTGAAGGCTGTGGCTGCGGTAGGCGCTTTGGCAAAGGAAAACTTTGAAAAGGGCTGCCGGGTTCTGGCAAAGTATGACCCGGTGCTGGTCAGTGAGATCAACGAGGACGAGGACTGCATCGACCAGTTTACCGACCATGCAGACAGATTCCTCATTGGCCTTTCCAAAAATGTGGAGACCGAGTGGGACGACCGTCAGCTGGATATGCTGATGCAGACTGTGCCCAACTTCGAGCGCATCGGTGACTATGCCACCAATCTGGTGGAGCTGGCCGAGCGGCTTCAGTCTGAAAGCAGTACCTTCTCTGAGGTGGCCAGAAAAGAGCTGAACATCATCTGCGCCGCTGTAAACGAGATTTTGTCCATTACCGTGGATGCCTTCGCTAAGGAGGACAACGAGGCTGCTAAGGCCATCGAGCCTCTGGAGGAGACCATTGACGATATGGTGATGATCCTGCGGGATCGGCACACCAAGCGCTTGAAGTCCGGCGCCTGCTCCGTGGGCAGTGGCCTGGTGTTTATGGAGACCCTGACTTACTTGGAGCGTGCTTCCGACCAGTGCTCATCCATTGCCCTGATGATGCTGGCCCGGAATAACGAGGATATTCTGCAAAACCACTATGACTACCTGCGGGAAGTGCACGCAGGCAGCGATGTGGCGTATCAGGCGGAGCGGGAACTGCGCCGTCAGCAGTATATTAAGCCCCTGCGGGAGCTGAGCTAACTGATTTTCAAAATAGTACACCCTCTGGGCGGCCGATGGGCCGTTCGGAGGGTGTTTCTTTCTGAGCATTGGAAACAGAGGGAATAACCGAAGGATTTTGCTGCCAGAAAAATACGTTCTGTCTCCGAAAAAAGTCTGGAAATTTCAGTGGATTTTTGATATGCTAAACCTAGAAATAGAAGGACAAAAGAAGGAGGCATACCGATGAACAATCTGATTGATTATATCCGCTGGCGGGGCGATCTGCGTTTTTTCCAGGACCCGCCCAATGCGGTGGATGCGCTGGTGTTTTCGGGCTTGAGCTATGTCCACTATGGGACCCTCCCGCAGGCAAGCCCAGAGGCGGCGGTGACGCTGCTGGATGCGGCCCAGGAGTTTTTTACACTGGATGACTTGGAGCAGCGGGTGCGGGTAAAAACGGACCTGGAGCTGCTCCAAGAGGCGGCGCACTCTGTACGGTTCGGTCAGTGCAAGCTGTGTCTATACCGGGACCGGCTGGTGCCGGAGGAGGAGACCCAGTTTGCGGCCATGACCTTCCTGCTGGACGACGGCAGCATTCTGCTGTCCTTCCGGGGCACCGACAGCACGTTGGTTGGCTGGAAGGAGGATTTCAATATGACCTTCCAGCAGACCATCCCTTCCCAGCGGCTGGCCCAGCAGTACGTCCAGGAGGCAGCCGCCGCTTTGGATGCTCCCATTCGCTTGGCGGGCCACTCCAAGGGCGGCAATCTGGCGGTTTTTGCCGGAGCGAAGGTGGAGCCAGCCATCCAGCAGCGGATTTTGGCGGTGTATAACCAGGATGGCCCCGGCTTTACCCAGGAGATGATGACGGACCCCGGATACCTGGCCATGGTGCCCAAGATCCAGACCTACGTGCCCCAGTCCTCGGTGATTGGAATGCTGCTGGAACATGAGGAGACCTTCACCGTCATCCGCAGCAAAAGTGTGGGCATTTTGCAGCATGACCTCTATTCCTGGGAGGTGCTGGGCAACGCCTTTATCACCGTCGGGGATGTGACGGAAGGCTCCCACTTCCTGGATGCCACCATCAAGACCTGGTTCGCCAACATGACCAACCAGGAGCGCAACCAGCTGGTGGATGTGATGTTCTCCCTGCTGGGCACCGGGGGCATCGACCAGACCATTGAGATGTGGCAGCCGAAGCAGCTGCACGCCTACTGGAAAACCCTCAGCTCCGATGCCCAGATGCGCCGGATTCTCTCAACGGAGTTCCAAGGGCTTCTGGAAGCGGCCAAAAAGACTTGGCTGCAAATGGAGGTCAGCCACGCAGAGCCGGAAGGGGAGAGCAACAGACAGTTGCTTGATTTTGGCAGAAAGGGGCGCTAAGCTGTAAGCCGGAGGCGATAAACATGGAAACAAAGGATATCATCCGGCAGTTGCGGTTAAAGCAAGGGCTTTCTCAAGAGGAACTGGCCCAGAAGACCTACGTCACCCGTCAGGCCGTTTCCCGCTGGGAGACAGGGGAGACACTCCCCAATCCCCAGACCCTTGCGATGCTGTCAAAGCTTTTTGACGTGTCGGTGAACACGCTGCTGGGCGCACCCCGGACACTGGTCTGCCAGTGCTGCGGAATGCCTATGGAGGATGGGATTCTCAGCAGAGAGCCAGACGGTTCGCTGAACGAGGACTACTGCCAGTGGTGCTATCATGATGGAGGCTTCGTCTATGACAGCCAGGAGCAGCTGATGGAGTATCTGGTGGCGCACATGTCCAGCGATCAATTTCCGCCGGAACAGACCAGGGCCTACTTCGCCCAGCTGCTGCCCCAATTGCAGCATTGGAAGAAATAGGGGGATATAGAACAGCCAGCAACCGGCTGGCTGAATCACTTTCCGCAGAAAGGAAAATCAGGAAAAGGCTTTGCCTTTTCCTGATTTTTGTAAGTTGTAAGCAGATTATCTCTGGATACGGCCGGAACCGTCGCCGCCGGCCAGCTTCTCCACTTCCGCCACGGTGACCATGTTGTAGTCGCCCTCGATGGAGTGCTTCAGAGCGGAAGCTGCCACAGCGAACTCCACGGCCTCCTGGGTGGACTTGCCGCTCAGCAGGGAGTAGATCAGGCCGCCGCCGAAGCTGTCGCCGCCGCCCACACGGTCGATGATGTGCAGGTCGTACTTCTTGGAGAAGCAGTACTCGTCGGAAGCAACATCGTACAGCATGGCGCTCCAGCCGTTGTCGAAGGCAGAGTGGCTCTCACGCAGGGTGATGGCAACCTTCTCGAAGCCGAACTTGTCAGCCAGCTGCTTGGCAACGCTCTTGTATCCCTCGTGGTTCAGGCTGCCGCCGTAGATGTCGGTAGCCTCGGCCTCGATGCCGAACACGTCCTTGGCATCCTCCTCGTTGGAGATGCACACGTCGATGTACTGAGCCAGCTCGGTCATAGCCTTGTTGGCCTCGGCACGGGTCCACAGCTTGCCACGGTAGTTCAGGTCGCAGGAGATCTTGATGCCACGGGCCTTAGCAGCCTTACAGGCATCCACGCACATCTGCACCACGTTGGGGCCCAGTGCCGGAGTAATGCCGGTGAAGTGGAACCACTCGGCACCCTCGAAAATCTTGTCCCAGTCGAAGTCGGTGGGAGCAGCGGTCTGAATAGCGGAGTGGGCACGGTCATAGATGCACACGCTGCCACGCTGAGAAGCGCCCTTCTCGTTGAAGTAGATGCCAACACGGTCGCCGCCGCGGACGATCTTGCTGGTGTCCACGCCGTAGCGGCGCAGGGAGTTCACAGCGGCCTGGCCGATGGCGTGGGCAGGCAGCTTGGTGACAAAGGCAACGTCCATGCCGTAGTTGGCCAGGGACACGGCCACATTGGCCTCGCCGCCGCCGAAGGTGAATTCCACGTGGTCGCACTGCACGAAGCGCTCATAGTTGTAGGGCTGCAGGCGCAGCATCAGCTCGCCGAAAGTAACAATCTTTGCCATTATTTTCTGGCCTCCTTGACAATTTCAACAGATTTCTTGCACAGCTCGGTAATTTCGTCCCAAGCACCGGCCTGGATCAGCTTGTCCGGGCACATATAGCTGCCGCCGCAGGCCACGATCACGGGGCATGCAGAATAGGTAGCCAGGTTGTTCAGGTTGACACCGCCGGTGGGCATGACCTTGAACATGGGGAAGGGAGCGGACATGGCCTTGATCTTGTCCAGGCCGCCGCTCTGCTCAGCGGGGAAGAACTTCAGCACTTCCAGGCCCAGCTTGTAAGCGGTGTGGTAGTCGGTGGGGGTGGTGCAGCCGGGGAAGCAGGTGATGCCCTTCTCCTGGCAGTAGCGGACGATCTCCGGGTCCAGGCCGGGGGTGACCACAAACTTGCCGCCAGCGGCAATGGTCTTGTCAACCTGCTCGGTGGTCAGCACGGTGCCGGCGCCCACCAGCATGTCGGGGTGACGCTCCAGCATGATGCGCATGGCCTCGTCCGCACCGGCAGCACGGAAGGTGATTTCAGCAACGGGCACGCCGCCGGCGCACAGGGCGTCAGACAGGGGACCGGCATCCCGCTGGGGATTGGTCAGCTTAATAACAGGCACAACGCCGATCTGACCAACTTTTTCTTGCAGTTCGTTCATTTGTTGATATCCTCCCTCGTAATCATAGCGGACAGCCCACCGAAGGAATGCCTCCAATTGTCTGTCCTGCCAAAAAGTCTGCGTAAATGACAGACTTATAACAATGAAATAATACAAAAAAAATCAGAAAAAATCAATTCCTATCCGGCTAAGAAGAAAATTTTCGGCATATTACACAAAAAAGCGCTCCGGAAACCTGTGGAAACCCTCGGGTCTCCGAAGGAAAAAATAGGAGCGTTCACAAATTGGAAATGCTGAGTTTCGTTTCAGTTTAGAAAAAGTTCTTATACTGTCGAAAAGGAAACCTATGGAGGAGGAAGCGTATATGAACATTTTGCTGACACTGGCGTATCTGTTCTTTATCGGTTCTGTGCTGGGATGGGTTCTGGAGTTGCTGTGGCGGAACATCACCCACCGGAATAAGAAGTGGGTCAACCCCGGCTTCTGCACCGGCCCGTATCTGCCGATTTACGGCTTTGGCCTATGTACCATGTACTTGCTGGCCAGTCTGGAGCAGGTGGGTCTGATTCAAAATCCCTTCTGGAATAAGGTCCTGCTGTTTACCGCCATGGCGGTGGGTATGACCGTGATTGAGTACATTGCCGGCATCATCTGTTTGAAATTCTTTAAGGTGCGGCTGTGGGACTACTCCAATCTCTGGGGCAATGTCCAGGGCATTATCTGCCCGGTGTTCTCTCTTGCCTGGGCAGTGCTTGGGGCGGTGTATTACTTCCTGATTCACCCGCATATCCTCAACCGGCTGGCCTGGCTGTCGCAAAATCTTGCCTTCTCCTTTTTTATCGGCATGTTCTTCGGTGTGTTCATCATCGATGTGGCCCACTCGGCTCAGCTGGTGGTGAAGTTTAAGAAGTTCGCTGAGGAAAATGCCATTGTGCTGACTTACGAGGGAATCAAGGACCATATCCGCAACTCTTACCTGAAAAACCAGCAGCGCTACCATTTCTTCCGGCCTTTCCACAGCGAGCATCCGCTGAATGAGCACCTGAAGGAAATCCTGGAAGCGCTGGAAGAAAAGCGGGACATCCGGGAGCAGAAGCGGAAGAAATAATCCTGTACGAACAGCCGCCAGAGGAGCGGAAAACCCGCCGCTTCCACCACGACACAGAAAGGAACATTACCATGTTAAAACGAAGCTTGACCGGTGCGGCCGTTACTCTGGCCGTGTATCTGACCCTGTTTTTCTCCTACATCCCCGGTGTTCTCTCCTGCGCTGCGGCGCTGCTGACGGCGCTGGCCGTGGCGGAAATTTATGGAGCGGCGGGCATGGCCCGGCATCCTGTTGGCTTGCCCTGCGCCATGCTGGCGGCAATGGCCGTGGTGGCGCTGCCGTTCCCGGGCTATGGCAAGGTGCTGATTGTGGTGCTTCCCGTGGCGGCTGCTGCATTTTTGTGGATGATGCTGCGCCAGGACCAGGTTCGTCTGGACAACGTGGGAAAGGTGTCTCTGGTGGCACTGGCAGCAACGTTCCTCTTCAAGGCCATTCCGGAGCTGCGGCAGTGCCAGGATGGTTTGATCTACCTGACGGCCGCTGTAACGCTGTGCTTCCTCACGGATGTGGCAGGTTACCTCATCGGCAGCCGCTTTGGCAAACACAAGCTGGTGCCCAAGGTCAGCCCCAACAAGACCATCGAAGGCTCTGTGGCTGGCATTGTGGCCTCGGTGCTGGGAATGCTGCTGCTGGGCGTGTGCCTGAGTGGCTGGGACGGCTATCAGGTGAATTACTGGGTGCTGGCGCTCTATGGTGCGCTGGCCAGCGTGGTGGCCCAGTTTGGTGATTTGTCTATGTCCGTAATCAAGCGGGTGTGGGGCGTGAAGGATTTTGGCAAGATTCTGCCGGGCCACGGCGGTATTTTGGACCGCTTTGACAGCCACCTGTTCTGCGTGGCCTTTACACTGCTGTTCTGCACCCTGACGGGAGGCTTCCTGCGCTGAGCCTTTCACGGAGTCTACGAAAGCGCAATGGGAGGTATTGCACATGAGAATCTATGATGCGGGAATTGACATCGGCTCTACCACGGTAAAGCTGGTGGTGCTGGATGAAGATGGGCAGATGGTCTTCGGCGATTACCGCCGGCACCATGCCCACACCCAGCAGACCTTAAAGACCCTGCTGGCCCAGGCGAAGGCTGTGCTTGGCCCTTGCCAGCTGCGGGTAAAGATCACCGGCTCTGGCTCTATCAATCTGGGCAAAGCGCTGGATATGGAATTTGTCCAGGAGGTGGTGGCGGTGGCCACTGCCCTGAAGCATGCAGCGCCCCAGACGGATGTGGCCATTGAGCTGGGTGGCGAGGATGCCAAAATCATCTATTTCACCGGCGGCTTGGAGGAGCGGATGAACGGTGTCTGCGCCGGCGGCACCGGGTCTTTCATCGACCAGATGGCGGCGCTGCTGCAAACCGATGCTGCGGGACTGAACGATGCGGCTAAGGATTATCAGCAAATCTATCCCATTGCCGCCCGGTGCGGCGTGTTCGCCAAGAGCGATATCCAGCCGCTAATCAACGAGGGCGCTACCAAGGCGGATTTGGCAGCCTCCATTTTCCAGGCGGTGGTGAACCAGACCATTTCCGGTCTGGCCTGCGGCAAGCCCATTCGGGGCTGTGTGGCCTTCTTAGGTGGCCCGCTCCACTTTCTGACGGAACTGAAAGCGGCCTTTATCCGCACCCTGCGGCTGACCCCGGAGAACATTGTGGACCCGTCGGATTCTCATTTGTTTGCGGCCATGGGTGCAGCTTTGGAATCGGCGGATGCCGCCCCCCGGGACTTGGATGGGCTGATTGCCACCCTGGAAAAGGGCGTGCAGGCGTCCTTTGAGATGCCCCGGCTGGAGCCGTTGTTCCGTAATGAAGAAGAATACATGTCCTTCTCCCAGCGCCACGCCCAGGCGGTGGTGGGCAAGGGAAGTCTGGAAGGATACACAGGCCGGTGCTACCTGGGAATCGATGCCGGTTCCACAACCACCAAGCTGGTGCTCATTGGAGAGGATGGACAGCTGCTCCATTCCTTTTATGCCAGCAACCAGGGCAATCCCATCCTCACGGCGCAGTTTGCCTTGGGGGAGCTGTGCCGCCAGATGCCCCAGGGGGCCGTGCTGGCCCGGGGGTGCTCCACTGGATACGGTGAGGCCCTGATGAAAGCGGCGTTTTCCCTGGATGAGGGCGTGGTGGAAACCATTGCCCACTGCACGGCGGCGGCCTTCTTTGACCCGGAAGTGGACTGCGTGCTGGACATCGGCGGCCAGGATATGAAGTGCATCAAGCTGAAAAACGGCACGGTGGACACCATTTTGCTCAACGAAGCCTGCTCCTCCGGCTGTGGTTCTTTTATCGAGAATTTTGCCACCTCCCTGGGCTATACCGCCGAAGGCTTTGCCAAGGAAGCCCTGATGGCGAAAGCCCCTGTGGATTTGGGCACCCGGTGCACCGTGTTTATGAACTCCAACGTCAAGCAGGCCCAAAAAGAGGGGGCCAGCGTGTCGGATATTTCGGCGGGACTTGCGTACAGCGTTATCAAAAATGCCCTGTATAAGGTCATCAAGCTGGCTTCGCCTGAAGAGCTGGGCCGGCACATCGTGGTCCAGGGCGGCACGTTCCACAACCAGGCAGTGCTTCGTGCCTTTGAAAAAATTGCCGGGGTGGAGGCGACCTGCCCGGATATCTCCGGCCTGATGGGCGCCTTCGGTGCGGCGCTGGTGGCCCGCTCCCACGACCAGGGCCAGGAAAGCACCATGCTGTCCCTGGAACAGATGCGGGATTTGCAGTACAAAACCACCACCACCCGCTGCGGCGGCTGCAATAACCACTGTATGCTCACCATTAACCAGTTTTCTGGCGGCCGTCGACATATCAGCGGCAACCGCTGCGAAAAGGGCGGCGGCGGAGCAGGGAAGGGGGAGAAGGCCCCCAACATGATGCTCTACAAGCGCCAGCGGATGTTTGATTATCCGCCCCTGGAAGAAGATCAAGCGCCCCGTGGCACCATCGGCATCCCCAGGGTGCTGAATATATACGAAAATTATCCCTTCTGGGCTACCTTCTTCCGGCACTTAGGCTTCCGGGTGGTATTGTCCCCGTTCTCTACTCGGAAAATTTACGAGCTGGGTATGGACTCCATTCCCTCGGAGTCGGAGTGCTATCCGGCGAAGCTCTCCCACGGCCATGTCCAGTGGCTCATCGACCAGGGCATCCACCAAATTTTCCACCCTTGCGTGTTCTATGAGCACCAGGAGACGGACCAGGCCCAAAATCACTACAACTGTCCCATTGTGGTGTCCTATGCGGAGAACCTGAAAAACAACGTGGAGGCCATTGCGGACGGAACGGTGCACTACATCCGTCCCTTTATTGCCCTGACCTCGGAGCAGACCGCTGCCGACCGGCTGGTAAAGCTGGGGGCAGAGCAGTGGCAGATTCCTGAAAAAGAGGTGCGTGCCGCCGTTCATGCCGCCTGGCAGGAGCAGCTGGCCGCCAAGGAAGATATCCGCAGGGAAGGGGCACGGCTTTTGGAGGCGATGGAGGCCCACGGTGGCCGGGGCATTGTCCTGTCCGGCCGTCCGTACCACATTGACCCGGAGATCAACCACGGCATTCCGGAGCTGATTGCTTCTTACGGCCTGACGGTGTTCACCGAGGACAGCCTGCCCTTGGACCCCAAGGCGGAGCGGCCTTTGCGGGTGGTGGACCAGTGGGTGTACCACTCCCGGCTGTACAGTGCTGCGGAGTTTGTGGCTCGCCGGGATGATTTGGAGCTGGTGCAGCTGAACTCCTTCGGCTGCGGCCTGGATGCCGTGACCACCGACCAGGTGGCGGAGATTCTGGAAAAGAGCAACAAGCTCTACACCTTGCTGAAAATCGACGAGGTCAGCAACCTGGGCGCTGCCCGCATCCGCATCCGCAGCCTGCTGGCGGCCATGGATATGCGCCGGGAGAAGCAAATCAAAGCCCGGCCGGTGCAGCAAAAATACCAGCGGCCGGAGTTTACCCAGCAGATGTACCGGGAGGGCTACACCATTCTGGCACCCCAGATGAGTCCCATCCACTTTGCCCTGCTGGAACCGGCCCTGCGCAACCACGGCTACAATGTGGTGCTGCTGGACAATGACAACCGCAGCGCCATTGACACCGGCCTGAAATTCGTCAACAACGATGCCTGCTTCCCCTCCATCACGGTGGTGGGGCAGATCATGCAGGCGGTGCTCTCTGGCAAGTATGACACCGACCATTTGGCCATTATGATGAGCCAGACCGGCGGCTGCTGCCGGGCCAGCAACTATGTGGCGTTCATCCGCCGGGCCTTGGAGAAGGCCGGCTTGGGCCGCATTCCGGTGGTCTCCCTGAATCTCAACGGCATGGAGAAAAACGAGGGCTTTACCTTGACAGTGCCGCTGATGCGGGACGTGTTTGAGGCGGCGGTGTTCGGGGATTTGCTGATGCGCTGCCTGTATCGGGTGCGGCCCTATGAGCTGGTTCCCGGAAGTGCCGATGCTCTGCATAAAAAGTGGGAAAAAGCCTGCATTCAGGCGCTTACCAGCCGCCATTCCATGCACCGTTACAGCGAATACTGCCACCAAATCGTCCGGGATTTTGATGCCCTGCCCATTGACGAAACCCTGCGCAAGCCGAGAGTGGGCGTGGTGGGAGAAATCCTGGTGAAGTACATGCCCCTGGCCAACAACCACCTGGTGGAGCTGCTGGAGCGGGAGGGTGCCGAAGCCGTAGTGCCGGATTTGATGGACTTTATGAACTACTGTGTCTACAACGGCAAGTACAAGGCGGAGTATCTGGGCAAACGCAAATCCGGGGCTATGCTGGCGGATGTGGCGGTGAAGCTGATTCGTCTGCTCCGTGGTCCGGCCATCGAGGCCCTGGAAAACAGCAAGCGCTTTGAGCCGCCGGTGCCCATTGAGACCTTAGGCGAGCTGACCAAGCCCTTCCTGTCCCTGGGTAACCAGTACGGCGAGGGGTGGTTCCTCACCGGAGAAATGGTGGAGCTGATCCGCTCCGGGGTGCCCAACATTGTGTGCATCCAGCCCTTTGGCTGCCTTCCCAACCATGTGGTGGGAAAAGGTGTGCTGAAGGCCCTGAAGCGCCACTATCCCCAGGCCAACGTGGCGGCAGTGGACTATGACCCCGGTGCATCGGAGGTCAACCAGCTCAACCGCATCAAGCTGATGCTGTCGGCGGCAAAAACCGCCATGGCAGAGGAAACGGCCCAGGCGCCTGCTGCAAATGGCGAAGTTAGATAGGAAAACGTTTTCCCCGTCTCTTGACGGGGGAAAAAACTGTGCTATAATGTGGAAAAGGGGAATGCAGCATGTGGTTTGTATTTGCACTGCTGTCTGCGCTGTTCGCTGCGCTGACATCGATTTTGGCGAAGATTGGCATTGATGGTGTCAATTCCAATCTGGCTACTGCCATTCGCACGGCGGTGGTCCTGGCCATGGCCTGGGGAATGGTGTTTGTAACCCATGCTCAGGATGGCATTTCCTCCATCAGCCGGAAAAGCTGGCTGTTTCTGATTCTCTCGGGCCTGGCCACCGGGGCCTCCTGGCTCTGCTATTACCGGGCGCTGCAAATGGGCCCAGCCAGTAAAGTAGTGCCGGTGGATAAGCTCAGTGTGGTGATTACCCTGGTGCTGGCATTTTTGCTCCTGGGAGAGAAGGCAACGGTCAAGTCGGTGGTGGGCTGCGCCCTCATTGCTGCCGGAACCCTGCTGATGGTGCTGTAAACACAACATTCAGTCAGTAAAGGAGTCGCTATGGGAAAAGGGAGTAAAAGACGGGAACATCATAAGAAGTATTACAAAAATGAGGCAACCTTGACGGTGTACCTGGTGCTGCGGATGCTGGTGATTTTGTCGCTGATCCGTGCCATCTTCCGTCAGGAATATCACAGTGTGTTTCTGTGCGTGCTGTCGTTGTGGCTGATGCTGATGCCCAGCATTATTGCCAAGCATCTGGAAATCCAGCTGCCCAGTACGTTGGAAATCATCATTTTGCTCTTTATTTTCGCAGCGGAAATCCTGGGCGAAATCAACAGCTTCTATGTGCGGGTGCCCCACTGGGATACCATGCTGCACACCATCAACGGATTCTTGTGTGCGGCCATTGGTTTTGCCATGGTGGATATGCTGAACCGGAATGAGCGGTTCTCATTCCAGCTGTCGCCGATGTATCTGGCCATTGTGGCCTTCTGCTTCTCCATGACGGTGGGCGTGCTGTGGGAGTTCTTTGAATTCTCCGGCGACTATCTGCTGGGACTGGATATGCAGAAGGATACCGTAGTCAACGCAATCCATTCGGTGAATATGGACCCCACGCTTACCAACACGGTGATCCACATCAATGACATTGTGGATACCATTGTGGTCCACTCCGACGGCAGCCAGCAGGCCCTGGGTCTGGGCGGCTATCTGGACATCGGCATTTACGACACCATGAAGGATCTGTTCGTCAACCTGGTTGGCGCTGTGGTGTTCTCCATCATTGGCTTCTTCTATGTCAAGCAGAAGGGCAAGGGACGGGTGGCCTCCGGCTTTATCCCCCAGGTGATTGCCCGTAAGATTGCCGAGAAAAAGCAAGAGCACGAAGAACCGAAGCCGGAAAATGAGGCATAAAACATACCGCCGCGCTCCTGCTGGAGGGCGGCGGTTCTGCGTTTAGGCAAAGGAATCCAAAGAACAACCGCTCCTTGTCGATGAGACGAGGAGCGGTTTCAGATTGTCAAAAAACTGCCTCGCAGAGTTCGCCGCCGCAGCGGCGAATAAAGTCAAATCCATTTTCGACCGGGGCGTGTACCTGGGCGAAAATACTTATCAGGCTGCAAGTGTGGAATTTGTTCGCCATGGGCGGACAAATTATGCGCGCAGCAGACTGCAAAAAACTGTCGAAAAGCCCCATGGGGGATTTTCGACAGCCTGCAAGCCGCTCCTTGTCGATGAGACGAGGAGCGGCTTGGTGCGTTATTCTTCCTTAACGGTGGGGTCATAGTTGACGATGATGTCATGCTCCCGGAGCTTGGAGACATCCGCAATCTGGTTGCCAAAAACATTGACCTGCACCAGGCAGTAGGTTTCGGCCAAGGCATCGATGTTGGTCAGCACGTTGTAATCCATATACACATAGGTCAGCTCGTGCATGTTCTTCAGAACGTCAATGCTGGTCAGCTGGTTGTAGGAGCCGTCAATGGTTTGCAGAGCGGAGCCATCCGGCCACTCAGGCAGCTGGGCGATTTGGTTAGAGGAGAAATTGAAATTCTCCAGCTTGGTCAGGGTGTTCAGTGAGGTGATGTCGGTAATGTCGTTGCTGCCGATGTTCAGCACCGTCAGTCCGGTGCTGCCAGCCAGAGCAGAGACATCCGTCAGCAGGTTTTCTTCCAGGTTCAGGCTGGTGAGCATGGGCAGGGAAGCAACAGGGCTGACTCCGCCGATCTGGTTGTTGTTGGCACTTAGCTCGGTCAGGCCGACACAGGCGGACAGGGGGCCGAGATCGGTGACGGCGTTAAAGCCGATGTTCAGCTTGCTCAGGTTTACCAGAGGGCTGAGGGCATCCAAGCCCGTCACGGCATTGTGCTGCAAGGACAGTTCCGTCAGATTGGTCATGCCGCTCAGCGGCTCCAAATTCCGCAGGGTGTTGTTGCTCAAATTCAGCTGGCGCAGGCTGTTGACGCCGGTAAGGCCGGCGATGGTGCTGAGGCCGCACTCCGCCAAGTTCAGGGTCGTGAGGTTGGTCAGACCAGTGAGGACCGCCAGTTCATCCGTGGGGAAGCGGCAGGTGGATAGATCCAGCTGCTTCAAATTGGTGAGCACAGACAGGAACGAGAGATTGTCCAGAGTCTTTCCCTGAATGGTCAGAGATTCCAGATACGGCATCCGCTCCAAATCCGAGAAGGTGGAGGCATCCGCAGGAACGGTAAACTCCTTAATGGTCCACAGCTGGTTGGAGTAAAGAGGACCATCGGAAGTTGCCTGAATCAGTTCCCGAACGCTGCGCTCGATGGCACTGTCTACGAAGGTAACTTCTTCAATCACGCCGGTGATGGTGTAGTTCATCACCGCCAGGGGGCTGACCAGACCATCTTTGTTGATGCTGATGGCGTAGATGGGCGTTTCGCCAGCCTCCAGGGGGATGCTGCCGCTGTAGGCAGGGCCCTTGGTGGTGGGGTAGGTGCTGTCGGTGGTGTAGAGGATGGTCTCGCCGGAGGACGTCAGATGCAGGTCAATGTACTGGCTGAAGAAGCCGGGGGCCTGATCCGGGGTGGGGGCGCTGGGCCGCTGGGCGTTCAGCTCCGCCTGAATGGCCGGGTCTGTGATGTGGTCCAGCAGATTCACGGCATCGAGCAGTTTGTCCTGCTCCACATACACCCGGCACAGGGCGGTGTACAGTTCCGCCGTGGGCTGGCTGCTGAGGGCGTGGTTCAGCGTAACCTCTGCCTTGGTGTAGTTGCCAGTCTTTTTGTACTGGTTGGAAAGCTCGATGGCCACGTTCTCGTCATGGCCGGAAAAGTCATAGGCCATGTCGTAGAACCAGGAGGACAGCCGGGCATTGCCGTGGAGATCCTGATAGCGGGCCTGGCTCAGCAGGGTGTCCCGGGTAAAGGTGCGGTCGTAAACAAACAGATACCAAACCACGCTGAGGACGATCAAAAGCAGCAGCAGCATGGCGACCAAGAATTTGGTGGCTTTTTTCATAGAATTAACTCCATTTCGAGGAAATCTCAATGAATTATACAACATACCGCTGAAAATGTCAAGTCAGGGGGGAAACCTCGCAAAAACCAGACATTTTTTGACATTTATGTAAACTTATCGTGAACGGAAAAGCCGCCGAAGCGATGCTCCGGCGGCAAAATTTAGGCTTTCTTTGCCTGCTTCATAGACAGGCTGATGCGGTGGCGCTTTTCGTCCACAGACAGAACCAGAACCTGAACCACATCGCCAACCTGCACCATTTCACTGGGGTGGCGCAGGCGGCGGTTGCAGACCTCGGAGATGTGCACCAGTCCATCCTGGTGCACGCCGATGTCTACAAACACACCGAAGTCGATGACGTTGCGCACCGTGCCGGTGAGGGTCATGCCGGGCTTGAGGTCCTTCATTTCCATTACGTCCTTGCGCAGAATGGGGGCGGGCAGCTCATCTCGAGGGTCCCGACCGGGCTTGCTCAGCTCCCGGGCAATGTCCAGCAGGGTCGGCTCGCCAACGCCGCAGGCAGCGGCGGCCTTCTCAGGGCCAAAGTCCTGGAGGGCCTTGTTCAGGTCGGACAGGTCATCCCCCCTTTTCAGCCCCAGCACTTGCAACAGGGCCTTGGCCGCAGGATAGGACTCCGGGTGTACCCCGGTGTTGTCCAGCACCTCTTTGCTCTCCGGGATGCGCAGGAAACCGGCAGACTGCTCAAAGGCCTTCGGCCCCAGTTTGGGCACTTTTTTCAGCTGGGAGCGGCTGGTGAAGGGGCCGTTTTCCTCCCGGTAGGCCACAATGTTTTTGGCAGTGGTGGCATTCAGGCCGGATACCTGCTGCAACAGACTCCGGGATGCGGTGTTGGCATCCACGCCCACAGCGTTGACGCAGTCCTCCACCACCGCATTCAGGGCAGCATCCAGCTCCTTTTGGGGGCAGTCGTGCTGGTACTGGCCAACACCGATGGCCTTGGGGTCGATTTTTACCAGCTCCGCCAGAGGGTCCTGAAGCCGTCGGGCGATGGACACCGCAGAGCGCAGGTTCACATCGTACTCCGGGAATTCCTCCGCAGCCAGGGGAGAGGCGGAGTAAACCGAAGCGCCGGCCTCGCTGACGATCATGTAGCTGGCTTCCGGGAAGCTGCGCAGCAGTTCCACCGCCATGGCTTCCGTCTCCCGGGAGGCGGTGCCGTTGCCAATGGCCAAGTGGCGCACGCCGTGCTTTTTCATCAGCCGGGAGAGAATGGCAATGGCCTCCTGCTGCTTGCGCTGGCTGAAGGTGGGGTAAACCACGGTGGTATCCAGCACCTTGCCGGTGGGGTCCACCACCGCCACCTTGCAGCCGTTGCGGTATCCCGGGTCTAGGCCCATGGTGACGAATCCCTTCACCGGCGGCTGCATCAGCAGGGGCTTGAGATTCAGGGCAAAGTTGTGAATGGCACCGCCGTAAGCCCGGTCGGACAGCTCGCTGCGAATCTCTCGCTGAATAGCGGGGAAAATCAGTCGCTCGTAGGCATCCTCCGCAGCGGCCCGGACAAAGGCGGAAACCTGGGCAGTGGGTTTCAGAGCCGCCCGGCAGACACAGGCAGGGCCTTCATTTCCCGGCAGCGTAACGGTGACTTTCAAGATATCTTCCTTTTCCCCTCGGTTGATGGCCAAAATCTGGTGATCCAGCAGCCGGGAAATGGGCTGGTTGAAGTCATAGTACAGCTTGTAAACCCCATCCTCCGGGGCATCCTCCACCGCCTTGCATACCAGATAGCCCTTGCGCAGCACCAGAGAGCGGAGGGATTTGCGAATGTCGGCATCGTCGGAGAGATTTTCCGCCAGGATGTCATTGGCCCCCTGCAAGGCATCTTCCACGGTAGCCACACCCTTTTCCTCGTCCACAAACTCCTGGGCCAAAACTGCCGGGTCCCGGCCGTCCTGGAGGAAAATAGCCTGAGCCAAAGGCTCCAGCCCCTTTTCCCGGGCGATAGAGCCACGGGTGCGGCGCTTTTGCTTATAGGGGCGGTATAGATCCTCCACCTCGGTCATGGTGTCGGCGGCATCGATGGCTTCGGACAGCTCCTGGGTGAGCTTACCCTGGTTTTCGATGGACTTTTTGACCTCGTCCCGGCGCTGCTGCAAATTCCGCAGATAGGTTAGCCGGGTTTCCAGATTGCGCAGGGTGGTGTCATCCATAGCACCGTGCTGCTCCTTGCGGTAGCGGGCGATAAAGGGAATGGTGTTGCCCTCGTCAATCAGCGCCACCACATTTTCCACATATTCCAGTTTCTGTCCCAGCTCCCGGGCCAGAAGTTCCGTAATGGATTGCATAATGATTCTCCTTGCTGTGATAGTCGAACCTTAGTTTACCACAGTTTGCCAAAAAAGGGAAGAACCATTCCCGCAGAAACTTTCTGCTTGACATTTGTTTTCGGCGGCGTTATAATCCAAAGGTACATGGGCTTGTAGCGCAGTTGGGAGCGCACCACATTCGCATTGTGGGGGTCGAGGGTTCGAATCCCTTCAAGTCCACCATATCAGGCAACGGCACTGTCTCGTAGAGCAGTGCCGTTGATTCAAATTATGACTGGAGGGACCTGTATGCCGGATTATAAGGCTATGTATTATCACTTGGCGGGGCGCATGGCAACGGCCATTGATGCGCTGGAAGCTACCACCAATGCGCTGGTTGACATTACCGAGAAGCTGAAGCTGGCCCAGCAAACCACCGAGGAAATGTTCCTTTCGAAACCGGATGATGAGGATTCTCCGGAAGATGCAATGTAAAGACAGATTTCTGTATATCCTGAGACGGTGCACTGCGGTGTGCCGTCTTTTTGCATCACAAAAAGAGCAGCGGCCCATTTGGACCGCTGCTCAGATTGTCAAAAAACTGCCTCGCAGAGTTCGCCGCCACAGCGGCGAATAAAATCAAATTCATTTTCGACCGGGGCGTGTACCTGGGCGAAAATACTTATCAGGCTGCAAGTGTGGAATTTGTTCGCCATGGGCGAACAAATTATGCGCGCAGCAGACTGCAAAAACCTGTCGAAAAGCCCCAATGGGGATTTTCGACAGCCTGAAGCGGCCCGTTTGGACCGCTGCTTTTTGTAGGATTATTTTGCCGACAAATCCACGCTTCTGCGAATCATAGACAGGGCGGGGACTTGCTGGGGCAGGGGAAGGTGGAACTTCATCTGGGGCGTTTTCGGCTCGTCCAGCGGATTGCCGTCCAAATCGGTCATGGCCTGGGCCACAATGGGGAAGGGCCGCAGATCCGGGCCAACAACTTCCAAAGCATCGCCTGCACGGAATTTGTTGTTCAGACTGCACAGAGCCAGGCCGTTTTCGTCACAGGACTCCACCTTAGCCACAATCTGCCAGTCTCGCAGATAGCGGGAATTTTCCACATACTGCCCCGGCTGGCCATAGTAAAAGCCGGTAGAGTAGACCCGGTGGGAAATGTGCTCAACCTCATCCCGCCAGATGGGGTCCACAGGCCGTCCGGCGGCCACATCGTCGATGCAGTGGCGGTAAGCGCCCGTGACGATGGCGGCATAATAAGCGGACTTCGCCCGGCCCTCGATCTTGATGCAGTCGATGCCCGCATCCATCAGATCGTTCAGGTGGTCAATAGTACACATATCCCGGGAATTCATGATGTAGGTGCCCTTTTCGTCCTCGAAAACCGGGAAATACTCCCCGGGCCGCTTTTCTTCCATCAGGGCATACTGATACCGGCAGGGCTGGGCACAGGCACCCCGGTTGGAGTCCCGGCCGGTCATGTAGTTGCTCAGCAGGCACCGGCCGGAGTAGCTGACGCACATGGCGCCGTGGCCGAAGGTTTCGATTTCCAACTTAGGGTCCACCTTCTGACGGATGGTGCGGATCTCTTCCAGGGAGCACTCCCGGGCCAGCACCACCCGCTGGGCACCCAGGTCAAACCAGGCCTGGGCGCAGGCATAGTTGGCAATGGACTGCTGGGTGGAGATGTGGCGCTGGCAGTGGGGGGCATATTTGCCAGCCATGGTAAATGCGCCCAAATCCGCCAAAATCAGCGCATCTACGCCCGCATCGTCCAGCTGCTCCAAGTAGGCAGGCAGCTGGGCGACTTCTTCATTTCGGGGCATGGTGTTGACGGTGACGTGGCACTTTACCCCATGGGCGTGGGCAAATTCCACGGCCTTGGGCAGCTCCTCCGGGGAAAAATTCCCCGCAAAGGAGCGCATACCAAAGCTGGTGCCTGCCAGATACACGGCATCTGCTCCGTAGAGCATCGCCATTTTCAGCCGTTCCATGTCCCCGGCGGGACTTAATAGTTCCAGTTTTCTCATCAGCCCAGTCCCTCCCCGGCATCCGCATTTGCCTGGGCCGCAGCGGCGGCAAAGGCAGCACGGTTGGCCTCGTGCTCCTCATAGGTGGCGGCAAACTGGTGCATGCCTGTAGAGGGGTTGAGCACATAGTAGTAGTACTCGTGCATCTCGGGGTCCAGCGCAGCCTTCAAACTAGAAAGACCCGGGTTTGCAATCGGCGTGGGGGTCAGGCCGGTGTGGGTATAGGTGTTGTAGGGGCTGTCGATGGAGGTGTCGATGGTGGAGTTGTCACCGCCCTGGGCATAGACCAGAGAGGCGTCGATGTTCAGGTAGGCGGGGGTGTCGCCCCAGCGGAACAGACGGTTATAGATGACACCGGCAATGGCGGGGCTTTCTGCGGGTGCGGCAGACTCCTTCTCGATGAGGGAGGCAACGATGGTAACCTCGCGGACACCGTAGTTGCCGCCGGTTACGTTGGCATTGAGGGTGTCCAGCTGGGCACGCATTTCCTCGCTGAACCGATGGTCAAAGTTGTCCAGCATCTTTTCCAGGGCTTCCTTGGGGGAGGAATTCTTATAGAACTGGTAGGTATCCGGGAACAAGAAGCCTTCCAGGCAGTACTCCGAGCCACGCTCCACCTGCTCCAGGAACCAGTACGGCTCCAATTCTCCGGTGGCTGCATAGGCTGCAATGTCCCGGGCGGTGCAGATTCGGTTTTCTTCCAGCAGCTTGAAAATTTGGCGGCAGGTATAGCCTTCCGGAATGGTCAGCTGGACAACCTCCCGGCTGGACCGGGGGCTCATAAAGTTGACCAGGGCGTGGTAGTCATAGCGGGTATTCAGGTCATAAATACCGGGCTGAATATCCTCCTGGGCATCGGAAATGCTGGCGTAGAGGTTGAACAGACTCTTGTAGCGAATCAAGCCTGCATCGTAAAGCTTATCAACGATGCTTTCCATAGAGTCGGATTCGTAAATGGTGATGGTTACGGGCTTGTCCTCCCGGCCAAAGGCCAGCACATCTGCGGCGCAGACCCACAGCATCCGGCCTGCGGTAACACCGATGGCGAGAATCAGAGCCAGCCACACGAGCGTGGCGGCAATGCTGGGGATGCCCAGCAGACCTTCTCCCTTTTTCCGCTTCGGGCGGCCCTTGCGCAGAGGACGGGGGCGGGGAGGAACGGGGCGCTGCTCCTGAGGTGCAGCCTGCTGATCTTCCCCGTTATCCCGGTATTCCTGCTCGTCGGTATCCTCGGGATCGGGTTTGTCAGCAGCGTCGCTCTGGGTGTCAGGCTCCTGGGGGACATCCAGCTCCGGGTCGTCCAGAATGCTCAGGTCGAAAGGCGGCTCCGGTTCTCCGTGGGCCAGCATGCCAACCATGGCGGCTTCGTCCGCTTCGATTTCCTGACCCATTTGCGGGGCGGCCATGCGAGGGTCAGCAGACGCATCATCAGGTTCGTCAGCAGTTTCTGCGGGGGCAGGTTCTTCGAGAGTGGGTTCCTCGTCAGCGGCGGCGACGTCCTGCACAGGGGGCACTTCCTCAGGAACATCCACCGGGGCGGTGTGCTCAAAGATGGGGGCGAACAGCGCTTCTACATCCAAGTGCTCCGGTTCTTCCGGGGCGGCAGGGACTTCCTGCTCCGGGAAATGTTCCGTTGCGGGGGTTTCCGGCGCCTCGGCAGGAGGTGTCAGGTCCGGCTGGAGAAGCTCCTCCGGCTCCTGGTCGGGGTATTGTTTCTTTTCCATAGCAGTTCCTCCTGGTCAGCGGATAACGATTTGCTGAGCGATGGATTCGGCAGCGTCCCGGCCTTTCAGTGCCTGAATCAGCGCCAGGCCGAAGGGCACAGCGCATCCGGCAGAGGTGCCGGTAATCAGCCTGCCATCCGTAACCGCCGCAGCGCTTGGCACCATGCAGGCACTGCCCATCTGATCTTCACAGCCGGGATAGCAGGTGGCGTTTTTGCCGTCGGTGATGCCAAGGTCTGCCAGAATGGTAGGTCCGGCGCAGATGGCGGCCACGTACTTTCCGTGCTCCCAGGCATAGCGCACCGCATCCAGGGCGCTCTGGCAGGCCCGGATGGAGGCAACACCCCGCAGGCCGCCGGGGAGCACGATCATCTCCATCTTGTCCAGCTCCATTTGGGAAAGCTCCAAATCCGCCTCCACACCAATGCCGTGGCTGCCGTATACAAGCTTTCCATTGATGCCCACCGTGGCGGCTTCCAGCCCGGCCCGGCGCAGCAAATCCAGAGGGGCGATGGCTTCGGTTTCCTCAAAGCCGGTGCCCAGCAGCATATAAATCATACAGATTCCTCCAAACAGGCCGCCACATGGCGGTAAATTTCCTCGTGAATATCTTCGATTGCCCGCATCTGCCCATCCTGGACACACTGGATAACGGTCCAGCCGTAATACTGGGCAGCAGCCCGGCCGGAGCGGCGGCAGGCGGCGAGATAGTCCCCGTCCTGCTCGTGAATGTCCGCCTGGGTGTGGGTGTCCTGCTCCCGGCGGCGCAGCAGCTTCTGGGTGAAGTCAGTGGGCACGTCCAGGTAAAGCACCAGGTCCGGCCGGGGCAGGCCCAGCTTGTCGTATTCAAATTCATACAGCCATTTCAGGAAAGTGCCCTGCTGCTGAGGCGGCTCCTTGGAAGTCTGGTGGACGGCGTTGGAGGTGGTGTAGCGGTCGCAGAGCACCAGCCCGCCCTGTTCATACCAGTCCTGCCAGACCTGCTTATACGAGGCATAGCGGTCTACGGAATAAAAGGCCGAGGCGGCGTAAGCGTTGACATCCGAGGGATTGGTGCCAAATTCACCGCCCAGATACATGCGAATCAATGCCGAACTGGGCTGGGAATACTGGGGGAATACCAGCTTCTGAAAGGGCTGGCCCTGCCGCTCCAGCCGCTGGGTCAGCAGCGAAAACTGGGTGGACTTACCGGAACCGTCGGTACCCTCAATCACAATTAGTTTGCCCATTTGTGTTCTCCTTATCGTTGGGACAGATTTTATCTAGAGTACTATAACATATTTCCCCAAATTTGTCCACCGTTCGCCGCAGAAGGGGTTCTTAAATTTTTAGGGTGGGTTGTGGTTGCAAAACCGGGGAAAAGGTGGTACAATCAAAGCATATGACTATGCAGATAAAGGAAAGAGATACCATGGAAATCACGTTTGAGAGCCTGGGGCTGAGCCAGGCTATGCTGAAGGCGCTGGAGGCCAAGGGCTATGGCTATCCTACCACCATTCAGGCCGAAGCCATTCCCCACTTCATGCAGTGGGAGGATGTCATTGCCAAGGCACCTACCGGTACGGGCAAGACCTTTGCGTTCGGCATTCCCATGATCGAGCATATCGATCCTCAGCTGGAAGCGGTGCAGGGCTTGATTTTGGCCCCGACCCGAGAGCTGGCTATCCAGATTGGTGACGAGCTGCGAGGCTTGCTGACCTATTATCAGGGAATCCGTGTGGCGGTGCTTTATGGCGGCGCCGGTATCGGCGGACAAATCAAGCAGCTTGAGCGCAAGCCCCAGATCGTGGTGGCAACGCCGGGCCGTCTTATGGACCACTACAACCGCAAAACCATCCGCCTGGACAAAATCCAGACCGTGGTGCTGGACGAAGCCGACCGGATGCTGGATATGGGCTTTTTCAAGGATGTGACCCGGATCATCGACAAGGTGAAAAACCGCCGGAATCTGGGTCTGTTCTCCGCCACCATCTCCCAGGAGGTGATGACGGTGTCCTGGATGTATCAGCGCAATGAGGTGGAGATCACCGTCGAGCCGAAGCAGGAGGACCGCCCGGACATTGACCAGTTCAGCCTGTCCTGCACCCCGCTGGAAAAGGCGGAGACCACCCTGCGGCTGCTGCGCAGCCAAGGCTATGAGCGAGGCATGATTTTCTGCAACACCAAGCATATGTGCCAGCGGCTGTGCGATGAGTTCCAGCGGGCAGGCGTGGACTGCGACTGCATCCACGGCGACATTCGCCAGAGCCAGCGGGAAAAAACCATGCAGCGCTACCGGGACGGAAAGCTGGCCATGCTCATTGCCACGGACGTGGCTTCCCGGGGCATTGACGTGGATGATGTGGACTGCGTTATCAACTATGATATCCCGGAGGAAAATGAATATTACGTCCACCGTATCGGCCGCACCGGCCGGGCCAGAAAGAAGGGCGTAGCCTGGAGCTTGGTGAGCAACTTCCCGGAGCGGGCACGGCTGGATGAAATCTGCAAATATTGCAATTTCACCATCACCCCCATGGTGCTCTCCCCCGAGGGCCAGCTCTCCCAGGAGCCGGTGCAGGAGCCTGTCCGGCCCAAGAGGCGGCTGCGGTGAACCCCAGGGAGGCGGGCTTTCTCCTGCTGAGCAGCCACTTAGGAGACCCGGAGCGCCCGGTACTGACCACCGCCCAGCTGCGGATTTTGGCCTGCCGGGTAAGAAACCAATGTACAAACCAGCCGGACCGGGCGGTTGCCGTGCCGGATTTGACGGCCCTGGGCTATTCCCGGGGAATGGCCGCCAGAATCGTCGGCCTGCTGGAAGAGGAGGACCGGCTGGCGGCCTATCTGCGCCGGGGTGCATCTCAGGACTGCCGCCCCATCACCCGGGTCAGCCCGGCCTACCCCGTGCTGCTGCGCCAGCGGCTGGGATTGGATAGCCCCGGATGCCTCTGGGCCAAGGGGGACACCGCCATTCTGGCCACCCCGGCCATTGCGCTGGTGGGCAGCCGGGAGCTGCGGGAGCCAAATCGAGACTTTGCCCGGCAGGTGGGCAAGGAGGCAGCTCTGCGGGGACTGACCTTGATTTCCGGCAACGCCAGAGGAGCGGACCGCACTGCTCAGCAGGCGTGCTTGGAAGCAGGCGGCCGGGTCATCAGCATTGTGGCGGACGAACTGAGCCGCCATCCTCTGGTGCGCAATGTGCTCTACCTCAGCGAGGATGGGTTTGATGAGCCTTTTTCTGCCCAGAGAGCCTTGAGCCGAAACCGCTGCATTCACGCTCTGGGGCAGATGGTCTTTGTGGCCCAGGCAGATTTCGGAAAAGGCGGCACCTGGGACGGGACTATGAAAAATCTGCGGTTTGGATGGAGCAGCGTGGTCTGCTTTCAGGATGGAAGCTCTGCGGCAGCGGCATTGGAACAGCAGGGGGCCTATTTTGCGGATATCCAGGATTTGCCGGATTTTCTGAACCAAGGGGAGGCGGCACTGCCGATTCGGGAGCAGCTGTCATGGTTCGACAATTGAAACATGCACCCCGTGGATGTCTGGTGTCCACGGGGTGTTTCCTTTGAAATTCGTCAGAATTCCGGGGGAAAGTTTGTTGACGGCGGGGAAAAGTTATGGTAAACTTAACTGCAAAGTGAGGTATCGGCTTATGAAGCGTTGGCTGAAATGGTGCGGGGCGCTGGCAATTTCCCTGGCAATGCTGGTTTCCCAAATCCCCGCAGCGAATGCCTACCAAAAGGGGGAACCATACCAGCGGGATCTGTCACGCTGGATTCAAAATGAGTCTCGGCGGGAATACGTACAGATGATGCTGGACTACTATATTCGCACCGATCCCACGATCCGCAATGCGCTGGATGGTGGGTTCAGCGCCGTGTTCCTGTTTGATGGATGCTCGGATAATTTAGATGACCCGGCGCTGGCGGATTTGTCCTATTACCGGGTTACAGGTGTGTGCTTGGTGGTGCGTAAGGACCCGGCTGGCCGGTTGAAGCTGGTGTATGTCAACGATCGGTGCAGCACCATACCGGATCGCCCGCTGGCCTATGGTGCGTGGCGGCTGCCTAAGGTGGGAGAGGTAGGGCCGGCTACGGTGTGCGACGGCACATACCAGCTCTATTCTGTTTATCACAAGGGGCGCTATCAGGCGTTGAACGCCCGAACGGAATACTATGATGCCAAGCTGGATGCGGTGTACATGACGGAAGATGGGTTTGTCCCGGCACGGGCTACGGAAATCAATGTCCACACCCGCACCAGCAATCACATCAGCAGCCGAGGCATGTGGTCTGCCGGCTGCCCCCTGGTTGGTGGTGGCAGCAGCTGGGAGTACTGGAAGCTGATGGACAGTGTCTACTTCAGCAGCTTCGATGCATTCGAGCTGGATACCTTTGTGGGAACGCTGACCATTGACCGCCAGGGGCTGCGCCAGCAGATGTATCAGCTCTATGAAAATCAAGATGCGGTGGACATGATTCTGGCAGCATCCCGCCGGGTGCAGCCGGAAAAGTATTTGATGACATGCACCACAGAGGAGGAATTTCACCGCCCCGTGACGCTGCGAACCCTGCGCCAGGCCAACCGAATGAGTCTTCCGTGTTCCAATGGTACCGATGCCCGCTCTGTGAAGCGGGAAACCTTGCCGCAAGAGGAACGGGTCAAGGCCAGTGCGATGCTGACCAATTCTGCCGGAAGCCAGTGGTATCAGCTGGAAGACGGCGGCTACCTGTACGGCGGCGATGCCCGGAGACAGACCTGGTGGGAGAACCTGACCGATTGGCTGATTTGGTGGAAATAATGGAAAAGCTGCTGCCGAGTTAATCCGGCAGCAGTTTCAGATTGTCAAAAAAGTGCCTCGCAGAGTTCGCCGCCGTAGCGGCGAATAAAGT
>CAUWNA010000057.1:0-35311 GCA_963560135.1 uncultured Oscillospiraceae bacterium | reverse complement strand
AAAACCCCAGTTCCGCCTGACGCAAAACTGGGGTTTCTCGACGGTCTGAGGGGCTGTTGCAGGAAGTGCAACAGCCCCAAATTGGTTTTATGCAGGTTACGCCTGGAAGAAGGTGACCAGGCCGTAGACCAGGATGACGGCGACGATGACCGGCAGGACGTAGGTCATGTACGGGCGCATCCACTTGGCGATTTTCAGGCCAGTGCCCTCGTTGGCTTCGGCCATGAAATTCTTCCAGCCCCAGCCGTAGCGGCTGGTGCAGAAGAGGATGAATACCAGGCTGCCGAAGGGCAGCAGCAGGGTGGAAACCAGGAAGTCCTCGCTGTCCAGAATATCCCGGCCGGCGATGGGACGGACATTCTGCCACACGTTGTAGCCCAGCAGGCAGGGCAGGCTCAGCAGGAAAATGCCGACACAGCAAATCAGGCAGGTCTTTTTCCGGCTCCAGTGGGTCAGCTCGCTGACACAGCAGACAATGTTCTCAAACACTGCCAGCACCGTGGAGAAGGCGGCGAAGGTCATAAAGATGAAGAACAGGCTGCCCCACAGACGGCCCAGGGGCAGGTGGTTGAACACGTTGGGCAGGGTCATAAAAATCAGGGGAGGGCCGGAGTTGACATCCACGCCGTAGGCAAAGCAGGCGGGGAAGATGATCAGGCCGGAGCACAGGGCTACCAGGGTGTCCAGAGCACAGACCCGGACGGCCTCGCCCATGAGGGCATGGTCCTTGCCGATGTAGCTGCCGAAGATGGCCATGGCGCCGATGCCCAGGCTCAGGGTGAAGAAGGACTGGTTCATAGCGCCCACGATTACGTTGCCGATGCCCACTTCCTTCACCCGGTCCAGGTCGGGAATCAGGTAGAACTTGGCGCCCTCTGCGCCGCCGGGCAGGAAGATGCTGTTAACGGCCAGCACCAGCATCAGCACGATGAGGGCCAGCATCATCCACTTGGTGACCCGCTCCAGACCCTTCTGCACGCCTTTGGAGACGATGAAGAAGCCGACCACCACCACAATGCCCATATAGAGGGTCGTGGTGCCGGGGCTGGCCAGCATGGCGGAAAACTGGGCATCCACACCGGCGGTGTCCAGGCCGGCAAAGCTGCCGGCGGCGGTCTGGACGAAGTATTGCAGCATCCAGCCGGCAACGGTGGTGTAGAACATCATCAAAATGATGTTGCCCAGCAGGCACAGGTAGCCGTGGAAGCGCCAGGGAGTGCCCGGCTTCAGGGCCTGATACATTTTCAGCGGGCTTTTCTGAGCGGCACGGCCCATGGCAAACTCCATGGTCAGGGTGGGCACGCCCAAAATCAGAAGGAACAGCAGGTAGACCACCACAAAGGCGCCGCCGCCGTACTGTCCCGCCATCCAGGGAAATTTCCAAACATTGCCAATACCGATGGCGCAGCCTGCGCTGATGAGCAGAAAGCCCAGCCGGCTGCCGAGATGTTCGCGGTGCATGATTCAATTCCTCCAAAACGATAAAATATGAACAAATTATAACGGATGGTTTCCTAAATGTCAATCGAGATATGTCCCATTTTTTGGGGGAAACAGGCGTTTTGGCAAATAAATGGAAAAAATATCTGGCAATGTCAGCAACAGGCGGACAGAGAAAAGGGAATGTCCATTTCATAAAGACGGGGCAGGCGTTCATAGGGCGTTAACATTTCCGCTATTTACTTTTTTGCGGGGCAATGGTATAATACATCGGTAAAAGTGAAAGGAGGCAGAAGATTTGCGCCAATTTTTTGAAGAATTAAAAGATTTCCGGAAGAAGGGCGACATGTTCCTGCTGGTGCTGTGCCTGATTGTGGCGGGATTTGGCCTGGTGTGTATTACCAGCGCTACGTCCGCTGCCAAATTCGACGGAAACTTCCGATATATTGCCATTCAGTCCGCATCCATTATCATTGGTGTGTGCGCCTATGCGTTCTTCTCATCGCTGGACGTGGACTTTCTCTCGGAGCACCGGGCGCTGATGGTGGCGTTCAACTGCTTTTTGCTGATGCTGTTGATCACGCCGCTAGGTACCGACAATAACTCCGGCAACCGAAGCTGGATCGACCTGGGCCCCATCATGGTGCAGCCGGCGGAAATTTGTAAAATCACCTATATCCTGATTATGGCCTCGGTGATGTCCTCCCACCAGAACACCATTTCCCACCCGGTTTCCGTGGTGCACATGGGCTTTCACCTGATGCTGCTGGTGGGGTTGAACCTGGTGCTGTCCAGCGACATGGGCGTGTCCCTGATTTTCGTGTTCATCTTCATCGGTATGGCCTTCGCCGGCGGCGTGAGCCTGTGGTGGTTCGCCCTGGCGCTGACGGTAATTGCGGTGGCATTTCCCATTCTGTGGCAGTTTTTGGGCCAGTACCAGCGGAACCGAATCCTCATCCTGTTTGATGAGACCATTGACCCGCTGGGTACCAACGAACGCTACCACGCCAACATGAACCTGAAGTCCATCACCGGCGGCGGCCTGACGGGCCAGGGCCTCTTTAACGGCAACCGTACCCAGGGCGGCAACCTGTTCGCCCAGCACACGGACTATATTTTCTCCTCCATGGGTGAGGAACTGGGATTCATCGGCTGCGTGGTCATTATGATCCTGGAATTTCTGATCATCGCTCGGTGCATTTACGTGGGCGTGCGGTGCCAGGACTATATGCGGCGGCTGATTTGCTTCGGTGCAGCCTCGGCGCTGATGTTCCAGGTGATGATCAACGTGGGCATGTGCATCGGCGTGATGCCGGTTATCGGCCTGACCCTGCCGCTGATCAGTTACGGCGGCTCTTCCGTGGTTACTATTTTCGCCATGCTGGGGCTGGTGTCCGGCGCATATGCACGACCACAAAGCCTAAGCCATGAGCGGTATGTGCAGCCGTACAGAGGATAATTTTGTATAAGAGAAAACGCTGTCATTTCTGCCGAAAGGGTGGAAATGACAGCGTTTTTTGTTTAGGGAACTTTGTCTAGGTGGACGTTCAGATGGGGATAGGTCATGGGGATGTCTTCCTCGTCAAAGATATCCTTGATGCGCAGCATGACGGTGAAGTATACGTCCCAGTAGTCCGCCGTGGTGGTCCACAGCCGGAGGCTGTAGCCGATGGCGCTGTCACCGTAGGTGGTTACCACGGCCTGGGGGGCGGGGTCAGACAGAACCTGTTCCATCTGGGTAGCCCGGAGCAGGGCATCCAGCACCTTGCGTGGGGGCGCATCGTATCCGGCGGTGACATTGATTTCGGCCCGGCGTGTGCCAAGGGCGGTGTAGTTGACAATCTGTGCAGATACCACGGCGCTGTTGGGCAGGGAGATGCGCTTGTTGTCCGGGGTGGCCAGCATGGTGTAGGTCATGTTGATTTCCTGCACCGTGCCGGACTGGCCGGCAATTTCCACAAAGTCGCCGGAGTGGAAGGGCTTGGTGTAGAGAATGGTGAAGCCGCCGATGACGTTGGACACCATGTTTTGCAGGGCCAGGGAAAGGGCCAGGGTGAGCACGCTGGCCAGGGCCACAATGCTGGAAACATCCAGCCCCAGGGCAGAGGCGGCGATCAGCCCCAGCAGAATGTAAAGGGCGGCCTTGCACAGCGAGGTGATGAGACTGTGGGCGGCTTTTTCCAGCTTGGAGCGCTCCAGGGCCTTTTGCAGAATGCGCAGCAGCACCCGGATGGCCAGAATACCGATGACCACAATAATCAGTGCGGAACAGATGCGGTGAAACAGCGGGCTGTCCAGAAATTTCAGAAAGCTTTGCAGCATGGCAAATTCCTCCTTGTCAATTGGAATACTGCCATTATAATCGAAAAATGGGGAATTGGCAAATGAAAATTGTGGGGGGAAAGAGGAGACGGTACAGTTGGGGAGGGTTGCCGTGCTCTCTCTATGGGAGAGGTGGCTCGCCGCTAGGCGAGACGGAGAGGGTTAGGCTTCTCCCACGGGAGAAGCTGGCAAAAATCTTTGATTTTTGACTGATGAGGGGTGGAAGCGTTGGTTTTTTGGCGCTGGCGGTAGCTTTCACGCTGCGCCCCTCATCCGTCACGGCTTCGCCGTGCCACCTTCCCCCGAGGGGGAAGGCTTTGGTGCGGTAGAGCTTGATGGGTGCAGCGGGAAACCCACGTTGGCGGCGGGGGCATGCCCCCGCCCTGCAAAGAGTACGTCTCCTTTTCCCAAAGTATTGAGCGGTATCGAACCGGGGGACCTCCCATTTGTGGTGGTCTATCGCTAGGGTAGCAGGCTCGTAACTGTCAGCGGCCACTGGCCGCCTCACATTGACAGCGGCGGCACGCCGCTTAATAAGGATTTAAGAAATATTCCTCTTTCATCTTAAGAAATTTGGTGGTATAATAAAGCTACATTAGATAGAAAGAGGGCTGCGGCATGTATAATGTGTTGATTTGTGACGACCAGCCGGACATTGTCAATGCGCTGAAGATTTACTTAACGCCGGAGGGATATAACCTGTTTGAGGCTTCTACCGGCAAGGAAGCGGTGGAAATCGTGAAGCAGAACGACATCCACCTGATTTTGCTGGATGTGATGATGCCGGTGATGGACGGCATTACGGCCACGGCGCAAATTCGGGAGTTTTCCAATGCCCCCATTATTCTGCTCACCGCCAAATCGGAGACGGAGGACAAGGTGCTGGGGCTGAATGTGGGAGCCGATGACTATATCACCAAGCCCTTTGTGCCGGTGGAGGTGCTGGCAAGGGTGCGGTCCCAGCTGCGCCGGTATGCCCGGCTGGGCAGCTGTCCGGAGCCTGGCTCCGGCAACATCACCATCGGCGGCATCACCCTGGACGACCGCACCAAGTCGGTGGTGGTGGAGGGGGAGAGCGTGGCCCTGACCCCCACGGAGTATGCCATTTTGCACCTGCTGATGGCAAACCCCGGCAAGGTGTTCTCCACCAAGGTGTTGTATGAATCCGTTTGGCAGGAGGCGGCGCTGGGCAGCGAAGGGGCTGTGGCAGTGCATATCCGGCATTTGCGGGAAAAGATTGAGATCAATCCTTCGGAACCCAGATATTTGAAGGTGGTCTGGGGCCAGGGGTATAAGATGGAGGGGGAGACAAAATGAAGCACAACGTCGTTTTTAAGTTTATCGCCGTGCTTCTGTGCGCTGCCAGCCTGCTGGGAGCGGTGGCCTGCGGCTTTTCCGTGGTGGTTCTGACGGAGAATGGCCTGTATGACCGCACCGTGGAGCAGGCTCGCCAGGAGGATGTGCGCAGTTGTGCATTGGGATTGTCCCAGGAGGTTGCGCAAGTATACAGCGCAAAAACCCTGGGCGGCTGCCCGGAAGATTTGATAACAGCGCAGTATGGCACGCTGCCCGGGGACTCTGCTTGGTGGATGGGCGGCTTCCGCTCCATTCACTCCGGCTATTCCCTGCTGGATGCCGAGGGCAATGTGCTGGAGACTGGCGGTGCCTTGTCGGCGGAGCAGAGCGCCTATACCGTGACCCTGCCGGTGTCGGGAAAGTATCTGTATGTGGTCTCCACGACCCCGAAGGACGCGGTGCCAGTGCCCACCATTGAGGCCACCGGCACGGATAAAATCAACAACATCCCTCCGGAGGGCATTACGGTCTGCGGCGTGCTGTTCAAGGGCGCTGACAAAAGCACCATGTATTACAGCGAAGTGGCCGAGGGACAGGGCCTGGCGTTCTACAACCAGGACGGCCAGGTAGTCTATCGTTCCTTCTTCCGGGAGTATCTGAGTGTCAGCGGCCGGGTTTATGACGTGGTGCTGCAAAACAGCGATGGATCGGTGATCTATGAGCGCCATGACTCCCAGGGCGTGGGCGAGCTGGTAATGGATGACAATGGCTACCTTCTGTTTACGGCGGACCCGATTGTGGAGGAGGCAACTACGGAGCCTACAGAAGCGGAGACTGTACCGGAAACCGTGCCTGCTACGGAGGCTGTGACTGAGCCGGAAGTCCAGTATGACGAGGAGGGAAATCCCATCCCGGCAGAGGCTGAACCTGCTCAGGAGGGTAGCCCTGAGGAAGGTGTACCTGAGGAGAGCAACCCGGAGGAAGGTGCACCTGCGGAGGGCAATCCCGAGGAAGGTGCGCCCGAGGAAGGCAACCCGGAGGAGGGAAATCCCGAAGAAGGTGCGGCTGAGGAGACAACTCCTGAGGAGGGCGCTCCTGAGGAAGTCAATCCTGAAGAGGGAACCCCTGACGAGGCTGCGGCCTCTGAGGACCCGGAGGCCGTGACTGAGCCTGCGGAAACTGCTGCCACGGAAGCCGTGGTCACAGAGCCGCCTGTTACAGAACCTGCGGTCACGGAGCCTGCTGTTACCCAGCCTGCGGTGACGGAGCCGCTGATTACCGAACCGCCGGTGACGGAGCCGGTGCTCATTGAGGGCAAGCCTCTGAATGAATACCAGATTTCCCGCTACGAATACTATGATACGGATACCGGAGAAAAGATGGTCGCCAAGTGTGTCTATCTGCCCATGCCGGAGATGACGGTGGAGGTTTACACCGAAAAGGGCGCTCTGGGCAATGACTACCTATATGACTTGCTGGAAGTTATGCGGTTGTTCCGCAATGACCTGTTCCTGATTCTGGCGGTGTGCGTGCTGGTGTTCGCCATTACGGCGGTGTACCTGTGCTGCGCAGCGGGCCACCGGCCCAAGACCAAGGAGATTCAGGCAGGCGGCCTGAACCGGATGCCCTTGGATTTGTACGCGGCATTGACAGGCGGCGGTGTTGCCTGCGCAGTGGCGGGCAGTGTTGTTGGCGGTGAGTACTTCTTGGAGCAGAGCTTGCAGGTGGGCGGTACCTTTATCGCCGTCGTGAGCTTTGCGGCCAGCTTGCTGATTGTGGGCTTCCTGTTTGCGGCTGTGGCGCAGTTCAAGACCCCCGGCGGCTTCTGGTGGCGCAACAGCCTGATTGGCCGGATTCTTGGCCTGTGCCGGACCATTCTCCAGTGGCTGATGGTTTGGGGCAAGGAAAAGCTGATGCCCTTCCTGGGCCGCAGCGGCAAGAAGCTGTGGAGCCTGCTGAAGCGGTGTGTTTATGCTCTGGCTGCCGGTGTGCGCAAGATGGGGCATAAGATTGGCGGCAGCATCAATGGCTTCCTGCGGAAACTGCCGATGACGTGGCAGTGGCTGCTGGCAGGCGGCGTGCTGCTAGTGGTGTTCCTGATGAGCGTTATGACCGGAAGCGTATTCCTGGTGATGGTGTTCGTGGCGCTGTTTGTGGCGGCCATTGTGTATGGTTCCCACTGCTTCGGCGTGCTGATGGACAGAACCAAGCGGATGTCCAGAGGCGATCTCCATGCCCAGGCAGAGGACAAGTCTCTGGTGGGTAGCTTCCAGGAGTTTGCCGAAGACCTGAACGCCCTGGGCGGCGTGGCGGTGGTGGCAGCTCAGAAGCAGCTGAAATCCGAGCGGATGAAGACCGAGCTGATTACCAACGTCTCTCACGATATCAAGACTCCCTTGACCAGCATCATCAACTACGTAGACCTGCTGCAAAAGCCCCACAGCCCGGAGGAGGAGGCCCAGTATCTGGAAGTCCTGGCCCGGCAGTCGGACCGGATGAAGAAGCTGATCGAGGACCTGATCGACATGAGCAAGGCCAGCACCGGCAACATGAACGTGGAGGTGCGGCAGCTGGATGCGGTGGAGGCGGTGAACCAAGCCCTGGGCGAGTTCGCCGACAAGATGAGCAAGGCACAGCTGGTGCCGGTGTTCCGGCACAGTGAGGATTTCGTCCCCATGACGGCAGACGGCCGGCTGGTGTGGCGGGTGCTGAGCAACCTGCTGAGCAACGCCGTGAAATATGCCCTGCCTGGCACCCGGGTGTATCTGGATTTGATGGAGGCAGACGGCAAGGTGCTCATCTCCATTAAAAACATCTCCCGGGAGGAGTTGAATGTGGAGGCGGACGAGCTGATGGAGCGCTTCGTCCGGGGCGACGATTCCCGGAACACCGAGGGCAGCGGCTTGGGCCTGAACATTGCCAAGAGCCTGATGGAACTGCAAAAGGGCCAGCTGGAGCTGTTGGTGGATGGAGATTTGTTCAAAGTAACCCTGATTTTCCCCGGCATCTGATACGGGGACAAAAACTGAAAGAAGGCACTATTTTATGAAACGTATGATTGCAATGACCCTGTGTGTGATGCTCCTGCTGTGCGGCTGCGGCGGCAATGGCGGCAAGGAAACGACCCAGGCACCCCAGCAGGGCAACACCCTCACCGGCGTGCTGGACGAGGTGAAGGACTTCATGTTCATCGTCACGGAAGATGGCGGCGAGAGCTACATTTTCGACATTGTGGACGAAGCACCCGAGGGCCTGAACCAGTGCGCTGTGGGCACCAAAGTGGTGGTGACCTACACCGGCGAGCTGTCCGTGGAGGACCGGTTCGTGGGCGAGGTGCTGTCGGTGATGCCGGCTGAGGGCTAATGCTGTGAAAAGACACCTCATTTTGTTCCTGGCGGTGATGCTGCTGCTCACCGGTTGTGGCAAGGCGAAACCGATGTACACCAACTTGGCGGATACGGAATCTCAGCAGGAGGTTGCCCAGGCTCTGGAAGCCTGCGGCATCTCTCCGGAGCGTACCGGCCAGCTGATGCAGCAGGCAGAGGATTTTAACACCTCCGCCGAGAACTATACCTTCGCGGGTAAATTCCGGGAGCTGCCCCAGGGATACGTGGATTACAGCTCCGTGCTGCTGGATGACCGCTCGGAGCACTATGAATACCTGCAATGCCTCAACTGCCGGATTGCGGTGTTTCAGCTGCTGCGGGATCAGATTACCACGGCCGGCAATGGTGACGAGCGGGACATGTGGCTGATGTTTGACGTAGATGCCATTGACACGGTGCCCCAGCTCCAGCTGACCGGTCAGGAGCGGATGAACTTCATTACGGTGTTCAACCAGATTCCGGTATCCGGCACGCTGGATGCCCACACCCAGGCCATTACCCAAGCTTGGCAGGATCGCCAGATTCAGGTGGGGGGCGAAGGACTCTCTCTGGTGTGCGTGTATCTGCATGACCCTGACGGCAAGGTGCGGTTTGTGGGCCACGCCGGTGTGCTGGCCGAGAGCCAGGACGGGCTGCTGTTTGTGGAGAAAATCAGCCCGCTGGATCCCTTCCAGGCAACCCGGTTCTCCAGCCGGAAGGAACTGAAAGAGTACCTGCTGTCCCGGCCGGATTTGTACGGCGATATCAATGAATTGGCACCCATCGTGGTAGAAAACGGCGTGGTGCTGTAACAAAAAGCACTCCCTTGCAAAGCGGACCTCGGCGGTCTGCCCAGTAAGGGGGTGCTATTGTGTTTGCAGCAGCGATGGCGAAACGTTCATAATTTTGTCGTTTTTTGTTTTCAATTCCGCTATAGGCAGTTCAAAACCAAAAAGTATCTTAATAACAGAAAGGTTGCGGAAGCCGTGAGCCGCTCCCTTTCCACTCCGTAGATCCTCTTTTCTACCTCTCTTCTTTCCAAACTCTTTCGCGGAACCCCCGGAGCCACCCCAGGCCCCGGGGGTTTCCATGTTATTGGGCCTGGGGATTCTAGCGAAAGTGCGAATGGTGTACGTGCTGTGGCTGTTTGAAGGTAAAAAATGACCGTCTCAGATGAGACGGTCATTTTCACATTATCCGTTGCGCACTTCCATGAACAGGCTTTCCATGTACCGGGAAGTCTCCTCCGGCAGGAAGTCAAAGCTGGTGGCGTTGGCCAGGGTTTCGGCGCTGGGGTAGGCCACTTCGCTGGATGCGATTGCCGGGTCCAGATACTGCTTGGACTCAGAGGCGGGGGCGCTGTAGCCCAGGTAGTCCAGGTTGGCACCGCTGATTTCCGGGTCGCACAGGAAGTTGATGAACAGCTCAGCAGCTTCCTTTTCCTGGCAGCAGGTGGGGATGCACATGGCATCGATGAACACGTTGAAGCCCTGCTCCTGGGGCTGGTAGAAGGCCAGGTCCGGGTTGTTTTCCGCCATGGTCAGGTAGTCGCCGGCGTAGTAGGGGGCGATCCAGGCTTCCTCATTCTCCATGGCATCGAAAATCTGGTCCATGACATACTGCTGCACCACGGGCTTCTGCTCGGCCAGCTTGTCAGCGCAGGCTTTCAGAGCGGCCTCGTCGGTGGTGTTGACATCGTAGCCCAGCAGGTACTGGGCAATGCCGAAGGCATCCCGGGAGTTGTCGAACATCAGGATTTTTCCGGCGTACTTCTCATTCCACAGCAGTTCCCAGCCGGTGACGTCCGCCTCATCCACATACTTGGTGTTGTAGATGATGCCCACGGTGCCCCAGGTGTAGGGGACGGAGTACTTGTTCTCCGGGTCGTAGGCGGTGTTGCGGAAGGTTTCGTCGATATACTGGTAGTTGGGGATGTTGTCGAAGTTCAGCTCCATGAGCATGCCCTCCTGGCGCATCCGACCAATCATATAGTCGGAGGGAATGATCACATCCACAGTAATGCCGCCGTTGGCCAGCTTGGAATACATGATCTCGTTGGAGTCGTAGGTGGAATACTGCACCTTGATGTTGGGATAAGCTTCCTCAAAGGCAGCGATCACGTCCAGAGAATCGTCATCGCCCTCGGAGATATACTGGCCCCAGTTGTAGACGTACAGGGTGGTCTTGTCGCTGCTGCCGCAGCCGGTGAGCATGGCGCAGCAGCCCAGCACAAGGCAGGCGCACAGTACAATAGAGAGAATTTTTTTCATTTTTAATACTCCTTCCTTCTTCCGGGGGATCAAGCCGCCCGGCGGGATGCGGACTTTTTCTTGTCCGCATAGATTTGAATCAGGTTCATGGCAATCATCAGCGCCAAAATCAGCAGGAACAGCAGGGTGAACATGGCGTAAATCTTGGGGTGGAGGGGCTTCTTGGTGTAAGAATAAATCTCCACCGGCAAGGTCACAAAGTCCAGGCCGCTGACAAAATAGCTGATGACGAAATCGTCCAGACTCATGGTGAAGGCCATAATGGCACCGGAGACGATGCCCGGCATGATCTCGTGGAGGGTAACCTTGAAAAATGCCTGCACCGGGGTGCAGCCCAAATCCATGGCGGCGTTGGTCAGGGACGCATCCATTTGCTTCAGCTTGGGCATAACGTTGAGAATCACGTAGGGCAGGTTGAAGGTGATGTGGGCAATCAGCAGCGTCCAGAAGGTCAGGCTGTTGCGCTGGCCCAGCATCCGGGTGCCCACGAACACAAACAGCAGCGACAGCGACACACCGGTGACGATGTCGGGGTTGGTCATGGGAATGTTGGTCAGGGTCATGGCGGCCTTGCGCAGCTTGGGATTCAGATTGTGGATACCCACGGCGGCCACGGTGCCAAAGACGGTGGCAATGAAGCTGGCCAGAATCGACACGATCAGGGAGTTGCCCAGCAGGGTCAGCAGCTTGCTGTCCTGGAACAGCCGGGCGTACTGGCGCAGGGTGAAGCCGTCAAATTGGGTGATGTCCTTGCCGGTATTGAAGGAGGCCACAATCAGCACGGCCATGGGGATATACAGAAAAATGAAAATCAGCGTGGTGATAACACGGTTTGCCCGCTTCATACGATGACGCCCCCTTCCTCACTGTCGCCGCCGAAGCGGTTCATGATCCCGGTGCACACAAACACCAGAACCATCAGCACCAGGCTCAGGGCAGCGCCCAGGTTGGGGTTGTTGCCCTGCTTGAACTGGCGCTCAATCACGTCGCCAATGAGCACGGTGTCGGTGCCGCCCAGCTTCTGGGAAATGTAGAAGGTAGACACAGAGGGCACGAACACCATGGTGATGCCGGAGAGAATGCCCGGCACAGACAGGGGCAGAATCACCCGGGAGAACACCCGCAGGCTGTTGCAGCCCAAATCCTCCGCCGCCTCAATCAGCCGGTGGTCGATTTTGACGATGATGGAGTACAGGGGCAAAATCATATAGGGCAGGTAGTTATAGACCATGCCCAGAATGACGGCGCCGGGGGTGCGGATCATGTGGATGGGGCCGATGCCCAGCTTGCCCAGCAGGGTGTTGATGATGCCGGTGTCCTGCAGCAGGCCCACCCAGGCCAGGGTCCGCAGCAGAAAGCTCATGCACATGGGCAGCATGACCAGCATGTACAGAATCTTCTGGGTGGTGGGACGGCACTGGGCCATGCAGTAGGCCACAGGGTAGCCGAGAATCAGGCAGAACAAGGAGGCAATCAGGGAATAGACGATGGACTGCCACAGCACCGGCAGGTACAGTCCCAAATCCTTCAGATTGCCGAGGGAGAACACGCCGGTGGAAGGGTCCGTCAGGGCGTAATAGCACACCACACCCAGGGGAATCAGGGTGAAGGCCACCATCCAGATGAGATAAGGGGTGCTCAGCAGCACCGCATTATTCTTCTTCATCATCGCCGGCATCCTCCGTCAGTTCGTCATACTCCGCAGAATAGGAGCTGTAATCGCCAAACTGGCCCGAATACTCACTCTTGTGCATGATGTGGATATCCTCCGGGTTCAGGCGGATGCCGATGACGGCGCCCACCGGCTGGTAGTCCGTGGACTGGATCAGCCACTTGAAGCCCTTGAACTCCACGATGATGTCGTAGTTCAGCCCCTTGAAGGTGATGGAGGTGACGGTGCCCACCAGGTGGCCCTGGCTTTCGGGAACGATGTCGATATCCTCCGGGCGGATGACCACATCCACCGGTTCATTGGGGGCAAAGCCGGCATCCACGCACTGGAACACCCGGCCGAAGAATCGGACCCGGTAATCGCTGAGCATGACGCCGTCCAAAATGTTGCTTTCGCCGATGAAGTCTGCCACGAAGGCGTTCTTCGGCTCGTTATAGATATCCTCAGGTCTGCCGATCTGTTGGATGCGGCCCTTGTCCATGACCACCACGGTGTCGGACATGGAAAGCGCTTCCTCCTGGTCGTGGGTGACATAGATAAAGGTGATGCCGGTGGATCGCTGAATGCGCTTCAGCTCGTTCTGCATATCCTTGCGCAGACGCAGGTCCAGAGCGGCCAACGGTTCGTCCAGCAGCAGAACCTTGGGCTGGTTCACCAGCGCTCGGGCGATGGCCACCCGCTGCTGCTGACCGCCGGACAGAGCATCGATACTGCGGTTTTCATAGCCCCGCAGGTTGACGATTTCCAGCATTTCGCTGACCCGCCGGTTGATTTCGGCCTTGGGCAGTTTGGCTACCTTCAGGCCAAAGGCGATGTTGTCAAAAACATCCAGGTGCGGGAACAGGGCGTAGCGCTGGAATACGGTGTTGATCTGCCGCTTATAGGGCGGTAGATTGTTGATCACCTGACCGTCAAACGTCACCGTGCCGGATGTGGGCGTTAAAAAGCCGCCGATGATCCGCAGCGTGGTGGTTTTGCCGCAGCCGGAGGGGCCCAGCAGTGTGAGGAATTCGTGATCATTGAAGTAAAGATTGATGCCGTCGAGAATGCGCTCCCCGTCGAACTCCATGGTAAGGTCCTGGAGTCTGATGAGTTCTTTGGACATTATCCTCCCCCGTTTCTATAGAGTATTTTGTGTCAGAATCTGACGTGTATAACTATAACGCAAATTTGGGTATTGTCAATGGATTTTTAAGAAATTGCAAACAAATTTTGCAAAAATCGAAAATTACGGGGGAGCAGCCGGGAAAGCCCAGAAAAACGCAGGGAAAAAGGTGGGGGAAGTGGGGACTTTGTATTGATTGAAAAGGAGAAAAAGCTGTGATATACTTTCCCAAAAAGGAATGAAATCATGTGGGAGGTGCCGCAATGGAGACAATGGTGAAACGAGTAGACGGCTATGACGATGGTAGATTTTCCAGGAAGGTGCTGCTTCAGCACGGGGCATTTGTTGTGAATGGGACACTTGCGTATGAAGTGGAAATTTTGTCGGAAACCCAGGCGCAAATCCGGGGGGATGCCCGGTATTTTATGGAAGTTATAGAGGCGTTTCGGTTCTATGCCCAGCATATTACCAGATTTTTGGATGGGCAGGGGTGTGTTGTGGCGGATTTTAGCCCAGTGCAGACGTTCGCTGTGAATCTGGCGGATATCCAGCCGTCGCAATTTTTGGTGGATATAGATAAGCAGCAGGCGGTCTCCCAATTTGTAACCGGTTGGGAGGATGTTGTGATTCCCCTGTCCCCTTTCGGCGAACGGTTTGTGTCTCAAGATGGCCATACTAGACTGTCTGTGGCGGTGCAGCGGGGATTTAACCAGGTGAGGGGGTATTTGGTGGATGGGGACGAGGATCTGTATGCCTTTGCTCAAGCGGCAAAGGAGCGGGGCGTGGTGACACCTTACGATCTGAAAGCGGTTCCGCACAGGCAGTATATCGAGGAGTGGGATGGCTTCTGCGATGCCTTTTTTGCCCGAAAACAGGGGCAAACAGAATAGAGTGAACCGCTGAGATCCCGGGTGGGAATCTTCAGCGGTTCTTTTTGCATATTATACCCGAATCAGCTCGTAGCTATCCTCGCCAAGGCCGATTTTCTTGCCGTGGGCGATCTGGCTGCGCCAGTCGGTATGGGGGAAGGCACCGGTGAGGTTGTCCAGGTCCGGCCGGTCGGCCTTGGCCAGCTTGGAGCCGGGCAGCACCGGCTGGGCGTTCACCGCCTCGGCACAGGCCAAATCCAGAGCCACCGGGTCAAAGCTGGCGAACATGCCCACATCAGGGACGATGGGAATGTCGTTTTCTGCATGGCAGTCGCAGTAGGGGCTGACATCCCGCACCAGGCTCACGTGGAAGTTGGGCCGTCCGTCCACCACGGCTTTGGTGTACTCGGCAATCTTGTAGTTCAGAATGGAGGTGGACTGGGCGTAGGCGGGGTGGATGGCCTGCACCGGGCACACGTCGATGCACCGGCCGCAGCCCATGCACTTGGTCCAGTCAATGTGCATAATGCCGCCTTCCAGCTGGGGGCCGTCGTGGGCGCAGTACTTGGCGCAGGTGCCGCAGCCGATGCACTTGTCCGCTTCCACTACGGGGCGGCCCTCGGAGTGCATTTCCCGCTTGCCGGCATCGGAGCCGGAGCCCATGCCCAGGTTTTTCAGAGCGCCGCCGAAGCCGGCCTCCTCGTGGCCCTTAAAGTGGTTCAGGGAGATGATGATGTCGGCATCCATAATGGCCCGGCCGATTTTGGCGGACTTTACATACTCGCCGCCCACCACCGGCACGTCCACATCGTCGGTGCCCTTCAGGCCGTCGGCGATGATCACATGGCAGCCGGTGGAGTAGGGGGTGAAGCCGTTTAAGTAGGCAGTTTCCAGATGGTCCAGAGCATTTTTTCGAGAGCCGACGTACATGGTGTTGGCATCGGTGAGGAAGGGCTTGCCGCCCAGATCCTTGATGAGGTCTACCAGCACCCGGGCATAACCGGGCCGCAGATGGGCCATGTTGCCCAACTCGCCAAAGTGAATTTTGATGGCAACGAATTTGTCTTTGAAGTCAATCTGGTCCATGCCGGCGCTGAGCACCAGCCGAGCCAGTTTCTGGGGCAGGGTCTCGGAAGTGCCGGTGCAGAAGTCGGTAAAATAGACTTTGGATGCCATGGAAATACCTCCTGAATTTGTGGATTGCGCCTTTAGTTTACCTGTTTTGCAGAAAAATGTCAAGATAGGCTGCGTGTGAATAATCTGTGAATAATCGGATAGACGGTAGACATTTTCCCTCAGCGGCGCTATGATAAAGAAAAAACCAACAAATTTCCAGACCATCCGGCTCTGCTGGGTGGCAGGATTTTGTGAAAAAGGACGGATTTCGATGCAAACCATTCCCAGCGGCGCAGAGGGCAGCGCCAATCTGCTTCTGTGTGTGAACCAGCGGGTGCTGCCGCTGCTGGCCAGCTGCCTGCGCTCAGTGGTCCGCAGCGGCGGCTATGCCCACTATGATGCGTATGTGATTCAAAAGGACTTTGACGAGAACCAGATGCAGGCGTTGAGCCGGGACTTTCAGGGAGAAGTGACCTTCCATTTTCTCCCGGCGCCCCAGGACCTGTTTGCAGGATTCCCGGAATCGGAGCGATATCCTCGGGAAATCTACTATCGCCTGGCGGCCCATTTGATTCTGCCGGAAGATTTGGAGCGGGTGCTGTATTTGGATGTGGATTTGGTGGTAATCAACTCCCTGCGGCCGTTGTATGAGACTGCGTTTGAAACGGCGCTTTACGTAGGCTGCTCCCATACCCGCCCATTTCTGACAAAACTGAACCAGGCTCGGCTCCAATCGGACAAGGCGGTGCATTATGTGAACACCGGCGTGCTGCTGCTGAATCTGGCGCAGCTGCGGCAAGAGGCGGACCTGGAGCAGCTGCGCCAGTATGCCGCTGGGCACAAGTATGCGCTGATTTTGCCGGACCAGGACATTCTGACGGCTCTGTACGGTGACCGGGTGAAGCTGGCGGATACCCTGCGCTTTAACCTGAGCGACCGTATTCTGAATTTTTACAACGCCAATCATCCCCAGGAGAAGAAGGACTTGGACTGGGTTCGGCAGAATACCGCTATTGTCCACTACTGCGGCAAAAACAAGCCCTGGAACGAGGGATATACCGGCACGCTGGGCGTTTTTTACCGGGAATTGTACGAAAATACAGAATTCTGAGCGTTGCACCTGAAATGGCGGCTTTTTAGACATGCAAAAATTAGCGGACAGCTTCGGCTGTCCGCTAATTTGGATTTGCAGAAATTATCCCTTGACGCCACCGGCGGTGAGGCCGCTGGTGAGGTTTTTCTCGATGGACATGAACAGAATCACCACAGGGACGATGGCGAAAATGGAGGCGGCGAACAGGTACTGCCACTCGATGATGTTATAGCCGTTGAAAATGTTGATGCCAACGGTCAGCGGCTTGAAGGTTTCCGTGGAAATCAGGCACAGGGCCACGGTGTACTCGTTCCAAGCGTTGATGAAAATGAAAATCAGGGTGGTGACGATGCCGGGGGCGGCCACAGGTAGCAGCACCTTGAACATGGCCTGGATTCGGTTGCAGCCGTCAATGGTGGCGGCCTGCTCCATCTCGGCGGAGATGGACAGGAAGGTGCCCCGAAGCAGCCAGATGGTGAAGGCCTGGTTGAAGGCGGCGTTGATGAAAATCAGACCCAGCAGGGAGTTCGTCAGCTTGAACACCTGCATAACCTTGTAAATACCAATTAGCAGCACCACCGGGGCGAACATCTGGGAGATGATGATAAAGCCCAGAAATACGGTCTGACCCTTAAACTTCATCCGGGCCAGGGCATAGGCGGCGGGGATGCCGCAGACCATGGCAATGGCAGTGGAGCCGCCGGCGATGAGGATGGAGTTGAGCATGTACTGGGCCATGGGGGCCTTCTTCCAGATATCCACGAAGTTGGACCACATGACATCCACCGGGAAGACAGTGCCGTTGATGGAGAAAATTTCGGACCGGCTTTTCAGAGCGGTGCAGAACATGACGAAGTAGGGATACAGAATCACCACGCAAATCAGCGCCACCACGAAATACAGCAGGATACGGGCCAGCAGCTTGGTCCAGTTGACACGAACGGTATCATTCATAGATCATTCGTCTCCTTTCTTCAAGGTGGAAACCATGTACATGCTGGCGCATACCAGCAGGATGAGGAAACCGATGACGGACACGGCAGCGGCTTCGCCCTGTTTGCCGTTGTAGAAGGCCAGCTTGTACAGGTAAGTCACCAGCGTGTCGGTGCGGCTGGCGGGGTCGCCCTTGGTGATGGTCCAGACAATGGGGAAGGAGTTGAACACGTAGATGATGTTCAGCACCGTGGCCACCGTCAGGCTGGGCTTGACCAGGGGGATGGTGATGTGGAACAGCTTCTGCCAGTAGTTGGCGCCGTCCACGGTGGAGGCCTCATAGAAGCTGGTGTCGATGCTTTGCAGACCTGACAGGGCGGTAAAGCAGACGAATGGAATGGTGACGAAAATACCACAGGCAATCTCCCAGGCAAAGTAAGCCTCGGGACTGGGGGTCCAGTTGATGTTCTGCTGGATGATGCCCAGGGATTTAAGCAGGGTATTCAGAGCGCCGTAGTCGGTGTCGATGATGAACTTCCAGACACTGGCCTGAATGACCAAGGTGGTGGCCCAGGGGAAGACCACAATGGCCCGGGCGATTTTGCGGCCTTTGAACTGGTTGTTCAGCAGCAGGGCCAGAATGAAGCCCAGCACCGTGGATAGCACCACCACCAGAATGGTCCATACAACGGTGTTTTTCAGAACGATGCCGAACTTAGCGCTTTTGAGCACTTTGGTGAAGTTGGCAATGCCGTTGAAGTCTTTCACCAGACCGGATTTGGTGACCTGGCTGAAAGCCATGCGGAAGACGAAGCCGATCGGGATCAGGATGAAGATGGACATCAGAATGACGCTGGGCAGAATCCAGATATAGGGTTCCGCCTTGTGCAGAAGCGTATAAGGCTTGTTGCGTTTCACAAGTGTACCTCCCTGTCTTTTGTGGTGGATAACGGACGAAAGCGGCGATGACGGGTGCAGCCACTTTCAAAATGCAGTGCTTTGCAGCACTTTGAAAATGGCTGCAAATCAAAATGGGCCGGGCCAATGTGACCCGGCCCATTTCTTATGCCTTAACTTGGTTCAGTTTTTTGCTAAAATCAGCCGGCGATTTCAGCCTGCAGCTCGTCCAGCAGCTCCTGAGCGTTGCCGCCCAGCAGAACCTGCTGCTGCACATCGATGACACCCTGCTTCACGTCAGCCCACTCAGCCTTGGCGGCGGGGTAGAACTTGGCGGAACCGATCACGTCGATCCAGGTGGCCATGCCGGGGTCGGCAGCGGCGCACAGCTCGTTACCGGTGGAGGTAGCGGGCAGGAAGTCCTCCATCAGGACCCACTCGGAGTAGGGCTGGTCGTCGTAGAAAGCGTCCACAACGGTGGTAATGGCAGCCAGCTCAGCCTCGGAACGGCCGTCCTCAGCGAAGCACATAATCCGGTCCATAACGCCCACGGAAGCACCGGGCTTGTCGCCGTTGGTGGGCAGGGGAGCAATGGCGTAGTTGACAGTGCCGTTGGACTCGCAGTACTTGGAGATCTGGTTGGGTCCGATCATCATGGCGACCTTACCGGCAGCGAACATATCCTGCAGGTCGTAACGAGTTTCGGTGGTGGGGTCAGTGTTGGTCAGGCCGTCCTTGACCAGGCCGGTGATGAACTCAACAGCTTCCACGTTCTCAGCGGAGTTCAGGGTCCAGTTGCCGTCGGCATCCACGAAGCCGCCGCCGTTGTTCCAGGCGTAGTAAGCGAAGCAGGCCTGGCCTTCGTCGGTGGTCATGTCAACGCCCCAGGGGTAGATGTTGGCATCGTACTTCTTGATGGCCTCGCACACGGTGCGCAGCTCTTCCCAGGTCTTGGGCACTTCCACGCCGGCAGCCTTCAGGATGTCTGCGTTGTAGTACAGGGCACGGGCGGAAGCCAGATCGGGCACGGCCCACACGGTGTCGTCCACGATGGACTCAGCCAGGAAAGAGTCGAAGAACTTGGCGTAGGTCTCCTCGGAAACCCACTCCTTAGCGGGCAGCAGCAGACCGTCAGCCTGATAGTCGGCGAACACGTCGATGTTCAGCAGGTCGGGAGCTTCGCCGTTGGCGATGCGGGTGTTGACCACGGTGTAGATGTCGTTCCAGGAGACCACATCCACGGTCAGGTCGATGTTCTCGTGCTCGGCCTCGAACTTGGTGACGAAGTCGGCCCACCAAGCGGCGGTTTCGTTGCCGTACTGGGCAGCGATCATGTTGACGGAGACCTTCTCGCCAGAGGCGGGAGCCTCGCTGGAAGCGGGAGCCTCGGTGGGGGCGGGGGCTGCATCGGGAGCCTTGGTTTCAGCGGGCTTGTCACCGCCGCAGGCAACCAGAGTCAGGGCCATAGCCAAGACCAGTAGCAGGGAAATGAGCTTTTTCATTTGTGTTTCCTCCGTTTTTGTTAATATGCATCCACAGCGCAGGGCGCTGCAAAGGCCTGAAGAATGGGACTGTGAAACAGGCAAATCAGATGCCGGGAGTTATAAAATTTCGTTTGTCTATTTGCATGAATCACAAGGCCTACGCTTAGTATACAGGAAAATGACGATAAGTCAATTGAAAATTGGGTAAAAAGACGATGCGCTTGGGCTAAATTGACAAAATCGTACAGTTTTACAATTGAAACGATTCCAATTTGTACAATATTCCCGAGAAGAAAAGCGGCAAAATCTACGGAAAATGGTTGCGTGAGAGGCTCCACTGTGCTATACTAATGGTGAAAACAGGCGGGAAAATGCGGCATATTTATCTTTTTCAACTATTATTTTGTGAAAAAGAAGTGTACGCCTTGCTTGTGCTACTTTTAGAATATTCAGAAGGGAGAACCATCATGTTCTACTATCCACAAAGCGATCCCATCCTCGCCGAGGTTCTGGGAGCCTATGACTTCCCGGCTACGCTGCTGGGCGCGGTGCGCTACGGTCAGGGCCACATCAACGATACCTTCTGTGTCCTCTGCCAGCCCCAGGAGGGCGACTGCGTTCGCTTCATCCTCCAGGGCCTGTCCAGCGCAGCCTTCCCCCACCCGGAGGAGCTGATGGAGAACTTCATCGGCATCACCTCCTACCTGCGCAAGGCCGTGGCAGAAAACGGCGGCGACCCCACCCGGGAGACCCTGAGCCTGGTGAAGACCAAAGACGGCAAGGATTTCTACACCGATTCCAACGGCAAGGTCTGGCGGCTGACTCCGTTTATTGAGAATACCGACTGCTTCCAGTCCGCTACGCCGGAGCTGTTTGAGGCCTCTGCCCGGGCCTTCGGCCGGTTCCAGCACATGCTCCAGGGCTACCCCGCCGAGACCCTCCACGAGACCATCGTGAAGTTCCACGATACCGAGGACCGCTTTGCCAAGTTTGTGGCCGCTCTGGAAGCGGACAAGCTGGACCGGGCCAAGGACATCCAGCCGGAGATCCAGTTCGTTCTGGACCGGAAGGCGGACTGCTCCGTGGCGCTGCAGGCCCTGCGGGACGGCAAGCTCCCCCTGCGGGTCACCCACAACGACACCAAGCTCAACAACATCCTCATCGACCGGGACACCCACGAGGGCATCTGCGTCATCGACCTGGATACCACCATGCCCGGCCTGAGCATCAACGACTTTGGCGACTCCATCCGCTTTGGTGCAAACCACTCCCTGGAGGATGAGAAGGACCTGACCAAGGTCAACTTCGACATTGACCTGTACGAGGTCTACACCCGGGGCTTCCTGGAGGGTGCTCAGGGCAGCCTGACCCCGGCGGAGCTGGAATACCTGCCCTGGGGCGCTCGGCTGATGACCCTGGAGTGCGGCATCCGCTTCCTTACCGACTATCTGGACGGCGACCACTACTTCCGCATCCACCGGCCGGAGCACAACCTGGACCGGGCACGGACCCAGTTCAAGCTGGTTCGGGACATGGAAGAGCAGTTTGCAGACATGGCTGCCGTGGTGGCAAAGTACGCAAAATAATTGCCGGGCCTATTGATTTTGCCTGACGAATGCGGTATCATTTTTGTATGAGATGACCCGATATCGGGCCTTCCCAAAACTTGAATTGTAATATAGGAGGTAATTCCCATGAACATTCTGGTTACCGGCGGTGCCGGCTATATCGGCTCCCACACCTGCGTGGAGCTGATGAACAGCGGCTATGACGTGGTTGTGGTGGACAATCTGTGCAACTCCAACCCCAAGAGCCTGGACCGTGTGGCGGCCCTCACCGGCAAGAAGCCCAAGTTCTACGAGGGCGATGTCCGGGACGAGGCTCTGCTGCGGAAGATTTTTGCAGAGAATGAGATCGCTGCGGTGATTCATTTCGCCGGATTGAAGGCCGTGGGCGAGTCCGTGGCCCAGCCCTGGCGCTACTATGACAACAACCTGAACTCTACCCTGGTGCTGACCAAGGTCATGGGGGAAGCCGGCTGCAAGAAGATCATCTTCTCCTCCTCTGCCACCGTTTACTCCGGCGACAACGAGATGCCTCTGCGGGAAACCAGCCGCACCGGCAACTGCACCAACCCCTACGGCTGGACCAAGTACATGACCGAGCAGATCCTGTCCGGCATGTCCCATGCCGACCCGGAGTGGAGCATTGTGCTGCTGCGCTACTTCAACCCCATCGGCGCCCACGAGTCCGGCACCATCGGCGAAGATCCCCGGGGCATTCCCAACAACCTGATGCCCTACATCACCCAGGTGGCCATCGGCCGCCGGGAGTTCCTCAGCGTCTACGGCAACGACTATGACACCCACGACGGCACCGGTGTCCGGGACTACATCCATGTGGTGGACCTGGCCAAGGGTCACGTGGCCGCTGTGAAGTATGCCACCGCCAACCTGGGCTGCGAGGTGTTCAACCTGGGCACCGGCACCGGCTACAGTGTGCTGGACATGGTGAAGGCTTTTGAGGAAGCCAACGACCTGAAGCTGCCCTACAAGATCGTGGACCGCCGCCCCGGCGACCTGGCCACTTGCTATGCAGACCCCACCAAGAGTGCACAGATGCTGGGCTGGAAGGCCGAGAAGAACCTGGTGGATATGTGCCGGGATTCCTGGCGCTGGCAGTCCCAGAACCCCATGGGCTACGGCGAATAAGAAAGCAAAATTTTGGCGTGCCGCAGAAGCGGCACGCCATTTTTCTCCTTTCCACCTGCATTTGCCAGGAATTGTCCCCGCCGCAACGCGGCGTTGCGGCGATTCAACCGGTGGTTGGTTGCAATGCCCTCCGAAATCTGCTAAGATAGGGGCAGAAAAGCAAGGGAGGAATGCCCCATGAAACTGATTTTGCTGCATGGGCTGGGGCAGACCCCGGCGGCTTGGGATGCGCTGCGGATGGATTTGCAGGCACCCCAGGTGGAGGCGCCGTCGGTATTTTCCGGGGCAGACGGGGTGCTGACCTACCCAAAAATCTATGACAGTTTGGAAAAGCGCTATGGATACGAGGAAGTGCCGCTTTGTCTCTGCGGCCTTTCCCTCGGCGCAGTGCTGGCGCTGGATTATGCCCTCCGGCACAGGGAGCAGGTGGCATCGCTGATTCTGTGCGCACCCCAGTATCGGGTGCCCAAATGGCTGATCGAGGTGCAAAACCTAATGTTCCGCTGTATGCCCAGCCGGGCCTTTGCGGATATGGGAATGTCCAGAGGGGATATGATCAGCCTGACCCGTTCCGTGAAAACGCTGGATTTTACCGACCGGCTGAAAAATCTCACCTGCCCGGTGACCATTCTCTGCGGCGAAAAAGACGCGGTGAATCAAAAGGCCGCAAAAGAATTGGCGGCCCTGCTCCCCCAGGCCAAGCTGGTGATTCTCCCCAACGCCGGCCACGAGATCAATGTGGATGACCCGAAAGCGCTGACGGCTATTGTGAATCAAGTAATGTATGGCTGATTTGCAAAAAACAGGCCGCTACGAAAACTGCGGCGCCCTTTCAGCGTGTCAAAAAAGCCTCGCAGAGTTTGCCGCCGAAAGCGGCAAATCAAGTTAAATCCGTTTTCGACCGGGGCGTGTACCTGGGCGAAAACACATATCAGGCTGCAAGTGTGGAATTTGTTCGCCAGCGGCGAACAAATTATGCACGCAGCAGACTGCAAAAAACCTGTCAAAAAGCCCCATAGGGGATTTTTGACAGTCTAAGGCCGCTGCGAACTTCGCAGCGGCCTTTGCTATGGGATTGGAAACGTTGCTTACACCACCAGGAAGGTGCAGCCCATGGGGGCGACTTCCAGGGTGCCGGCGCAGACGGGGGCGCCGGACAGGTCGGGCAGCTCCCAGTTTTCGCCCAGGACCAGGTCACGGCCGTTGAGGGTCATAACGGTGGCCCGCTTGTTGCCGTCCTTGCCGGCCAGGGCGTAGACGATGCCGTCCTTGGGCAGCTCCACGGTGGTGGCCTGAGTCTCGGAGTTGTTGATGATCAGGTAGCACTTGCGGGTGGGGTCAGCCTTGTAGGACTGGACGTAGACATGCGCGCCCTCCCGGACTTCCTCGCCGGAAGCGTAGACGGTGGTGCCCATCAGGTCCTGCCACAGCTTCACCGCAAAGAAGTTGGGCCGGGGGTTGAACACCTGCCGCTCCAGGAAGCCGTAGTCAGAGGAGGCCAGGGTGTTGTGGAAGATGACACCACGGGTCTGGGCAGAGAAGCCGCCCAGCTCGTTCAGGGTCCGCAGCACATCCAGATAGGTGGAAGCCCAGCTGTCGCCGCCGCCGCCGGCATCGCCGGATTCGGTGACCCACATCTCGCCGCCGGGGCAGAACTTATCCCGATAGGGAACGTACACACGGCAGAAGTTGGGGGCAGTGGCCAGGTATGCCTCGCTGTTGGCCTCGCTGGCATCCCAGTGGCCCGCAGGCATCACAGAGGCCAGCCGGTCAGACAGGCCGTTGTAGTAGTGATAGCTGAACACATCCACGGGGACTTTGCAGCCTTCCAACAGCTCGTGGCACTTGGCGTTGTTCCGAGCCAGCTGCTCCACGCCGCCGGCATCCTTGTCCATCTTGCCGAAGCTCACGTTCACTCCGCCGGTGTCGGAGGGGCCGACGTACAGGCACTCGGGATAGTTCTCCTTCAGCCAGGAAGCGAACAGGTCGGCATCCCGGCGGTAGTGGGCAGCGGTGTAACCCTTGGGGAAGCCGGTGTCTTCCAGCATGTTCGGCTCGTTGGCGAACTCGGCAGCCTCGATGGGCACACCGTACTCCTTGGAGAAGCGGAACAGCTTTTCGGCTTCGGTGGAGGGCCAGGGCTCGTCAGCGCTGTGCAGGCCGGGGCAGTTGGCCACGGAGACCTTCAGCTTCAGGCCACAGTCCCGGACGAAGTCCAGCACGCCAATCCACTGCTGCTTGGTCAGCACGTTCAGGTAGCCCTCGGGCACGGTACCGTCGGCGTACTCGCCGTCAAAGTCGTAGTAGGTCTTGGTGGCCCAAGTGCCGGAAACACGGCACCAGGCAGTGCCCAGGTCCTTGGTCAGCTTGCGCAGCTTGGGGTTGTACAGGTCGATGGGGGGATACACCTGCATCAGGTCCCGGTACATGGCGGCAATGCCGCCCTCGGTGGGCCGAACCACGAAAGGCTCGGTGCCGGCAATCTGGCCGGGGGTGTAGGCCTTCCAGAAGGTGCCGCCGGTGACTTCGGCGAACTCCACGTTGTAGCTCATCAGCAGGGGATTCTGCTCATGCAGCGCAGCCAGCTCGCTGGGGTTCAGCTTGACAAATTCTGCCATAATCATTCTCCTTTTCTTTCACGCAGCAAATGGCGTGGATAATGAACATCTAAATTGTAACACAATCCCTGAAGAAAAACAATGTGCAGATTGTAAATTCTTCTATGGGGCTATGTTTGCAAAAAACGGGCGTGCCGTTTTGCAGCACGCCCGTCTAAACTTGTTACAGCTCCACGTCCAGCTTGGAAACCACAGCGGCGCAGCGGGGGCACAGGCCCTCGGCGTTGGCCTGCTGGCTGTGCATCCAGCAGCGGGGGCACTTTGTGCCCTTGGCCTCGGACACGCCGATGGTCAGGGCGGGGAAGTTGACACCCTGGCCGACCTCAGCGCCGTCCTCCGGCTCTGCCCAGTCGCAGGTGGAGACGATGCAGATTTCTGCCAGATTCACGTCCTGGCAGGCGTTTTTCAGGCTCTCGTCGTCGCTGCGCAGGGTCACGTGGGCTTCCAGCGCCTTGCCGATGCGCTTGTCGGCCCGGGCCCTTTCCAGAATGCCGTTCACATCCTGGCGCAGCTTCATGATGGTAGCCCACTTGTCCATGGCGGCCTGGTCCAGTGCATAGGCGGAGAAGTCCTCAGGCATCTGGTTCAGCAGCACGTTGCGGCTGTCGTCGCCGGATCGGTGGGGCATAGCCTGCCAGATCTCGTCGCAGGTGAAGGCCAGAATGGGGGCAAAGACCTTGGCCAGGGCATCGAGAATCAGGAACAGGGCGGTCTGAGCGGAGCGGCGGCGCAGGCCGTTCTTCTCCTCGCAGTACAGCCGGTCCTTCAGGATGTCCAGGTAGAAGCTGGACAGCTCCACCACGCAGAAGTCGTTGATGGCATGGGTCACCAGATGGAATTCATACCCGTTGTAAGCCTTCCGGCAGAACTTCACCAGGGCATCCAGCTTGGTCAGCGCCCACTTGTCCAGCTCCTCCATCTGCTCGGCGGGAACCAGATCGTCCGGGTCAAACTCGTTCAGGTTGCCCAGGCAGTACCGGGCGGTGTTGCGGAATTTCAGGTAGTTCTGGGCGATCTGTTTGAAGATCTCCTTGGAGCAGCGCACGTCTGCATGGTAGTCAGAAGAAGCGGCCCACAGGCGGATGATGTCCGCACCGAAGTCCTTAATGAGATCGGCGGGATCTACACCATTGCCCAAAGACTTGTGCATAGCCCGGCCCTGGCCGTCCACGGTCCAGCCGTGGGTCAGCACATGGCGGAAGGGTGCGCCCTTGTCCAGAGCGCCCACGCTGGTGAGCAGGCTGGACTGGAACCAGCCACGGTACTGGTCAGCGCCCTCCAGATACACGTCCGCAGGCCACAGCTCCGGGGTGCGGTGCATGAGGGAAGCGTAGTGGGTGGAGCCGGAGTCGAACCAGCAGTCCAGGGTGTCGGTTTCCTTGGTGAAGGTCTTGCCGCCGCAGTGGGGGCAGGTGAAGCCTTCGGGAACCAGCTCCATGGCATCCTTCTCGAACCAGACGTTGGAGCCGTGCTCGTCAAACAGCTTGGAGATTTTTTCGATGGATTCCGAGTTGGACACGGGCTTGCCGCAGCACTCGCAGTAGAACACGGGAATGGGCAGACCCCACCGGCGCTGACGGGAGATGCACCAGTCGTTGCGCTCCCGGATCATGCTCACCATCCGCTCGCCGCCCCAGGCGGGGAACCACTGGACGTTCTCAATGGCTTCGACGGCCTTGTCCTTGAAGGATTCCACAGAGCAGAACCACTGGGGCGTAGCACGGAAGATCACCGGCTTCTTGCAGCGGTCGTGGTGGGGATAGGAGTGGACGATTTCTTCGGCGGCGAACAGCGCACCGCTCTGCTTCATGTCCTCCAGGATCACCGGGTTGGACTGCTCGGTCTTCATACCGGCGTACTTGCCGGCGTAATCGGTGTGGCGGCCGTAGTCGTCCACCGGCACCACCAGGTCCATGCCGTAGCGCATGCAGGTCTGATAGTCGTCAGCACCGAAGCCGGGGGCGGTGTGGACGCAGCCGGTACCGGAGTCCATGGTGACGTACTCTGCCAGCACCAGACGGGAAGTCTTGTCCAGGAAGGGGTGCTTGGCCAGCATGTTTTCAAAGAAGGCACCGGGATACTCTGCCAGCACCTCGTAGTTTTCAAAGCCGCCCAGCTTCATGGTCTTTTCCATCAGGGCCTGGGCCATGATGTAGGTTTCGCCGTTGTCGGCCTTCACCAGCACGTAGGTATCCCGGGGGTGCAGGCAGATGCCCATGTTGCCGGGCAGGGTCCAGATGGTGGTGGTCCAGATGACGAAGTAGGTGTTTTTCAGGTCAAAGCCCGCCAGCTTGCCATGGTCATCGGCCACGGCGAACTTGACGTACACGGAGGTACAGGGATCGTCCTGGTACTCAATGTCGGCTTCTGCCACGGCGGTGGCGCAGTAGGGGCACCAGGTCACCGGTTTCAGGCCCTTGTAGATGTAGCCCTTGTCGAACATCCGGCCAAAGACCTTGACCTCCTGGGCCTCGAAGTGCTTGTCCATGGTGCGGTAGGGGTGCGCCCAGTCTGCCACCACGCCCAGCCGCTGGAATCCGGCCATCTGCTTCTGGATGAAATCCTCGGCAAAGTCGGCGCAGGCGGCCCGGAATTCGGGAATGGTCATGTCCTTGTTCAGCTTCCGCTTGGACTTTTCAATGGCGTTCTCAATGGGCAGGCCGTGGTTATCCCAGCCGGGAACATAGGGGGTGTAGTAGCCCATCATGGCATGGCTGCGCACGATGAAGTCCTTCAGGGACTTGTTCATGGCGTGGCCCATGTGGATGTAGCCGTTGGAGAAGGGAGGGCCGTCGTGGAGCACAAACCGGGGCAGGTCCTTGTTCTTTTCCAGCATGGCGTTGTACAGATCCTGCTCCTGCCAGCGCTTGAGCATATCCGGCTCCCGGGCAGGCAGACCTGCCTTCATGGGAAAGCTGGTCTTGGGGGTGATGATGGTGTTTTTGTAATCCATGGGAATGTTTACCTCCATACTTGTTGATAAAAGAAAAGCGCCTTTGCCTCTACAATAAGAGACAAAGGCGCTCAAACCTCTGCGGTACCACTCTTGTTCCGGCACGGTGGCCGACACTCGTCTGCATGGTATCGGGTGCAAACCGGTGCAGCCTACTGGAAGCAATTCGTTCGGTGCACGGCTCGGAGGGGATATGCCTGGGGGCCATCTGCTGCCTTGCACCAACCGGCAGCTCTCTAAAGATGGGAAATCCCGGACACCTGTCCTCGTCACAGCGGAATATGCAGATGAGAAGTGGGGAATGCTTACTTACTCTTGGGGTCGTAGTTGCGGCCGAACTGCAGGTTCAGGCTGGCAAACTTGCTGGTGGTGGACTCCATGGCGGTGGGGTGCTTGGGAGCAGCCTTGGGGGCGGTGTCCACGGTGGAGCCAATCATGGCTTCGATGTTCTGGGCGATTTCGTCAGCGACGTCGTCGCTCTTGACCTCGGGAGCAGCAGGGGCTTCCGGGACAACGGGGGCAGCAACCGGCTGGGCAGGGGCGTTGGCGCCCTTGATCCGCTCCAGGGCCTGGATGCAGGTGCGCAGTTGGTCCTGCAGCTCGCCAATCTTAGCGGCGGCAGAACGGCGGGCTTCTTCCACCCGGGCATTTTCCGCAGCCACCAGAGCATCGGAATTATCCCGAGCTTCAGCAGCGGCAGCGGCGGCATTGGCCGTAGCGGTAGCGTTGGCGGAGGCCATCATCTTGGCACACTTCGCCTCGGCTTCCATAACCATCTTATCGCAGGTTTTCTGAGCGTTGGCAACGGCTTCTTTCATGGAAGCTTCGTTCTTGCGGTACTCTTCCAGCTTGCCAACCAGGACACGCATCTTGCTCTTAAGCAGAGCGTTTTCCTTGTAAAGGGTGACATAGTCCTCGGTCAGGGGCTCCAGGAACTCATCGACCTGCTGCATATCGTAGCCGCCGAAGGTGGACCGGCCGAAGGAAATCTGATCAATTTGCTGCGGTGTAAACATGGAAATTGTTCTCCTTCCTGTATCTGTCAGTTCGCCCGCATTCCGCCGAGAGAGGCTGGAAAACGGGAGATATTGCCAAAGAAAGTGGCTTCTTTGTTAAATATAGCTTTCCACTTCTGCCTGGAGGGTTTCCAAATCGCCCACAATGTCCATGTTGTGGGGGCAGAACAGGTAAGCAGACTGGGCAATCTTCTTCACATCCCCGTCCAGGGCGTACACACAGCCGGACAGGAAGTCCACCACACGGCGGGCCATGGCCTTGTCCACGTTCTCCATGTTCACAATGACTGCCTTGCGGTTGCGCAGGTCGTCAGCGGCCTTAGAGGTGTCGTTGAAGCTGCCGGGACGGAACAGAACGACCTCCTGCTTGTTGGCGGCGCTGGAAGTGCCCATGTTCAGCACCTGGCCGGCAAAACCGGCGGAGCTCAGGGGAGCGGCGGCAGTGCTGGCCACCGGGGTGAAGCCGTAATCGTCTTCCTCCTGGGTCGTCTCGGTGCTCACGCTCTCCGGTGCGGGGGCACGGCGGGGGCTGCGGCGGGCGGGAGCGGCCTTAACCGGTTCTTCTTCATACTCGTCAGCGTAGTCGTCGTCTTCGTCGTAATCGTCGTAATCATCGTCGGAATAGGGCTGGGCAAATTTCTTGACATTATCCCATAAGCTCATTTGAAAAGTTCCTCCTAATATATCTTCCTATATCGTCACATCAATTCGATGAATCCTTGGCGTAATTTCGGGGACCAAAAATCGCAGTGCCGACCCGTATCATGGTACTTCCGCATGCGATGGCATCGGGATAGTCGCCGGACATCCCCATGGATAAACAGTCCACCTTGACATTATCCTCTATTTTTCCCTGTATGTCAACACTTAATTGGAACATTTTTTGAAAAAAGAAGCGATTTTCTCCTGAACTGTGGGAAATCGGGGGGATTGCCATAAGGCCTCTCACACATACGTTTGGGAAATTTCCAATTTCTTCCAGTATTTCCGGCAGCTCCTCCGGGGCAAAGCCGGACTTGCTGGCCTCGGCGCCCACGTTGATCTCCAGCAGAATGTTCTGGCGCAGTCCCTGACGGGCGGCCTCCTGGTTGATGGCCTGCAAAAGCCGCTTGGAGTCTACACTCTGGATGAGATCGACCTTGCCCACCACCTGGCGGACTTTGTTGGTTTGCAGGTGGCCGATGAAGTGGACGGGGACACCTTCGTAGGCGTTGGCGGCCAGCTTGGCGGTCAGCTCCTGGACCCGGTTTTCGCCGCAGCAGTCCACCCCGGCGGCAATGGCCTGGCGCACGGCATCGGCATCGTTCATTTTTGTGGCGGCGCACAGTTGGATCGTGTTCGGGTCCCGGCCGCAGGCCAGGGCCGCCTGGCTCATCTGCTGGCGGATGCGGGCAACATTTTCTGCAATGGACATGGCGTTCAAACCTCTTTCTGTATGGCTATATGGAAGATGCAAAAAAAGAAAACGGGCGGCGGAGGTGCTCCGTCGCCCGTTTCGGTTACGCAGGTGTGGCTGCGGCTTTCAGCGGCTTCATGGGGGCCAGGGTGGAGATGGCGTGCTTGTAGATCATCTGCTGCTTGCCATCGGACACCAGGACCACCACGAAGCTGTCATAGCCCGTAATCATCCCCCGGAGCTGGAAGCCGTTCATCAAAAACAGCGTCACCGGAACCTTGTCCCGGCGGACTTCCTTCAAAATAGCTTCCTGTAAATTCATCGTGTCAGACATATGTATACCTTCTTTTTTCATATTTGGCGCCTTGTTTCTCCCCAGTGCGCCGTTTGATAGGGTATGCACATCCTAGCACGTTTCACTTGTCGAAATCACGAATAACCTGTCGGGCCTGGGCCAGAATTTCTTCCGGGCCGGTCTCCGGGGTTCTGGTGAGCCAGTGGATGGCGCCGTTTCGCCGCAGCCAGGTGAGCTGGCGCTTGGCGTAGTGACGGGAGGACTGGCGAACCTGGTCGGCGGCCTCCTCAATGGTGCAGCGGCCCTCCAGAGCATCCAGAAATTCCTTGTAGCCGATGGCCTGCATGGCGGTGCATTTTCTGGGAATGCCGCTGGTCAGCAGAGCCTGGATTTCTGCAATCAGGCCCATGTCCAGCATCAGCCCCACCCGCTGATCGATGCGGTCATAGAGCTGTTGGCGCTGGGCAAAGTCCAGTCCCAGCCACAGCGGGGTATACCGGGGCGGCAGGGCCTGGGTTCGGCGGTTGTGGGCAGTGATGGTCTGCCCGGTTTCTAGGTAGACCTCCAGCGCCCGGATGATTCGCTTCTGGTCGGAGGGATGGAGCCGGGCGGCGGACTCCGGGTCTACTTGGGCCAGCTGCTGGAGCAGAGGCTGGATGCCCTGCTCCCGGGCCTGGGCTTCCAGAGCCTCCCGGACCCCAGTGGAGGGGAAAGGAGCAAAGTCGTTGCCCCGAATGAGACTGTCCAGATACAGCCCGGTGCCGCCGGCGATGATGGCGGTTTTGCCCCGGGCGAGAATGTCGTCCACAATGGGGGCGGCCATGGCGCAGTAGCGGCTGACGGAGAATTCCTCCTCCGGCTCGGCCACATCCAGCATGTGGTGGACAATGCCTTGGCGCTCGTCCAGAGTCGGCTTGGCAGTGCCGATGTCCATGCGGCGGTAGACCTGCATGGAGTCGCAGGACACCACTTCGCCGTTGTATTCCTTGGCCAGCTCCACCGCCAGGGCGGTTTTGCCGGAGGCGGTAGGGCCGGCGATGCAGAGAATGGGATTCATAGGCGGCTCCTCCTGTAAGGTGGTGGGATGGGCCGTCAGGCCCGCTTGAACTGACGTTCCAGCTGCTTTTTGCTGAGGGTGATGCAGATGGGGCGGCCGTGGGGGCAGTATTTGAGATCCTCCCGGCTCATAACGGCATCCACCAGAGCCAGCAGCTCCTTCTCGTCGCTTTTCCATCCGGCCTTGATGGCGGCCTTGCAGGCCACGGTGTGCAGCAGCTCGTCCCGGACGGTGTCCGCCTGCTCCCGGCGGCCGCTGAGCAGGTCGGCAGCTAGGCTTTCCACCGCTTCGGCGGCATCGTCAGGGCTTAAATCCATGGGGATCTGCCGCAACAACAGGGTGTTTTCGCCAAATTCCTCCAAGGAAAAGCCCAGCTCCTCCAGCATGTTCCGGTTGGCCAGCAGCTCCGCTGCTGCCGAGGGGCTGAGCCGCACCGGTAGCGGCTGCATCAGCTCCTGCGAGGAAATGGCCTCCTGATTGCCTTTCAGCTTTTCAAAGAGAATCCGCTCGTGGGCGGCGTGTTTGTCAATGAGGAAGGCTTCGTCTCCCTGCTCCACCAGAATGTAGCTGCGGTACAGCTCTCCCACCATCCGCCAGGGAATCTGCGGCGGCATTTCCAGGGCGATCTGCTCCGGCTGGGGGGCGGGTTCTTCCACGGGAGTGGGGGCGGGGATTTCCGGGTCCGGCCTGGCCGGGGGGACGGGGTCCGGCTGCACCTGGGGCAGCATGACAAATTCCCGCAGGGGCATGTTGTCCGCCTTGGGAATCATGGCCGCAGCAGCTTTGGCAGCAGCAGGGGAAGGCTTGGGCGCCTCCTGGACGGCAGCGGAGAAGGTCTTGTACTCCTGGGCCGTCATGGTACGAAAGAAGGATGGCTGCTTGGCGGGGGCAGCCTGTGGGGGCTGCTGAGGCTTGGGGGCCGGGGCAGGCGCGCTCTGGGGCGCAGGCGTGGGCTTTGCCGCTTGGGTGGCAAATTGCACCTGGGGCCGATCCACCTGCTTGTTCAGCGCTCCCAGAACTCCGTAGTGGATACAGTCGAACACCGCCTTTTCCGACAGGAATTTCACTTCCGTTTTGGCCGGGTGGACGTTCACATCCACGGCGCTGGCGGGTAGACTCAGGTGCAGGACACAGGCGGGGAATTTGCCCACCATGATTTGGTTGCGGTAGGCTTCTTCCAGCGCCGACACCAGCAGCTTGGATTTCACAGGCCGGTCGTTGACGAAGAAGGTCTGCATGCTCCGGCTGGGCCGGGCATCGGTGGGTTTTGTCACATAGCCGGTGAGGCGGTACTGCTCCCACTGGCTGTCCACAGCCACCATCCGGGCAAAATCCCGGCCATAGACGCAGTACACGGCAGCTTGCAGTCCGCCATTTCCGGGGGTGGACAGAACCTGCTTGCCATCCCGGAGAAAGCGGAAGGCCACCTCCGGGTGGGCCAGGGCTTGCAGCTGCACGGCGGCAGCCACCCGACCGCCCTCCACGGTGTCGGATTTCATAAATTTCATCCGGGCCGGGGTGTTGAAGAACAGATCCCGGATGAGAATGGTGGTGCCATCCGGGCAGCCGGCTTCGGATTCCTCCACGATCTGCCCTGCTTCCAGGCGCAGGCTGGTGCCGCTGAGACTTCCGGCGGTTTTGGTCAGCAGGTCAATGCGGCTGACGGAGGCGATGGCTGCCAGGGCTTCTCCCCGGAAGCCCATGGTTCCAATGGAGGCCAAATCCTCGGCGCTGCGCAGCTTGGAGGTGGCGTGGCGGAGGAAGGCGGTGCGGGCATCCTCCCGGGACATGCCGCAGCCGTCGTCGGTGACCCGCAGGAAGGTCATGCCGCCGTCCCGGATTTCCACCGTGACCTTGGAGGCCCCGGCATCCACGGCGTTTTCCAGCAGCTCCTTGACCACGCTGGCGGGCCGCTCCACCACCTCGCCGGCGGCAATCAGGTTGGCAATATGGGGGGATAGTTGAATGATTTTTGGCATTGGATCACCTCAATAGCCCAATGGCTGCGGCGTTGATGGCGGCGTGAACCAGAATGGGGGCGTAGATGCTGTCGGCCTTGGTATAGCACCAGGCAAGGCACAGCCCGCCGGGAAGATACTGAAAGATGGCAAGCAGGACTTCCAGCAGGGTATAGCGGCCCAGATAGCCCACGATGTGCAGCATGGCAAAGGCCAGAATGGAGACAACATAGGCCACCCACAGGGATTTGTCGGCCAGCTTGCGGAAAATCAGTCCCCGGTACAGGCATTCCTCCACCGGCGGCACCAGGATCACCGTGCCGATGGCGGTGAGCAGGAAGCTGCCCTGGCCCAAGGCGGCGATGGACTGGTCGTTGTAGTTGGAAAATCCGGGAGCCAGCTGCCGCAGAATCCAGTTCACGGCGAGACTGCTGGCATAGTAGGCCGCCAGTCCCAGCACCACTGCCTGGCAGAAGTAGGCCGGGTGCTGCCGGACCGGGGCAAAGGACCGGCGGAAAAAGTCGTGGAAAATCACCAAAATGGCGAGAAAATTCAAAAAGTAGAAGACAAAATTCAGCTCAGCCATGGAGAGCGGATGGGCAAGGCATCCGTTTCCCCAGGTGAGCAGCCCTGGCAGCACCAGAAGCTGCAGGGCAAGATAGCCGAAGCCCCACAGGGTTTCCCCCTGGCTGGGGCTGGCGGAAGGGGTGCGTGTTTTTCTCATAACCTCAATCCAATAGCTTTTTCAGCTTGTACAGTTCGTTCATGGCTTCGATGGGGGTCAGCGTCTCCACCGACAGGCCGGACAGGGCGGCGATGATCTGCTGGCCGGTTAAATCCAGCATGCTCACCTGGTCCTCAGGCTCCTGGCTGGGCTTGGAAGCTGCCTGGGGCTGGCCGGACTGAGATTCCAGCTCCACCAGCAAGGCTCTGGCCCGCTGAATCACCGGGTTTGGAATTCCTGCCAGCTTGGCCACCTCGATGCCGTAGCTGTCGTCGGCAGCGCCAGGGATGATTTTTCGCAGGAAAATCATTTGCTCCCCCCGTTTTTTCACGGCAATGTTGTAGTTTTTCACATTGGGTAGCTTGTCCTCCATGGAGGCCAGCTCGTGATAGTGGGTGGCGAACAGGGTCTTGGCCCCCAGCCGCCGGGGGTCAGCAGTGTATTCCAGCACCGCCCGGGCGATAGCCATGCCGTCGTAGGTGGAGGTTCCCCGGCCGATTTCGTCCAAAATCAGCAGGCTGCGGGAGGTGGCGTACTTCAAAATGGTGGCCACCTCCGACATCTCCACCATGAAGGTGGACTGGCCGGAGGCCAAATCGTCGCTGGCGCCAATGCGGGTGAACACCCGGTCCACCAGTCCGATGGTGGCGCTGCGGGCCGGGACGAAGGAGCCCATCTGGGCCATGAGGACGATCAGCGCCACCTGGCGCATGTAGGTGGA
>CAUWNA010000056.1:0-36370 GCA_963560135.1 uncultured Oscillospiraceae bacterium | reverse complement strand
ATATCATAGATAACGGAAAAAACCTAGCTTTGTTGAGCTTTTTCGACAGTCTGTGGGCTGTTGCAATGCTGCAACAGCCCATTTTTGCACGGGTAAGGATTATAGTGCGGGCATTTCCTCGACAGTTCCGTTTTTTCTGGATTTTTCGGCCCGGAATACCGACAGATGGCCGTTGATGGAGTCGGCAATGTTGGTACAGGAGATGGACGGGGTCTGGCCTTGCAGCACCCGGACAAAGTCCTCTACCAGCCGCAGATCGCCGCCGCCGTGAGAGCCGGTCATACCGCTCTTGTCGCCGCCGATATTGAGGTCCACCACTTCCTCCTGCCAGCCCAGCTGGCTGGTGGTGTCGATGTGGCGGATTTTGAACACGGAATCGTCAAAGACACCCTTGATTTCGCCCTTGGTGCCCAGGATGTGGATGTTCCGCTCGGGCTTGGCAGTGCCGCCGATCATATTCAAGGTGGCGGTGGCGCCGTTTTCAAAGTTGATCATCACGCTCTGGTGGTCCACCACGGTGTGGTTGCAGTCCCAAACACAGCGGCCGTGGATGTTGGTGGTTTTCAGAGACTGGATTTTGTCTTCGATGGTGGGATTGTCCAGGTGTTCCAGGCAGTCCCAGACGTAGAAAGCCCAGCGATCAGGATGGTCAATGTAGTGCTTTTTGGCAGAGTAGAGGCATTGCGGTTCAATCTGACAGTCTACCAGGCAACGCTTTCCGGCGCCCTGGGGCTTCTTGGCGGGATCAAATTGGAAGTCGGAGCCGAAGCTGCACAGCTGTTTCGGGGCTACGCCGCTCATCAGCCACATAATCAGGTCCATGTCGTGGCAGCATTTTGCCAGCAGCATGGGAGCGCCGCATTCCTGCTCGTTGCCCCACTTGCCCCGGACAAAGGACACCGCCAGGTGGTGGTAGCTGACGTGCTCGGTGGCTTGAATGTTGATGATATCGCCGATTTCACCGGCCAGCAGCCGCTCCTTGATGGCTACATAGAAGGGAGCATACCGCAGCACATGGCAAATCATAACTTTGCGCCCGGTTTCCTGGGCCACTTTCTGAAGCTGCCACATCTCATCCTCGTTGACGGCAAAGGGCTTTTCCAGCAGCATGTCGTATCCCCGGCGCAGCAGGGGAATGGAGGTGGGAATGTGCTGGGTATCCATGGTGCCGTTGATGATGGCATCGGCCAGCTTGGGCTGCTGGGCCAAAACCTCGGCGCTTTCAAAGCACATATCTTCTCCGAAGCCGTGCATCTGGGCAACCTTGCGGCGGCGGATAGGATCCGGGTCGGCCACGCCGACAATTTGAAATTCTTGGGGGTGCTCCAGTGCGTAGGTGCTGTAAAGCAGCGCCCGGTGTCCGGCACCAACAATGATGGCTGTGATTTTCTTAGACATAATCCTTCGTCCTTTCTTGGCGTGTTTTCGCATCCTGCTTCATGAAGAATCTATTCATACGTTGTTAGCATAGCGATTTGCACCAAAAAGGTCAAGGGAGGAAACCGTGAAATATACATCCTGACCATGACAAAAGGAAGAAAAATGAAATTTTCGTGAATTGTGTTTAGAAATCATATTGCATTTTTGGACACTGAAAATCGGAAAAACGGTTGAAAACTATTGACTTGCCCAACTTTTTGATGATAAACTAAAGGCGCTTTCAAGGACATGGGAGCAAAACAACCAAACATGAGGAGGAAAAACAATGAAAACCACAAAGCGCGTAATCAGTATGCTGCTGTGCATCGTGATGGTGGCCGGTTTGCTGGCAGCCTGCGGCTCCGGCAGCAAGCCCGCAGCAGAAGATGCACCCGCTGCATCCGGTGACGAACGAATCACCGTGCGGATTCTGAAGGGTAAGGCTTCCAACGAAGTCAACCTGGAAGAGATGGAAATTTTCAAGGTCATGGGTGAGAAGTTCAACATCGACTTTGAGTTCGACAACCCGCCCCAGGACAACTACGAAGAGCGGCTGAACCTGGTGATGATGGATGACAAGCTGCCTGACGTGATTATGGATATGCCCATGACGGATATCCTCAAGTACGGCGAGGCCGGTGTCATCCTGCCCCTGAACGAGTACATCGACAACAAGATGCCCAACCTGAAGGCGGCTATCGATGCCCGGGACGGTGTGCGCAAGGCCATCACCTATGCCGACGGCAACATCTACTATCTGCCCATGCTGGACGAGCGGGTGTCCGGCAACCTGCCCTACATCATCCGCACCGACTGGCTGAAGGCCCTGAACATGGAAAGCCCCGTGACCCTGGAGGATTGGGAGGCTTACTTCGAGGCTGTGAAGAACACGGACCTCAACGGCAACGGCCAGAACGACGAGATCCCCTTCGGCTCTTACGATATGGTGGGCCTGCGCAACTTCGTGACCGCCTTTGGCGTGCTGGATGACTTCTATACCGACCCCGCTGACGGCGGCAAGGTGAAGTACGGCCCCATTGAGGACGGCTACAAGGAAGGTCTGACCTGGCTGAACGAGATGTGGAACAAGGGCTACATCGACCAGGAGATCATCACCATGGACTTCAGCGCCTTCTCCGGCAAGCTGGCGCAGAACATTGTTGGCTCCTTCTACGGCCCTCTGGGCGGCATGCTGGCCGCACAGAATGCTACCATGTCCGCTTCCGTGGAAGGCTTCCGTGCCGACGCTACCGTGCCCCCCAAGGGTGTGACCCAGATCCATTCCAACATTGACCAGGAGCCCCGTGCTGTGGCGGCTGCCGTGATCACGGCCAGCTGCAAGAACGTGGACCGTGTGATCGAGTGGCTGGACTACATGTACGGCGCTGAGGGCGGCATGCTGGTGAACATGGGTATCGAGGGTACCCACTACACCATGCAGGACGGTAAGCCTATTTTCACCGACTTCGTGATGCACAACCCCAACGGCCTGTCTCCCAAGAATGCGGTGGGCACCTACTCCTTCGCCCAGTCCACCGGCCCGTTCATCCTGAGCACCAATCTGACCGGCCAGCTGGACGATGAGGCGGTTGTGAAGGCAAAGACCGAGTGCATCATTCCTTACCTGGAGGAGTCCAAGAAGTACGTTATCCCCGGTTCCCTGTCCTTTGGTTCCGAAGATGATGCCGTCCGCCGGGAGGCTATGACCGACATCGAGACCTATGTGGATGAAATGGTGATGAAGTTCATCACCGGCCGGGAATCCCTGGATAACTGGGACACCTACGTGGCCAAGGTAGAATCCATGGGAATCGGCAAGGTGCTGGATATCTACCAGAACGCACTGGATGCCTGGAATGCGGAATAATCCCATAACCTGCAAGTGACCCCCTGGCCGTGTATCCCTCCGGGGATGCACGGCCAGCTTTCCGGCTGGACCGGAGCAGCATAACATACAAGGAGGATCCAGATGAAACAAAAAACGGCCACAAAAGAACGTGCTCCCAAACCCCGCAGCGCCAGCATGAGCCGGGTGTCCACCCGCCTGGCCTACAACGGCAGACGGGCGTGGAAGAGCCGGTACCTGTACCTGCTGCTGCTGCCCACGCTGGCGTGGTACGCCATCTTCATGTACGGGCCAATGTACGGCCTGCAAATTGCATTTAAGGACTTCATGCCCTTTTTGGGCATTGAGGGCAGCCCCTGGGTGGGCTTTAAGCACTTCATTTCTTTCTTCCAGTCCGAGTACTTCTGGCGTTTGATCAAAAACACCCTGGGCATCAGCCTGTACTCCATTCTGGTGGGCTTCCCGGTGCCCATTCTGCTGGCCCTGCTGATGAATGAAGTGGGCAACAAGTATTTTAAGAAGGGCGTGCAGACCATTGCGTATCTGCCCCACTTCATCTCCGCTGTGGTGGTGGTGAGCATCGTCAACTCCATCCTTTCCCCCAACAGCGGCCTGCTGAACCAGCTCATCGAGCTGTGCGGCGGAGACCCGGTTCACTTTATGGCAGAGCCGAAGTATTTTAAGACAGTGTATGTGCTGTCGGACATCTGGCAGTCTGCGGGCTACAACTCCATCGTCTACCTGGCAGCGCTGACCAGCATTGACCCGTCTATGTACGAGGCGGCAACGGTAGACGGGGCTTCCAAGTGGGACAAGCTGGTCCGCATCACCCTGCCCAGCCTGCTGCCCACCATCATGATTATGCTGATTCTGCGCATGGGCACTGTGTTCAGCGTAGGCTATGAGAAAATCATGCTGATGTATAACGAGGCAACCTACGAGACGGCTGACGTCATTTCCACATATCTGTACCGCCGGGCCTTCAAGAGCGGCGATTACAGCTTCTCTGCGGCAATCGGTCTGTTCAATGCGGTGATCAACTTCACCATCATCCAGGTCTTTAACAAAATCAGTGCAAAGATTAGTGAGGTGAGCTTGTGGTGAAACGCAACAAAATCAAAGAGTCCTTCGGAGAGCGGGCATATAGTTTTGTGGTGTATGCGCTGCTGGCCTGCTTCTGCCTGCTGATTCTGATTCCACTGCTGCACATTGTGGCCGGCTCTTTCTCTGACCCCATGTCCCTGCTGCGGGGCGAGGTGAGCCTGCTGCCCAAGGGCTTCACTCTGGACATGTATGCCAAGGTGTTTAAGGACAGCGACATCTGGAACGGCTACTGGAATACCATCGTCTATACCGTGGTGGGCACCTGCATCAGTGTGGCCCTGACGGCCTGCGGTGCATATCCGCTGTCCCGGAAGGATTTCTTCGGCCGGAATGTGATCATGGGCCTGTTCGCCTTCACCATGTTCTTTACCGGCGGCATGATCCCCACCTATCTGCTGGTGAAGCAGCTGGGCATGCTCAATACCATCTGGGCGCTGGTGCTGCCCAGTGCGGTGAGCACCTACAACCTGATTATCATGCGGACGTTCTTCCAGACCACCATTCCCAATGAACTGGTGGAGTCGGCCTCTCTGGACGGCTGTAATGACTTGGGCGTGTTCTTCCGCATTGTGATTCCCCTGGCGGCGCCGATTTTTGCGGTGATGGTGCTGTTTTACGGCGTGGCCCAGTGGAACTCCTGGTTCCCGGCTCTGCTGTATATCAGCGACCGGGACATGTATCCGCTGCAAATGGTGCTGCGGGAGGTGCTGATTCAGAGCGACATCAGCAACATGGCCGGCTCCTCCGGTGATGTGGAGATCATTGGTGACGGCCTGAAATATGCCACCATGGTCATTGCCACCCTGCCCATTATGTGCCTGTATCCGTTCCTGCAAAAGTATTTTGTCAAGGGCGTGATGATTGGCGCTGTGAAGGGTTAAAAAACTGTACCGGCGGCACATGCGATTTTCCAGCGTGTGCCGCCCATTTCCTTATGGAGGTGTTTATGAAAACGGAATTTCAAACCCATGACTTGACGCTGCCGGCCTGGGGACCGTACACGAAGAAATACAGCGGCATTTCCCATATTCCTCAGGCTATGGATGGCGTGCGCTTTGACCTGGCGGTGTTTCCGGGGTTTTACCGCCGCCGGGTGGATGTGCCCAATGTGCGCTTTGAAAGCGGCTACCACGTCTGGGCCGCAGCGCCGGATCTCGCCTGCTACACCCTGCGCCATGAGCTGGCCTGGAAGGACCAGGTCTATGCAGATGTTTCCTTTGCGGCCCTGGGGGAGAATATGCGCCTAATCCGTACCGAATGCTGCAACCAGACCGAAGCCTGGCAGAATTTGGTGCTGCATTATATGGCCAGTGCCCACGACCCCAGTCCGTCCTACCGGGATTTTGCTGTCACCGGCTGCCACATGGAGCTGCCGGAGGGGGCAGTGTGCCTGCTGGCCAAGGACTATGCGGACCTGACCTTTGCCGTGCCCCGTCCCACGGACCATCTGAACTGGGACGGAATGCGCCGGGCAGAGGAGCCGGTGGAGGGCTTTGCCGCAGGATACGGCATCGGACTGAACTTTGGCTGTGCAGCCGGTATGGGGCTGGGAGGCAGACCGCTGCCCAGCGGTGCCGGCGACTGGGTCCGCTTTGAATTTTCCCTGATTAAAACGCTGGAAAAGCCCTGCCTGGGGGTGCGGTATGTCAATCCCGGGACGGAAGCCGGGGTGTTCACCCTGAGCACCGGCCAGGTGCTGACCCTGCCGCCGGCCCAGGCGCCGGCGCTGGTGTTCCTGCCTCTGGAAACAGGGCCGGTTGGGGATGGCTTTGCATTGGAGCTGACGGCTCAGGGCCAGGGACATGCCAAGCTGGACTGCCTGGTGCTGCTGCCCCAGGGCCGGGAGGAAGACGTGCGGATCACGCCCCGGCCGGACGGCCACCAGCCGGAAATCCGAACCTATCCCGGATTTATCACCCTGAAATATCCCCACATCCGGGAGGTCTATGGCATTGCGTGGACGTATGACAGCGTGCAGCTGCGGCAGATCCTCCACGACGAGCTGGACGTGTTCCTGCGGGATACGGTTCAGGACCACGTCCACGATGTGCTGCAAGGCAACGGGAAAGGACACTTTACCAATGTGTTCCACAGGCCCATTCCCCTGGCACCGGGAGAGCGGAAGGTGCTCTACGGTGTGGTGTGCAGCGGGGAAAGCCAGGAGCAGGTCTGCCAAATGCTGAGCGACCTGAACACTACTGCTGAAAATCTGGAAGAGCATTGGCAGCGCTTGGCGCAAGGGATGGCTCCGGCCCCAGCCCTGGAATCCGGCAAACCCTTCGCCCTGGGCCAGCAGCTGATGCAGGCGGTGCTGTGCACCAACGTGGTCTACCCGGTCTATACCCGGGGGCAGTATATCCGGCACAACACGCCGGGCCGCTGGTGGGACTGCCTGTACACCTGGGATTCCGGCTTCATCGGCATGGGCCTGGCCCAGTTTTCGGCCCGGCGGGGCTTTGACTGCCTCAATGCCTATCTGACCCCGCCGGGAGACGACGAAACGGCGTTTATTCACCATGGTTCGCTGGTGCCGGTGCAGTTTTATCTGTATCAGGAGCTGCTGAACCAGACCGGCAGCCGGGAGCTGGCGAGGTACTGCTATCCCAGGCTGCTGCAATACTACCGCTTTTATACAGGTCAAACGAGCGGCTCGACCACGGCCGATCTGAAAAGCGGCTTGCTGCGCCCCTGGGACTATTTCTACAATTCCGGCGGCTGGGACGATTATCCGCCTCAGGTGGCCCTCCATCAGCAGGGCCTGGAGGCAAGCTGCACCCCGGTGATTACCACGGCCCACGGCATTCGCTGCGCCAAGATTCTGGCCTACACTGCCCGCCTGCTGGGCTTTGAGACGGATAGGGCGGCGCTGGAGGCAGATGCCCGGCGGATGGAGAAGGCGCTGTCCATGTACGCCTGGGACGAGGAAAGCGGTTACTTCGGCTATGTGCGCCACAACGAACAGGGAGAGCCTGCGGGCATTTTCCGGACGGACGGCGGCTGCAACTACAACATGGGCCTGGGAGGTGCATCCCCGCTGTTTGCCGGGGCCTGCGACGAGAGCCAGCAGCAGCGCCTGTGGGAAAAGCTGGAAAGCAGCACCCACCTGTGGAGCAGCTGTGGCCTGTCCACGGTGGACCAGAGCGCCCCCTATTACCGCCGGGACGGCTATTGGAACGGGGCGGTGTGGATGCCCTACCAGTGGATGTTCTTTAAGGCGGCCCTGGATGCCGGGCGCACCGAATTTGCGTTCCAAATTGCGCAGACCATGCTGAAGCTGTGGCAGCAGGAGTGCGCAGAGTCCTACCACTGCTTCGAGCACTTTATGATTGAAACTCGCCGAGGAGCAGGCTGGCATCAGTTTGGCGGCCTGTCGTCGCCTGTTGTTCAGTTCTTTGCCAGCTATTACCGGCCGGGAACGCTGACCTGCGGCTTTGATACCTTTGTGGAATCCGCCGTGTGGAGCGAAGGAAATACCGGTGTTTCGGCAGAGCTGACCTGCACCCATGCTGGGCCTGGGGCGTTCCTGGTGGCCCTAAGCCCCGGAGAGAAGACCGTAACGGTAAGCGTCCCTCAGGCGCAGATTACCCAGCGCCACCCAGGTCTATGGGAAATCCAGGTAAACCTGCCGCAGCCGGGGAACGTGCACCTGCAAATTCTGGAAGCCTAAAAATCAGAAATCCCCTGGCTCAGTTCAAACGGAGCCGGGGGATTTTTCGGCAGATTGCCCGTCAATCCCATGATTGACGGAAGTGTTTTTTTGCGGTATGATAGTCTTATCAACCTGGATAACAACCGACCGGATTCGGCGGTTTGGGAGGTATGGTTATGAAAGGTATTATTCTCGCCGGCGGGTCCGGCACTCGGCTGTATCCGCTGACCAAGGTTACGTCCAAGCAGCTGCTGCCGGTGTATGACAAGCCTATGATTTACTACCCGCTGTCCACCCTGATGCTGGCGGGGATTCGGGACATTCTCATTATCTCCACGCCGGCGGATACCCCCAAATTCCGGGATTTGCTGGGGGATGGCAGCCATTTTGGCATCCGGCTGCGCTATGCGGTGCAGCCGTCCCCGGATGGGCTGGCCCAGGCGTTTTTGATTGGCCGGGACTTTATCGGTCAGGAGCCTTGCGCCATGGTGCTGGGGGACAATATTTTTTACGGCAACGGCTTTTCGCCCATGCTGCGCCAGGCGGTGCAGAAGGCTGAGAGCGGCCGGGCCACGGTGTTCGGCTACTATGTGCCGGACCCGGAGCGCTTCGGCGTGGTGGAGTTCGATGCCCAGGGCCGGGTGGTGTCGGTGGAGGAAAAGCCGGAGCACCCCAAAAGCAGTTACGCCATCACAGGGCTGTATTTCTATCCCAAGGGCGTTTCTGCCATGGCGGAGCAGGTGAAGCCCTCCCGCCGGGGAGAACTGGAAATCACCACATTGAATGAACTGTACTTACACGAAGGAAAGCTGGACGTGCAGCTGATGGGCCGGGGCTTTGCCTGGCTGGATACCGGCACCATGGAAAGCCTTTTGGAAGCGGCGGAGTTTGTCCACATGGTGGAAAAGCGCCAGGGCGTGAAAATCTCGGCCCTGGAGGAAATCGCCTACCGTTCCGGGTGGATCACCACGGAGCAGCTGCTGGAATCGGCCCAAATGTACGGAAAATCCCCCTATGGGGAGCACCTGCGCCGGGTGGCGGAGGACCGCATCAAACATCTGCAATAAAGGAGAACACCATGACCATTTTTGTCACCGGCGGCGCCGGATTCATTGGCGCAAACTTTATTTTCCACATGCTGGAAACCCACCCGGATTACCGCATTGTCTGCCTAGACAAGCTGACCTATGCCGGCAACCTCAGCACCCTGGCATCGGTGATGGAGAAGCCAAACTTCCGCTTTGTGAAGCTGGATATCTGTGACCGGGAAGGGGTTTACGGGCTATTCGAGGAAGAGCATCCCGACATGGTGGTGAATTTTGCCGCCGAGAGCCATGTGGACCGCTCCATTGAAAACCCGGAGGTATTTTTGCAGACCAACGTCCTGGGCACCCAGGTGCTGATGGATGCCTGCCGGAAGTTCGGCATCACCCGCTATCACCAGGTGTCCACCGACGAAGTCTATGGCGACCTGCCCTTGGACCGGCCGGACCTGTTCTTCACCGAGGAGACCCCAATCCACACCAGCTCTCCCTATTCTGCTTCCAAGGCGGCGGCGGACCTGCTGGTGCTGGCCTACCACCGCACCTATGGCCTGCCGGTGACCATCTCCCGGTGCTCCAACAACTATGGCCCCTATCACTTCCCGGAGAAGCTGATTCCCCTGATGATCGCCAACGCCCTGGCGGATAAGCCCCTGCCGGTGTACGGCAAGGGGGAAAATGTCCGGGACTGGCTGTACGTGGCGGACCACTGCAAGGCCATTGATTTGATCCTCCATAAGGGCCGGGTGGGCCAGGTTTACAACATCGGCGGCCACAATGAGATGAAAAACATCGACATTGTCAAAATTATCTGCGATGCCCTGGGCAAGCCCTACTCTCTGATTACCTATGTCACCGACCGGAAGGGCCACGATATGCGCTACGCCATTGACCCGACCAAGATTCATACCGAGTTGGGCTGGCTGCCGGAAACCAAGTTTGCCGACGGCATCCAGAAGACCATCGCCTGGTATCTGGACAACAAGCAGTGGTGGGAAACCATCATTTCCGGGGAATATCGGAATTATTATGAAAAAATGTACGGAAACCGCTGAAGGCGGGAATTGGGGGAACTATGGGACAGATCACAGTTGAAAAAAATGTCGGCGGCATAGAGGGCCTGTGTGTCATCACGCCCGCCGTCCATGGGGACAGCCGGGGCTACTTTATGGAAACCTACAGCCAGCGGGACATGGAGGAGGCTGGGCTTTCCGTCCAGTTTGTCCAGGACAATCAGTCCATGTCCGTCAAGGGCGTGCTCCGGGGGCTGCATTTTCAGAAGCAGTATCCCCAGACCAAGATGGTGCGGGTCATCCGGGGCGAGGTGTTCGACGTGGCGGTGGACCTGCGTGCCGGGTCGGAAACCTACGGAAAGTGGTTCGGCCTGGTGCTGTCGGCGGAGAATAAGAAGCAGTTCCTGATTCCCCGGGGCTTTGCCCACGGCTTTTTGGTGCTTAGCGACGAGGCGGAATTCTGCTACAAATGCGACGATTTCTACCACCCCAATGACGAAGGTGGCCTGGCCTGGAACGACCCTGCCATCGGCATCCATTGGCCCCAGGTGCGAGGCGCATACCCGGGCAGCGCCGATGCCCAGGGATATACCCTGGCAGACGGAACGGCGCTGAACCTCAGCGAAAAGGACCGCCGCTGGCCGGGCCTGGAGCAGGCACCGAAATTCGGATAATCGAAATCCTTCCCCCGTCAGGGGGAAGGCTTTTTTGCCCGTCCAGGACCCTGTATCAAACCGGGTGACCTCCAATGGTGTGGGTTTCCCACCAGGGTATCAGTCTCGTCATTGACAGCGGCGGCACGCCACCCTTGCCTCTCCCTATGGGAGAGGTGGCACGGCGCTAGCCGTGACGGAGAGGGTTAGGCTTCTCTCTGGGGAGAAGCTGGCAAAAATCTTTGATTTTTGACTGATGAGGGGTGGAAACGTTGGATTTTTGCCGCTGGTGGTTGCTTTTACGCTGCCGCCCCTCATCCGCCCCGGCTTTGCTGGGGCACCTTCCCCCGAGGGGGAAGGCTTTGGTGCGGGGGAACTTGGTGGGTGGAGCGGTGAACCAACGTGGGCGGCGGGGGCATGCCCCCGCCCTACGAAAGGTATGTTCCCTTTCCTCCAAACTATTGAGTTGTATCGAACCGGGTGACTCCCTGAGGAGGTGGTCTACTGCCAGGGTAACAGGCTCGAATTGTCAGCGGCCACTGGCCGCCTCTCCCAGGGGGAGAGCCAAGTGGGGTGCGGTTTGTTTTGGGGCGGTTCTTTCTTTTTCCCGGAATCTGCGGATTGCAAAATGGGGGAAGGTTCGGTATAATGGGCAGTAGAAAATTCATCGGCGGAGAGAGGATACGCTTATGTACTATTTAGACCCCAATATTGAACATTTGGTCCGGGTTTTTGACCAGAATCAGCGCAAGGATTATCTGCGGCTGGACCTGAACGAGAACCCCGGCGGGCTGCCGGAGGAATTTGTTTCCCAGGTGCTGGCGGAGGTGACCCCCCAGACCATTGCCCAGTATCCCGAAACCCTGCCCTTTGCCCAGGTGCTGGCGGAGCATTTGGGCACGGACATCCACCATCTGTGCGTCACCAACGGCTCGGCGGAGGCCATCCGCTATGTGATCCAGGCATTTACCGCCCCCGGCGGGCGGATCGTGGGGGTGGTGCCCTCTTACTTCATGTTCCAGGTCTATTCCCAGATGTACGGCCGCAGCTTCGTGCCGGTGGCCTACCGCCAGGATCTGACCATCCAGGTGGAGGACATTCTGGCGGAGCTGACTCCGGACACCCAGATGCTGATTCTGCTCAACCCCAACAACCCCATGGGCAATGTATACAGCCAGGAGGAATTTGCCCGGCTGCTGGATGCCTGCCAGCAGCGGCAGATCACCCTGCTGGTGGACGAGGCATACCACTATTTCTACCCGGAGACATTCTTGCAGTATGCGCTTCACAACCGGCGGGTGCTGCTGACCCGCACCTTTTCCAAGCTGTTCTCTATGGCGGGCTGCCGCCTGGGCTACGTGGTGGGCTGCCCGGAGGATATCCAGTATGTGCAGAAGTTCTGCACGCCCCACAACACCAATGCGGTGGCCATGCTCTTTGCGGAAAAGGTGCTCACCACCCCCGGCATGGTGGAGCAGCTGGTGGAAAAATTCCAGCAGGGCCGCAGCTATCTGCTCCGCCGGCTGGATGAAAACGGCTACCGCCACCAGGGCGAGGCAGGAAACTTCCTGTTCATCCAGCCGAAAACCGATGCCGAAACCATTGTCCGCCGGATGAAGGCGGAAAAGGGCATCCTCATCAAAGCCTATCCCCAGGTGGGGGCGCTGGGGGACTGCCTGCGGGTGTCCATCGGAGAGGAATGCTACATGGCCCGGTTTGTGGAAGCCCTGCTGGAACTGGACCGGGAGGACGGTGTATGAAAAAGGTCATCACCTACGGCACCTATGACCTGCTCCACCGGGGGCACATCCGGCTGCTTCAGCGGGCAAAGGCCCTGGGGGATTATCTGATCGTAGGCGTCACTGCCGACGATTTTGACAAGAAACGGGGAAAAATCAATGTCCAGCAGTCCCTGATGGAGCGCATTGAGGGCGTGCGGGCCACGGGCCTGGCGGATGAGATCATTGTGGAGGAGTACGAGGGCCAGAAAATCGACGACGTGCGCAAGTACGACGTGGACGTGTTCACCGTCGGCTCCGACTGGGCGGGAAAATTCGACTACCTCAAGGACTACTGCGATGTGGTTTACTTAGACCGCACCGAAGGGGTGTCCAGCTCGGAGATCCGGGCGAAGAAGGCAGGCGTCCGGCTGGGTCTGGCGGGAAATTCCAGCGTGCTGCTGAAATACGCCCGGGAAAGCGGCTTCGTCAACGGCATCACCCTGGCGGGCATCTGCACCCGGCGGCAGGAGCTGACGGCCCAGCTGGAGATCCCCAGATTGCCCTATGACGAGCTGCTGGACGTCTGCGACGGGGTGTACGTCAATGCGCCGCCCCAGGAGCACACGGCCTACATCCGCACCGCCTTGCAGCGGGGAAAGCACGTGATTTATGAAGCGCCCCTGGCCATGGACCGGGCGACGGCCCAGGAGCTGTTGGATTTGGCCCGGGAGCGTGGGTGCATCCTGATGGAGGCGGTGAAGACCGCCTATGCCACTGCCTATGCCCGGCTGCTGCTGCTGGCGAAAACCGGGGCCATTGGCGACATTTACAGCGTGGACAGCGTGTGTACCAGCCTGAATACGGACAACGATTCTGACCAAAGCAGCCTCTACGCCTGGGGGCCGACGGCGCTGCTGCCGGTGTTCCAGCTGCTGGGCACGGAGTATGCCGGCTGCCGTATGGCAGCCCATACGGACGAGGACGGGAAGGACCTGTTCTGTCGGCTGAGCCTGGAATATCCCCACGCCGTAGCCACCGCCAAGGTGGGCATCGGGGTCAAGTCTGAGGGGGAACTGGTAATTTCCGGCACCAAGGGCTGCATCTATGTCCCCGCCCCCTGGTGGAAGACGGACTATTTTGAAATCCGCTGCGAAAACAGCAACGACAACAAGAAGTATTTTTACCAGCTGGACGGCGAGGGCATCCGCTATGAGCTGGTGGCCTTCGTCAAGGCCATCGAAAACGGCCGCCTGCTGTCCAACATCACCCGGGAGGAAACACTCAAGCTCTGCCAGGTGATGGAGGATTTTTGTAAAAAAGAAAACCTGTGGCAGCTGTAAGGCCCAGGATTTGAAAAAGGGGAATGGTTATGGAGATTGGCGTTCAGATTTCCAGCTTAAAGCCGCTGCTCACCACCCGGGAGCAGGTGGCCCAAGCCTTTGCCAAGGTGCGCACTCTGGGCTGCACGGCGGTGCAGCTGCAATGGATCGACCCGGCGGTGCCGGTGGCAGACATTGCACAGGCGCTGGCGGAAAGCGGCCTGCGGTCGGTGTCGGTGCAGGACTTCTTTCAGTATGTTCAGGGGGATTTGCCCTACTACCGGGATTTGAACGAGGCTACCGGGGGCACGTGGCTGTGTGTCAGCCGCATTCCCCAAGCCTGCAAGTCCCGCCAGGGGCTGGAAGAATTTGCAAGACACTTGGAGGCCCTGGAAGCCCAGGTGCCGGGGCAGCGGCTGTGCTTTCACCCGGTGTACGACGATTATACCGCCCTGCCGGGGGAAAATGCGGTGGATTTCCTGATGGAGCGGCTGCCGGGGCTTTCCCTGTGCCTGGACTTGTACCATCTGGGCCGGTACTGCCCGGATATACCGGGGTATCTGCGCCGCTGGGCAGGACGGGTGTCCATGGTCCACTTCAAGGACAGCCGGGACGGCCGCCTGGTGCCCGCCGGACAGGGACAAACCAACTGGGACGGCGTGGTGGCGGCCTGCCTGGAAACCGGGGTAGGCTATGGTTTCGTGGAACAGGAGACCTGGGAGGGCGATCCCTACCTGTGCCTGAAAGCCGCCATGACCTGGCTGGAAGAGCAGATAAAGCAATGTAAGGCGCAGTGAATGGGGGCGCAGGGTATGCTGCAAGTTGTTTTTTCGGAAAGCGAGCGAGGCTCGCTGAAGCAGGCCCTCCACTGCCGCCCGAAAAGCGGGCCGGATGGGCCGATGGGGGTGGTTTTCGGTGCGCCCCAGGAAGAACAGGCCCAGGCGCTGGCCCGGCTGAAAGCCCGGCTGGCCCAGGAGCACCGCCGGGCACGGCCTGTTGGCGGTGAGCCTGGGGATGTGCTGTGCCCCTGGCTGGGTCTGGACGTGGGGCCGCTGACAGGAGCGGATGCTGAGCAGGCCCGGTTTCAGCTGCTGACGGCCTGGCTGGGCGGGGACTTCCCCCTGCCGGGGCAGGAGGCTCAGGCTAACACCCAGGCCCAGCGGCAGTGGCAAGTCTGCCAGCAGGACCGAAAGCGGCTGCTGGACGGGGCCAGGCAGGGCCAGCCGGTGCGCATCTGGTACAGCCAGGCGCCGTATTCTCTGTGTGGGTTTTATGAGACACTGTGGCAGCTGCGGGAGAGCACCTGCCCTGTGACGGCGGTGGAGCTGCCCCAGTGGAGGCTCTTGGAAGGTGGCGTGGTGCAGCGCTGCCACAGCTGGGGAGAGCTGCCGCCTGGGGACTGGGCTGCGTATCTGCCGCTGGAACAGGATATCCCCCAGAGTGTCCGCCGGGCCATTGCCCTGGACTGGGCACGGCTGCGCCAGGAAAATGCCCCGCTGCGGGCCGTCCTCAGCGGGCGGCTGGTCAGCGTGTCGGCGGATTTCTACGACCCGCTGATCCGTGCCCAGATTCCCGACGGCCCCTTCCGGGTAGCGAACCTAATCGGCGACGTACTGGGCCGCTACCAGCTGGGAATCGGAGACTGGTGGATAGCCAAGCGCATCCAGGCCATGGAAGCAAAAGGCGAGCTATGTGCAGTGGCGGAAGCGAACAAATTTTACCGCAGGCAGCTGCGGCGAGCAGACGGACCTTGCAATACCCCCTGCGCATAACTGCGCAGGGGGTTCAGACTGTCGAAAATCCCCCATGGGGCTTTTCGACAGTTTTTTTGCAGTCTGCTGCATGCACTCCTTGTGCGCCTGCGGCGCACAACTCGTACACTTGCAGCCTGATAAGTATTTTCGCCCAGGTACACGCCCCGGTCGAAAATGGATTTTACTTTATTCGCCGCTACGGCGGCGAACTCTGCGAGGCACTTTTTTGACAATCTGCCCCCCTGCGCATAACTGCGCAGGGGGTTGCTGCATATTGGGGGAGCTATCCATCCAGCGCCTGCCGAAGCTTTTCCAATGCCCGCTTTTCCATGCGGGACACATAGCTGCGGCTGATGCCGGTGGCGAGGGCTACCTCCCGCTGGCGCTGAGGAGGGCGGCCGTCCAGGCCGTAGCGCAGGCGAAGCACCTGCTGCTCCTGCTCCGTCAAGCACTGCTTCATGGCCTGCCGCAGCTGCCCCGCCAGTTCTTGGACGCAAATCTGCTCGGTCAAATCCTGATCCTCACCAATCACATCCATCAGCTGCAGCGGCGCCCCATCCGTCCCAGTCTCAATATAATCCGACAAGGATACATCCTGGGCAGACTTTTTCTGAGTCCGAAAGTGCATCCGGATTTCATTTTCAATACACCGGGCCGCATAGGTGGCCAGCCGTGCCCCCTTGCCGGGATTGAAGGTCTGAATGCCCTTAATGAGACCGATGGTCCCAATGGAAATCAAATCCTCCTGATCTGCGGAGTGGGCGTAGTATTTCTTGCAGGGTTGGCGCTTGCAGGATCATTTTTCGGGTTGTAAATTGCCTCGTATTTTTGCCCCAGCTTCAGGAAAATCTCCAAATGGATGTCCTTTTTGGTGCTCTCCTTTTTGACGATGACCTTATCCAGAATGGTGGCGACCAAGGCAGACTGGATGCCTTCGGAAAAATCCAGCTCCTTTTCCAGAGCCTTTTGGATTTCATCGATGTCCAAATCCTTTTCCGCAGCTTGCAGCTGCTCCTGCGCAATGGCTGCCAGCTGGGCTTCCAGCTGCATCAGCTGCTGGTTGCAGGTGTCGTTGCGAACCTTGAATTCGGTGATGTCGATAGCACCGGCAATCTGCAAATCCAAAATCCGATCCTTTCGGGCATGGAGAGCCTCTATGTCGGATTGGACCTTGCTTCGAAGTTTGCCATAATCCACCTCTTTCGGTACATTGACCAGTACCGTTACCAGAGAATCGATGATGGCCTGCTTATCCTTCACCAGCTCTGTGAAAATCTGTCCCAGAATCGCATCTAGCTCGCAGCTTCGGATTTGGGGTGAGGAGCAGGCGTTGCCGCCGTAGGTTCGGTAGATTTTGCACTGCCAGGCTTCCTCATCGCCGGCTTTTTTCTTCAGCACATGGCGGTGGTAGGTGGTTCCGTGTTCCTCGCAGATGATTTTACAGCTGTAAGGATACCGGTTGTGGTAGGATTCTCCGCTGCTTTTGGACATAACTTCGCTTCTCCTCTCTTTGTAAAGGGCATTGGCCCGATCCCACAATTCTTCCGAAACGATGGGGGGAATGTTGGGGTCTGGGTATGTAACCCATTCGCTTTCATCTAAGAAGGCTTTTTTCTTGGTGCGGTAGTCCATGCTCTGGGTCTTGTTGCCGCAGTACCAGCCCTTGTATTTGGGATTTTCCAGCATATGCCGGATGGTCAAGGTGTTGAAGTCGTTGCCCTCCCGGCTGGTGTAGCCCATCTCCCGGAGCTTTTTGGAAATGGAGCGGGTGCCCAGCCGCTGGTTGCCGTAGAGGTCAAAGACGGTGCGGACGATTTCCGCCTCCTCCTCATTGATGGTCATGACACAGTCCTTTTTGTCATAACCATAGAGTTTATCGTTGCCCAGCACCCGGCCGTTTTTGATGGACTGCCGGAAGCCAAATTTGACTCGTTCGGAGAGTTTGCGGACTTCGTCCTGGGCAACACCTGCCATGATGATCAGCCGGAACTCGCTGTCGGTATCCAGGGTGTTGATGTTGTCATTCTGAAAAAACACGCCTACATTATAGTCCAGCAGCTCCTGGGTATATTGGATGGAGTCCAGCGTGGAGCGGGAAAAGCGGGAGATCTCCTTGGTGATGATGAAATCGAACAGTCCTGCCTTGGCATCCCGGATCATCCGGTTAAAATCGTCACGATTTTTCGTGCTGGTGCCGGAGATACCCTCGTCCACATACCCCGGCACGAACTTCCAGTTTTTCTTGCTTTGGATCAGCTCGGTGTAATGCTTCACCTGATTTTCCAGAGAATTCAGCTGCTCATCCTGATCCGTTGATACACGGGCATAGAAAGTCACCCGTAGGGGAAGATCAAAAATCGACCTTCCCATCCGCATTTCCCCCCGGATTTTACGAATATCCATTTTCTGCCTCCTTTCCATCGTCCCCAGCATAGCAGAAAATGTCCGGCCAGTCCAATGTGCCAAGAATTTTCTCCCGGGATTTGTCGTGAACATCCTGCGTAATCAGGTTTTTATCCAAAAGCGTCTGCAATAAGACGCACATCATATCCTGCGGAACCTTCTTCATCTGCACTCACCTCGTATTACCTTATGATTCTTCCGTCTCATCATGTCACGCACGCTCCTACTGATTTGTGTTGCGTAAAAGCGTTCGTGGCAGTCAATTAAGACTGCTGCTTTTTTATGTATAGGTTTGTGACCGCAGATCCATAAGTGCAAAAAATCCCACAGCCTATCCTCCAAAAGGGAGAGGAAAGACTGTGAGATTTTCATTATGCTGCATTCATTGGGACGGGGATTATTTGTGCATCACGCACCGCTGCGGCGGTAAAGGAAATGAGCGCAGGTATTACCGTGCAATTGATGATATAAGGATCCTCTCATTTCGTTTCTTTTCCGCAGCAGTTCTTATATTTTCTGCCGCTGCCGCAGGGGCAGGGGCCATTGCGGGAGGGAGCGCCGACAATGGTCAGCTTTGGCTTCCGGGGCGGTTCCTCTAAGAAAGACAGCTGATTCTCAGGCTGTGCAGGCCGCTGATGAAGCTGCAGGCCCCGGGATGACTGGGTAAACAACTCGTAGGGTGTATTGCCGCGGTGGGCGTGCATGTGGGTGTGGTTGTTCAGATCCTGATACAACGAGGCGAATTCTGCCAAGTCCCAATTCTTATGGGCTGTCAGGCCCTCCGCTTCCAAAAGATTCAGAATTTCCTGAAGCGGTGCGCCAATGACGATGACACTCTGAATGCAGCCGCAATAATCTTCCGCACTTGCCGGCAGGGAGGATGAGAGTTTGCGAAGGTATCGTATCATCGCACTACGCTGGGGCGTTTCCGGGAAGTAGGTGCTGTCCGCAAATAGCAGGAACTCCGCTTTGGGGAGAATTTTCAGCGGTTTCCCCTTCTGGACACGGCGCAGTTCCCGGATGCTCTTCTCCGGGTCTGCCACAAGCAGATAGTCCGAAACGATTTCGCAGTTTTTCATGGATTCTTCCGCCGTTGCATCGGGCTTGTCTGTATTCTCGATGATGATAAAGTCGTTGCCTTCATCCTGGTCTATCATACCTACGACAGTGAGAAAAGACAGCGCATCCACTTTTTTGTTCTGGCTGTTGTAAAGCTCGTATAATTTATCCAGAGAGAGCAACCCATATAGGTTCGCCGCAGCGTCCATGTAGAGATGGATGCAGTTGATTTCCTCATGCGTTAGCGGAAGCTGCGCATACAGCGCTTCCATTTCCTCCGGTGTGAGCGGATCGGGAATATTGTCTGCATCCTCGTCTTCGTATTCTTCCCACTGCGGGTACTGTTCCGGCGATTCCCCCACCCTTCGGATCACCAGAGGCAGGTTTGTGTCCTGCTCCAATTCCCGCAGCACCTTACACTGAAACTCCCATTCATCACCAAAGTCAAAGACATACTTGAACTTCTGCCCTTTCGCCAAATGCAGTTTTTTCAGTGTATATTTCTTCGTCAGGCGATCCCCGGGCTCTGTTTTGGAAGAAAAATACGCATCCGCAGAACTCCACATACAGTTGTCCATAAAGAAAGCATGTTCATGGTCATCCTCAAATTCAAAGGCTTTCAGAATTGCCTGATGGAGTTTATACAATGTGGCATTGGTGCTGATCTGAATATGCCGGTAGCACCCGGTTCCAAGGGATACACTGATTACAAAGCTTTCCACGGGGTTCTCCTTTCTCTACTCCAGTAAATAATCCATCACATTCACAATCCGGATTCCGTCCTATTCCTGCTGCAAACCGCTTTTTGGGGTGATTTTTCCGGCGGCCACATCATAGCCCCGGCGAAGCAGTTCAAAATACACGATATTTTCCGGAATGTGCCCGGTGCCTGCGTCTCGACACCGCCTTTCACGGCTATCATAGCACAACCATTTTACGCCGTCAAGTTTGCTGCATCCATGCAATAAACTTGTATGTTCCCTTTTGCTGCATCCTAGAAAGCTGTCTCAAATCCTGCCGAGAAAGTTCTGATATTCCCTTCCAAATGATTGCCATTTTTTCTCCGCAGCAGGGGAATTCCAAACTGCTTGACCTGACCCAGAAAAAGTATCTGCGGGCATTTTCCATTCATGATCATGTTATAAAAGCGTAAGAAGCCTGTTGCAATTCTCTTTATCATGATTATAATGATGATTAGGAAAAACAGAAGCAGGGGCAGCTCTGTGCGTTTGGAAAGCAAGACCGCTGCGTTTGAGAAAGCTGACCTTCCTTTTGGCGAGCAGCAGCGGAAGCGGAAACTGGCAAAAAGCCTGTATAGAAGGAACATAGTAAGCAGCTGGTGGGCCGCTACATGGCTATAGTATGCAACAAATTTTAACTTGCTTCGGAAAAAACATCGGTTTTTCGGTGCCTTGGAGCGCAGCAGAAAGGAATGGGCATAAATATGGGACAGGGGTCAAGACGTTCGATGGATGCTTTGAAAGAGAAGAAAAATCACTTCTCCCTTCGGCATACTTATTACCGCAGTTTTCTTCTGCTGGTGGTCATACCTCTGATTTTGGTGTTTCTTGTGGCAGAGATTGTCATTGGCTATCAAATCCGCAGAGCTGGAAATGCTGAAAACCTATGAATATCTTATGCGTATCCGCTATTCCAACGGGTTTGAAGTCAGCTATCAGGTGGACGAGGATTGCTTGGATTATCTACTGCCGCGCCTGACCTTACAACCGGTGATGGAGAACGCCATCACCCACGGCTTTGCCCAGATGGACGAGGAACTGGGTCAGATTCGGGTGGCGGTGTATCAGGATGGGGGATTTCTCTGCCTGTCCGTATGGGACAACGGCAGGGGGATGTCTGCAAAAAAAGTCCACCAACTCCTCAATGGCCGGCCCCGGCACCACGATGACAACAGTTCTATCGGGCTGGAAAATGTGCTGACACGGTTGCGCCTAAATTTCGACGATACGGTCAAATTTGTTATCAGCAGTACGCCGGGAGCTTTTACCCACATTATTTTCAAGCTGCCGCTGGAGGCCTGTACCCGGCAGAACAGGAAGGAGGAGCGCCATGATCCGAGTGCTGATTGTAGATGATGATGCGCTGATTCATGTAACGCTGCGCACCATTGTGAACTGGGAGAAGCTGGGCTATACAGTGGTGCAGGACTGCAGCAACGGCAATCAGGTTCTTAGCTATTTGAAAAACCACACCATGTACATCCCCTATTTGTATATGCCCGGCAACAAGCTGCGCACGCTGACCACTTTCCTGATGGACTATGCCAATGCCCAGCAAGGCTCTTGGCAGACACTGGCCGCCGGTATTGTGCTGATTATGCTGCCAACGGTTCTGATCTACATTTTCTTCCAGCGTTACATTCTGGCAGGTGTGGCAGCTGGTGCTGTAAAGGAGTAACACGCTATGCAGGCAAATCTCAATTGGCTCACCGATCCGGAAGTGTTCCGGGTCAACCGTCTGGATGCCCATTCTGACCATCTCTGGTATGCCACAGAGCAGGAGATGGAGCAGGGCACCTCTTCGCTATATCAATCTCTGGACGGATGCTGGAAATTTGCATGGAGTCGCAATCCCAGCTGCCGACCGGAGGGGTTCTGGCAGGAAGGCTTTGACGATTCCTGCTTTGGCAGCATTCAGGTACCGGGGCATATGGAATTGCAGGGCTATGGACAGATTCAGTACATCAACACCCTGTACCCCTGGGATGGCCGTTCGGACATCCGTCCGCCGGAAATCGACTGGAACCACACCAGCGTGGGCAGCTATGTCCGCACCTTTGATTTGGAACCAGGCCTGCTGGGAAAATCCGTCTGCATCCGGTTTGAGGGAGTGGAACGGGCCTTCTATGTGTGGCTCAACGGGCACTTTGTGGGCTATGCTGAAGACAGCTTCACACCATCTGAGTTCGATTTGACACCCTACCTCCGGGAGCGGGATAACCGGCTGTGTGTGGAGGTTTATCAGCACAGCAGCGCCTCCTGGCTGGAAGATCAGGACTTTTTCCGTTTCAGTGGCATTTTCCGTAGTGTGGTGCTGTATGCCAAACCTCGGGTTCATGTGGAGGACCTGTGGATTCGCACTGGCTTGCAGGAGGATAACACCACCGGCACCTTCCGGCTGCGGCTGCTGGTCAGCGGCCCGGTGGGGGGAATCCACTGTAAAATTTCCCATCCCCGACAGGGCTGTCTGTTTGATGGCAGACTGTCCCTTGCGCCGGAGGGAAAATACCTGGTGTCCCAGGCGCTGGAATTTGAAAACATTCTTCCCTGGAGCTATGAATCCCCGGAGCTGTATCGTGTCGTCCTGACGGTGCTGGATGAACAGGGATGTGCTGCGGAGTGGATTCCGTACCGCACAGGCTTCCGGCGGTTTGAAAAAAAGAACGGTCTCATGCTGCTCAACGGCCAGCGGTTGGTGATTCGGGGCGTGAACCGGCATGAGTGGAACCCGGAAACCGGCCGGGCCATCGGCCTTTCGGATATGGAAAAGGCCATGGAAACCATCCGCAAAAACAACATCAACGCCGTCCGCACCAGCCACTATCCCAACCAGACCCCCTGGTATCACCTGTGCGACGAAAACGGCATCTATCTTATGGACGAAGCCAATCTGGAAAGCCATGGCTCTTGGCAGAAGCTGGGGGCGGTGGAACCCAGCTGGAATGTGCCGGGCAGCCTGCCCCAGTGGAGAGCTGCGGTTTTGGATCGGGCAGAGTCCATGTTCCAGCGGGATAAGAATCATGTGTCCATTCTCTTCTGGTCCTGCGGCAACGAATCCTATGCCGGGGAGGACATTCTGGCCATGGCAGACTGGTTCCGTGCCCAAGACCCCAGCCGCCTGGTTCACTACGAAGGGGTCTTCCACAACCGGGCCTTTGATGCCATTTCCGATGTGGAGAGCCGGATGTACGCGTCCCCAGCGGAGATTCGCCGCTATCTGGAAAGCAATCCAGAAAAGCCTTTCCTATTGTGCGAGTATATGCACGACATGGGCAATTCCCTGGGCGGCATGGAAAGCTACATCCGTCTGGAAGAGGAATTTCCGCAGTACCAAGGGGGATTCATCTGGGACTATATGGACCAGGCCCTTTGGCATAAGGATGCTTCCGGCAACCGTATTCTGGGTTACGGCGGCGACTTCGGGGACCGGCAGAGCGACTATGCGTTCAGCGGAAACGGCATCGTCTTTGCCGACGGCAGGGAAAAGCCTGCCATGCAGGAGGTTCGCTACTGGTACGCCCCCAAGGAGGTTCGGGCGCAGTGGGATGCTGAAAATGAGAAGCGGGCAGGGGCCGTCCAGCCCATCCCCCAAAAGCCGGGTAAGCTGAAAACCGTCCATGGGGACGGGGTGCTGGGTGTTTTTGGAGACAGCTTTGAACTTCTGTTCTCCTACCCGGAGGGCGGGCCGGTATCTTTGGTAAGCGGTGGAAAGCAGTGGCTTTGGCGTGCGCCCCGCCCGGCCTACTGGCGTGCCCCTACGGAAAATGACCTGGGCAACGGCTTCGCCGCAAAGAGCAGCCTTTGGGCGGCAGTGGACGGCTGGCAGGTTTGCAGCGGCATTCGGCTTTTGGAGGATACGGAAGACCGGGTTTCCATCTGCTATACCTACACGGCTCTGGCGATGCCCGGCCTGGTGACGGAGGTGACCTATACCGTGGCGGCGGGCTGTCTGGACACGGAGGTGGTATATCATGGCGCACCGGGGCGGCCCCAGCTGCCTCTGCTGGGCCTGCGGTTTGCCACGCCGGAGCCGGTGGAGGAAGTTCGCTGGCTGGGCCTGTCGGGGGAAACTTACCCCGACCGAAAGAAGGGCGGCCGCTTTGGCTGGCATCAGGAAACGCCTCAAATCCCCGATTATCTGCGGCCCCAGGAATGCGGCTGTCATGTGGACACCCACCAGACCTTGTTCCGCAATGGAGCGCACCGGCTTGTTTTGGAAAAAGTGGACAGGCCCTACGCTTTCTCTGCCATTGCCTACACCCCCCAGCAGCTGAGCCAAGCCTACCATAAACCCGAACTGCCCCAGCCCTGCCGAACGGTGGTGACGGTCTGCGGCGCCATGCGGGGCGTGGGCGGCATCGACAGCTGGGGCGCCGATGTGGAGCAAACCTACCAAATCTCCTCTCAGGAGGATATCTGCTTCTCTTTCCGGGTGCATCTGTAAACTGGTATAGTCCCCCCTCAGAGCAGATACGCAAAATAATAAAAATTTCGAGGCTACACGAAGGAGACTGCATCAATACAGCCATTCTTCAACCCGTTCAACTTCCGAAATGTAAATAGTTCGATCCTATACGAAAAGTTGGGGACAGGCTCACCACCTGACCCCAACTTTTTGTTATAGAACTAGAAAGGACTGGGCATTCCATCGGATTTTAACGATTTTTCCATAGTATACGGACATATATTCCCTAGTTGTCCTCCACAGGAAGTTCCTGTGTGCATCAACCCTTCTTCATAATATGTGCCACCAAGCGCAGGTTGTGTTCGATGAGCACGTTTCGTGCCTCCAAATCCCCGGCTTGGGCCAGGGTTAGGTAGTGCTGCTCCTCCTGGGCGGAGAGGGGGCGGGGGAAAGAGCCGGGGTTTAGTTGCAGGGAATACAATAGGGTGGTCATCATCAGCCATGTGGCTGTCAGCATACCCATCACCTCCACAGCTACTGTATTCGCCCGTGCTCGTCCTTTTTCCGGGAAATGGAAAAGGATGGGAATCCTCTGCCGGAAACCTGCGCACATTCGAAAAAAATTCAGATTGTATGCAAGGAATGGAGCCTGCTTTACGTCTATACAAGTGAAACCCTTTGGTATAAAATAGATAAACAAGCGGAGGTGGTTCTCTTTGGAAGATCAAGGAATTCTTGCGTTGTTCTTCAAGCGGTCAGAGCAGACTATTGAGGAGACGGACAAAAAGTATGGCAGGTATTGCTACAGCATCGCCTACAACATCCTCTCGAACCGGGAGGATTCGGAGGAAAGCGTCAGCGATACATACCTGGCGGCGTGGCGTGCCATTCCGCCCCGGCGGCCTCGCTGTTTCAGTGCCTTTCTCGGCAAAATCACCCGGCACATTTCCATTGACCGCTGGCGCAGGGACCATGCAAAAAAGCGGGGCGGTGGGGAAATCCTGCTGGCTCTGGAGGAGCTGGGAGAATGCGTAGACAGCCGGGATATGGAAACCGCACTGGACAGCCGGGAGCTGGCCCGGATTTTTGAAGCCTTCCTGTCGTCCCTGACGGAGACGGAGCGGAATGTGTTTTTGTGCCGGTATTGGTATTTGGATTCCATTGCGGCCATTTCGGAAGCCGCCGGCTTCACCCAGAGCAAGGTAAGCTCCATGCTCCACCGGCTGCGGGAAAAGCTGCGGAACATGCTCCGGGAGGAGGGATATCTATGAAAGCGATGGATTTATTGGTGGGGCTGAATACTGTGCGGGATGCCTACGTGCAGGATGCCCAGAAATTCCGGCAGGGAAAATCCCAGCCCAAGCGCCTGCCGGTTCGGAAGCTGTGGCTGGCGGCGGCACTGATCGCATTGTCCCTGCTGCTGGTGGGCTGCGCAGTGGTGTATGTGTTGCGGATGCAGGACATGAAAATCGGTGAAAAAAATATGACACAAGAAGAATGGATAGGGCCGTCGGGAGAATATGCACCATCCACGCAGTGGACCATCACAGAGCTTTCCTTACAGGGATATAACGGAAGTCCCGAACAACTGGCGCTGCGGGAATGGCTGGACTTCAAGATGCGGTATGATTCGGATGGCACCCTGATGAAAGAAAACAACAGGAACGATTCTGGTGTCCCGGCCCAATACTATATCACTTACGACTGTTACACCTTTGAAATGGTGGACAAACTCAATGAAATTTTGGAAAAATATCAACTGAATGCCCTGGGTGCCTGGATCCATTTCCGTAGATGGGAGGAACAGCTGCTTTATAAAGCATTGCAGATAGACAATCTCTGTCAGCCTGGGATCCAAGTGGAAAAAATGGAAGGTTATTTCTCCCCGGAAGGGTCTTTCCATACGGAGTTTTGGCAGAGCCTGGAGGGCGAGCAGGAACAGCGAGTGGTTGCATATACCTACGCAAGAGATGGTTATTTTTATCCCTATTATTCCGTTATTGGGGATATAGATGCGTGGGAGCAATGGCATTACGCCACATTGGCAGGTACGGATGTTTTGCTGGCTACCTGCGAAAATGCTTTGGTGATTATCTGCGATAGGGGAGATGGCATCATCCATATCACCACAGAAAACAAAATGGCAAATGCTCCCTACGATAACACTGCGGAACCAATGACCCGGGAGAAAGCAGAGATGATTGCAGACTCCTTCAACTATTCCATTTTTCCACAGCCCTGTGACCCTGCCAACGTGGAGGCCATGCGGACAGAGTATCCAGAACCAGTTAGACAAACATCGTTTTTGTTATTTTAAGATATCATTGGTAGAAGTGAACGCTTTATACGAAAATTGCGACCTGATTTTATGTCAAATTCTGGGTAGATTTTGTTGGTCAAGGGCAATCCGTTGGAAAACATTTCCCTGCTGCGCAAAGAAGAAAATATTTCTTTGGTGATGCAGGGAGGAAAAATTATGAAAAATTACGTAAAGAATCCTTGAGGGGCAGAAAGTACCACCAGTTTAAACAGACAGGGGCTTTTTGCTGTTGACAAACCTATCCCGATTGACTACAATAGTCTTACCATCCATATAACTGACGGAGAAAGGCGGGCTGACCGCCGGGGAGTATGGAGCGGGATATGCCGACCGTCTGGGCAATTCAGCTTGGCGCTGGATTGCCCTTTTTTGGCGGGCAATGCCCGCAGATTATGCGTGTGCTGGTGCGGATGTAATCGCTCCTGCCCTTCGCTCGCTCGGTTTCGTTCTTGCGGAGAAAGGGGACGGATAGCCAGTAGCACGCCGTCTTGCCTCTCCCTTTGGGAGAGGTGGCACGGCGTTAGCCGTGACGGAGAGGGCCTTTCGGTTCCACTGCCCACACCATCCCACGTTGTTGCCCTCTCAGTCGGCTTCGCCGCCAGCTCTCCCGCAGGGAGAGCCAAGTGGGGTGGTTTTCGTTCGTGGGTGCGTTTTGGTTAGGTGCATACGTTTCGGGGGGGTTCGCCGTTCCTCATCCGTCTCGCCTGCGGCGAGCCACCTTTCCCCCGGATGCGAATCAATAGTTGAAAAACAACAAAAGTGCGGAAAATGCCAGGGATGAGTAGATATGTGTCAGCAGGCCCTGGCAGGAGCGGACGTAGCGGGCGGTTTGGATGTCGGTTCGGGCGTTGAGCCAATTGAAGTATATCTCGATTGGCTGCCGGATACCGCATTTATCTAACACTTTGCACTATTTGTCATCTTTTTTCGCTTTTTTTCCGGTTTCTACTATTGATTCGCATCCCGGGGGAAGGGATTTTGGGGCGGTGGAACTCGGTAGGTGCAGAGGGAAACCCACGTTGGCGGCGGGGGCATACCCCCGCCCTACGAAAGGCACGTCTCCTTTCCCCGACTTATTGAGCCGTAACGAATCGGGTGACCCCCCAAAGGTGTGGGTTTACCATCAGAGTAACGGTCTCGAATCGACAGCGGCGGCACGCCGCCCGCTGGTGCTTTGTTTCTTTCCGCTTTGTGCGGTTTGGAAAATATGAAAGAGGTGTTTGTTATGAAAAAAATCAAAAATCTCTCCGAAGGCGATTTTCTAAAGCTTCTGTTCGGCGTGTTCAGTGCTGCTTTTTTGATTGGCGCTGTGTGCATGCCGGATCGGGGCAGCATGTTCTCCGGGCTGTGGCAGATTCTTAGCCAGCCCAGCAAAATTTCCACCAACTATTTTGCGCTGGGCGGCTATGCTGCCACCTTCCTGAACATGGGCTTGGTATGCGCCATCTGCTTGGGACTGTTCCTGGTGTTCCGGGGAACGCCCAACAATGTGTCCACATTGGCCGTGATCCTCACCCTGGGATTTGGCTCCTGGGGCATCAACATTCTGAACATCTGGCCCACCATCTTTGGTGTCATCCTCTACGGCCTGGTGAAGAAGGAGAAAATGGGTTCCCTGGTGAACGCCATGCTGTTCTCCACCGGCATTGCTCCGCTGATCACCGACCTGATGATCCGCTACCCCCATGCCGAGGTGGTGGGCTTCAACCTGGTGGGCGTCGGCCTGGCGCTGCTGATCGGCTTCGCCATCGGCTTCTTCCTGCCGGCAGGCCTGGCCAACTCCCCCAAGGTCCACAAGGGCTTTGACCTGTACAGCGCCGCCCTTCCCATCGGCATGACGGCCTTCTTCCTCAATGCCACCCTGTTCAAGACCCTGGGCGTGGCTCTGCCCGCCGCCCCGGATGCCGCCACCTTGCAGGTTGCCTCCCAGATGACGGTGAACATTTTCTGCTGTGCCCTGTTCGGGCTGTGCATCGTGGGTGCATTCACCCTGGGCTGCCGTCCCAAGGACTACTGGCGGCTGCTGACGGACCCGGCGCTGGTGACCAACTTCTCCTCTACTTACGGCAACGCCGTCTTCCTGATGAATGTGGGCGTGTTCGGCCTGTTCATTCTGGGCTACTACAACCTGATCGGTGCCAGCTTCAACGGCGTGACCTTCGGCATCGTCTTCTGCATGCTGGCCACCTGCAACTCCGGCTCTCACCCCGGCAACGTCTGGCCCATTATGCTGGGCTACCTGCTGGCCTCTCTGGTCTGCGGCTGGCTGTCCAGCCTGGCTGGCGGCACCTTCGCCATGGCTCTGAACGCCCAGGCCATCTGCGTGGGCCTGTGCTACGCCAACGGCCTCAGCCCCATTGCGGATAAGTACGGATGGAGATTTGGCCTGCTGGCCGGTGTGATGCACTATCTGCTGGTGACCTCCGTGCCCAACCTCCACGGCGGCTTCTGCCTGTACAACGGCGGCTTCACCGCAGCCCTCATCTGCATCATCCTGGTGCCGGAGCTGGAGCGCTTCGCCAAAACCAAGGACGAGCGGAAGGCCCTGAAAGCAAAGTAAATTCCCGCCCCTCCCGTTTTTTCGGGAGGGGCGTTTTGTGCGCTTGCATTTGCCGGATGCTTTGCTTATAATGGTCGAAAACAGTCCATAGGAGGATTTTTTATGCAACTACGTTCCCAAGAAGTCCGGGCCATGGCCCCGGAAAATGACCCGCTGAAAATTGGCATGGGCTGGACCGTGGCAGATTTGGAAAAGCCCCAGATTTTTGTGGGAAGCAGCTTCGGCGACAGCCACCCCGGCAGCGCCCACCTGGACCAGCTGGTAAACCGGGCTGTGGAAGCGGTGAACTGCCACGGCGGCAAGGCCGCCCGATACTTTGCCACCGACATGTGCGACGGCATCGCCCAGGGCCACGACGGCATCAACTACTCCCTGCCCCACCGGGAGGCCATGGTCAACCTCATCGAAGCTCAGGCCAACGCCAGTGCCTATGACGGCGGCATCTTCCTGGCCAGCTGCGACAAGTCCCTGCCCGCCATGCTGATGAGCATTGGGCGGCTGAAGGACATGAGCGCCATTGTGGTCACCGGCGGCGTTATGGAGGCCCATGCCCTGCCGGAGGGGCTGATTCCCCAGGACCCGGCCTGCGCCGTCAACCGGCTGCTCACCCTGGAGCAGATCGGCAAGCTGGATGCCTGGGAGAAAACCGGTGTCCTCCAGCAGGCACAGCTGGACTACTACAAGCAGCATGCCTGCCCCAGCTGCGGCGCCTGCTCCTTCATGGGCACCGCCTCCACCATGCAGATTATGGCGGAGGCCCTGGGGCTGATGCTCCCCGGCACCGCCCTGATGCCAGCCACCGCCTCGGAGCTTTTGCAGGCGGCTTCCGATGCCGCTGTGCAGCTGATGGAGCTGGTACGCCAGGGCATCCGGGCCAGGGACATTGTCACCGAAAAGAGCTTTGAAAACGCCATTTTGGTTCACGCCGCCATCTCCGGCTCCACCAACGCCACCATGCACATTCCCGCCATTGCCCACGAATTCGGCATCGAACTGGATGCCCAGAGCTTTGACCGAATGCACCGGGGCGCCCACTACCTGCTGAACATCCGCCCCTCCGGGGACTGGCCTGCCCAGTATTTCTACTACGCCGGCGGCGTGCCCCGGGTGATGGAGGAAATCAAGTCCATGCTCCATCTGGATGTGATGACCGTCACCGGCAAAACCCTGGGAGAAAACCTGGAAGAATTGAAGCGCAGCGGCTTCTATGACCACTGCGACCAGCTTCTGCGCAGCCACGCCCAGTCCCTGGGCATGGACATTTGCCGGGAGGACATCATCCGCAGCTTTGACAACGCCAAGGGCACCGACGGCAGCATTGCCATCCTCACCGGCAATCTGGCCCCGGAGGGGTGCGTCATCAAGCACACCGCCTGCCCTAAGAGCATGTTCCAGGTCACCCTCACCGCCAGACCCTTTGACAGCGAGGAGCGCTGCATTCAGGCCGTGCTCTCCGGCCAGGTCCATCCCGGCGATGCCGTCTTCATCCGCTACGAAGGCCCCCGGGGCAGCGGCATGCCGGAGATGTTCTACACCGGCGAAGCCATCTGCGCCGACCCGAAGCTTGCCGCCAGCGTGGCTCTCATCACCGACGGCCGCTTCTCCGGGGCCAGCCGCGGCCCGGTGATCGGCCACGTCAGCCCGGAAGCCGCCGCCGGCGGCCCCATCGCCCTGGTAGAGGACGGCGACCTGGTGCGCATCGACATCCCCGGCCGCAGGCTGGACCTGGTAGGCATCCAGGGCCAGGAAAAGTCCCAGCAGGAGATGGCCCAAATCCTGGCCCAGCGAAAAGCCCATTGGACCCCCAAGCCCCCCAAATACACCACCGGCCTGCTAAAGCTCTACGCCCAGCACGCCGTCAGCCCCATGATGGGGGCTTATATGGAGTGAGGGTGGAATACCTCCGGATGCGTATAAACAGACCTGGTCCCGTTAGGATAGGTCCTCGAAAAAGGTCAATTTTGAGACGAGATGATTGATCTCCATGCAAGTGCATCAAACGGGAGAAGACAAGCTGCGTGTGATTTGCAGACAATATGGAAACCCGGATAGGTGGGCCTTCCTGTATGATGCTACAGAGTTTCCTGCCGTTGTATAAAAATAAGGCCCCCTGCATGGAGCAGGGGGCCTTAGTCCGATTAGTCCTCGTTGGGGCGACGGGCGTTGGTGCGGCCTTCCGGCTTGATTTCGCCAACGGCCAGCAGGGAGCGCTTGGTCAGGTTGGGGCCAATCAGCTCATAAACCAGCACGCTGAAGAGAATCACGTTCCGGGCCAGGGCACCATCGGCCAGGCTGGCGGCGGTGAGGGCCATACCCAGCGCCACACCGGCCTGGGGCAGCAGGGTGATGCCCAAGTGATCGGTGATGGGCTTGTCCTGACGGGTCAGGCGGCAGCTGACAGCAGCGCCGTAGTACTTACCCGCAGACCGAGCCAGAATGAAGACAACGCCCACCAGCAGCGTCACCGGCTGGGCCAGCACGTTCAAATCCAGCTCTGCACCGGACAGCACGAAAAACAGCACGTTCAGGGGCATGACCCAGCCGTCCACACGCTCCATCAGCTCCTCAGAGGTGGGGCAGATGTTGCAGAAGATGGTGCCGGTCATCATGCACACCAGCAGCAGAGAGAAACCGCAGTGGATGCCGGCGACTTCAAATTCCAGCATGCTCAGGCCTACGGTGAGCAGCACAAAGGCAACGGAGATGGTCATACGCTTGCTGCGGGAGTGGAAGAACAGCTCCACCCGGTTCAGCACCCATCCCATTACGGCACCCAGGCCCAGGGACAGCACGATTTCCACAATCGGTTCCACCACAATGGCGGTGACATTTACCTGGCCGTTGGACAGGGCGGTGGCGATGCCGAAGGACACGGAGAACAGCACCAGCCCCACCGCATCGTCAATGGCTACCACCAGCATCAAAAGCTTCGTCAGCGGGCCGTCGGCCTTATACTGGCGCACCACCATCAAGGTTGCCGCCGGAGCCGTGGCCGAAGCAATGGCACCCAAGGTAATGGCGCAGGGCAGGGAGATGATTTGAGGGAAGAACAGGTGCAGGGTAATCAGCACCACGTCCACAACAACGGTGGTGATCACCGCCTGCAAAATGCCGATGGTGATGGCTTTGGCACCGGTGGCCTTCAGCTGGCTCAGCCGGAACTCGTTGCCCATGGTGAAGGCAATGAAGCCCAGCGCCGCCTGGGTGATGATCTTCATCCCCTCCACCTGCTCCAGGGAGTTAAAGCCCAGGCCAGAGATCCCCAGTCTGCCCAGGAAGAAGGGACCCAGCAGCAGTCCTGCCACCAGGTATGCCGTGACAGCCGGAAGATTCACCAGCTTGGTCAGCCGGGACATCATCAGTCCTCCAACCAGCGCCACAGCGGTACAAATGAGATAGGTTTCCATAGAAATTCCGCCTTTTTGATGTAATAGGCCTACCATTCAATTTCTTTCCATTGAACTTCGTTCCTACCGTATCATACCACTGGGGTGTCCGCTGTGCAAGGGCAATTAGCGCCAAACTTTTGGGAATCTCCGGGAGTGCTTTGTGCAATTTATATAGTTGCAATGTCAACATTTTGTGCAACATCCCGAGGCGTAGTTCCTGCGGAAAAGAATAAGAGGACCGGGGTTTTCCGGTCCTCTCAGATTGTCAAAAAAGTGCCTCGCAGAGTTCGCCGCTGTAGCGGCGAATAAAGTCAAATCCATTTTCGACCGGGGCGTGTACCTGGGCGAAAATACTTATCAGGCTGCAAGTGTGGAATTTGTTCGCCACGGGCGGACAAATTATGCACGCAGCAGACTGCAAAAACCTGTCGAAAAGCCCTGTGGGGGATTTTCGACAGCCTGAGAGGACCGGGGTTTCCCGGTCCTCTTATGGCTTATTCCTGGGGAGCCGGCAGCTTGGTGCCGTCCGCCAGAATTACATGGTCAACCTGGCTCAGGTCCAGGGACAGGTCAGAACGGCCGAATTCTATTTCCGTTCCGTCTTTCAGGACGACTTTCGTGAAGTTGCCATTGAAACAGTCAAAATCCGCACCGCCCGGTGCCCTTGGGTCGCTAACAAATTCGCTGTCGTGGCTGAATTTTCTCAGCTTGTACGAGGTAAGCGTAAGGGTATCCACTGCGTCTGTACCATCTTCATACCAGCCGGTGCAGCCTTTGGCCTGAATGGGCTGGGTAATCAGCTCCAGCTCCCGGTAGTCGCCGTTGGTATCATCAAAGGTAATGGGAAAGTTCCACTCGCCCTCAGCCAGGACAGTCTCAGCTGCGTAGCCTTTCCCAGATTCAAATAGGTTGTCTGTGATGTCGATAAAGTGCAGCTCCCAGTTGCTGCCCTTGGCATAGGGCGGCTGCCCATCCACCGGGTCTGCACGGCACGTAATCTCAAGGTCCAGGGTATTGGCCTTGCCGTCGCCGTCATCCACGCTGCCGATGAAGCTGCTGCCAAAGCCGGGATTGGTGGGGCTAATCAGCATGTCCATATTGGAGAAGCGGATGCGGCCCTCTACAGGTAGGGAAACATCTTCCGGGGCGGTAATGCCCACCCGGATTTTGGCCACATAGCCGTCGGTCTCCACGGATTTCACCGTCACGGTGTAGCCATTCTGGGTCGCCTCTTGGGAAGGTGCGCTCTGGGCATCCACATCGGCCTGGGTTGGGATTCTGGGGTTTACTGCAAAATCCAGCGAATCCGCAATCAGCTCCAACTGCCCTTTGGTCATGGTCAGGGACTGGGAGGACACCACGCCGCCTGCTTCACTGAGCATTTCTGGATTTACTGTCAACTGTAAGCTCATCAGAGCATTGCCCCGGTCACAAAGAATGTAGCCATTTTCCTGGCTGGGAGCGTAGAGAATCAGCACCTCTTGGCCGCTGGCGGTGGTATAATTCTTTTCTACCCAGTCGCTGCTATCATCGAGGGTTACATAATCCCGGCTGAAGCAGTCCTGCCAGTTCCACAGCAGTACACCTGTGGTGTGTTCTACTGCATAGCCTTTTCCCTCCGGGAAGATAAACTGCATACGCAGGAGGAAGTTGCCATTCTCTCGGCACATACCCTCTCGAACTTCAACGTGGATTTCTTCGGTATCCCGGACAAAACGCTCTACCCCCAGGGCATCGCACAGGTTTCGGGTGGTGCGGAAATCCAATGTTTTGCCATCGGGTTTCAAGCCGTACTGCTGGGCCAGCTCCTGGGCTTTGGCTTCGATGGTATTGGTAAATTCGTCGCTATCCCAGAATCCTTCCGGCAGGGTTCCGTCCCGGTCTTTCTGATCGATTTCGGCGCTATAAGATTCCCGGAAGTCATAGAAGTCGGCGCAGGCCTGGTAAGCCTTGCTGCCCTTCAGGCCGGACAGGCTCAGGGTGCTGGTGTTGACGGTGTGGGGCTTTTTCACATACACCCCATTTTCCAGGGCGTACTCCCGCTGGCCGGTGGCTTCCGCAATTTTCACATCCTGCATCTTCATCAACACCACCACGCCGCAGCCTACCAGCAGGAGCATCATGGCTATCAGTGCGGCAATCAGCAGTATTCGGCGGGGGCGGCGCTTTTGGGCGGCGGGGAAGGCATCGTATTCTGCCTCCTGCACCAGGTCAGAGTCGATGTATTTCAGCCCCACAAAAATATCCTTTCCGTTCATACCCGATACCCCTCCTTTTTCAGGTATTCCCCCAGCCGCTGCCGGGTGCGTTTGAGCCGCATGCGGACGGCGCTTTCGCCAATGCCGTAGCGGGCGGCGATTTCCCCGATGGTTTCGGCGTACCAGTAGCGCCGGACAAAGACCATGCGGTTATCCTTGGACTGCTGCCGAAGGAACCGGTCCAGGATCCGGCCCAGCTCCCGGCTGTCCAGCTCCAGCTCCCGGCTGCTGTCGGGAATGCAGCACTCCATCTCTTGGGTCAGGCTCACCACTGGGGCGTTGCGCTTGGCGGCGGTGTTCCAGTCCAGGCGGCCCAGGGCGAAATTCCGGCAGATTTTCGCCAGATACCCGAAGAAATAGGTGGGGTGCTGGGGCGGAATGGTGTCCCAGGCTGTGAAGTAGGTGTCGTTTTCGCACTCCTGAGCATCCTGGTCATTGCGGACGATGTTTTTTGCCAGAGCAAACAGCCGGCGGCCATAGGCATCCTGGGTGTGGCGAATGGCGTCCTCATTCCTGGCAAAATACAGCTCCACGATTTTGTTGTCATCCATTGGACTTCACCTCGTTTTTCATTGTTGGTGCTCACCCTATAAGAGGGATTTGGGGTGGAAAAGCGCACACCTTTTTGGAAAGTTTTTTGAAAAAATGTCAAAAAAGGCGGCACCCCGGAGGATGCCGCCAAAAACTATGCACTTAGACCTTCTCGGCAGCCTCCACCACATGCTTCATCAGCACGGAGGTGGTGACGGAGCCAACGCCGCCGGGGACGGGGGTGATGGCCTCAACAATGGGCTCCACCTCGTCGAACTTGGCATCACCGGCGATGCCGCCCTTGCCGCCCTTGGCATTGATCTTGTTCTCGTCCCAGTTGATGGACACGTCGATGACCACCTGTCCGGGCCGGACGTAGTCCTTGGTCAGGCTGTTCAGCACGCCGGCAGCGGACACGATGATATCGGCGTTGCGGCAGATCTCAGCGGTGTTCACGGTGCGGGTGTGGCAGGTGGTGACGGTGGCGTTCTTGCCCATGAGCATCATGCCGGCGGGCTTGCCCACCACCAGGCTGCGGCCGATGACCACGGCGTTCTTGCCCTTGCAGTCGATGCCGTAGTGGTCCAGGATCTCCATGCAGGCTGCGGGGGTGCAGGGAGCGTAGCCCAGGTCGTTCAGGCCCTCGAACACACCGGCGTTGGACATGTGGGTCATGCAGTCTACGTCCTTCTTGGGGTCCAGGCGGTTGCAGATTTCGTTCTGGTCGGCCTTCAGGTGCTTGGGTAGGGGCCGGAACATGAGCACGCCGTGGATGGAAGCGTCGGCGTTGACCTGGTCGATGACCGCCAGGACCTGCTCCTTGGTGGCATCGGCGGGCAGCTCAAACTTCTTGACCTCCACGCCCACCAGCTCGGCCCGCTTGGTAGCGCCCTTCTCGTAGGACAGGTCAGAGGGGTCAGCGCCTACCCGGACAATGCCCAGGGTGGGCACAACGCCCTTCTCCCGCAGAGCAGCGGTGCGCTTTTGCAGATCAGCATTCAGGGCATCGGTAACTTCCTTGCCCAGCAGCAGCTTTGCCATAGTGATTTTCCTCCAAAATATGTAGAATTAAGAATTGATGATGGTGAAATAGGGGTAAAAACCGAATCTTGGCTCTCCCTCTGGGAGAGCTCAGGCTGTCGAAAATCCCCCACGGGGCTTTTCGACAGGTTTTTGCAGTCTGC
>CAUWNA010000055.1:0-39668 GCA_963560135.1 uncultured Oscillospiraceae bacterium | reverse complement strand
AGCACAAGTCCTTGGAGAGGGACTCTAAAAACTACTACTCTATAATACAAGGAGTAGTGTCTTAGCTAGATGTATTAAATTGTATACTTTATTGCACGCTAAATGCCAATTTATCCCTTCATCTCAGCATACAAAAACTGAAATATATTTCACCTACCCCTCAATTATCGCACCTTGCTCTTTATGGAGAACAGGTGCTTCTTCTTTACCTTCGCCCAGATGCCGTTCCCCTCCGTTTCAGATTTCTTGCCTACAAACAAAAAATCTAAAATGGAGGTTTTTCCCATGTCATTTGATACAAAAAGCGAGTACGCACTCGGAAAGAAAAATAAAACTGCAATCATCTACCAGGACGCTTATGGTAATATCACCGCTTTGACCCAGGATGATTTCGAGAGCCAAAAGGAATTCAGAAAATGGCGTAATTGGAATATTATGAAAGCCCACGCAGTAGAAAAGAAAGAGCATATCCACCGGAATTACACCTTAAGCATGACGGGGTTTGAAGAATATCTGAGCAATCTTCCTACCCAGGACGCTGCCGCTACCTCGGAGGACACTCCCAGCGAAGCCGCTCCCGAAGTTATCGTTGCCCAAATCAAGGAACTACTTACCCCAACGCAGTTTCGCCGTCTCTGGCTCCACGAAGTGGATGGACTGTCTCTCACCGCTATTGCAGGGCAGGAAGGCGTCGCTGTTGCCAGTGTTCGTGAGAATATTTTGGCATCCAAGAAAAAAGTTTTGAAACATTTTAGAAAACACCCTTAAATTTGCTTCCCAAATCGGCGATAGGTGAAGGGACACTTTCTCCCTTCTCTGCACCTTGAAAACTGAACATACAATGTTGCAAGCACACCGTTCTATGCTGTTCTTCAGAAGCTGCGCCGCCATGACCGACGATCCTCTTAATCGGGAGCCGTCTGAGCGATCTACGCTCGCTTTGCACCCGGAAAGGCAACTCCGTGGATGCGGACACCATAGCACAAATGGAACTTGCTCACGCTCTCCCGAAGACTTGGGGGAAGCCCTTCGATATACGCCAGCATAGCAGCGGTATCGCAGAGTTATGACAGCCTTGCCAAAGGCGGCTCGCAACATTCCTCCCGTCCAGGGTGCGTGGCAAATAGGGCGGAGTATCCAGCAAACCTATATCAACATAATGGCTACATCGCCGGAGTTATGTCTGTAACATCCCACCAATAGGTGTAGCCATTCAAAGTCAGATAACATGCGCTGGGGGGCTAACCTCCAGCGTATTCATGTGACTTTGATAGTTAAAAGCCAATATTTAGGAGGTAATTCTATGTGTAAAGTCCGAAGTATCAAACAAGCGGCTGACTATTTCAAGCAGCTTGATCCAGAAACCCAAATTACAGAATATACCCTTCGCAAATTGATTGCCGATGGAACGATACCGTCCATCAAAAGTGGAAATAAGCACCTGATAAACATCGACCAGGTATTATCAATGTTTTGCATTACACCCTTAAAGCTGTGAACTATCCCGCACATTAATGAATAGTCGTGGCTTTTTACTCAAAAAAGTTCGCTTCTCGACAAAGTGGTACAACTCTATTTCCTTTGCTATAGTAATTGTACAACCTAAAAACGGAGGTACCAAAACAATGGCAGCAATCAGAGAACGTAACGGTACATATCAAATCACAGTCTATTCCGGATTCGATCTGAACGGACGGCGCAAGAGAGAAACCACCACCTTTACTCCTCCAAAAGAACTTTCCCCAAAGAAAAAGGAAAAGGCTGTTCAGGCATTTGCTGTTGAGTTTGAGAACCGTGTAAAAAACGGTTTGGTTCTTGCAGGAGAAAAAACCACCCTGTGTGAGTTTGTTGACAGATGGAGAGAGGAATACGCCTCTCAGAATCTGGAGTCAGGTACACTGGAAAAGTACAACGCCGAAATCGACGATAAGATTCTACCCATGCTAGGTCACATGATCCTGACGGAAATCAAGCCCCACAATGTAAACACCTTCTATGTTTCCATGACAAAGAACGGTGTTAGGCGCGATGGGAAGCTTGGAGGCTACAGCAAGGGAACCATCGCCAAAACAGCAAATGTTCTATCCTCTATTTTCAAAACCGCCGTAGAATGGGAGGTTATAAACAGAAACCCCTGTGATAAGGTTCGGAAGCACGGCGAAGATTCAGCTGATAAAATTAAATTCTTCACACCGGCTCAGGTCAGCTGCTTCCTGGAATATATCGAGAAACCCTATGAAATCCATACACGAGGGCACAACCGAGTGGATGATACCGGTATTCAGTACAGGGTTGGTGACTACACACTGACCAGAACCATGCCGGAGCAGCTCAGAGTTCTTTTCAATCTAGCGGTCTTCTCTGGTCTACGGAAAGGAGAAATGCTGGCACTGCAATGGTCAGACATTGATTTTGAAAAAAGCACAGTCAGCGTCACCAAAGCCGCAGCAGTGGTAGACGGCAAGCAGGTCTGCAAGGCACCAAAAACAAAAAACTCCCGCCGAGAAGTCAGCATCCCCAAATTCTTGACCGACCGTCTCCACAATCTGATGATCGAGCAGAGCAAAACAAAGGAATCGCTGGGGGCCTACTGGAAAGGCGATAACTGGCTTTTTACCCAGTCTGATGGCTCCATGATGAGCTACTCCACCCCCTATGCCACTTTTCAGGATACCATAGATCGCTACAACACAGACAAGGAGCCAGATGACCAGCTTCCTCACATTCCATTCCACGGGTTGCGACATACGTCAGCTACCTTGCTTATTGCTGCGCATCAGGATGTCCGTACTGTATCCAATCGCTTAGGCCATGCACAGGCTTCCACGACCATGAATATTTACGCCCATGCGCTGAAAGAGAATGACCGTACAGCATCCAATGCCCTTGAAAATATGCTCTGCAAAACCGGAGCATAAATACTCGGAAATAAAACAAAGCAGGTCGGATTCAATGTCCTACCTGCTTTGTTTTATGGTTGAGGCACCGAAACCAGCTTCCCATCATAGAAAATAACGCCAAATAATGGTGCGCCCAGCAACTTCTGGTATCTTCTGAAAAGTTGTGGTTTCGACCGAAATTGTCATGTTATCAGTGAAGCAAAAGCATCTTAAAAAGTTCGGTATTCTCCAAGTTTTCGGAATAATCATTTTTTCCCATACTGCTGTGTCTGTTTTTCCCAAAAAAGAAATCACTTCAAAAAAGTTCGGAAAATTCCGTTTTCCAAAATCCTGCTTTTTCAAAATCTTGAGTCCCTCAAAAAAATAACGCCAAATTAACGCCAAGCCAATTTGGCAAGCTCTCAAGCCACCGCAAAAAGTTAGAAAAACCGCCGTTTTCAGCAAGAAAACGGCGGTTTTGTTGGAGCTAGTGACCTGACTCGAACAGGCGACCTTCTCATTACGAGTGAGATGCACTACCGACTGTGCTACACTAGCGTGACTTAGCCTAATCATTATAGCCGCAATTAGGCCAAAAGTCAACTACTTTTTGTATTCTCTCTGCGTTTACACCCGACAATTTAGCTGATGCAGCTTTTCCCGGATGCTCAGCAGGTCCTGGAAGGTCTCTGGGCGCTTATTTACGTCCCGGAGAAGGGCTGACGGGTGGTAGATGGCTGTGAAGGCGATGCCATTTCGTTCCGTCCACGTGCCGTGCTGGCGGGTGATGCGAAAATCCGGGGCAATCAGACGCTGGGCGGCAATTCTGCCTAGGCACACAATGATTTTGGGCTGTACCAGCTCAATCTGCCGGAACAAATAGCCAATGCAGGCCTCCTGCTCCGTTTCCAGCGGGTCCCGGTTTCTGGGTGGGCGGCACTTGACAATATTGGCTATGTAGCAATTGCTTTGGCGGTCCAGGTCGATGATGGTGAGCATATCGTCCAGCAGCTTCCCTGCTGGGCCAACAAAGGGGATGCCGGACAAGTCCTCCTGTTCTCCCGGTCCTTCGCCAATCAGCATGATATCTGCCTGCTCATTCCCCACCCCAAACACCACGTGGTGTCGAGTCTGGCACAGGCCGCAGCGCCGACAGTCGGCGCATTCCGCTTTTAATTGCTGCCACATCAGCGGTTCCTCCTACGGTCGGCTCTGCGCCGACGGCGCTGGGCACGGATTCGATTCCGCATAAAGGAATTAAACGCCAAATACGCAGCTGCCAGTCCCAATCCGATGACACAAATCGTGCCAATCGTAGACAAAATGTCGGAACCGCCCTGTTTTTTCAGGGCAGTGGAATGGACCTCCACCCCGGTATTTTTGACCGAACGGACATCGCCCATGGACACCACTTCCGCCTCTGCCATGCAGGAATTGCGGTACCAGATCTCCACCACGCCGATTTTCTCCCCCGCATCAATGGGGGCGGACAGGCCGCCGCCCTCCGCTTTGACGTTGATGGTCAGATTTCGCATTTGCGCATTCTTAGGAACCACAGAATCCACATTGGTCTGGCACAGGGCCACAGCGTTGCATTCGCCGCCGGCCACCTTGATTTGATTCATGGTCATGCCGTCGTATAAAATCCGGTTGGTTTTGAACTTTTCAAAGCCGTACTTAAACAGCTTGCTGATTTCCTCGAAGTTACCGTAGGTGTCTACTTTCCAGGTTTGTTCCGCATTGAAGACACGCACGCATCCCATAACCACGCCGATATACCGCAGTCCGGCGCTGTTCTGCGCCACCGCCACGATACAGGCGCCGGAGCTTTCCTCATAGCCGGGGGTACCGCCGATTACCCGGGTGTCAAAGAACTGGGGCAGAACCCGGTTATCGATCAAGTAGTTGTTGGTTTTCAGCTCTCGCTCCTTAGAGGCGTTGGTGGCCGGAATGGTATACTTGGTGGTTGCCATGATTTCCATAAGCTGCTCATTGCGGGAAGCCTCCCGCATGATTTTCGCCATATCCCGCGCAGTGGTCACAGACTGGCCACCGTCTACGCCGTGAACCGTGGCAAATTCTGTGCCGGTGCACCCAATATCTTTAACCCATTGATTCATCAGCGGGACAAAGCTCTGGCGGTTACCAGCGACATGCTCCGCCAGGGCCACGGCGGCATCGTTGGCCGTGCCCATCAGCAGTGCATACATCAAATCCCGGACAGAAATCTGCTCATCACTGGTCAAATCAATACGCATTGCACCGCCCGGAATACGGCCTTTAATACCCGGCGCCACCGTCATCACATCGTCCAGGTCGCAGTACTGCATGGCCACGATGGCGGTCGTCAGCTTGGCCAAGCTGCCCGGCGCCAGTTTCATGTCTGGGTTATAGGAATAGACCACCGTATCCGTGGTTTCCTCATATAGAAATGCGGCCTTCGCCGTATCCAGGATCTGGTCTCCGCCGCCCAAAGGCACCATGCCTTCAATGGTTCGACAGCCATTTTGCACCGACACCGTGCCAAAGGGCAAATCCTGGGCAGTCCCAATTGGCGCATTGCCGCCCAGGGGCAGGGTTTCCTCTGTGGTTGGTATTGTCGGCATCGTTGCCTGGGTGGTGGCCTGTGCCATTGCCGTCAGCGGCAGTGTCTGCACCATCAGAATCAGGCACAAGGCACAAAGAGAAAAACGGACAAATTTTTTCATATTTCTCCCTCAATATCCCATTGCCGGACTTGTCCGGCGGTGAAAAATCGTGTATAATAAGCAGGTATATTATAACAGCTTTTTATCCTCTAGTCAATTGTGGGAGGTGGTTTCCCTTGAAAAAAGCCTGGCAAGCTGTTTTGCTCGGTGTTTGCGGTCTATTTTTGGCCTTTACTACCGGATTGTTTTTAGGAAGAAACCATGGCCGGGGCGATGTAGTCGTTCAGGTCCCAGCTGTTTTGACCACAGCTCCTGCCCCAACGCTGCCGCCGCCCACTCAGACGGACCCCACTACCAGTTTCCCCCTGGACATCAACACCGCCGATGCCGACCAGCTTCAATCCTTGCCCGGCATCGGTCCTGTACTGGCCAAGCGCATTGTCGCTTACCGGGAGGAAAATGGCCCCTTTGCTCAGATTCAAGATCTGATGTATGTAGAGGGAATCGGGCAGACTCGGATGGAGCAAATTCTGGATTATATCACGATTGGAGCGTGAATTATGAAAATACTGGTTGTAGACGACGAGGCCCTGCTGGTCAAGGGCATTCGTTTTAACTTGCAAAATGAAGGATACGAGGTGATTACCGGTTCCGACGGCTTGGAAGCTGTGCAGTTGGTACAGGAGCAGGAGCCGGATTTGGTGGTGCTGGATGTGATGATGCCCAATATGGACGGGCTGACCGCATGCAGCAAAATCCGGGAGTTTTCCAACATTCCCATTATTCTGCTCACCGCCAAGGCCGACGATATGGACAAGCTCATGGGCTTTGACCACGGCGCTGACGATTACCTGACCAAGCCCTTCAACATTCTGGAACTAAAAGCCCGCATCCGGGCACTTCTGCGCCGGGCCGGGCCGGAAAAGCAGGCTCCCAGCAACACCCTGACCATCGGAACCATTTCCCTGGATTTGGATGCCCGCAACGCCTACCGCAGCGGTGTTCTGGTAGACTTGACCGCCAAGGAATTTGACGTGATTGAATTTCTCATGCGCAATCCCAACCGGGTCTACTCCCGGGAGGCCCTGCTGGATACCATCTGGTCCTATGAATACCGCAGCGATATCCGTACTGTGGATGTGCACATTCGCCGGCTTCGGGAGAAGCTGGAGGAGAATCCGGCTCAGCCGAACTATATTTTGACAAAGTGGGGCGTTGGTTATTACTTCCGAAAATAATGGGTCTATCACCCGAGGCTACGGAAAAACCCAGTTCCGCTACGGCATGGTCTATGTATGCATCACCATCATTGCACTGCTGTTTCTGAACATCTACTGCTCCAAAACTTGCCAGCAGCTGTTCTATGAAAGCAAACGGGCATCTATGGTGGAGAAGTGCCTGCTGGCCTCGGACGAAATCGGTACATTGGACGTGCTGAATCCCACCACCGTTGCAGATGTGGTGGGACAAATCGAAAGCTTGAAAGCCACTCGGCTTATTGTCACGGATCTGAGCGGCAATGCGCTGTACGACAGCGACGGCGCCTCACCGGGCACCTATATGCTCTTCCCGGAAATTCTCACCGCCATCGAGGGCTATGACGTATGCACATGGGAATATCGCAGCGGCGTGGTGGATGCCCGGGCAGCCGCCCCCATCACCTATTCCGACACCATTGTGGGCTGTGTTTACATGACGGAATACGACATCGTCCAGGGTGGACTGATCCACTCCATGCAGGTGACGGTGCTGCGCATTACCCTGCTGCTGGTGGCCATGGTCATTGTGTTTACCCTGTTCTTCTCCAACACCTTCTCCCGGCGGCTGAATAAGGTCATGACCTCCATGCGCATCATTCAAAACGGCGACTACACTCATAAGGTGAACATGGGCGGCAATGACGAGCTGACCGTCCTCGGCAACGAGTTCAACGACCTGGCCGAACGGCTGCGGACATCGGAGGAAAAGCGGAGCCGCTTTGTCTCCGATGCCTCCCATGAGCTAAAAACCCCGCTGGCTTCCATCAAGCTGCTGACGGATTCCATTTTGCAGTATGACATGGACCCGGAGACCATACGGGAATTTGTCAGCGATATTGGCGCAGAAGCAGAGCGGCTCAACCGTATGACTGCCAAACTGCTGTCGCTGACCAAGGCCGAAGGCGCTGCCGGGGCGGAAAGCGAGATCATCTACATGGCTCCCACCATCCGTCGGGTGGCCAAAATGCTCCGCCAGCAAGCGCAGCAAGCGGATATCCACGTGGAACTGGAGCTGGAACGGGATGTTCCAGTGCTGATTTTGGAGGACGATCTGTACCAAATCGTCTTCAATCTGATGGAAAACGGCATCAAGTACAACACCCCCGGCGGCAAACTCACGGTTTCCCTGCGCAGAGCCGAAGACAACGCCATTTTGGAAGTCTCCGACACCGGCGTTGGCATTCCGGAAGATGCCGTAGAGCATATTTTTGAACGTTTTTACCGGGTGGACAAAGCCCGCTCTCGGGCCTCTGGCGGCAGCGGTCTGGGGCTGTCCATTGTCCGCACCATTGTCCAGCGCAACCGGGGCCAGATTCAAGTATCCAGTGCTCCGGGACAGGGCACCACCTTCACCGTCACCTTTCCCGCCTTTGATACGGAGGTTGATCCCACATGAAACGCATCCTCTGCCTTTGCCTGCTGCTTCTGACACTTTCCGGCTGTGCCGACGTCAACAGCGGCACCAAAGAGCCTGTGACGTTTTACTATATCCGAGAGCATTCTCTCACGGATATGTCCCAGGCCATCGGAACAGAGACCCGGGAGGCTTCCGGCCACCGGGAGGACCTGGCCTATCTTTTGCGGCTATACTTCCTCGGCCCTACTCAGGAGGGTCTCCTCTCTCCCCTGCCTCAAGGGGTTTTGATTGAGACTGTGGAGCAGGAGGATTGGGGGCTTCGGCTGACCTTAAGCGATGCAGACAGCTTGCTCACAGACAGTGAATTTTCTCTGGCCTGCGCCTGTCTGACGCTGACCTGCTTGGACTTGGTCCCTGCGGAACGGGTAACCATTCGCAGCGGCAGCCGATCTGTAACCATGAGCCGGGAAAATCTCGCCTTATTTGACAGCGGTACCGCCGCTGCTGCTACGGAGGAACCAACATGAAGTGTATTTCTTGGAATGTAAACGGTCTGCGAGCCTGTGTGCAGAAAGGTTTTGCCGACTATTTTGACCAGATGGACGCAGACTTTTTCTGCCTTCAAGAGACAAAATTGCAGGAAGGGCAGATTGACCTGCCCCTGCCGGGCTACCACCAATACTGGAACTACGCCCAGAAAAAGGGCTACTCCGGCACGGCCATTTTTGCCAAAGAAGCGCCCCTTTCGGTGCAGTACGGCTTGGGTGTGGAGGAACTGGACACCGAAGGGCGGCTGATTACCCTGGAATACCCCCAATTTTACCTTGTCACCTGCTACACCCCCAACGCCCAGCAGGGCCTGGCCCGACTGGACCACCGGCTGCGCTGGGACGACGCCTTCCGCACCCATTTGCAGCAGCTGGATGCAAAAAAGCCCGTCATCGTCTGCGGCGACCTGAATGTGGCCCATCAGGAGATCGACCTGAAAAATCCCGGTTCCAACCGGGGCAACGCCGGTTTTTCCGACGAGGAGCGGCAGAGCTTCACCCAACTTCTGGAAGCTGGATTCACCGACACCTTCCGCTATCAAAATCCCGATGCTACCGGAGCATACAGCTGGTGGAGCTACCGCTTCAACGCCCGCAAGAACAACGCCGGCTGGCGCATTGACTATTTCCTGGTCTCCAACCGCCTGGCCCCCCACATCACCGCCACCCCCATCTACGCCCAGGTGCTTGGCTCCGACCACTGCCCGGTGGGGTTGGAATTGGATTCGTTTGGAGCATAGCCATGGTTATAGCCTGCAAGCCCAAGCCCCAGGACCTGTGGTTTCGGCAAAAGCTCCTGGCCGACGAGGAAACCATGTCCTACAATCTGGCCTGGGGCGGCACGATTTCTTTCCCGGAAGAAAAATGGGCAGCCTGGTATGCTTCCTGGATGGATGCGCCCGAAACCCGGCGGTACTACCGATACCTCTATGATTCTGACAGCGGAGAATTTGTGGGAGAGATCTCCTACGATTACGATCCCCAAGAGAATCGATACCTTTGCAATGTCATCGTACTGGCCCAGTTCCGCAAGCAAGGGTTTGGCACAGCCGGAATCGAACTTCTGTGCCGTGGGGCAAAAGCCAACAGAATTTCCGTTTTGTATGATGACATCGCCGTGGACAATCCTTCCTACAAGCTGTTTCTGAAAAACGGCTTCACTCTGGTGTCCCGCACGGATGACGGGATTCTGGTAAAAAGGGAGTTATAATGGCAGGACAGGGTGATGAATATGAGGTTTCACAAGTATTATTTTGAGAATTTTTCTCCCGATACCCCCTTTGATTTGCACAATCCCAGGTACGTTTTATCCCAAGCTGGTGTGGATTCTATTTTGGAGAGAATCGCAGTCTGTAAGCCTTACTCTTTGAAAGCAGAAGACTTTGCCAATCGGGATTTGATAACCGCCATGCTGCACATTGACGTTCTCCAGGAAAAGGCAGGTAAGCTTGCCATGGCTGTTCCATTCTTCACAGCCAAAGATGCCAGCATCTTGAAAGAATTGAGTCAAGATGCCGCAAAACGCATTGCATCGGAATTGCTTTCTCGTAAAGCGCAGATCGTTCAACAGGTACAACGTATCAAAAATGGCTACTGTGTGGAACGAAATCTGTACCATGTCCTGTGTGCCGCTCTTTTTGATGGTTTGCTGTTTGATTATCTGGAAGAACACGAACTTGTAACAACCTCTCTCCTCCACAAAAGCGGCCTTGATTATCTTGTAATCCTCTACGAAGACACTTCGAGCTTAAACGCTTACAGTGATATACTCTTGTGCTCTTATAACCGCCTTATGGCAAATGGAAAAGGATTTGTATCCTTTGGTGACAGTCAGGGAAACCGGCATGATTTTTACCGGTATTATCGTCAGTTGGAATTGAATCTTTTATCGGATCAAGAACGCAGCTATAGCACCTATCCCATCGAATCACTGATTGAGAATTTTGACAGGTTGGCACACGGCAAGGATGTCCCAGCGGAGTATATTTCAATTTACGAGCATTTTGGTTATTGCCAGAATGGGAAAATAGCCGTCCCTATTTATGATGCCCACTCTTACGAAATTACGAAGCAGTTGTATCACTTCGTGATTCCCTTTCTAGCGCCACACTTGGTGGATGCACTGGAACTGCTTCAACAGGAAGTGCGGCTTACTGCCATTTCCCATGGAGTTGCCGTCAAAGATATCGCCAACGAAATATACCACCTGATTTTTGGTGAAGTGAACGAACTGCTGGTACAAAGCGGTTTTGTATCCGCACCGCCCCACTATCCCGGCGAAGGGCGGTATTTCAAATCCTTTGAGCGATAAGTTTCCCTTTTCCAAATAGCACCACAAAACGCAATTACGCCCCCGAAGCCTGAATTTGCTTCGGGGGCGTTCTCCATTTTATTTCTGCAAAGGTACTTCCTGCAAGCTGACACCGTGCTCTTTCGCCAATCGGGCCAGGTCCTCGTACTCGTACTTTTCCCGATAAATGCCCTGGCCGGTGCTGACCTTTTTGCGCACCTGGCCCCAGGGGGTTTCCACTTGCTCTACATACCGAGCCAGGGTGTGCCGCTGGCAAAGGGTTTCCCGGATGCCCAGGGTGGTGGTGTGGCGAAACAGGCACTGCACCAGCTTCTCCCGGTCGCTTTCCCGGCACAGCACCGTCAGCAAAATGCCGGGACGGCACTTCTTCATGCCGATGGCGGTGGTGAACACATCCAACGCCCCGGCTTCCAGCAGCCGCTCCTGGGCAAAGCCCAGCGCTTCCCCGGTCATATCGTCCAGGTTGCACCGCAGTTCCAGGATTTCCGCTCCCGGCTGCTGGGTGTCCCCCAGCAGCACCCGCAGGCAGTTGGCCCGGGGGAAATCCTTTTTGCCCATGCCGTAGCCCACCGCCTGGGTGGCCATCATAGGCTGCGGGCCGAATTTCTGGACGAAGTGCTTCAGCAGCGCCGCCCCGGTGGGGGTACACAGCTCCCCGGCAATCTCCCCGCCGTAGCTGGGGACGCCCTGAAGCAGCAGCGCCGTGGCTGGGGCCGGAACCGGCAGAACGCCGTGGGCACAGCGCACGCTTCCGCTGCCCACGTGCACCGGCGAGGCCACGATTTGCTCTGCATCCAGCTGGTGCAGTAGCAGGCACACCGCCGTAATGTCCGCCACCGCATCCAGCGCCCCCACCTCGTGGAGATGGATGTGCTCCACCGGCACGCCGTGAACCTGGCTCTCCGCCTGGGCAATCAGGCGATACACTGCCAGAACATCCAGTTTCACCATGGTGGGAATGGGCAGCGCCTCCACCAGGGAGCGGATCTGCCCCAGGCCGCTGTGGGCGTGGTGGTGTTCATCTTCCTCCCGGCCCTGGATTGCCACCCGGAAGTGGGTGCCGGTGATGCCGCACTTGACCGCCCGCTGAGCGGAAATCTCCACCCCCGGCAGCCCCAAGTCGTTCATCTGGGTCAAAAATGCCTGCTTATCCGGCAGCAGCTCCAACAGTGCCGCCGCCAGCATATCTCCCGCTGCGCCCATGCCGCAGTCGATGTATAGGGTTTTCATGGTTTTCCCTCCATGTGGTTGATCATATTTGCCAGATATCCGGCCCCGAAGCCATTGTCGATGTTCACAACACTGACACCGCTGGCGCAGGAATTGAGCATACTCAGCAGCGCCGACACGCCGCCAAAGCTGGCACCATAGCCCACGGAAGTGGGCACGGCAATCACCGGGCAGTCTGCCAAGCCCCCTACCACGCTGGCCAGAGCGCCCTCCATTCCCGCAATGGCAATGATAACGCTGGCATCCATAATCAGCTCCATGTGGCTGAGCAGCCGGTGCACCCCGGAAACCCCAACGTCATACAGCCGCACCACCTGGCTTCCCAGCACCTGGGCCGTCAGCGCCGCTTCCTCAGCCACGGGAATGTCGCTGGTGCCGCCGGTAGCGATCACCACCTTGCCGATGCCGTCCGGTTCTGGAATCTCCCCCACAATGCCCAGCTTCGCCTGGGGATGATAGGAAAATGCCGCCTGTCCCGCAAGATAATCCGCCGCCTCCTGGGACATGCGGGTAATCAAAATCCGCTGTTGGCCGTGGCTTTTCATCGCCGCCACAATACCGGCAATCTGCTCCGGGGTTTTTCCGGCACCGTAAATCACCTCTGCCGCACCCTGGCGGACCTTGCGGTGCAGGTCCACCTTGGCATAGCCAATGTCAGCAAACGGCTCCATTTTCAGGCCCAGCAGGGCATCGTCCACGGATACGGTGCCGTCACGCACCCCTTCCAGTAGTTTCTTCACTTCAGATTCCATGCCGCACCTCCAAATCCAGCACCACGCCCCGGTAGCGCTCCGTCAAATAGGCGTTGATGGCTTTCCGCTGTTCCAGCACCAGAGGGATGTCCTCCTGCCGCACCTGAATCCGTGCCAAATCCTGGCACAGCCGCACCCGGAAATCCCGCAGGCCCAGCTGGTGCAGATAGGTCTCCGCCCACTGGGTCCTCACCAGCTTTTCCTCCGTAATTTCCTCCTCTGTGGGAATCCGGGTAGCCAGGCACGCATAGGCGGGCTTGTCCGCCGTAAACAGCCCCGCCCGGCGGGAACGTTCCCGAATCTCCGCCTTGCTCAGGCCGCACTCCCGCAACGGAGAACGCACCCCCAGCTCTGCCAACGCCTGCATTCCCGGCCGGTCTGTCACCTGGTCCGAGGCGTTGGTTCCGTCCACCACCAGGGAAAAGCCATCCGCCTGCGCCTTGGCAATCAGCGCCTGAAACAGGGCGGTTTTGCAGAAATAGCACCGCCGGGGGCCGTTTTCCACGATTTCCCGACGGCACAGCACCTCCACCGGCAGAATCTCCAGCTCCACGCCCAGCTGCCGGGCCAGCTTTTCCCCGTCCGCCAGCTCAAAGTCCGGCTGGAATGCCGTTTTGACAAAATACGCCTTCACCCGTGCGCCATGCCGGGCCGCTTCATAGAGCAGATAGGCCGAATCCACTCCGCCGGAAAACGCCACTGCCACCTGGGGATTGGCCGCAAAAAAATCGGAAAGCTCCATAGGGTCCTCCTGTGTGTCCATACTATCCCCTATTTTACCGAAAAAGCCGGAAAGATGCAACCCCTACTTTTCCGGCAGCAGCAGCCCCAGCTGTCCATCCTTCCTTGACAGGAATCCTTCCTTCAGCCGGGCGATATAGGCAAATGGCTCCTCCGGGTAGATAGGGCAGAACTGCTCCTTCGGCTGGGCATGCTTGGGTACCAGGCGAAATTCCATCTCCCCTGCCCCCAGGTGCTTTGCCGCCAAACGGGTGTCCAGCCCGAAGCCCCCATCCATGGGGACTACCACCCCCAGGGGCACCTCCTGCCCGCCGCAGCGCACCACCAGGCGGCAAATCACATCCCCCGTCAGCTGACACCGGCATTGGAACCGATAGTACAGCCCCTGGCGCTGCACCTGCACCTTTCCCGCCAGCTGATTTCCAAAATACACCCCATAGCTCTGCGACACAGCCACCGCCTCCTTATTGCATGCCTATGCCGCAGGTGACGGGACTATGCTCTTGACGAATCCCTTCTCTTTCATTATAATAGGTTTATTCTAGAAAATTGTGAGATGATTCCTATGAAGCTTTCCTTAGTAGTTCCCTGCTATAATGAAGCAGAAAATGTAGCCCCCTTTCAGCAGGCGGTGATAACTGCCTTTGACGGCTGCGGTTATGACTATGAACTGGTCTATATCAACGACGGCAGCAAGGATGCCACGCTGCACAATCTGAAAAAACTCTACGCCGCTCAAGCCTGCCCGGTGAAGGTGGTATCCTTCTCCCGGAATTTCGGCAAGGAAGCCGGCATTTACGCCGGGCTGGAACACGCCGACGGCGAGTACATCTGTCTGATAGACGCTGACTTACAGCAGCGGCCGGAGATTGTCCGAGACATGGTGAAGATTCTGGATGAGCAGCCGGAATATGATGTGGTGGCCGCCTACCAAGACCGCCGCAGTGAGGGAAAGGTGCTCTCCTTTTTCAAGCGGAGCTTTTATTCCATCATCAACAAGCTCTCCGACGTAACCTTGCAGCCGGATGCCAGCGACTTCCGCACCTTCCGCCGCAGTGTCCGCGACAGCATTTTGCAGCTGGGAGAGTACCACCGCTTCTCCAAGGGCATTTTCGCATGGGTGGGCTATGACACCTGCTTCATTCCCTACACCGCCTGTGAGCGGGCCGCCGGAACTACCAAGTGGAGCTTCTGGAAGCTGATGGAGTACGCCATCGAGGGCATCATCGGCTACTCCACTGCCCCCTTACGGCTGGCCACGGTGCTGGGCTGCTTCTCCGGGGTGGGCGCCGTGCTGTATCTCATCTGGGTACTGCTGGAAAAGCTGATCAAGGGCATCGATGTCCCCGGATATGCCACCATCATTGTGCTGATTCTGTTCTTTGCCTCCATGCAGCTATTCTGCATCGGCATCATCGGCGAATATGTCGGCCGCACCTTCGAGCAGAGCAAAGACCGCCCCATTTACGTAGCCAAGGAAGTGCTGGACTACCGCCAGGAAACTTCCGAAAGTTAATCTTCCATCCCCACACTACAAATGCACAGGATAATCGACAAGCGGCAGGATACATGTCCTGCCGTGGTAATAATCGGTTTTTAACGGAATCCCCCGCACAGTTTTACGCTGTGCGGGGGATTCCACATAATATACGCTTTTCACTTCTTAGCTGCATGGCTGCTCCGCACAATAGCCCTTCATAACACGGTGATAGAAGCAAACCGAAATTGCGGCTGCCACGGTCCAGCCGATCGGCCAGGCGCACCAGATGCCCACCGAGCCAAGTGTGGTAGCCGACAGGACAAAGGCCAGCACTACCCGCAGGATCAAATCCGTAAAGGTCGCCGCCATGAATTGTCCCATTTTGCCAACGCCTCTTAAGACACCGTCCGCAACCAGCTTTGCCGACACGACAAAATAGAACGGGGACAGAATCTTCAAAAATGCCATTCCACTGCTGAGCGCCGCATCCGTTGCATCTTCCATGAAAAAGTGCATCAGGCTCCGGCCGCAGGTGCAGTACAACACCACCAAAGGCACACAGATTACCCACACCATTTGCAGACCTGCCCGGAATCCGGCACGGATACGCTCGTGCTTCCCCGCTCCGATATTCTGGGCTGTATAGTTGGAAATACCATTGCCAATGGTGGTAAAGGAAGTGATCACCAAATTGTTCAGCTTTACCGAAGCAGAATAACCGGCCATCACATTGGTGCCAAATCCGTTGATTACGCTCTGAATCAAAATATTGCCCACGGAGATGAAACTCTGCTGGAGCACACTGGGAATGGCCACCACCAAAAACCGTTTCAGCAGGTCAAAAGAAAAGGGTGCAAATTTCGCATGGTCAGGAATTCCCTTCAGCCGCCGCAGCACCACCACAACCGCCAAAATGCAGCTGACACCTTGGCACAGGAAGGTCGCCCAAGCGACTCCGGCCACGCCCATACGGAATGCCGTTACAAAGAGAACATCCACTGCAATGTTTGCCAAAGACGAAATTGCCAGGAATACAAAGGGCGTTTTGCTGTCTCCCAAGGCAGAAAAAACGCCTGTGGAAATGTTATAAAAAAACACAAAGGGCAGGCCCCAAATGTAAATATCCAAATACAGCGCAGAATCCTGGAAAACTTCTTGCGGCGTATGAATTCCATGCAGCAGGCTGTTGCAGCCCAAAATTCCCACCAGCATCAACACGCCGCATACTAAGGCGCTGGTAATCATGGCTGTGGATACCGCCGTCTTCACGGCAGGATAATTCTTCGCTCCATAGAGCTGGGATACCAGCACCGAGCAGCCAATGTTGCAGCCGAAGGCAAATGCAATAAAAATCAGCGTAATTTCATAGCTGTTTCCCACTGCCGCCAAGGCATTTTGCCCAATGAATTTGCCTGCCACCCAACTGTCGGCAATGTTATACAGCTGCTGAAAAACGATGCTTCCAAACAATGGCAGGCAAAACGTCCACAAAACGTGTGACGGTTTTCCTACGGTCAGGTCCTTGTTCATACCCATTCCTCCAAAATCTCTGTCTTCTACGTCTATCATCGTTGACATAGGATCAGCTTTGTATTATAATCCAGGTTTGTAGATATGTAAAATATATATTTTGCATATTGTTATATCAAATTCATATGGAGCAATTTATGAACATTGGATACGATGCTTATCGTGTGTTTTATTACACCGCCAAATACAAAAGTTTTACCATGGCCGCCAAAGCCCTGGGAAATAGCCAGCCCAACGTTACCCGCATGATCAAAAATCTGGAAAACGCCATGGACTGCACGCTGTTTCTGCGCAGTAACCGCCAGGTGGAACTAACCGCCGAAGGAACACTCCTATACCACTATGTCAGCGCCGCTTTTGAGCAGCTGCAGGCCGGTGAAGAAGCCCTGCTGGGCGGCGAGACTTTGGAAAACGGATTTCTGCGGATTTCTGCCACAGAAGTAGCCCTCCGGGTATTTTTGCTGCCCATTCTCTCCCAATTCCGCTCCAAATATCCCGGCGTGCACATCAAGCTCTTTAACGATGCCACCCCCTCTGCCCTGGAGCACTTGGAAAGCGGCCTGGCTGACCTGGCCTTTGTGACAACCCCATTTGTTCTTCCGGAACCGCTGCGCAAAACTGTGCTTATGGATGTCCAGGACGTTGCCGTTTGCGGCATGGCTTACACCGACTTGCTAGATCGGGAGGTATCCTTGCGCCAGCTTGCGGAATTCCCCATGATTTCCCTTTGCGAGCACAGCTGCACCCGGCAGTTCTATACTCGCTACTTTGCCGGATACGGACTCTCCTTCCAACCGGACTTGGATACCGCTACCGCCGATCAGATTTTGCCTATGGTGGAAGCCAACCTCGGAGTCGGGTTTGTGCCCTCCGATTTCCTCACGCCTGCGTTTCACGGCGCTGTCATTCAGCTCCGTGAACCAGTTCCCCAGCGGCAAATCTGCATGATCGAATCCACCCACCGCATCAGCAATCGTGCCGCCAAGGAATTCAAGCGTATGTGTAAGGAAACACGCAAAGACTAACAATTCCCCAAAACACAAACTTCTTGACAAGCGCAGGGAGTTTGTGTATGATGTTGTAGTTAGCAAGCGCTAACTACTTTTAGCATTTCAAGTTAGCATATGCTAATCCAGGCTTTCAACGCTTATACCAAGCCATTGTAGGAGGATTCATTATGTCGGAAGATTATCTGGTGCGAAACTGCGCCCCCACCCTGGCCGGCCTAAAAACCGCCAATCTATTCACCTGCCCAATCGAATCCAGAGAGGCCACTATGGAATCCATCCGAAGTCTCAATCGTCACCTTTCCTCCAAAGGCCTGCGCATCATTCCTCTGCGGTTTTCTGAGCAGAGTGCCTTGATTTACCTCTATCGTCCCCAAAAACTGTCTGAAGATTTGCGCCATAGCATTGCCGTCAAACTTCTTCAGGAGCAAGGATACGAGACTGGAAATTGCGAAAAATGTCTCGTCCAATTGCGCCATCGCTTGCATCAGCAAGCAGATTTTCCCCACGAAATCGGTCTGTTCCTAGGCTATCCGCCGGAGGATGTATGTGGTTTTATTCATCACCATGCCTGCCAGTGCAAGTGTGTCGGGTGCTGGAAAGTCTATGGCGATGTGGATGCTGCCCAAAAGAAATTTGCACAATACAAGAAGTGTACCCGTGTATACTGCTCCCAATGGGCCAAGGGCCAAAGCATTCAGCGCTTGGCGGTATCCACGCCTGCACATAAGGGATGCCAATCCTAACTCTCTCCAATATCCATATTCTAACAGCACGTATCCACCTCCCCCACTGTTTATGGTGTCGGAATTTTTCTTTTGAGATACCTTGACAGATGAGGTATCTCGTGCTAATATAAGGCCATAGAAACTACCGTACCAAGGAGGGATGGATATGTCCATTGCCGGTGATCTCATCCGGGGGCATACCGATGCCATTATTTTGGCCCGGCTGCTTCGGGGGGATAGCTACGGCTATGAAATCAACAAAGTGATCTCCACCCTCTCCTCCGGCCGTTTTGAGCTGAAGGAAGCCACCCTGTACACCGCTTTTAAGCGGCTGGAGGAACAAGGCTATATCGCCTCCTACTGGGGAAACAGCGGTGCAGGCGCCCGACGGCGCTACTACACCATCACCCCATCCGGCCGTCTGGCCAGCAAGCAGTCGGCAGAGGAATGGCGAGAAACCAAGGAGATCATGGACAAGCTATTGGAATTGGAGGAAGAATCATGAGAGAGCAGTTGATTCAATATGTGGAGCTTCTCTTCGCCGGGGCCAGGGACTGCGAAGATGTGAAGCAGGAAATTCTGCAAAATACCCTGGACCGCTATGACGATTTGATTACCGAGGGTAAGGTCCCGGAGGCGGCCTACCGGCTGGCCATCACCGGCATCGGAGACATCAACGAAATTCTGGGCAACCAGCCCTCCCATGCTGCGCCCCAGCCCAGCCAGAGAAAGCAGGAAGCGGATTCGGACAAATACCGACGGCTCCAGCGGGCCATCGGCATTGCAGCTTTCATCCTCTGCCCTGTGCCGCTGCTGCTGTGCGTTGTGGAAGGACAGGCGATGATGGGCATTACCATGATGCTGATGCTCGTTGCCGTGGGCACCATGCTGATGGTAATTAGCGGCAAGGACCAGGCGCAGCCGCCCCATCGGCACAGCAGTCTATTTGTATCCATCGCCATGAGCCTGCTCTGGCCCCTGGCCACCATCGTCTATTTTCTCATTAGCTTTTCCACCGGAGCTTGGCATTTGACCTGGCTGGTGTTCCCCATTGCCGGGGCTATCTCCGCCGTGATCCGGGCCATCGAAGATTGGAAGGAGGAAAACAACCATGAAGCATAACGCCATGATCCGCATCGTCCTTTGGAGCCTGCTGGCTCTGGTGCTGCTGGGCATCTTGATCACCAGCCTGTTTGGCTATGTCGGCAGGAATCGCTTCCGCATTTCAACCGAAGCAACGGTGGTGCAGGTAGATTTGGGCCAGGCAGCCGCTGGAAACGCCACCCAGGAAGCTATCCCGGAGACCGTACCTGCCACAATTCCCCAAACCACACCCGCGGCCGCTCCCTCCTCCCCTGCCGCTGGGATTGCAATAGACCCCAGCCAAGTGCGGAATTTGGAAATTGACTGGGCCGCCGGTTCTGTGACCATTGCGCCCAGCAATGTTGGCCGCATTACCATTTCGGAAACCCCGGTTGACAAGCCGGAGGAAGCGCTGGCCTACACGCTGCACGGAGACACACTGCGCATCCGTTATTATGAAAAAAAGACAAATCCCAGTTTTAACCATCGGCACAGCAAGGATTTGACCATTCTGGTTCCCCAGGATTTCGTTTTGAATGCGCTGAGCGTGGATACCGCTTCGGCTGATTTGTCCGTCACCGACATGAGCATCGGAGAAGCCGATGTGGACGGTGCCAGCGGCCGCTGCCGGTTTGAAAACTGCCAGCTTGGCTCTCTGAGCGTGGACACGGTTTCTGGAGACGTGTTTGTCTCTGGTACAGCGACGGAACTGGATTTAGACTGTGTCAGCAGCTCCATTCAGGCCCAGCTGACCAATGTTCCCAACGAGATCAGCTCCGACACCACCTCCGGCTCTCTGGAGCTGACCCTGCCCAAGGACGCCGGATTTACCCTGGAGCTGGAAACCATCAGCGGCAATTTCCGCTCCGACTTTGACACCACGAAAAATGGTTCCATCTACCGCTGCGGCGATGGCCGCTGCGAAATCGAGGTGGACTCCGTCAGCGGCGGTGTGACCATCCGCAAGGGCGCATAAGTGAAAAACTGCCATACCAAGGTTCTTCCCTGGTATGGCAGTTCTGTTATAAAACCGGCAAGCCTTCCTCCTCCGCCGCCTGCATCTGCTGGAGCAGCTTCTGGTCCTGCTTGGAGGTGAGGTCCAGCTTTTCGTACATATCCGGCCGGCGAGCCTTGGTTCGGCGCAGGGACTGGAGCCTGCGCCACTGGCGCACCTTCTCGTGGTTGCCAGAAAGCAGAATAGACGGCACTTCCCGGCCATGCCACACGGCGGGGCGGCTGTACTGGGGGTATTCCAGCAGGCCGTTGAAGTGGCTCTCGTCCTCGAAGCACTCCGGGTCTGCCAGCACGCCGGGAACCATCCGGCACACCGCATCCGTCACCGCCATGGCGGCAATCTCTCCGCCGGTGAGGACAAAATCTCCCAGAGAGATCTCCTCATCCACACACTCGTCGATAAAGCGCTGGTCGATGCCCTCATAGTGGCCGCAGACCAAAATCAAATTGTCCATTTTGCTCAGTCGAATGGCGTCGGCCTGGCGGAAGGTATGGCCGCAGGGGGACAGGTAAATGGTATGCACCGGCCCGGCGGCCTCGTCACACACCGCCTCCCAGCAGCGGTACAGCGGGTCCGCCGTCATCACAGCGCCCCGGCCGCCGCCGTAGGGATAGTCGTCCACCTGGTTCTGTTTGTTGGCGGTATAGTCCCGAATCTGGTGGGTGTCGATGTGGATATAGCCCCGTTCCTGGGCACGGCCCAGGATGCTCTCCGACAGCACATCCCCCAGAGTTTCCGGGAAGAGGGTCAGAATGTCAATCCTCATCGCTGCGCATTCCCTCCAGCAGCTTCACCTGCATCGTATTTTGCTCCAAATCCGTGGAAAGGATGAACTGGTTCACCGCCGGGATCATGTATTCGTGCGCTCCCTTGACCACATACACGCTGTTGCCGGGATAGTCCAGCACCTCGGCGATTTTGCCGATGGATTCCCCATCCGCAAAGACCTCCACCCCCACCAGCTCGGCGGCGAAAATCACATCCGGGTCAATGTCCTCCCGGTACAGCTCCAGGGTCTTGCCCCGCAGGGCCTGGGCATCCTCCATGGTGTCCACGCCTTCCAGCTTTACCAGGTTGCAGGTTTTCTGCACCCGGACCTGTTCCATTGTATATGCCTTGCCGTCAATGCGGCAGCGGTCAAAATCCGTCAGCATTTCGGGATCATCCAGCCAGCACAGCACCTTCACTTCCCCACGCACGCCATGGGTGGTGACAATTTCTCCGGCTTCAATAAACGGAAGCTTCATAGTCCATACACCTCGTATCCTAGTTAATTGGAATCCTATCCTGTTTTTCCACAGGGTTGCTATGAAAAAACAGCATACGACCCCGGAAATGACCGAAAAATGCGTGGCTTACGCCACGCATCCTCGTTTAATCCACGATCTCGACCGTGACCTTCTCGCCTGTGCGCTGGGCAACAGTCTTGATGATGGTACGGATTTCTTTCGCAATCCGTCCCTGGCGGCCGATCACCTTGCCCATGTCGCCCTCGGCGACACGCAGCTCCAGCACCTTGCCGTCCTCTTCCTGGAGTTCGGTAACAGTGACTGCCTCGGGATCATCCACCAGATTTTTTGCCATGTACAGCAAAAGTTCTTTCATAGTGGGCTTCTCCTTTGGAGCTTACAGCACGCCAGCAGTCTTCAGCAGGCCACGAACGGTGTCGGTGGGCTGAGCGCCGTTCTTGATCCAGTTCTGGGCCTTCTCCACGTCCACAGTGATGGTAGCGGGCTGGGTCAGGGGATTGTAGGAACCAATCTCCTCGATGCAGCGGCCATCACGGGGAGAACGGGAGTCAGCAACCACGATACGGTAGTAAGGAGCCTTCTTAGCGCCCATTCTTCTCAGTCTGATCTTAACCATGAGAGTTTCACCTCCAAAAAATATTCAGAATCTATATCGCAAAGCAACTTGCTTTCAGCGAACCAACTTAAAATCCGGGGAATCCCCCGCCGAATCCGCCCATACCACGCAGGCGCTTCATCTTCTTTCCGGCACCCGGACCGGAGAACTGGCGAATCAGCTTACGCATCTGCTCGAAGGATTTGAGCAGCTTGTTCACATCCTCCACCCGCACGCCGGCACCTGCGGCAATCCGCTTCTTCCGGCTGGCACCGATGATTTCCGGCTTTTCCCGTTCCTTGGGGGTCATGGACAGAATGATGGCCTCGGTATGGGCCATGGCCTTCTCATCCAGCTTCACACCCTTCAGTCCGGCACCGCCGGGCATCTGGGCCAAAATATCCTCCATAGAGCCCATGGACTTCATCTGCACCATCTGGTCGTAGAAATCCTGCAGGGTAAAGCGGTTGGTTTTCAGCTTCTGCTCCATCTCGGCAGCCTTTTTGGCATCGTAAGCCTTCTCCGCCTTCTCAATCAGACTGAGCACATCGCCCATGCCCAGAATGCGGCTGGCCATACGATCGGGATGGAACGGCTCAATGTCCTCCAGCTTTTCGCCTACACCAGCGAACTTGATGGGCTTGCCGGTAATGGCACGCACGGACAGGGCCGCACCGCCTCTGGCATCGCCATCCAGCTTGGAAAGCATCACAGAGTCAATATCCAGCCACTCGTTAAAGCTCTGGGCGGCGTTCACCGCATCCTGACCGGTCATGGCATCCACAACCAGCATGATTTCGTCGGGCTTTACGGCAGCTTTGATATTTTTCAGCTCATTCATCAGTGCCTCGTCCACGTGGAGCCGGCCGGCGGTATCCAAAAATACCATGTCATAGCCACGCTGACGGGCGTAAAGCAGCGCCTCTTTGGCAGTCTGAACCGGGTCTTGGGTGCCCTTTTCAAACACCGGGATACCCAGCTTTTCTCCGCAGACCTTCAGCTGTGCGATAGCTGCGGGGCGATAGATATCACAGGCCACCAGCAACGGGTTCCGGCCCTGGCGCTTCTGCAAGCCAGCCAACTTGGAACCGTTGGTGGTTTTACCTGCACCCTGGAGACCCACCAGCATTACCACGGTGGGGCCGTTGGGGTTGATGTTAATATGTTTGGTGTCGCTGCCCATGAGCTTGCACAGCTCTTCGTTGACGATTTTTACAATCATCTGCGCCGGGGTCAGCGATTCCAGCACGTCAGAGCCAACGCAGCGCTCGGTGACAGACTTGGTGAAGTCCTTAACCACCTTGTAGCTCACGTCTGCTTCCAGCAGTGCCATGCGGATCTCCCGCATTGCCTCCTTCACATCGGCCTCTTTCAGGCGGCCTTTGCCTCGAAGCTTTTTGAAGGTGGCAGAAATTTTTTCAGTTAAGCCTTCAAATGCCATGGGTTTACTCCTTCAGTGACAGGGCTTCGGCAGCAATCTGCCGGGCCAGGTCCGATACCTGGGAATCCGAATGCTGTTCCAGCTTTCCACAGGCCTCCAAAATAGCCTGGGCCGTCCGGCGCACCTGCCGGTCCCGCTGAACGCAGCCGATATTCTGCTCCATGCGCCGCAGCAGCGCTTCCGTCCGGGAAAGGTTGTCGCACACAGCCTGGCGGCTAACCCCCAAAGCTTCGCCAATCTCTCCCAGCGACAGGTCCTGGTTGTAGCGCATATCGAAGCAATCCCGCTGTTTATCGGTTAGCATTCCGCCATAGTAGTCCAGCAGCAGGGACATCTCCAGCGCATCCATCCAAAGCCTCCTTGTGTCAAGGCATTTCCCTTGACCCTGGGGCATTATAGCACAGCCCCAAGCCGTTGTCAAGTATTTTTCCTGAACATCTTTTCAATCCAGGCAGTACCAGCTGTCCAAGGGGCGTGTTGTCACAAATCCAAGCCGCTGGTACAGCGCCAGCGCCCGTTTGTTTGTAGAGGCTACCTCCAGCATCATCTGCGCTCCCTCTACCAGGGACATCAGGCTGTGCATCACCCGCTCTCCCTGTCCAGGTTCCGCCGCTACCGTCAGCAGCTTGGTATCCTCCAGCCAGCCAATGCCCAGCAGCTGCCCATCTTGGTGGACAAAGTAGGCTCCGCCGCTTTCTAAAATCTTCCCTTCCTCCCGGGCTTCCAGGGTTGCGGCGTTGTCCACCCCGGCCATTCGCCGGTTGTGGTAAGCACGCCACCGGCCCACAGTCGCTTCGGTCACAGGAAATAGGGCGCAGAGCTTTTCCAAATCCACCCAAGCCGTGCCGCTCATCTGCACCATCTGGGTATGCAGCGGAAGCTGGGGCAATCCCGGATACTCCTTAATATAGATGTGTTCAGCGCCCACTGCCCGGCAGAAGTCCCGGCACTGCTGAATATGCTCCGCCAAGTGCTCCGGCTGGGCCTGCTGGATGTGGATATAGGCCTCCTCTCGGTAGGGAACTTCCCGCAGAATCAGGCTGGCCACCCCATATTCTGTGGTAAAAAATGGAAAATCCCGCATTTGGCCACCTCCTTTTCCCCACATAATACCACGCAGCCACGCCTTTGACAACCCTAGGATGTGACAATAGGCGACATAGAGTTTGTGCAACCTGTACAGGTTCTCCCGAAGCGCACCCGGGATGATATTGATTCTTCGTCCAATCTTTTTGAAAATGTTGGAACTTTTCTGTTTTAGCTCTTGATTTCCTGACAAAATGGTGTATAATTATCTTTCGAGCGATAGAAATATTACGAAAGGAGGTTCATTCCATGAAGAAGATCATCTGCAAAAAGGAGTATGACACCGCCACGGCTACCCTGGTTCAGAAGTTCACTTGCGGCGCTCTGGGCGATCCTGCCGGTTACGAGGAGGATCTGTACCAGACTCCCGAAGGGCTGTACTTCCTGTATGGCATCGGCGGCGAGACTTCCAAGTATCCCACTGAGGATATCCAGCGCCTGGCCAAGACCAAGGTGAAGGAGTGGAAGGAGAACCACTAATTCCCATACTGCGTACATAGAAGAAGGAGCCGAAAGGGCTCCTTTTTCTATTCCCATATTGACAAATGTGCTATGCTAAAGATGTACGCAAACACCCCTTACCCGTATAGATAGGTTGGTATTTATGAAAAAACGCTCAATCATTTTGCTGCTGTCGCTGCTGCTCACCGGCTGCACTTCCCAGCCCCATGCCCCCGTCGCCGCCACCACACTGCCGGTGTATGAGTTTTCCACCCGCCTGTGCCAAGGGACTCCGCTTACCGTCACGCGCCTGGTAACCGAGCAGGTCAGCTGCCTGCATGACTATTCTCTGAAAGTTCAGCAGGTCAAGGCCATCCAAGCCGCCGAAGTTGTGGTCATTTCCGGTGCCGGATTGGAGGACTTTCTGGGGGATGTTCTGCCAGAGGAAAAAACCTTGGATGCCTCTCAAAACATCACGCTGCTGGAATCTCACGAGCATTGCCACGCCCAAGACCACGAGGGCCACCACCACGACCACGATCCCCATATCTGGCTCAGCCCCGAGAACGCTGCCCAAATGGCTCGCAATATTGCCGCCGGATTCAGCCAGCGTTATCCGGAATATGCCCCCCAATTCCAAGAAAACCTGGATACTCTGCTGGGCGATTTGGACGTGCTGGCAGCCTACGGCGAAGAACAATTGGCTCAGCTGCGCAGCCGGGAGCTGATCACCTTCCACGACGGCTTTGGCTATTTTGCTCAGGCTTTTCAGCTGAACATTCTGGAAGCCGTGGAGGAAGAAGCCGGCAGTGAAACCTCTGCCAAAGACCTGATCCACTTGATTGGCATGGTTAAACAGCATCACGTTCCGGCAATTTTCACAGAGAGAAGCGGCAGCACCGCCTCCGCCGGGATTCTGTCCCGGGAGACCGGCTGCGGCTGCTATGCCCTGGACATGGCCATGGCTGGCGACAGCTATTTCACCGCCATGTACCACAACATCGACACCATTAAGGAGGCCTTGGGATGAAACTGGAACAACACGGCGGCACTTGCAGCCACTCCTGCTGTCTGCGGGTGGAGCATTTGTCCGTGCGCATCGGTGGAGAGGAAATTCTCCATGACATCAATCTGCATGTCCACTGCGGCCAGATGGTGGCCCTGATTGGCCCCAACGGCGCCGGAAAATCCACCTTCCTCAAGGCTGTTCTGGGCCAGCGGGATTATCAAGGTGTCATCGCTTTTTCCGAAGCTGGGCAGCGTAGCAAAAAGCCTCGCATCGGCTATGTACCCCAGAGCCCTGCCTTCGACCCCAGCGATCCGGTAACGGTGGCTGACCTGTTCGCCTGCTGCATGAGCAAGCGGCCGGCATTTCTGGGACTGGGAAAAGACATGACCCAAACTGTCCGGGAGTGCCTGTCCCGGGTCCACGGCGAGAGCTTGATTCACAAGCGGGTGGGCACCCTCTCCGGCGGAGAATTGCAGCGGGTGCTGCTGGCTCTGGCTCTGGAACCTCTGCCCAATATTCTGATTTTGGACGAGCCCCTGTCCGGTGTAGACGTTGAGGGCATGGAAACCCTGATGGACATGCTGGATGAAATTCGGAAGACCTATGATTTGTCTATTTTGATGACCTCCCATGACTTCTCCATACTGCCCCGGTACGCTGACCACGTTGTGCTCATCGACCGCCAGGTGCGCATCCAAGGAGAGCCAACTGCCGTCCTATCCTCCCCGGAGTTCCGGGAGGCCTTCCATCTGAAAGGAGGTTGCTTATGAGCCTTTGGTATGCCATGTGGGATGCCCTGCCCATTGAAATGCTGCACTGGAACTTTATGAAAAACGCATTGCTGGCGCTGCTGCTGATGGCTCCCCTGTTCGGTCTGCTATCCACCATGATTGTCACCGGGCGGATGAGCTTTTTCTCTGACGCCCTGGGCCACTCCGCCTTTACCGGCATCGCCATCGGCGCCATCTGCGGCCTGACTGCCCCTACTTGGGCGGCGGTGCTGTTCAGCGTGGCCTTTGCCCTGCTGTTCTCCTTCGTCCGCAGCCGCTCCAACCAGGCAGCGGATACCTTGATCGGCGTTTTCTCCAGCACCGCCGTGGCGCTGGGCATCTTTGCCGCCACCATCAACGGCGGCAGCTTCACCAAATACAACACCTATCTCATCGGTGACATTCTCTCCGTCACCCCCCAGGAAATCGCCATGCTGGCGGTGGTGCTGGCAGCGGTGGTGCTGTTCTGGTGGCTGTGCGCCAATCGGCTGACCCTTACCACCATCCACCCCCAGCTGGCCGCCTCCCGGGGCATCCGGGTGGGGCTGTCCCAGACCTTGTTTGTGGTGGCCATCGCCGTGGTGGTGACGCTGAGCATTTCCAGCGTAGGCCTGTTGATTCTCAACTCCCTGCTGGTGCTCCCCGGGGCCGCTTCCCGGAACATTTCCCGGAATCTGCGGCAGTACCATCTGTGGAGTGTCATTTTTGCGCTAGTCGCCGGTGTGGGCGGATTGACCGTATCGTACTACTTAGGCTGCTCCGCCGGAGCAGCCATCAGCCTGATTTTGGCGGCCATCTTTGCAGGCAGCTTCTGCCTGCGGAATGTGAGGGCTTGAGCATGGATATCACCATTCACCCCATCGCCCGTATGCACAGTGATTTTTCCAGCAAGTTCGGCATTCCCCGCCAAAGCGGCCTGGTGCAGCAGCTGGAATCCACCATTGTCTTTGAACCGGCGTATCGCAATGCCGATGCTCTGCGGGGTATTGAAGATTTTACGCACCTGTGGCTGATTTGGCAGTTTTCCGAAGCTGTCCGCCAGGATTGGTCCCCGACCGTCCGGCCGCCTCGGCTTGGAGGCAACACCCGTATGGGCGTATTCGCCACCAGATCCCCTTTCCGGCCCAATAATTTAGGGCTGTCCTGTGTCCGGCTGCTGGGGGTGGAGACCACCCCGGACGTGGGCACGGTGCTCCATGTAGGCGGCGCTGATCTTCTGGACGGCACCCCCATCTTCGACATCAAGCCCTACATTCCCTACGCAGACTGCCACCCTGAAGCAACCGGCGGTTTCACTGACAGCGCCGGAGACTTTCTCTTGTCCGTGGATTTCCCACCAAATCTTCTAAATCGTCTTCCTGCGGGAAAGCAAGAAGCTGCTGCTGCGGTCCTGTCCCACGATCCCCGCCCCTCTTATCAACGCACCCCTGGCCGTGTCTATGGTCTAAGCTTTGCCGGTTATGACATTCGCTTTACCGTAGAAGAAAACCACCTCCAAGTACTGGATGTACAGCCACTATAAAAACAAGCAGGAGAGCATGCCCTTTGTTGGCTTCTCTCCTGCTTGTTTTTCCTATGGAAGCGCTTGGAAAAAAGTGCTTTCTGTGTATTGACAAATCTTTCCATTTTGTGTATAATCACCTCATTCAGTTAGCATATGCTAATCGCAGGCATTCAGCCTGTTTTATTTGGCCTATTAGTTAGCATATGCTAACCGCATAAATTACAGCGTTGTTCTCTGTGAACTCGCACGATTTCCAGGGAATTCATTGGGCTGCACTGATGTGCTGCTCCGTGTTTCTACCATAAAATCATTTCAGGAAAGGTTGATACGTTTATGAAGAAAATTGCAGTTGTTTATTGGAGCGGCACCGGCAACACCGAGGCCATGGCTATGGCTGTTGCGGAAGGTGTCAAAGGCAGTGGCGCTGAAGTATCGGTAATCCCCGCCGCCGAGTTCTCAGCCACCCAAGTCGGCGAATTTGATGCTCTTGCCTTCGGCTGCCCCTCCATGGGTGTAGAACAGCTGGAAGAAAACGAGTTTGAACCCATGTTCACCGCTTGCGAAGGCGAACTGCGAGGAAAGGATTTGGCTCTGTTTGGTTCCTATGGCTGGGGCGACGGAGAATGGATGACCAGCTGGGAATCCCGCTGCAAGGATGACGGTGCTGCACTGGTCTGCAACAGTGTCATCTGCAACGAAGCTCCCGACGACGTAGCCATTGCTGCGTGCCGTGCATTGGGTGCCGCATTGGTCTAACCATCCTGCCGTATTCCCTGTGTCATCACGCAATTCACCAAGCCGATAATACCTCCTACCAAAACAACATTGGAGCAAGATACAGGCATCTTCCGCCTGTTCTTGCTCCAATTTTACATATCCAGTTTCGTTGTTATTTACGTCTCCTCTGGCTTCTTGCGAACCAATTCCAGCACCTGGCGCATTTGCTTCTGAATCGCCGTATAATTCTCCCGCTGGTGGGGGCGCAGGCAGTTGGTGCAGTCCTTGATGCCATTGGCAGTATAGCGGAAATCACCACCGCAGTGCTCTCCTAAGCAGTACAGCGGGCAGTAGCAGAACAGGCAGCTGAACATCTCCGGGTCTGCATTCTTGTGGCAGGGAAAATACTCACATTCCCGGTTTTGAAAAAAATCATAGTGGGCCATAACATCGTCCTTTCTCCCCCTGTACAGCAGGGGATTTTCGTGGTATAATCAAAACAACTCCCAGGGATATTCCCGGGGCGGCTGCTTGCGTATGGACATCGGTTTGCCGGTGGTTGGGTGCACAAATCCCAATGCGTGAGACCACAGGGCAATCTGGCAATCATCTTCCAGAGTGCTGTACTTCCGCTCCCCCACCAGGGGCATTCCCCGGCTGGCAAACTGGACTCGAATCTGGTGGGTGCGCCCGGTGTGCAGGCGGATTTTCACCAGGGACAGGCCCTCCCTGCGGCCCAGAACTTGGTAGTCCAGCAGCGCCTCCTGGACACCCTTCCCCGGTTCCTGGGCCACCATGGTCATCCGCCGGGCTTTGTCCCGGTACAATAGGTCCCGCAGCTGGCCCTGGTCCTGCGCCGGGCTGCCGTGGATCACCGCCATATATTCCTTCTGAAAGCTGCCCTCCCGAATCTGCCGGGACAGCTCTGAGGCCGCCTGGGCAGACCTGGCCAGCACCATCACGCCACTGACCACCCGGTCCAGCCGATGCACTGTGCGCACATCCGCCTGCGGCTGGCCCAACTCCTGACGGGCCAGCTCCGGCACGCCCCCCGGCTCATCGGTGGACAGCACCCGGGGCGGCTTGATGCACACCAAAATATCCTCATCCAAATACAGCACTTCCATGGCACACCATCCTTTGTCTTTCCCCTATCCTACCAAAAAATCACCCGCTTTGCAAGCGGAAGGAGGAATCTGTTATGAAAATCGTGGTTTTAGACGGCCGTGGCCTGAATCCCGGCGACCTTTCCTATGCCTGCTTGGAGGAGTTTGGCTCCGTCACCGTCTACCAACACACCGACACCCCGGCGCAGGCCATTGCCCGCATCGGCAGCAGCGAAATCGTTCTGGTGAACAAGGTGCCCATTACCCGGGAAATCCTGGATGCCTGCCCCAGCATTCGGTTGATCTGCGTTCTTGCCACCGGTTACAATGTGGTGGACTGCCAAGCCTGTGCCCAGCGGGGCATTCCTGTGACCAACGTCCCCGCCTACGGCACTGCCGCCGTGGCCCAGTTTACCATGGCGCTGATTTTGGAGCTGTGCCACCGGGTGGGACTGCACAACCACTCCGTCCACCAGGGAGATTGGTGCCGCAGTGAAACCTTCTGCTACTGGCTCACCCCCCAGATGGAGCTGGCCGGGAAAACCCTGGGCATCATCGGCTACGGCCGCATTGGCCAGGCGGTGGGCGCTCTTGCCCGTGCCTTTGGCATGGAGGTGCTGGCGTATCATCCCCGGCGCAGCCTTAGCGGTGAGCCTTATGTGGAGCTGGACACCCTGCTGGAACGCAGTGACATTCTCAGTCTCCACTGTCCCCTGTTCCCCGAAACCCAGCACCTGATCAACCGGGAAACCATTGCGAAAATGAAGGACGGCGCTATGCTCATCAACACCGCCCGGGGCGCTCTGGTGGAGGAATCCGCCCTGGCCCAGGCCCTGAACGACGGAAAGCTCCGGGGCGCTGCGGTGGACGTGGTGTCCCAGGAGCCGATGACCCCGGACAATCCCCTGCTGTCCTGCAAAAACTGTATCATCACGCCCCACATCGCCTGGGCGCCGGTGGAGAGTCGCCAGCGTCTGCTGGACTGCGTGGTGGAAAACATCCGTTCCTACCTGGCAGGGCATCCTCAGAACGTGGTAAACGGCTGACACACCTGTGCCGGCCGGCTGCTGCATTGAGCGCGTTTGCTTTGCTGTGGGATATGAAACTATTTTAGAAGGAGCTGAACAAACATGATGTTACGAAAACCACTGTATTCCATTCTCCTTGGCCTGGCACTTGGTGTTTCCGGGTTCTTCCTTGGCTGGCTGGTGGCCCCCAGGGGCGGCGAGGAGGCTGCCCCGGTTCGTATTCAGGCATCCTCCGTGGATGGAGAATCCCAATTTCTTACCATTCCCCTGGATGCAGCCCAGCAGGGCTTTCAGCACCTGACCTATTACGGTGTTCAGGATGTCACCGTGACCCTGAACGGGCGCACCATGCCCCTGGAACAGGCCCTCTCTGAGCAGCGCCTGACCCTGGATGCGCTGATTGCACAGGTGCGGCAGGATGCACGCCAGGGGATTTGCCAGGAGGACAGCCGCTCCGACCAGGGCTTGGCCCGGTTCGTCTACCGCTATCCTGACTTCGATTTGCTGTGCATCTACGACCTGTACGAAACGCCCAAGGGGAAGCAGGAGCAAATCGCCGAATTTGCCCTGTGCAAAACCGGGCTGACCCCTCATTTTTTCTACATGGACGAGGAAACCGGCGAGCCCATCGACTATGAATCCTGGGGACTGCGCCTGCGTTTGGAAGACCTTTCCCAGGAGACCCTCAGCGTGACCTGCACCCAGTCCGGCGGACAGCAGGTGGGCAGCCTGGCCGTTTACGACTTTTCCCTGTTCCGCAAACAGCCCGGTTCTGAGGAGGAGCAGATCGTATCGCCTTTGGACAGCAGTTACCCCCTCCCGGAGCCTGCTATGCTGAACATGGGCGGTGAAACCACCCTGACCGTCCCCCTCTCCCAGGTGTATGGTACCCTGGCCCCCGGCGAGTATCTTCTCTATTTCAAAATTCAGGATATGTACAACAAGGAGGACCTGCGGCCCTTGCAGCGCAATTACCGGGACATCCAGGTGTATCCCGTATCTTTTTGCATTCCTGAATAGATAATTACCAGAAAGCCCCCTGTACCCGAAAGGACCCCTTTTCAGGTACAGGGGCTTTTGCTCTACTGGCTGCCCACTCCTATATGGACACTTGTTTGTGCACAGTAGACAAAAAATGAACAAAATATGGCCGCAATCTGTGGTATTTTCTTCGTTGACAAATGTCCTTGTGCGAGATACAATACTGTCAGATTCTTCAAGGAGGCATCCGCTATGAAAACGCAAATGATTTTCTCCAGCGTACAGTCTTTCGCTGCGGCGGATGCCGCCCGGATTCTGCCCCGTATTGACGCTGCCCTGATTTTGGCAGTGTCCATTTGCCTAGCTCTGCTGCGAATTATCCAGTAGACAAATGCCGGGGATTCTGTATGTATGAAGAAGCGGCTGCATAGAACTGTGCAGCCGCTTTTTTATAAGCAAGTGAGAAAAGGAGAATGACGTATGAAAAAGTTATTTGCAACACTGATGACCGTGACCATGGTTGCCGGTATGCTGGCCGGCTGCGGCGCCTCCGATGCCAAGGCCGAAACCCAGGCGGCAAACAGCGGCTCCTCTGCCCAGACCAGCGGCGCAGCCCTGAAAATCGGCATGACCGGCCCGCTGACAGGGGATGCATCTGCTTACGGCATTGCCGTCCGTGGCGGCATGCAGGTGGCCGTGGATGAAATCAACGCCAAGGGCGGCCTGCAGATTGACTTCCGTGCAGAGGATGACGAAGCAGATGTTTCCGATAAGGCCGTAGCCGCCTACAACACGCTGAAGGATTGGGGCATGCAGCTCTTTGCCGGCGCTACCACCACCGGCTCCTCCCTGACCCTGGCTGCCGAAACCGCCAATGATGGAATTTTCATGCTGACCCCCTCCGCCTCTGCCGTGGATGTGGCCATGACCGGCACCAACGTCCATCAGATGTGCTTCACCGATCCCAACCAAGGTGCCTCCGCCGCTGAGCTGATGGCCCAGAAGTGGCCCGATGCCACCATCGGCATGATCTATGACTCCTCCGATGCCTACTCCTCCGGCATTGCCGAGGGCTTTCTGGCCAAGGCCCAGGAGCTGAGCCTGAATGTGGCCGTTTCCGATGCAGCCTTCACCGCCGACAACAAGGCTGACCTGTCCACCCAGGTGACCAAGTGCAAGGATGCCGGCTGCGACCTGGTGTTCCTGCCCTTCTATTACGCAGAAGCTTCCCGGGTTCTGACCTACGCCAACAGCATTGGCTACAAGCCCACCTTCTTTGGCTGTGACGGTATGGATGGCATCCTCACCGTGGAGGGCTTCAACCACGAGCTGGCCGAGGGCCTGGTTCTGATGACCCCCTTCGATGCCAACGCCACCGACGAGCGTACCGTCGCCTTTGTAAAGCAGTTCAAGGCCAACAACGACGGTCTGGTGCCCAACCAGTTTGCTGCTGACGGCTATGATGTAATCTATGCGCTGTATGATGCCTGCGTGGCCGCCGGTGTTGACGGCAGCACCGATCCCCAGGAAGCATGTGCCAAGCTGTGCCAGCAGTTCCAGAGCATGACCTTCGACGGGCTTACCGGCAAGGGAATGAGCTGGGATGAAAACGGCATGATTTCCAAGGCTCCCGCAGCTGTTGTGGTCACTGACGGCGTTTACGTCCCCATGGCGTAATACATTCGGGATGGGAAGGATGCCCCTTCCCATCCCCAACCATATTTCCCCGACAGTCTAGGCCAGCGGCAGTGCCGCTGCTGCTATCCTAGGCTGTCGATTCAAATCGAAGAAGAGAGGTTGGCTTATGCAGGTTTTACAGTATCTGATCAACGGCATCAGCATCGGTGCGGTGTATGCCATCATTGCCCTGGGCTATACCATGGTCTACGGCATCGCCAAGATGCTGAACTTCGCTCACGGCGATATTATTATGGTAGGTGCATACATATCCTTCTGCGTCACCAATTATCTGGGGCTGCCGGCTATTGTGTCGGTGGTGGCTGCCATGGCGGTTTGCATGGTTCTGGGCATCGTCATTGAGGGCCTGGCCTACAAGCCCCTGCGGGGCACCACCAGCCTGGCGGTGCTGATTACCGCCATCGGTGTCAGCTACTTCCTGCAAAATGCCGCCCAGCTGATTTGGACCTCCAATGCAAAAAACTTCACCAGCGTGGTGAATATGCCCCCCATCGTCCTAATGGATGGTCAGCTGGTCATCACCGGTGAGGTGCTTCTGACCGTTGGTGTATCGGCTCTTGTCATGGTTGGACTGACTTTGTTTACCGGCAAGACCCGCACCGGCAAGGCCATGCGGGCTGTGTCTGAGGACCAGGATGCCGCCCAGCTTATGGGCATCAACGTCAACCGCACCATTTCCATGACCTTTGCCATTGGCTCTGCCCTGGCGGCTGTGGCCGGTGTGCTGCTGTGCTCCACCGTGCCTACACTGACTCCCACCACCGGCTCCATGCCGGGCATCCGGGCGTTTACCGCTGCGGTGTTCGGCGGCATCGGCTCCATCCCCGGCGCAATGCTGGGCGGCGTGCTGCTGGGCATTATCGAGACCTTCTCCAAGGCGTATCTGTCCACCCAGTTCTCTGATGCCATCGTGTTCTCCGTGCTGATTATCATTCTGCTGGTGAAGCCTGCGGGTCTGCTGGGCAAGCAGGTCCAGGAAAAGGTGTGAGGTGGTTTTATGAAGACGATTCTGAACAACAAAAATACCCGCACCAACGCCCTGACCTACCTGATCGTGGTTGTGGCCTTTGTGGTGATGCAAAGTCTCAATTCCATGGGCATGCTGGGCAGCTCCGTCCGGGGCTTTCTGGTTCCCATCTGCGTGTACATCTCCCTGGCGGTGTCGCTGAACCTTCTGGTGGGCGTGTGCGGTGAGCTGAGCCTGGGCCATGCCGGATTTATGGGCATCGGTGCTTTCTGCGGCATCGTCCTGGCCGCCGTGCTGAAAGAGCGCATCCCCAACGACACCCTGCGGCTGCTGTGCGCCATGCTCGGCGGCGGCGTGCTGGCCGGTCTGGTGGGATTTGTCATCGGCATCCCGGTGCTGCGGCTGCGGGGTGACTATCTGGCCATTGTGACCCTGGCCTTTGGCGAAATCATGAAAAACATCATCGGCAACACCTACGCCGGTATTGACGAGGATGGCTTCCACCTGGCGGTGTCCACCACCAAGATGAAGCTGGCTTCCGGCGGCAAGTACATCCTCAACGGCCCCCTGGGCGCCACCGGCGTGCAGAAGCTGGCCACCTTCACCATGGGCTTCGTGCTGGTTCTGATCACCCTGTTTGTGGTGCTGAACCTCATCAACTCCAAGGAAGGCCGGGCCATCAAGGCCCTGCGGGATAACCGCATCGCTGCCGAATCCGTGGGCATCAACGTCACCGCTTTTCGGATGAAGGCATTCGTGGTGTCCGCATTTCTGGCCGGCATGGCCGGTGCGCTGTTCGGGCTGAACTACTCCTCCATCACCGCCAGCAAGTTCAACTTCAACACCTCCATCAACATTCTGGTGTTTGTGGTTCTGGGCGGCATGGGCAACATTCTTGGCAGCGTGATTTCCGCCGCTCTGCTGTATGTGCTGCCGGAGGCGCTGCGGGGCTTACAGGACTACCGCATGATTCTATACGCCGTGGTGCTGATTCTGGTTATGCTGTGCACCTGGTCCCCCAAGGTGCAGGAGGCCATTGCCATGTTCACCGACAAGGTGATGGGCCTGTTTAAGAAAAAGACGAAGGAGGTGGGCAGCCATGAATGAATACAGCAGAAAAATGCTGAAAATCCCCACCTATAACCTGCTCCGGGAGGAGGACTTGGATAAGCTGCCGGTACTGGACGTGCGAAACTTAGGCATCGACTTTGGCGGCCTGACGGCGGTGGACAGCTTTAACATCACCATCGGCCCCACCGAAATTTCCGGTCTCATCGGCCCCAACGGTGCCGGTAAGACCACCATTTTCAACCTGCTCACCGGCGTTTATCAGCCAACCCGCGGCTCGGTGCTGATCAACGGCATCGACATCAAGGGCATGCCCACCCACAAGGTCAACCGTCTGGGCATCGCCCGTACCTTCCAGAACATCCGTCTGTTTACCGACATGAGCGCTCTGGACAACGTAAAGGTGGGCCTGCACAACAGCATGAAGTGCCCCTTCGTCTCCTCGGTGCTTCACCTGCCCGGCTATTACAAGGCGGAAAAGCAGGCCAACCAGCGGGCCATGGAGCTGCTGGAATTTATGGATATGGCAGACGTGTCCGACAAGAAGGCCGGCAGTCTCCCCTACGGTGTCCAGCGGCGGCTGGAAATCGTCCGGGCGCTGGCCACAGACCCCTCCATCATTTTGCTGGATGAGCCTGCCGCCGGTATGAACCCCAGCGAAACAACGGAGCTGATGCACCAAATTCGCCGCATCCGGGATACCTTCCACATTGCCATCTTCCTGATTGAGCACGACATGAATCTGGTGATGAACGTGTGCGAAGCCATCGCCGTGGTGAACTACGGCCGCATCATCGCCAAGGGCACCCCGGAGGAGGTCCGCTCCAACCCGGCGGTGATTGAGGCATACCTGGGCAGAGAGGAGGAAGCCGGATGCTGAAAATTGAGGATATGCACGTCTACTACGGTGCCATCCACGCCATCAAGGGTGTCAGCTTCGAGGTGGGCGAGGGGGAAATCGTGGCCCTGATTGGAGCCAACGGCGCCGGCAAGAGCACCATTTTGAAAACCGTCTCCGGCCTGATGCACCCCCGCAGCGGCTCCATCAACTTCTGCGGCCAGGACATCACCCATGTAGAAGCCTACAAGCTCCTGCGCACAGGTCTGGCCCACGTGCCGGAGGGACGGCGAATTTTCCTGCAAATGAGCGTGCAGGAGAATCTGGAAATGGGCGCTTATGTCAACAAAGAAGTCTCTCAACAGGATTTGGACATGGTGTTCGATTACTTCCCCCGGCTGAAGGAGCGGCGCAAACAGGTGGCCGGTACCCTCTCCGGCGGCGAGCAGCAGATGCTGGCCATGTCCCGGGCATTGATGAGCCACCCCAAGCTGATGATGCTGGATGAGCCGTCCATGGGTCTGGCGCCCATTCTGGTGGATCAGATTTTTGACATCATCAAGGAGCTACACAAGGCCGGCACCACCATTTTGCTGGTGGAGCAGAATGCCCGGAAGGCTCTGCAAATTGCGGACCGGGCCTATGTGCTGGAAACGGGTAAGATCACCCTCAGCGGCACAGGCGCAGAGCTTGCCAGCTCCGATGCCGTGAAGAAAGCCTACTTAGGCGGCTGATTTTCGTCAAATATTGCCCAGCACCCCCTGCATAAGCTGTGCAGGGGGTGTTTTTATGTGCCGGAAAAATCAGATGTACGGTCTGTGCCTGATGATGCTGGGGCTGGGCATGATTCTGGGCCACTGCCTGGAAAGCTGGCTGCTGTGCTGCGGCGGCGGGTTGGGCCTGGTGGCGCTGGGTGTGGTCACCGCCCGGCGGCGGTAGGCATATCCACCGCCTGTCAGGCATAGGCTGTGGTGACCCAATGGGAAGCCAATTTTGCGAAGGAGTGACGAACGGTGGATGTGACTTTTGAAACCCGGCTGCACAGCTGTATGGAGCCGGTGCTCCGGGAAATCCACACCAGTGAGCAGACCCAGCAGATTTCCCTGCCAGACGGAATGCCGGACATCGGCCAGGTGCTGGGGGCCTGGGGACAACCCCTGCTGCGGGGCAAGCAGTGGCAGGCCGAGGAGGTCAGCTGCAACGGCGGACTGATGGTGTGGGTGCTCTACGCCCCGGAGGACGGCAGCCCTGCCCGGTGCCTGGAGGGCTGGATTCCCTTTACCCTGCGCTGGGACCTGCCCCAGGGAAAGCCGGAAGGCAGCCTGCGCTTAAACTGCCTGTGCCGGTTTGTGGATGCCCGGGTGGTATCTGCCCGGAAGCTGGTGGTCCGGGGCGGACTGGGAGTGCAGGTGGAAGCCTTCTGCCCCATGGAAGCCGCCAGCTGGGAGCCGGAGCAGGTTCCGTCGGATGTGCAGCTGCTGCGCCGGGAGTGTCCCGTGCGCCTGCCCAAGGAGATGACCGAAAAGAGCTTCTCCCTGGACGAGGAGCTGACCCTGCCGGAATCCGCCCCGGCCCTTCAGGAGCTGGTCTACTACCGGCTGATCCCGTCGGTGACGGACAAGAAGGTTCTCTCTGGGAAGGCGGTGTTCCGGGGCAATGCCCAGGTGCACGTTCTCTACCGCAGCACCGAGGGGCAGCTCCATAACTGGGACTTTTCCCTCCCCTTCTCCCAATACGCCCAGCTGGAACAGGAGCACAGCCCGGAGGCCCAGGCGGATCTGGTCATCCTCCCCACCAGCCTGGAGCTGGAGCTGGAGGACGGGCGGCTGCGGCTGAAAGCCGGGCTGGCTGCCCAGGTACTGATTACCGACCGGGAAAAGCTGAACCTGGTGGCCGATGCCTACAGCCCCACCCGGGAGCTGACTCTGGAACACCGAAGCGTCAAGATGCCGGTGCTGTCGGAAAACCGCCGGCACAGCATTTCCCTCCGTCAGGAGCTGCCGGTTCAGGGAAATTTGGCCGCCGATGTCTGCATCTGGCCGGACTTCCCCCGACAGCACCGCCCGGAGGAGGATTTGGCCCTGTCCGCTGCTGTTCAGGTGCTGTACTATGGTGAGGACGGCAGCTTGCAGGGGGCTTCCGGCCGCTGGGAGGGCACGCTCCCTGCCAGCGACCAGGCCCAGGTGCTGGGAGTTCCCGGGATTTTGGAGGATGCCCAGGTGCAGCTGGGCTCCACGCTGACCGTTTCCCAGGAGATGGCGCTGGAAACCACCGGCTTTTCCTGGCAGGAGCTGCCCATGGTGGCCGGGATTACCCTGGGAGAGCCACGCAGGCCTGACCCGGACCGCCCCTCTCTGATTCTGTGCCGCATGGGCCAGGAGCCGCTGTGGGAGCTGGCCAAGGAGAGCCTGTCCACCGTGGAGGCCATTCGCCAGGCCAACGGCCTCACCGAAGACCCGGCCCCCAATCAGATGCTGCTGATTCCCGTGGTATAAATCGCCAGAACTGTATAGAATAGCAAAAGGGGCAGGATTTTTCCTGCCCCTTTTCAGACTGTCGAAAAAGCTCAACAAAGCTAGGTTTTTTCCGTTATCTATGATA
>CAUWNA010000054.1:0-39981 GCA_963560135.1 uncultured Oscillospiraceae bacterium | reverse complement strand
GCTCAAAACCCCAGTTCCGCCTGACGCAAAACTGGGGTTTCTCGACGGTCTGAAGGGACGGCAACTGCCGTCCCTTCTCATTTTCTTATGGCTTTGTCACATATTGATCCATATAGTCCAGATAATGTTTCCAATCCTCACTCAGGACTTGATGCCAGCCTTTTCGGCAATGGTATCCCATGCTCTCCGTCATGTAGTTGCTGCCATCTGCAGCGGGTTGCGTCAATCCTGCAGGGAGTTGATCGTCGATAACTTCCATATCGTAGAGCAAGTAAGCCTCACGAGATGCCATCAGACTGTTCCATGCACCTTGGGGATCTGCCCACAAATCGCCTTCTGCGCAAGCCACATACACCTTCCTTGGTGCGATAGCCGCCAGCAGCAGATGTTGATCTACCGGCAGAGCGTCGACATTATTACCGTAGGTAGCATACTTGCTGCTAAACCAGTGCTTAAAGAAGCTGTTGATGGACTTTACCGTTTCCCCGTGGTTACTTCTGCTTAGGCTAGCGCCAGTATTACCAGAGTCGTTAGAGAATACAACCGCAATGCGAGGATCATTCGCCGTTGCCCAAATGGCTGCTTTTCCAAGCCGAGAATGGCCAATCACAGCAATATTTTCCTCATCAATGGCATCTTCCTGCACCAGATAATCCACACCCCGAAGTAAGCCAAAGGCCCAAGCGCCAACCGCTTTGAATTCCGGCTCATCAAACAGGCCTACAACACGGCTGTTATAAGTATCCGCATTATCCGGTGCGAAGTCATTGCAATACATTGTCGCAACAGCATAACCTCTGGAAATTGCGTTTTCAACATTCCAGCGTTCTGCGTTGTCGCCACGCTTCTCCTCTAGTTCGTTTTCCTCTCCTTCCCAAGCATAGGACGGCAAAATAGCAGGATCATTCAAAACGGTATGGTTTCCGTTAAAGTTCAGTCCCAAAACGACCGCAGAGGTTTCCTGATCAGCTGGCAGATATAGCAGCAGCAACGCATCCGAACTGCCTTTCTCCGTAGAGACTGTAATTTTTACCTGCTTACGGACTGCCTTCCCATCCAAGGCTGTGCCTTCCTCCAAAACCTCAAATGCCGTGTCAAATCCAGATTGAGGAAGCGGGCCGTACACATTTTCAGAAAAAAGGCGAAGAATTTCATCCCGGCGAACATCAAATGCCTCTGTGGTGGTAACCGGTGTCCCATCCTCCATTTTCAAAACCTCCGGTAAGGTACTGTAATCCCGCTGATCTGCACCAACCACCCAAGATTTCATATTTTCAGACAGTTCCAGATTGAAATTACTGCTAATGGACACAAGATTCTGCCAGCCAAGCATAGAGCGCATATAAATCAGAAAACCTCCAATCAACAGCAGCAAAATCACCAGCAGGATCAAGGGTATGTACCACCAATGGAATCGCTTTTCTTTTTTCATAGAGAACTCCTTTCAGGCTAGCATCAAGTGCTGTGCAGTCCAAAGATATATTTATATAATATACACATTTTTATATGGCAGTCAAGTTAATATTTGTACAATTCATACATTTTCAAGGCCTAAAAAAGTAAGTATGACACTATCATTGTGTAGCAACTTATCCTAAAAAATAAAACCAGCGGTCCCCAAGAAATGACAACCGCATTTCTCAGAAACCGCTGCTTATGCTGCTTTAACCTTCCGTACAATCCACAAAGTAATAAGGTTCTTGGCGATACCAGTATTCTGCTGTTTTCCACACAGCCTCGGCCTGCATCAAGGTTGACTGCGCCGCCAGAATCTTTCCATTTCTTATCGCATCTACTGGCAGCAAAGGCGGTAACCGGTCATACCGCTGAACAACGCCCTGAAAATCATGGGCTCGGCATTCCGCCTGTTTACAGTTTCCATCACGATCAATCATGGTGTAGTCCACAGACTCTGCAAACAGATAAGACGGCTGAACCAATTCTTCCACCGCATGCATAGAGGTATTACAAGCAGTGCAGCAAGGTCTCCACAATTTAACGACACCGTTCCCCTATTCTCCATTTGCGCCTTCCCCTCTCTTGCGCTATAATAGAAGCAAACCAACTAGGAGGTATATCCCATGAAAGCCTTAACTTACATCGAACATGGAAAGTTTGCCTTGATCGACAAACCCAAGCCGGTTCTTTTGGATCCTCGGGATGCGGTGGTGCGTGTCACTTTGGGGTCTATCTGCACCAGCGATCTGCATATCAAGCACGGCTCTGTACCGCGGGCGGTGCCCGGCATCACGGTTGGCCACGAGATGGTGGGCGTGGTGGAGGAAGTGGGCTCTGCCGTAACCACCGTTCGGCCCGGGGATCGGGTGACAGTAAATGTGGAAACCTATTGCGGCGAATGCTTCTTCTGTCAGCACGGTTTTGTGAACAACTGTACCGATCCCAATGGCGGCTGGGCACTGGGCTGCCGCATTGATGGTGGACAGGCTGAGTTCGTCCGGGTTCCCTATGCGGATCAGGGACTGAACAAAATTCCCGATTCCGTTACCGACGAGCAGGCGCTGCTGGTTGGCGATGTGCTGGCCACCGGCTTCTGGGCTGCTCGGATCAGCGAAATCAAGGAAGATGACACAGTTCTGGTCATCGGTGCCGGCCCTACGGGTCTGTGCACCCTCATGTGCGTGCTGCTGAAAAACCCCAAGCGGGTCATCGTCTGCGAAAAAGATCCCGCCCGCCTTGCCTTTGTCCACCAGCATTACCCCAATGTGCTGACCTGCACCCCGGAAGAATGCCAAGCCTTCACTTTGGCAAACTCCGACCACGGCGGTGCGGATGTGGTGCTGGAAGTAGCCGGTGCTAAAAACACCTTCCGCCTTGCTTGGGAGTGCGCCCGGCCCAACGCCATCGTCACCGTGGTGGCTCTCTACGACGAAGCCCAGACCCTGCCGCTGCCAGATATGTACGGCAAAAACCTGACCTTCAAAACCGGCGGTGTAGACGGCTGCGACTGCGCCGAGATCCTCAGCCTCATCGAACAGGGCAAAATCGACACCACCCCGCTGATCACCCACCGATTCAAGCTGGAAGATATTGAAGAAGCCTACCGAGTCTTTGAAAACAAGCTGGATGGGGTAATTAAGGTTGCAATTATGTAAACCTTTCCACATTTCAATGTACAACTATTTCTTTAGTTCATTTGTACCTTTACTTAACAGAAGGACGGCGTGTCAAAAAAGTGCCTCGCAGAGTTCGCCGCTGTAGCGGCGAATAAAGTGAAATCCATTTTCGATCGGGGCGTGTACCTGGGCGAAAATACTTATCAGGCTGTAAGTGTGGAATTTGTTCGCCACGGGCGGACAAATTATGCGCGCAGCAGACTGCAAAAAACCTGTCGAAAAGCCCCGTGGGGGATTTTCGACAGTCTAAAACCGCCCCCGTTCGGGGCGGTTTTTTGTCCATCGGCGCAAGCCAATACCGCAATTGTCACCTGTCCATTTCGCCCCCCGCCATAGCTGCCCGTTTCATAATTTCCACCCAGATTGCGCCATAGCCCATTCTCGGCACGGCATTTTTGGCCACCAAGGGCAGCTGGCTGATGATTTGATCTCCTGCCTGGATGGTCAGGGTACCCAGGCGCTGGCCTTGGCTGACGGGGGCATCTGCCTGTGCATCCAGCTGGGTTTGGATGGTTACGCTGGCCTTTTGGGCCTTGTCGATGAGGATGCCCCCCGGATTGTTCAGCACCACCTCCACATGGTCCTGCGTGCCCAGCCGCACCGGCACCAGGGCCTGTTCCGGCGGGGCCGGGTCCACCCGGGCGAAGGTGGCAAAGCCATAATCCAGCAGCTGCTTGCAGGCGGCGTTTCGCTCCTGGGAGCTTTCCGCCCCCATGACCACCGCAATCAGCTCCATGCCGTCGCGCTGGGCCGTGGCCGACAGGCAGTACCCTGCCCCGGAGGTAAACCCGGTTTTCAGCCCTGTGGCGCCGGGATAAAAGCGGACCAGCTTGTTGGTATTGGACAGACCGAAGCTGCCGCCCCGGATGGTATCCATCCAGATGGTGGTAAATTCCTTGATGCCGGGATGCTTATTCAGCAGCTCCCGGGACATGATGGCAATGTCCCAGGCGCTGGTGCGGTGCTGGTCTGCCTCCGGGCCATCGTCCAGGCCAGTGCAGTTGACGAAATGGGTATCCGTCATCCCCAACTCCTGGGCACGCCGGTTCATCCGCTCCACAAATGCCGCCTCAGACCCGGCAAGATGCTCCGCCATGGCGCAGGCGCAGTCGTTGGCGGAGGACACGGCGATGGACTTGAGCATGTCCGACACCGTCATGGTCTCCCCCACCTTCAGATAGACCTGGCTGCCCCCCTTGGCCGCTGCCGCTTCCGAGGCGGTGACGGTGTCCGTCAGAGAAATCTGGCCGCTGTCCAGAGCCTCCATAATCAGCAGCATGGTCATGATCTTCGTGACGCTGGCCGGGGCCAGCTTCTCGTGGGGATTTTGCTGGCACAGTACCGTGCCGGTGGCGCACTCCATCAGCACGGCGCTTTTTCCCGCCACCGTCGGCTGCGCCGCCTGAACCGGCAGCGGCAGCAGAAGCATCCCCAAAAAACCTGCCAGCAGGCGCATGAACCCCTTCATAATCCATCCCTCCAAACCTTTGTGGTACAGCCTATGGATTTTGCCCGAATTCATTCCCAGAAAAACTATGCAAAATTCTATGGAAAAATGCAAAAATCTGTGATACTATATGGACATAATTTCTTTTTTCGGAGGTAACTCAACTATGAGAGGAATTCCGTCCCTTATCACGGATATCCGCAAGAACGTCTTCACCGAGGTAGCCCGGATGGCTTATGCCGGCGGTGACTATACCCAGGCGGAGGATCTGCCCTTCAAGATTGTCCCCGGCGACCAACCTCTGCACCGGGAGTCCATCTTCCTGGAGCGGGCCATCGCCGGTGAACGGGTACGTCTGGCCATGGGTCTGGGCGTTCGTCCCATTCAGACCCGTACCCTGATGACCGACGGCATGGATGCCGCTGCCGTGGCGGAACAGTACTATGAGCCGCCTCTGGTCAACATCATCCCCTATGCCTGCCACGCCTGCCCCACCAATCGGTATGAGGTGACGGAGCACTGCCAGAACTGCCTGGCTGCTTCCTGCCAGAAGGTCTGCCCCAAGGGGGCTATCTCCTTTGTCAATGGCAAGAGCTACATTGACCAGGAAAAGTGCATCAAGTGCGGCAAGTGCGCCAAGGCCTGCCCCTATCACGCCATCAACCATCTGGAGCGGCCCTGCCAGGTCAGCTGCGGCATGGATGCCATTGGCTCCGACGAGCACGGCCGGGCAGTCATCAACCAGGACAAGTGCGTGGCCTGCGGCCAGTGCCTGGTGTCCTGCCCCTTCGGCGCTATTGTGGACAAGGGCCAGATTTTCCAGGTGATTCAGTCCATTTTGAAGGGCGACCAGGTCATCGCCATTGTGGCGCCCGCTTTCGTGGGCCAGTTCGGCAAGGATGCCACCCCCGGCAAGGTGGTCAGCGCCATGAAGGCCCTGGGCTTCGACCGGACAGTGGAAGTGGCCATCGGTGCGGATATGTGCACCATCGAGGAAGCCAAGGACTTCCTGGAAAAGGTCCCGGCCCAGCAGGATTATATGGCAACCTCCTGCTGCCCCGCCTGGCACTCCATGATTTACAAGCTGTTCCCCGGGGAGAAGGACAAGATTTCCATGACCCTGACCCCCATGGTGTTCACCGCCCGGCTGATGAAGAAGCAGCACCCCGGCTGCAAGGTGGTGTTCGTGGGACCCTGCGCCGCCAAGAAGCTGGAAGCCATCCGCTCCGACATCCGCTCCGATGTGGACTTCGTGCTGACCTTTGAGGAATTGCAGGGCATGTTCGAGGCCAAGGAAGTGGACTTCGCCGCCATGCCCGACAGCGAGGGCCTGAACGAGGGCACCGCCGCAGGCCGTGGCTTCGCCGTCTCCGGCGGTGTGGCCCAGGCTGTGGCCAACCTGGCCAAGGAGCAGCACCCGGACCTGGAGGTAAAGACCGTCCGGGCCGAGGGCCTGCGGGAGTGCCGCAAGCTGATGACCATGGCCAAGGCCGGCAAGTACAAGGGCTACCTGCTGGAAGGCATGGCCTGCCCCGGCGGCTGCGTGGCCGGTGCAGGTACGCTGCTGCCGGTGGATCTGGCCTCCAAGGTTGTGGGCCGGTATATGACCGAAGCAGATGCCGCTTCCCCTCTGGAAAGTGCCTATCGGGACGAGGGCGAGCACCTGGATTAACAATGGACGGTTGACAATTTACAATTGCCAATTGCAGAATCAACTGCGCCCCAAAACTTTCTTTTGAAGGTTTTGGGGCGTTCCACCACTTGGCAGCGTGGCGGCGTGCCGCCGCCGTCAATGCGAGCCTGCTACCCTGGCGATAGGCCCGCACCCGGTTTGTTACAGGGTGGTGGACGAATGCGTACGGGATACATGTGCATAGGGCGCTGGCTGCCCCCGCCGACAACGTTGGTTTACCATAGCACATCCATGGTTACGCCGCACCCCTTGGCTCTCCCCCCGAGAGAGCTGTCACCGCAGGTGACTGAGAGGGCAGCAACGTTATACGTTGTGGTCAGTGAAAAAAGGCCCTCTCCCATAGGGAGAGGCAAGTGGGAATGGCCGTCCGCTTTTGGCGCTGGTGGAAATCTTTACGCTGCGCCCCTCATCCGTCAGTCCTTCGGGCTGCCACCTTCCCCCGATGGGGGAAGGCTTTGGTGCGGGGGAACTTGGTAGGTGCATCCGTTTCGGAACGTTTCGCCGTTCCTCATCCGTCTCGCCTGACGGCGAGCCACCTTCCCCCCGGGGGAAGGGTTTTGAGGGCGCTCAAAACCGGGGAATTGCCGTGGGAAATCCACGTTGGCGGCGTGGGCATGCCCACGCCCTACGAAAAGTACGTGCCTTTTCCAAAACTACTGAACTGTAACGAACCGGGTGACACCCAGCGGTCGTGGTCTACCACCAGGGTATCAGGCCCGAATTGTCAGCGGCCACTGGCCGCACGGGAGGTTTTTTATGTATTTATCGATTGGCAACGATATGGCTGTGCGGGAGCGGGCGATTGTGGGGATTTTTGATCTGGACAATACCTCCACTTCCCAGCGGACCCGGGCGTTTTTGGACCGGTGCGAGCGGGAGGGACTTGTCGTGCCCTGCGATGACCTGCCCAAGGCATTTATCCTCACTGCTGAATACGGTTTTTCCCGCATCTATCTGACTTCTCTCAACGCCGCCACACTGGAGCGGCGGCTGGCAGCGCTGCGCCGAGTAAACCGGACTCTGTAGCCCAGTTATGCACATCCGTCGTTCCTATAAATTCGGCTTTTTTCTCTTTTTTGTTTACATAACTTTATAAAAACTTCTGGAAGATTTCCACATCTTTTCCAGTTGTCCACAATCTCCACAGGTTTCTCCACAGAGCTGCTGGGGAAAAACCTTGGAAAATGGCGGTTTTTTCCGGGGTGTGTAGAAAAATTCCACAGTTCTTCACAGAACTGTGGAATTTTCTGTTCTTAACATAATCTGTGGTTTTTTCACCCTCAGGCAAAGATGGCGAAGTAGGCCAGCACCACAATGCCCAGCACGATCCGGTAGACACCAAAGGCAGAGAAGGAATGCCGCCGAACATACTCCATCAGTCCCTTGATCACCGCCAGGCTCACCAGGAAGGACACCACACAGCCAACCACCAGCACCCCAATTTCCGTGCCGGTGGCGCTGACCCCGCTGAGGAAGAATTTCAGACCCTTAATGGCCGAGGCGCCCAGCATGGTGGGGATGGCCATGAAGAAGCTGAACTCCGCACCGGCGCTGCGGCCCACGCCAATGAGAATGGCGCCGAGAATGGTGGAGCCGGACCGGGACGTGCCGGGAATCAGGCTCAGGCACTGGAACAGACCGATCATCACCGCCGTTTTGTAGTCAATGCTGTTAACGTCATCAATCACCCGCAGGTGCTTGCCCTGATTGCGCCGCTCCACCAGCAGGAAGGCCACGCCATAGACGATCAGGGCAATGGACACCACCACCGCATTGTGCAGGTGCTCATCCATCCAGTCATCCAGCAGCACACCCACCAGGCCGGAGGGAATGATGGCCACCACCACTTTGAACCACAGCTGCCAGGTGGCATCCTTTTCCTCCCGGCTTTTGCTGGGAGCAAAGGGGTTGAGTTTGTGGAAAAACAGCACGATCACCGCCAAAATAGCGCCCAGCTGAATCACCACGTCAAACATGCTCTTAAACGCATCGGAAACATTCAGGGTGACAAATTCATCCAACAAAATCAAATGCCCTGTGGAGGAAATGGGCAGCCATTCCGTGATGCCCTCCACAATGCCGAACAGCACGGCTTTCAATAATTCTACCATAGATAACTCCTTTATGATGATGTAGGCTCTTTCCATTCAATCGGAACGGGCAAAGCCGCCGTGACCATGATACTCTTTTTTTCCAGGGTTTGCAAGCAAAACTTCCTGTTCACAAATTTGGGGCGCAGTCTTTACAAATTGTTCACTATCCGTCGGCATTCTGCGGTATAATAGGGAAAAAGGAAACGAATACGCTGATAGGAGGATTTCATCATGGCTGTCTCTGTTTTGATCGTAGAGGACGACCGCAACATTGCGGAGCTTCTGCAAATGTATCTGGAAAAGGAGGGCTACGCCGTCACCGTGGCATCCGACGGCGGTCAGGGCCTGGCTAAGTTCCGGGCCATCAAGCCGGACCTGGTTCTGCTGGATGTGATGATGCCGGTAATGGACGGCTGGACGGTGTGCAAGACCATCCGCTCTGAGTCCCAGACTCCGGTGATTATGCTCACCGCCAAGGGCGAAACCGACGACAAGGTGGCCGGCCTGAAAAACGGCGCCGACGACTATGTGACCAAGCCCTTTGAAATGAAAGAGGTTCTGGCCCGAATCGAGGCGGTGCTCCGCCGGACCTCCGGCGTGGCCGCCGAGAAGAAGGCCCGCCGCCTGGTGTTCGACAAGCTGATCATCGACATGGATGCCTTCGAGCTGACGGTGGACGGCAAAAAAATCGACACGCCCCCCAAGGAGATGGAGCTACTATACTACCTGGCCTCCTCTCCCAACCGGGTCTACACCCGCAACCAGCTGCTGGACGAGGTGTGGGGCTTTGACTACTTCGGCGACTCCCGGACGGTGGACGTCCACGTGAAGCGTCTGCGGGAAAAGCTGGAAGGTGTCAGTGAAAACTGGAGCCTGAAAACCGTGTGGGGTGTGGGATACAAGTTTGAGGTACTGAATGCATGAAAACCTCCTTCAGCCGTAGCTTCACCACGGCTGCCACCATCCTGCTGCTGGCCCTGACCATTCTGGGCGCATCGTTCCAGTATCAGGTCAAGCGGTTTCTCATCGACTCGTCCATGTCCGCCTTGCAGCAGGATGCCCAGGTCATCTCCAATCTGGCAGCGGCCTATGCCTCCGGCGGGGATCTGACCAACCGGGAATTTCTGCTGAATCTGGACATCGTCTCGGAAGTCACCGATGCCGATGCCGTCATCTGCGACAGCCAGGGCTATGTGATTTTGTGCTCGGACTCCCTCACCGGCTGCGCCCACCAGGGGCTGCAAATGAACCAGGAGTACCTGCGCAAGGTCATTGACAACGGCGGCGACAGCGCCTGCGGGGTCATCGAGGGCCTGTACGAGGGGGAGCGGTACGTGGTATCCATGCCCATTTTCAGCAGGGAAAACGCTGTGGGCATTGTGATTGTCTCCGCCTCTACCTCCGGCACCAATCAGATGCTCAACCGGATTTCCAACATTTTCCTCACAGCGGCTGTGTTTGTGGTGCTGATTTCCGTGCTGGCGGTGACGGCCTTTGCCCGGCGGGAGAGCAAACCCCTGCGGGATATGGCCCGGGCCGCAACCGACTTTGGCCATGGCAATCTGGAAGCCCGGGTTCGTGTGGAGGAGGACTACTCCGAAGAAGTGGAGGAGCTGGCGCTGGCGTTTAACAACATGGCCAGTTCCCTGCAAAAGAGCGAATATCAGCGCCAGGAGTTTGTGGCCAACGTCTCCCACGAGCTGAAAACCCCCATGACCACCATCGCCGGCTATATCGACGGCATTCTCGACGGCACCATCCCCCCGGAGCGGCAGCGGCACTATCTGCAAATCGTCTCCGACGAAACCAAGCGCCTGAGCCGCCTGGTGCGCAGCATGCTGGACATCTCCCAGCTGCAAAAAGAGGAGGGCATCCCCGAGGAAAAAAAGATGCACTTCGATTTGGAGGAGTGTGTTGGCCAGGTGCTCATCACCTTCGAGAAGAAAATCAACGACAAGCACCTGAATGTAGACGTGGATATGCCGGAGCATCCGGTGTATACCATCGCCAACCAGGACTATATCACCCAGGTAATCTACAACCTGCTGGACAATGCAGTGAAATTCTGCCCGGTAGGCGGCAATCTCGGCCTGCGGATTCAGGAGAGCGGCAGCAAGGCCTATATCTCCATTTCCAACAACGGCGACACCATCCCGCCGGAGGAGCTTCCTCTGGTGTTTGACCGGTTCCATAAGCTGGACAAATCCCGCTCTATGAACCGGGACGGCTGGGGTCTGGGCCTTTACATCGTCAAAACCATCGTATGCAGCCACGGAGAGAATATCTCCGTCAGCAGCAAGGACGGCAAAACGGAGTTCACGTTCACCATGCCCCTGGTAGGCTAAGCTGCATTTTTTAGAAAATCCTGTTCCCAAGCGAGGGCATATTTATGGAAAAACGAAGCAAACGAAACGAATATGAGTACGACTGGGACGACAGTGTCTATGGCACCGGCCGCACCGAGCCGCCCAAAAGCCGGGGCGGACTGGTGGCGCTGATGCTGATTCTGGTGATTTTCCTGTGCGGCGTGATTACGGTGCTGGGCATCCTGAACGTAAAGCTGTTCCGCCAGCTGCGGGTGCAGGAGGAGCAGGACCTCACCATGAGCTTCCGCACCACCCCCACCCAGCCCCAGGAGACGGAGCCACTGGCAATTGCCGAGACCCAGCCTCTGGGCGGCAATCCCAAGGCCACCCTGGATCTGCACAAAGCCCCCGCCGGCGTGGAAAATATTCCCAGCGAAGGCGGCCTTTCCCTCCAAGAAATTTACAGCCGATGCATCCCCTCTGTGGTAAGCATCAGCTGCACCCTCCCCAACGGAACGGCCAGCGGCACCGGCGTGGTGCTGACAGAGGGAGGCTATCTGCTTACCAATGCCCACGTGGTGGACAGAGCGATGACCATCCGGGTCCGGCTGACCGACAAGCGGGAATTTACTGCAAATGTGGTGGGCAGTGACGAAGTTTCGGATTTGGCCGTGTTGCGGATTCCCACCACCGGTCTGACCCCGGCTCAGTTTGGAGACAGCTCCACGCTGCGGGTGGGCGACACCGTAGTAGCCATCGGCGACCCGCTGGGCGTAGAATACCGGGGAACTTATACCAACGGCATCATCTCCGGCATTGACCGGGATGTGGATATGGACGGTCGGACCATGACCCTGATTCAGACCAATGCGGCCCTAAACTCCGGCAATTCCGGCGGCCCGCTGATCAACTGCTATGGTCAGGTCATCGGCATCAACACCATGAAAATCGGCGCCTTTACCGATAAAGCCGGGGTGGAGGGCCTTGGATTTGCCATTCCCAGCGCCACTGTAAAAACCATTGTCGATCAGCTGCTCAGCCAGGGTTACGTCTCCGGACGGCCCACCCTGGGCATCGAGGGCGAGAGCCTGTCCCCATTCTATCAGCATTACTACCGCCTGCCGCCGGGATTGTACATCACCCAGGTGGACCGTGGCAGCGATGCGGATACCAAAGGCGTAGAAGACGGCGACCTGCTGCTGAGTGTAGGCGGCACCCCCGTAACCAGCATGGACGATTTGAAATCCGCCATCATCAAATGTGACGTCGGTCAGAGCGTAGAGGTCATCCTATACCGAGACGGCCAGCAATACCGCCTGACCCTAACCCTAACCGAAGACCGTGGATAACCCAAAAGGCACCCCAAACGGGGTGTCCTTTGGCTGTCGAAAATCCCCCACGGGGCTTTTCGACAGGTTTTTGCAGTCTGCTGTGCGCATAATTTGTTCGCCCATGGCGAACAAATTCCACACTTGCAGCCTGATAAGTATTTTCGCCCAGGTACACGCCCCGGTCGAAAATGGATTTGACTTTATTCGCCGCTACGGCGGCGAACTCTGCGAGGCACTTTTTTGACAGACTGAAAAAGGACACCCCAAAAGGGGTGTCCTTTTTATGGTGCGGGCAACAGGACTCGAACCTGCACGCTTTTGGCAGTGGAACCTAAATCCACCGAGTCTACCAATTCCACCATGCCCGCAGAAAAAATGCTCTCTGATTTTTACACGGGGAGAGCGGCCCGAGGTGGAGCATATCGCTTAATCCACGTCATTATAGTAACACAGCCCGGAACAGTTGTCAAGAAGTATGCAAAATATACAATTCATTTCGCCTTTTCTCCTTGACATTCTGGTGAGTTGCTTGTAAAATAAGTTCGGTATGGTGTACGCTGCCCTGTGGTCCCGGCTGGGATGGCAGTGATTCATTTGAGAACCGGCGTTTGGCCGGGGTATGCGTTTTGCGCCTCATGGCGTTTTGCTAAAGTTCCTGCCGGGTTCTGCCCGGTTGGTTTTCGTGCACAATTTCACATGGGGATTCAAGCGCCCACCCCTTCTGCGCCCAATTTTTTACCAAATTAGAAGGAGGTGTGCTGCAAATTTATGGAACCTTTGCACATTGTTTTCATCATTCTTGGCTGCCTGGTGTGCCTCATCGGCGGCTTTTTCCTGGGTGTGCTGTACCGCAAAAAGGTGGCGGAACGGGAAATCGGCTCTGCTGAGACGGAGGCAACCCGCCTGATCAACGAGGCCATCCGTGCCGGCGAGAGCCGCAAAAAGGAAATGCTCCTGGAAGCCAAGGACGAGATCCATAAATCACGCACAGAACACGACAGAGAAGTCAAAGAGCGCCGCTCCGAGCTGAGCAAGCAGGAGCGCCGTCTGGAACAGAAGGAAGCCACTCTGGACAAGAAGACGGAAGCCTTCGAGCGCAAAGAGGAAGAGCTGAACAAGCGCCTGCAGCGGGCTGCCGAAACCCAGAACCAGGCCGAGGCCCTCAAGCAGCAGCAGCTGGCCACTCTGGAGCAGATTTCTCAGCTGTCCCAGGAGGAAGCCAAGCAGTACCTGCTGAAATCCGTGGAGGATGACGTTCGCCACGAGGCTGCTATGAAGATCAAGGAAATCGAGCAGCAGCTGAAGGACGAGGCCGAGGAAAAGGGCCGGGAGATCATCGCCACCGCCATCCAGCGCTGCGCCGCTGACCACGCTGCCGAAACCACCGTTTCCGTAGTCACCCTGCCCAACGACGAGATGAAGGGCCGGATCATCGGCCGGGAGGGCCGGAACATCCGCACCCTGGAGACCATCACCGGCGTGGACCTGATCATCGACGACACCCCGGAGGCCATCACCGTTTCCAGCTTCGACCCCGTCCGCCGGGAGATCGCCAGGCTGGCTCTGGAGAAGCTCATTGTGGACGGCCGGATTCACCCCACCCGCATTGAGGATATGGTGGAAAAGGCTCGCAAGGAAGTGGATCGCACCATCCGGGAGGAGGGCGAGCGTGCCTGCTATGAGACCGGCGTGCACAACCTGAACCCCGAACTGATTAAGATTCTGGGCCGCCAGAAGTACCGCACCTCCTACGGTCAGAACGTTTTGAACCACTCCATCGAAGTCGCCCACATTGCCGGGCTGATGGCAGCGGAGCTGGGTGTGGATGTGGCCATGGCCAAGCGGGCCGGTCTGCTCCACGACCTGGGCAAGTCCATCGACCACGAGGTGGAGGGCAGCCATGTGCAGCTGGGTGCAGATCTGGCCCGGAAGTACAAGGAAAATCCCGTCATCGTCAACGCCATTGAGGCCCACCACGGCGACGTGGAGCCCAAGACCGTCATCGCCGTGCTGGTTCAGGCCGCCGATGCCGTGTCCGCCGCCCGTCCCGGCGCCCGTCGGGAGAACGTGGAGAACTACATCCGCCGTCTGCAAAAGCTGGAGGAGCTCACCGGCTCCTATCCCGGCGTGGACAAGGCTTACGCCATCCAGGCTGGTCGAGAAGTGCGCATCATGGTCAAGCCCGAGGTGGTCAACGAGGACAACATGATTCTGCTGGCCCGGGACATTGCCAAGAAGATCGAAGCCGAGCTGGAATACCCCGGCCAGATCAAGGTCAACGTCATCCGGGAAACCAAAGCCGTGGAGTACGCAAAATAAGAAATTTCCCCAACTTACCAAAAACCAAAGGGAGGAGCTATTCGCTCCTCCCTTCAGATTGTCAAAAAAGTGCCTCGCAGAGTTCGCCGCCGTAGCGGCGAATAAAGTCAAATCCATTTTCGACCGGGGCGTGTACCTGGGCGAAAATACTTATCAGGCTGCAAGTGTGGAATTTGTTCGCCACAGGCGGACAAATTATGCGCGCAGCAGACTGCAAAAAAACTGTCGAAAAGCCCCGTGGGGGATTTTCGACAGCCTGAAGAGAGGAGCTATTCGCTCCTCCCTTTTTGTATTGCCACCCTCCCTTGGCTCTCCCTCTGGGAGAGCCGGCCAGTGGCCGCCGCTGTCGATTCGAGACTGTTACCCTGATAGTAAACCACCACCTTTGGGGGTCACCCGGTTCGTTACTGCTCAATAATTTTGGAAAAGGAGTGCATCCATGCGTAGGGCGGGGGCACGCCCCCGCCGACCACTTGAGTTTACCGTTCCACCCACCAAGTTTCCCCGCACCAAAGCCTTCCCCCGGGGGGAAGGTGTCTCGGCGAAGCCGGGTCGGATGAGGAACAGCGAAACGTTCCGAATTGAATGCACCAAAATAAAACGCACCCACGAGCGAAACCCACCCAACTCGGCTCTCCCTCTGGGAGAGCTGGTGAAAATCTCTGATTTTCGTCTGAGAGGGCAGCAACGTTAGTTCTATGTTGTGCCCAGTGAAAAAGACCCTCTCCGCCCAGTGGCGGCGTGCCGCCGCTGTCAATGCGAGCCTGTTACCCTGGTGGTAAACCCACGCTATTGGGTGTCACCCGGTTCGTTACGGCTCAGTAGTTTAGGAAAAGAAAACGTACCTTGCGTAGGGCGCTGGCTGCCCCCGCCGACCACATGAGTTTACCACTCCACCCACCGAGTTCCACCGCACCAAAACCTTCCCCCTCGGGGAAGGTGACTCGCCGCAGGCGAGACGGATGAGGGGCGCAGTATAAAAGCAATCACCAGCGGCAAAAAATCCGATGTTTCCACCCCTCATCAGTCAAAAATCAAAGATTTTTGCCAGCTTCCCCCAGGAGGAAGCCTAACCCTCTCTCATAGTGAGAGGCAAACTGATTCCGCAAAAACGGCACTGCCTGAAAAAGGCAGTGCCGCATTTTCTTTACTTTACATTGGAAGTAGAACGCAGGGTCACGTCGTGAGCGCCGCCCTCGACGATGGACACGGAGGACACCAGGGTCAGCTTGGCATCCCGCTGCAGGTCGGGGATGTTGGTCACACCCACGTTGCACATGGTGGACTTGACCTTGTACAGAGAGCCTTCCACATTGTCATGGAGGGGACCGGCGTAAGTCACGTAGGAGTCCACGCCTTCCTCGAAGCTCAGCTTGGTGGAGCCGCCCAGATCATAGCGCTGCCAGTTTCTGGCACGGTTGGAGCCTTCGCCCCAGTATTCCTTCATGTAAGCGCCGTTGATCATCACCTTGTTGGTGGGGGACTCGTCGAACCGGGCAAAGTACCGGCCCAGCATCAAAAAGTCTGCACCCATAGCCAGGGCCAGGGTCATGTGGTAGTCATGGACGATGCCGCCGTCGGAGCAGATGGGCACGTACACGCCAGTCTCCTGGAAGTACTGATCCCGGGCAGCAGCCACCTCGATCAGAGCGGTAGCCTGGCCACGGCCGATACCCTTGGTTTCCCGGGTGATGCAGATGGAACCGCCGCCGATGCCGACCTTCACAAAGTCAGCGCCAGCCTCAGCCAGGAAGCGGAAGCCGTCCCGGTCCACCACGTTGCCGGCGCCAATCTTCACGCTGTCGCCATAGTGCTCCCGAACCCACTGAATGGTGTTCTTCTGCCAGCAGGTGTAGCCCTCGGAGGAGTCGATCACCAGCACATCGGCGCCGGCCTCCAGTAGAGCAGGAATCCGGGTGGCGTAGTCCCGGGTGTTGATGCCGGCACCCACCAGATAGCGCTTCTTGCTGTCCAGCAGTTCCTGGGGATTTTCCTTGTGGGAAGCGTAGTCCTTGCGGAAAACGAAGTACAGCAGGTGGTCATCTTCGTCCACGATGGGCAGAGAGTTCAGCTTGTTCTCCCAGATGATGTCGTTGGCTTCCTTCAGGGTGGTCTGCTTGGAAGCGGTGATCAGCTTTGCCCGGGGAGTCATGAAGTCCGCCACCTTGTCGGTGGGCTCCATGCGGGACACCCGGTAATCCCGGCTGGTGACAATGCCCAGCAGCTTACCATTGGCAGTGCCGTCGTCGGTGATGGCCACGGTAGAGAAGCCGTTGACCTTCTTCAGCTCCAGCACGTCTGCCAGGGTGGCATCCGGAGTCAGGTTGGAAGCGGAGGTCACAAATCCGGCCTTGTAGCCTTTGACCTTGGCCACCATGGCCGCCTGATTTTCGATGCTCTGAGAGCCATAAATGAAGCTGATGCCGCCCTCTTTTGCCAGGGCAATGGCCAGGGTGTCGTTGGACACGGACTGCATCACGGCAGAGGTCAGCGGCACATTCAGAGAGATGGCCGGCTCCTCCTGTCCCTTGCGGTACTTCACCAGAGGGGTCTTCAGACTGACACGGTCCGGTACGCACTCCTCGGAAGTGTAGCCGGGGATGAGCAGGTATTCGCTGAAGGTGTGGCTGGGTTCCGGGTAATAGTAGGCCATGGGATATTCCTCCTGTAAAATAATAAAAATCTATATAATTTTGGATTATATACGGTGGAAACGGGGAGTTTGCTCACAAGGTTTCGCCGTCGCCGGCGTCCAGCACCTCCCGGACCTCCTTGCCGCTGTTATCCATATGCTTGAAATTGCCCATAACCTCCCGCACTGGGTCTACGATGGCGAAGGTATCGGGGTAATTTCTGCAAATGGCTGCAATGGTAGAGGCCTGGTTCTTATTCACCACGCAGACAAGCATATTGGTCTCACGACCAGAATACATGCCCTTGGCAGGAATCAGGGTGGTGGTGTGGTGAAGCTTGGCGATGATTTCATCGGAAATCTCTTGCGGATAGTCGGTGATGATTTCAAAGCAGATGGCTTCTCTGCCGGATTTCATCAGCCGCTCGCCCACATTGGTGGACATGAAGGTGTACAAAATGCACAGAATCACCGGCTCCATCTGGAAGCCATAGACAAAGAAGCTGCCCACAGCAATGATGGTGTTAATGGCGAAGCTCATGCTGAAAAAGGACTTGTCCGGGCTGTGCTTGTGCAAAATGGCGGAGATGAAATCCGTGCCGCCGGTATAGGCACTGGCTCGAATCAAAATGGAGTAGACAAAGCCCTGAATGATGCCCGCCACCAGAGGCCCGAGAATTTTGCTGGTGCCATTTGCCGTGGAATAGGCAAAGGCAGACAGGTCCACCCGGTCCAAAATCAGCAGTCCCACAGAGAAAACCACCACATACACCATGCTACGCAGGGCCAGGGGCTTGCTCACATCCAGATAGCACCACAGTGCCAACGGCACATTGATAATCAGGCTGAGATAACCCACGCTGATGCCGGTGACATGCTGGATCATGGTGCAGATGCCGTTTAGACCGGACGGGGCAAACTGATTTGGGAATACGAACAGTTCATAGTTCAGTGCACCCACCAGCGCCACAAACACAATGACAAAATAGGTCCAAACCTTCTTTAAGGTCGCCATATGCTACAACTCCCGGAATTCTCCGGCCCTGAAGTGCAGGCCGCTGTGTTGCTCCGGCACCCCAAAAAATGGGCGCACCGGGCCGGACAGTATACTGCCCTATTTAATCACTTATTCTAGCATAGCTTTCCCATGGGGTCAAGCCGGACATTTTCACGAAAAATTCATTTTTCCCCCAAACCTTTCTAAATAACACTGCCAACTTACGGGCGGCCAGTGGCCGCTGACAACTCGAGACTGCTGCCCTGGCAGTAAACCCACACCTTTGGCTGTCACCCGGTTCGATACATAATGGTGGACGAGACGGATGAGGAATGGCGAAATCTTCCGAAACGAATGCACCCCAACTTGGCTCTCCCCCTGGGAGAGCTGGCGGCGAAGCCGACTGAGAGGGCAGCAATATATATTGTGCCCAGTGAAAAAAGCCCTCTCCGCCCAGTGTGCGCACTGGGCACCTCTCCCAAAGGGAGAGGCCAGGCGGCGTGCCGCCGCTGGCAATTCGATCCTGATACCCTGGCAGTAGACCACCACCGCTGGGGGGCACCCGGTTTGATACTGCTCAATGGATTGGGAAAAAGAAACGTGTCTTTCGTAGGGCGCTGGCTGCCCCCGCCGCCCACGTGAGTTTCCCTCTGCACCCACCAAATTCCTCTGCACCAAAGCCTTCCCACTCGGGGGAAGGTGGCTCGCCGCAGGCGAGACGGATGAGGGGCGGCAGCGTAAAAGCTACCGCCAGCGCCAAAAAATCCGACATTTTCACCCCTCAGCAGTCAAAAATCAAAGATTTTTGACTACTTCTCCCTGGGGGGAAGCCTTTTTCTAAGAATCGCACCAAGCAAAAAGGCCCTCTGTCCATTATTTTCCCATTATTTTCCCCTCTGCTGTGGTTCTTTTTTCGTCAGGATTTCTCTGTTTATTCCTGAAAATACCCTTGTGTTTCCCTGGGAATTATGCTAAAATATAGGGTGAAAAATTATGCGCCAACAGAAGCCGCCTGTTTTCCTTTTGGCTTCAAGATAGAGAAGGAAAGGAGCCGCATTATGTATTCATCCGCCTACGTCTGGGCCAAAGTCCTCAGCCATATGGAGGAGCGCCTGGGCGCCGTAACCGTTTCAGCCTGGTTTGACGATGCCGAAGTGGTGGAGCTGAACGAAAACAATCTGATTCTCTACTCCCCCTCGGATTTCCGCCGGGAAATTATCCGTCGCCGGTGCACCGACTACATTCAGGATGCCCTAAAGGAGATTTTCAATTCCGATGCCAAACTGCTGGTTTTTGGCGATGAGGAGATGAACGCCCGGAAAAGCAAGGGCAATAGTCCCACCTCCATGGACTTTAACCCCCAGTTTACCTTTGACAATTTCGTGGTGGGCCCCAGCAACCGATTTGCCCATTCCGCCGCCATTGCCGTTTCCAAAACGCCGGGTCAGGTGTATAACCCCCTGTTCCTCTACGGCCCTCCCGGTGTGGGCAAGACCCACCTGCTTTACGCCATTGCCAACGGCATCCGCAAGGAAAATCCCAGCGCCAACATTGTCTATATCAAGGGTGACCAGTTCACCAATGAACTGATCGACGCCATCAAAAACGGCCGCAACATTGAATTCCGCTCCAAATATCGGGAAGCGGATCTGTTCCTGGTGGATGATATTCAGTTTATCGCCGGCAAGGAATCCACCCAGGAGGAGTTCTTCCATACATTTAATAAGCTTTACGAAGAGCACAAGCAGATCGTCCTTACCTCCGACCGCAAGCCGGATGATATGCTCACCCTGGAAGAGCGGCTGCGCAGCCGGTTCCTGTGGGGTCTGATTGCGGACATCAACCCGCCGGACTACGAAACCAGAATGGCCATCATCAAAAACAAGGCCAAGCAGCTGGGACTGGAACTGAATGACGAGGTCTGCAACTACATCGCCATCAACATCACCAGCAACGTCCGGCAGATCGAGGGTACCGTCAAGAAAATTCTGGCCTATCGTGACCTGAACAACATGCCCCTGGATTTGCCCAACATCTCCCGGGCCATTGACGACATGTTCAAGGCCGAGGGCAACGCCTTGCCTACCCCCGGTTTGATCATCACCCAGGTGAGCAAATTCTATAATATTGACGAATCCCTCATCCGGGGCGTGCAGAAAAACAAGGGCACTGCCGAAGCCCGGCAGGTGGCTATGTACCTGATCCGCAAGCTCACCAACCTGTCTCTGCCGGATATCGGCAAGGAATTTAACCGGGATCATTCCACCGTTCTCTATGCCATCCGCAAGGTGGAGCTGGCTCTGAAAAAGGGCGACACCAACATGCAGAACAACATCCGGGACATTACTGCCAACATCAATTCCTCCCTGTGATGCTGCCGCTGCCATAGCGCCAAAGGATACAGAAATGTTTTCAAATCGGCATTCTGTGTCTGGATTCTTTGCGCTTCGATTTTTTTCCACAACCCCTGTGGAATGTGGAAAACTTTTCTGTGGATAACTTTGGCGAAAATTTTCCTCCACAGGCCTTGTGGAAAAGTTCCACTTCTTGCACATTTGCCTGTGGATAAAATTTCCCCGCCGCCGTAACGGAAATCCCGGTTATCCACATAACTTTCCCCTACTGATGCCACGACTACCTTAACCTCTAAAAGATATATTGATTTTGTCCGATTACAAAAGAAAGGAATTTGTCTATGCGCTTTACCTGTGAAAAAAGTATGCTGGTAACAGGCCTGAATATTGCTGGACGAGCTGTTGCACAAAAGAGCAGTTTATCTGTGATTGAAGGCGTTTTGTGCAAGGCCGGATTGGGACTGAGTCTTACCGGCTACAATATGGAAACTGCCATTACCTATGACATTGAAGCCCAGGTGTCGGATCCCGGCGAGTGCATTCTTCCGGCCAAGCTATTTGGCGATATCATTCGCCGTCTGCCGGAAGGCCCGGTGACCGTTGTGGTAGATGACAGCTATAAGGTTTCCATTCGTTCCGGCTATGCTTCCTTCACCATTTCCGCTGAATCAGCGGAGGATTACCCGGAATTGCCGGATGTCAACGATGGCAGAGCCATTCACATCCCCCAGTGCCGGCTGAAGGAGCTGATTTCCGGCACCATTTTTGCCGTTTCCGAAAATCAGGGCCGGCCCATCCATACCGGCGTCAAGTTTGAAGTCACCGACGATGCCATCACCGCCGTGGCTGTGGACGGATTCCGTCTGGCCCGCCGGACCTACCATCCCCAGGAGGGAACAGGCCGGGAACTGAGCTTTGTTGTACCTGCCGCAGGTCTGAAAGAAGTGGAAAAAATTGTCACCGATTCCGAGGACAATGCTGCCTTTACTCTCGGCCCCAAGCACATTCTGTTCCAGATGGGCAAGGCTACTCTGGTCTGCCGCCTGCTGGAAGGCGAATTTTTGGACTGGCGGCGGGTGGTGCCCACCAACTGCCCGGTGAAGCTGGTGGCCAACGTTTCGGATCTGTCTTCTTCCGTGGACCGCGTTGGTCTGATTGTCTCTGAAAAATACAAAAGCCCGGTGCGGTGCATCTTCGCCAACCAGGAAGTGCAGATGCGCACCTCCACCACCATTGGCGCTGCCGAGGACCGCTGCACTCTGGCCGGAGACGGCAAGGAGCTGGAAATCGGCTTCAACGTGCGCTACCTGGCCGATGCCCTGCGGGCCGTTCCGTCGGAGGAGGTTACTTTAGAACTCACCAACGGACTGAGCCCCATTGTTCTGACTCCGGTTGATGATAAGTTTGATTACGCTTACATGGTTCTGCCGGTGCGAATCAAAAATGCGTGATTATACAGTGCTCTGTATAAATATAAAATACAAGTCAGGAACATGTCCGCCAGCCAAAGACTTGGTGATTCGATAACTTTAATGTTGTCCGGCGTCATCATATGGAAAATGTGTCTTTGGACTGTGTACATGCCCGTGGAAGCGCCGGATGGAGGGGCTTCGGTGGCCATTTTTACGCTGCGGCCCCTCATCCGTCTCGCCTGCGGCGAGCCACCTTCCCCCCGGGGAAGGGTTTTTGCCCGTCCACCACCCTGTAACGAACCGGGTGACCCCCTAAGGAGCTGGTTTAGTACCAGTGCCTCAGTCTCGAATTGACAGCGGCGGCACGCCGCCTGGAGGAGAATTTATGATTGTAACTGTGAAGAAGAAGGACACGGCGGTTTCCGTGGCCATTGCTACCGAATATATCAAATTGCAGGATGCTATGAAGTACGCCAACATCGTCATGTCCGGGGGAGAGGCCAAAGTGCTGATCCAGGAGGGGCAGGTGCTGGTCAATGGGGAAGTGTGCACCATGCGGGGCCGGAAGCTGCGCCCCGGGGATACCTTCTCCTTCCAGCAGCAGACCTACAACATCTGCGCCCAGGCATGAATTTGCAGCAGCTGACACTGGGGTGCTTCCGCAATTACCAGGCCGCCCAACTGGACTTTGACCCGGGGGTGAACCTGATCGTGGGGGACAACGCCCAGGGAAAAACCAACCTGCTGGAGGCCATCAGCTATCTGGGCAGCGGCAAAAGCTTCCGTGCCCAGCGCACCAGCGAGATGATCCGCTTCGGCGGGGAATTTGCAGAGCTGGAAGGGCAGATTTTCGCCCAGCAGCGGCAGCAGAGCATCCGCTTTCTGCTGTTCCCCGGCTCCCGGCCCCGGCAGATTTTCCGCAACGGAGTCCGTAAGAAATCCGCTGAGGATTTGGCGGGGCTGCTGCCCACCGTGCTGTTCTGCCCGGAGGACCTGCTGGTGCTGAAAACCGGCGCCGCCCAGCGGCGGCGGTTCGCCGATACCGCCCTGTGCGGCCTGCGGCCCAATTATGAAGCCGCTCTGGCCCAGTACCAGCGGATTTTGGACCAGAAAAACCGGATTCTCAAGGACCACTTTGAAAATCCCGCCCTGCTGGAGGTGCTGCCGGAGTTCAATACCCGGCTGTGCCAGGTGGGGGCGCTGCTGATCAGCTACCGGGCCAGATTCTATGAAGCCCTGGGAAAGGCGGCTGCGGAGTTTCACCGGCAGTTTTCCGCCGGGGCAGAGGAATTTTGGCTGGAATACAAAACGGTGTCCACCGTCCGGGACCCGTTCGCACCGGTGGGGGATTTGACGGAGGATTTGTTGGCGCACCTGCACGGCCACTACCGGGCAGAGCTGGAAAGCGCCCAGTGCCTGACCGGGCCGCATAAGGATGACTTTACCGTGTCTCTTTCCGGGGTGGACCTGAAAACTTACGGCTCCCAGGGGCAGACCCGCACCGCTGCCATCAGCCTGAAGCTGGCCCAGCGGGAGCTGATGGCCCGGGAGTGGGGAGAGCAGCCGGTGCTGCTGCTGGATGACGTGCTCTCGGAGCTGGACCCGGGGCGGCAGGACTTTGTGCTCAACCAGATCTCCTCCGGCCAGGTGTTCATCACCTGCTGCGAGGAGGGCCGCTTCACCAAGCTTGGCAAAACCATCGAAATCCGAAAAGGGCAGCTGGTCAGCCACTGAGGACGACAGTGCAGATGGAAGATACTCTGTCTTGCCCCCCGCATTTATGAGGGGGGTGGCCGAACAGAGTGAGGCCGGGGGGAGTCGGTAATGCAACACGAAAAGCGTAATGAGATTTTAGCTAAGGCTCTTCGCCAAAATATGACCCCATGGGAACGAAAACTCTGGTATTGCTTTTTGAAAACATATCCAATCCGATTTCAGCGGCAAAAATGTATTGGTCCGTATATAGTGGACTTTTACTGTTTCCGAGGGAAACTTGTGGTGGAATTGGATGGAGGGGGACACTATACCCCAGAAAATCAGAAAAAGGACAATATTCGTACAGAAGAGTTAAAACAGTACGGTTTGAAGGTTTTACGCTTCTGTAATACAGATATCGATAGGCAATTTTATGAAGTGTGTACGGCCATTGATCAGGAAGTAAAGCAAAGACTGCGCTGACTCCCCCCGCCCCGGACTTCGCCGGGGCACCCCCCTCATAAATGCGGGGGGCGGGGCATCTTCCGGTTATCTGGCAGAAAATGGTTTATGTTCTATGTAGGAGAAGATTATGTCTGAGGAAAAAGTAACACAAGAATACGGCGGCTCGCAGATTCAGGTTCTGGAAGGCCTGGAGGCGGTTCGGAAGCGGCCGGGTATGTACATTGGCTCTACGTCCAGCTCCGGATTGCACCACCTGGTGTACGAGATCGTGGACAACGCCATTGACGAAGCCCTGGCAGGCTACTGCAAGCACATCACCGTCACCATCAACCCCGGCAACTCTATCACCGTCACCGACGACGGCCGTGGTATCCCCGTAGATATCCAGCCCCAGACCGGCAAGCCGGCGCTGGAAGTGGTGTTCACGGTGCTCCATGCCGGCGGTAAGTTCGGCGGCGGCGGCTATAAGGTCTCCGGCGGTCTGCACGGCGTGGGCGCTTCCGTGGTCAACGCCTTGAGCGAGTGGCTTCGGGTCCGGGTCCACAAAAACGGCCAGATTTACGAAATGCGCTTCTCCCGGGGCCACATCACCCAGGAGATGAAGGTGGTGGGCAAAACCGACAAAACCGGCACGGAGGTCACCTTCCAGCCGGACCCGGAGATGTTCGACACCCTGACCTACGAATATGAGATTCTCCACGAGCGGATGCGGGAGGAGGCCTTCCTGAATGCGGGCCTCAGCATCACCATCACCGACGACCGGGACGACGAAAAGCAGATCACCGAAACCATGTGCTACGAAGGCGGCATCCGGGAGTTTGTGGTGTGGAGCAACCGAAGCCGGAACAAGACGGCCCTGCACGAGGATGTTATCTACATGCACGGCACCAAAAACGACGCTTCGGCAGAGGTGGCGGTGCAGTATAACGACGGCTACAATGAGTTTATGCTGTCCTTTGCCAACGACGTGCGCACCCCGGAGGGCGGCATGCACGAGACAGGCTTCAAGACGGCCCTGACCCGTGTGCTCAACGCCTACGGCGTGAAAAACGGCATCATCAAGGGCGATGACAAAGTCTCCGGCGACGACTGCCGGGAGGGCATCACCGCCGTCATCTCCGTCAAGCTCACCGATGCCCAGTTCGAGGGCCAGACCAAGGCCAAGCTGGGCAACGCCTACATCCGCACCCTGGTGGACCAGGTGGTGACGGACCAGCTGACCACCTACTTCGAGGAGCACCCCCAGACGGCCCGGGCCATTCTGGACAAAGCCCTCATGGCCAACCGGGCCAGAGAGGCCGCCCGGAAGGCCAGAGAGTCCATCCGCCGGAAAACCGGCCTGGAATCCGGCCAGATGCCCGACAAGCTCCAGGACTGCAACGAGCGGGACCCGGAGCTGTGCGAAATCTACATCGTGGAGGGCGACTCCGCAGCAGGCTCCGCCATCCAGGGCCGGGACTCCCGGTTCCAGGCCATCCTCGCCATGTGGGGTAAGATGCTCAACGTGGAGAAGGCCCGGGCGGATAAGATTTACGGAAACGACAAGCTCTACCCCCTGATCGTGGCCCTGGGTGCCGGCATCGGAGAGGAATTTGACATTGAGAAGCTGCGCTACCACAAGGTGGTCATCATGTCCGATGCGGACGTGGACGGTGCCCATATTCGCACGCTGCTGCTGACCTTCTTCTTCCGCTACATGCGGCCGCTGATCGAGCACGGATACGTGTATTCCGCCGTGCCGCCGCTGTACAAGCTGAAGCGGGGCAAGACGGAGCGGGTGGCCTACTCCGACGAACAGCGCGATGCCATCTCCGCCGAGCTGCGGGGCGAGAACGGGGCCAAGGTGGACATCAGCCGGTTCAAGGGCCTGGGCGAAATGGACCCCCACGAGCTGTGGGAGACCACCATGGACCCGGAAAAGCGGACTCTGCGCCGCATCACCCTGGAGGATGCCCAGCGGGCGGACGCCATCTTCACCGTGCTCATGGGCGAGCAGGTGGAGCCGAGAAAGGAATGGATCGAGCAAAACGCCAAGTATGCCGTGAATATCGATATCTAAGCGCAGACGATTGGAAAATCAGCCTGCGGCGATGGATAAAAACGCACGCTGCCCTTGCCGGAGAGGGCTTTTTGCCCGGTATAGTCCGTAGAAAAAAGGCTTCCCCCTGGGGGGAAGCTGGCAAAAATCTTTGATTTTTGACTGATGAGGGGTGGAAACGTTGTTTTTTCGGCGTTGGTGGTTGCTTTTACGCTGCACCCCTCATCCGACCCGGCTGACGCCGGGCCACCTTCCCCCGAGGGGGAAGGCTTTGGGGCGGCGGAACTCGGTAAATGCAGAGGTAAACGCACGTGGGCGGCGGGGGCGTGCCAGCGCCCTACGAAAGGTACGTCTCCTTTCCCAAAACTATTGAGCCGTAACGAACCGGGTGACCCCCAATGGTGTGGGTTTACCACCAGGGTGTCAGGCTCGCATTGCCAGCGGCGGCACGCCGCCCGGGTGAACCCCAAAGGTGTGGGTCTATCGCGAGGGGTTCAGTCTCGAATTGTCAGCGGCCACTGGCCGCTTCGTAATTGCCAGCGGCGGCACGCCGCATCAGATAATTGGAGGTGCTTTATGGCACATAACCGAAGTTACAAACCAGAGGACATCCGGTTTCCGGACCAGCACATCACCCAGAGCAATCTGGTGGATGAGATGGAAAAGTCCTATATTGAATACGCCATGTCCGTAATCGTGGGCCGGGCGCTGCCGGATGTGCGGGACGGTCTGAAGCCGGTGCACCGGCGCATCCTGTACACCATGTACGAAAGCGGCCTGACCTCGGACAAGCCCTTTAAGAAGTCGGCCACCTGCGTGGGCGACGTGCTGGGCCGGTATCATCCCCACGGCGACGGCTCCGTGTACGATGCCATGGTCCGGCTGGCGCAGAATTTCTCCATGCGGTATATGCTGGTGGACGGCCACGGCAACTTCGGCTCCGTGGACGGCGATCCCCCGGCTGCTTACCGTTATACCGAGGCCCGCATGAGCAAAATCTCCAACGAGATGCTCCGGGACATCGACAAGGACACCGTGGACTGGGATCCCAACTTCGACGAAAGCCGGAAAGAACCCCGGGTGCTGCCCAGCCGGTTCCCCAACCTGCTGGTGAACGGCTCCTCCGGCATCGCCGTGGGCATGGCCACCAACATTCCGCCCCACAACCTGACGGAGGTCATCAACGCCTGCATCTGTGTGCTGGACGACCCGGAAGCTACCTTGCCGGATTTGATGGAGCATATCACGGGACCGGATTTCCCCACCGGCGGCATCATCATGGGCCGCAGCGGCATTCGGGCGGCCTACGCCACCGGCCGGGGCAAGGTGGTGGTCCGGGCCAAGACGGAGTTTGAAGAATTTGGAAAGGACCGGGTGCGGATCATCGTTACCGAGTTGCCTTACCAGGTGAACAAGCGCCAGCTGATCAAGAACATTGCCGACCAGGTCAAGGACAAGCGCCTGGAGGGCATCTCTGACCTGCGGGACGAAACCGACCGCAACGGCATGCGCATGGTCATCGAGCTGAAAAAGGATGCCAATCCCCAGGTGGTGCTGAACAACCTCTTTAAGCAGACGGCGCTGCAAAGCAGCTTCGGCATCATCATGCTGGCTCTGGTGGACAACCAGAAGCAGCCCAAAATTCTGTCCCTGCGGCAGATTATCGACGAGTATCTGCGCCACCAGGAGGAGATCCTCACCCGCCGGACCCAGTACGAGCTGCGCAAGGCCCGGGAGCGTGCCCACCTGTTGGAGGGCCTGCTCATTGCCCAGGACAACATCGACGAAGTCATCGCCATCATCCGCTCCGCCTATGACGACGCTAAACAGCGCCTGATGGAACGATTTGGTCTGGACGAGATCCAGGCCCAGGCCATTCTGGATATGCGCCTGAAGGCGCTCCAGGGCCTTGACAGAGAGAAACTGCAAGGGGAGTATGACGAGCTTCAGGAAAAAATTCGTTACTACCTGGACCTGCTGGCGGACGAAGGGAAGCTCAAGGCCCTGCTGCGCCAGGAGCTGACGGAGATCCGGGACAAGTTCGGCGACGACCGCCGGACCCAGATCCAGGAGATTGAGGACGAGCTGGACATTGAGGACCTGATCGAGGAGGAGATGTGTGCCTTCACCCTGTCCAACGAGGGCTACATCAAGCGGATGCCCGTGGATACCTACCGCACCCAGAGCCGTGGCGGCCGGGGTGTCAATGCCCAGAACCTGAAGGAGGAGGACTACGTCAAGTCCCTGACCATTGCCTCGACCCATGACCATATGCTCTTCTTTACGGACCAGGGCCGGGTCCACCACCGCAAGGGCTACCAGATTCCTGAGGCCGGCCGTACCGCCCGGGGCACTGCCATTGTAAACGTGCTGCCCCTGGACCCCGGCGAGCAGGTCACCGCTGTGGTGAGCACCCGCCAGTTCCACGAGGACGAGTTTTTGATGATGGTTACCCGGAAGGGCACTGTCAAGCGGATTCCCTTCCTGTCTCTGAAGACCAACCGAAAGAGCGGCATCCGGGCCATCACCCTGGAGGAAGATGATCATCTCATCAACGTCATCCGCACCGACGGCAGCGACAACATTCTGCTGGCCACCGCCCAGGGCATGGCCATCTGCTTTTGCGAAACCGACGTCCGGCCCATGGGCCGCAGCGCCGCCGGTGTCCGGGGCATCCAGTTGGGTGACGACGACTTTGTGGTGGGCGCCGAAAAGGCGGAGGAGGGCAAGACCCTGCTCACCGTCACCGTCAACGGCTACGGCAAGCGCACCGAGCTGAGCGAGTATCTGCGCACCGGCCCCGACGGGGAGAAGGTGCCCCAGAGCCGTGGCGGCAAGGGTCTGAAAAACTACAACATCACCTCCAAAACCGGCAATGTGGCCGGCTGCCGTGTGGTGGGTGAGCAGGATGACGTGATGCTCATCGAAAACGGCGGCGTCATCATCCGCATTCCCGCCGCCTCCATCAACGTCTACAAGCGAGACGTGCAGGGCGTGATCGTCATGCGCATCGAGGAGGGCAACCAGGTGGTATCTCTGGAACGGGTGGAATCCCTGGACGAGGAAGAAGCCACTGAGGAGCAGGCATGAAAACAGTGACTTTGTACACCGACGGAGCCTGCTCCGGCAACCCCGGCCCTGGCGGCTGGGGTGCCATCCTGGAGTTTAACGGGGTGGAGAAGGAGCTGTCCGGCGGCGAGGACAGCACCACCAACAACCGCATGGAGCTGACCGGTGTCATCCGGGGGTTGGAGGCGCTGAAAGAGCCCTGCATCGTGGAGCTGTACTCCGACAGTAAGTATGTCATCGATGCCCTGGAAAAGGGCTGGGCCTGGGGCTGGAAGAAACGGGGCTGGGTCAAATCCGACAAGAAGCCCGCCCTGAATGCGGACCTGTGGGAGCAGCTGCTGGCACTGACCCAGCGCCACCAGGTCCACTGCCACTGGGTCAAGGGTCACGCCCAGAATCCAAAAAATAACCGCTGCGACGAACTGGCGGTAGCCCAGTGGAAGCAGCGGAAATAAGCCGAAAACGGCGCAATTGGGAGGATTTTCCTATGGACTACATCATCGAAAACGAGTACCTGAAGGTCACCGTCACCACCAGCGGCGCACAGGTGAAAAGCGTGCTGCGCAAGTGCGACGGTGTCGAGCACATGTGGCAGGCGGACCCCAGTGTGTGGGGCTACCATGCGCCCATTCTGTTCCCCCACTGCGGTAAGGTGGTGGACGGGGTGATCGAAGCCAAGGGCGGCACCTATCCTTCCGGCCAGCACGGCTTTGCCCGGCTGATGGAGCATGATTTTGTGGAGCAGACCCAGGACACCATTGTGCTGGAGTTGAGAAGCAGCCCGGAGACACTGGAAAAATTTCCCTATGAATTTTCTCTGGTTACTACCATCACCCTGGAAAAGGACACGGTGCACCACACCCTGACGGTGGAAAATCTGGATGAGGAGCGGCTGCCCTTCGGCATCGGCTACCACCCCGGCTTCGCCGTGCCCTTTGACGATAAGCACAAGGCCACGGACTACGAGCTGCGGTTTTCCCAGACGGAGTCTCCCATCTGCATCAACAATCTGCCCCACGGGCTGATGCACGGCAATATTTACTATCTGGGCAGCAACATCCAGGCCATTCCCCTGGACGAGCGGCTGTTCGCCAACGACAGCCACTGCATGGTGGGGCTGCAATCGGAGAAGCTGGGCCTTTACGAGCGGGGCACCGGCCGGGGCGTGGAGGTGGACATCTCCCAGTTCCCCTATGTGCTGATTTGGTCCAAGCCGGGCATGCCCCAATTTGTGTGCATCGAGCCGTGGTACAGCCTGCCAAGCCCGGAAAACGGCAGCCGCAGCTGGGAAGAAAAGCCCGCCGCCGCTATCCTGGAACCGGGCGAAGCCTGGAGCTGCACCATGAGCACCTCCTTCGTCCGCTAATGCGGCGGCGTGCCGCCGCTGTCAATGCGAGCCTGTTACCCTGGCGATAGACCCACACCTTTGGGGGTCACCCGGTTCGTTACAGGGTGGTGGACGAATACGTACGGGATACGTGTGCGTAGGGCGCTGGCTGCCCCCGCCGTCAATGTGGATTTACCTCTGCACCCACCAAGTTCCACCGCACCAAAGCCTTCCCCCTCGGGGGAAGGGTGGCCCGGCGAAGCCGGGTCGGATGAGGGGCGGCAGTGCAGAAGCTACCGCCAGCGCCAAAAATCCACGTTTCCACCCCGCATCCGTCAAGAATCAAAGGTTTTTGCCAGCTTCCACCCAGGTGGAAGCCTTTTTTATGCCAATTTCTCTGCATATCAAAAATCGGGAGGACTGCCGAATTTTGGCAATCCTCCCGATTTATTTATTGATAAGGCTCCATCAGCTTGGCAAACAGGGGCAGGCTGCGCTGGATTTTGTCCAGGCTGACGCAGTAGCACACCCGGAAATAGCCGGGGCAGCCGAAGCCGTCGCCGGGGACCAGCAGCAAATCCAGTGCCTTGGCCTGCTGGGAAAAGGCGTTGGCATCGCCGCCGGGGGCCTTGACGAACAGGTAAAAGGCTCCGTCAGGCTTGGGCATTTCATAGCCCAGGGCCAGCAGCCCCTGGTACAGCGCCTGGCGGTTCTGGTTGTACTGAGCCAAATCCGGCCCCAGGTGGGCGCACCGGGCGATCACCTGCTGCCACAGGCTGGGGGCACACACGTGGCCAATGGACCGGGCGGCCCCGGCAATGGCAGCATAGAGCCGTTGGCTGTCTGCCGCCTGGCGGGGCACATAGACATAGCCGATCCGCTCCCCAGGCAGGGACAGGGACTTGGAATAGGAGTAGCACACGATGGTATGGTCGTAAAGATGGGGCACGAAGGGAACCTCCACCCCGTAAGCCAGCTCCCGGTACGGTTCGTCGGAAATGAGGTAAATGGGGTGACCGAAGGCCCGGGACTTTTCTTCCAGCAGGGACGCCAGACGGGTGAGGGTCTGCCGGGTATAGACCACGCCGGTGGGGTTGTTGGGGGAGTTGATCAGCACCGCTTGGGTGTGGGGGCTGAGCATGGCCTCCAGCTGGGCAAAGTCAATCTGAAAATCAGGGATATCCGCAGGCACGGCGGCAAAGTGCAGCCCAGCCTCCCGGACAAAGGGCCGGTACTCCGGAAAATAGGGTGCAATGGCCAGGATTTCCCCCTCCGGCACCGCCAAGGCCCGGAACACGCTCACCAGCTCCGGGGCAGCGCCGCAGCCCAGGAAAAATTCCTCCGGCCGGGTGTCGGCGTGATAGCGCCGGTTCAAATCCTGAGAGATGGCCAGCCGGGCGGCCTCGTCACCCACCGCTGGGGTGTAGCCGTGAAGCTGCAAGCTGTCCGTATCCGCCAGGATATCCCGTATGGCCTGGTTTACCTCAGACGGTGCGGGAATGGAGGGATTTCCCAGGGAGAAGTCAAACACATTCTCCGGACCCACAACGGCTGCACGCTGGCGGCCGTATTCAAACAGCTCCCGAATCACCGATCGATTGGCCCCCAGGGCATAGGCTTGTTCGTTAATCATATGCACATCTCCTAATTGTTCCGGTGGAACAGATTGTAAATTTTGCGGTATACCAAATCTCCAATGTCAAAGGCCCGGAGCATAATCAGATACACCGTGGGAGTCATCAGCAGCAGGGTCACCATCACCAGCTTGGTCTGGATGCTGCCTGTACTCAGGGCAAACAAATCGCCCAGCATGGTGAATACCACCAGCAGCAGCACCACCATGGCGCTCCAAATCACCCGGCGGAATCGGTCAAAGGGCTTACAGACCTGGAACAGGACCATCATGCCCACCACCGCCAGAATTCCGGCGCACACCGTGGCAATCGGCTCAGCCGGAAGGTCGAACACTGCCATGAAGGCCTGACACAGCAGTACCGCAAATACGTTGGCCAGTCCGCCGGGCAGCGCCCTGCGGAGCACACCCCGGAGGAAGTGGCCGTGGACTCGCTCATAGTTCGGTTCCATAGCCAGGAAGAAGGAGGGAATGCCAATGGTCAGAGCGGAAATCACCGTCAGGTGCATCGGCTGCAGGGGATAGGGCCAGGCGGTGAACAGGGTGATGATGGAAAGAAACAGGGAGAAAATATTCTTCACCAGGAACAAGGTGGCGGCTCTTTGGATGTTGTTGATGACCCGGCGGCCTTCGGCCACGATGCCGGGCATGGCGGCAAAGTCGGAGTTCAGCAGTACCAGGCTTGCCATCTGGGTGGCGGCCTGGGCGCCGGAGGCCATGCCGATGGAGCAGTCTGCCTGCTTCATGGCCAGCAAATCGTTGACGCCGTCGCCGGTCATGGCTACGGTGTGGCCCTGGGCTTGAAGCGCAGCCACCAGCCGCCGCTTCTGGTCCGGCGTGACCCGGCCGAAAACCACATTTTCCCGGACGGCCTGGGCATAGTCGCTGTCCAGGTCCAGGGTGTTGGTATCCAGATAGTGCTCGGCCCCGGGAATACCGGCTTTTTGGGCAATCTGGCTGACCGTGCGGGGGTCATCGCCGGAGATGACCTTGATGGACACTCCCTGATGGGTGAAATAGGCGAAGGTATCCCGGGCATTTTCCCGGATTTTGCCGCACAGCACCACCAGGGCCAGAGACTGCACCAACTGAAAATCCAGATGTCCCGGTTCGATTTCCCCATCGTATCGAGCGGCCAGCAGCACCCGGCTGCCCCGGTCCGTCCACTGGTGGATGGTGTCCGCCAGCTCCTGCAAGCGGCTGCCCAGCAAAAATTCCGGTGCGCCCACCAGGAACGTACCCTGATCCCGGTAGACGGCGGCGCTCCACTTGGTCTCCGGGGAGAAGGGGATGCGCTTGAGTTCCTCCCAGTCGCTGGGACTGTGGAACAGCTCCTGAATGGCCTGGGCCGTGGCATTGTCCGGCTCCTGGGAGCCATACATGGCGCTGAGCACCGCTTCCAGGTACTCCGGCTTCGTGCCATTCAGGCTCACCAGCTCCTCGACTTCCATGGTCGGTTCGGTGATGGTGCCGGTTTTGTCCACGCACAGCACATCCACCCGGGCCAGGGACTCAATGCAGTTCATATCCTGCACCAGCACCTTGTCCCGGCTGAGCTTTAGCGCAGAGGCAGCCATGGCTACGGAGGTCAGCAGGTACAATCCCTCGGGAATCATGCCCACCAGCGCCGCCACGGTGCCCTCTACGCTGGTTTGCAGACCCAGCTTCAGCACGAAAAATTCCTGGTAGAGCAGAATCAGTCCTACAGGAACCAGGGCAATGCCCACCACGAAAATCAGCTTGTCCAAAGAGCGCATCATTTCGGATTTTCCCGCCTTGGGATTTTTCCGGGCCTCCTGGGACAGCCGGGCGGCGAAGGAATCCTCGCCAACGGCGGTCAGCTGCACCCGGCCCCGGCCTGCCAGCACCACGCTGCCGGAGCGAATGGGGTCACCTACGTTGCGGGTGACGGCATCGGCCTCGCCGGTGACCAGGGATTCATCCAGCCATAGCTCTCCCTGGCGCAGGATGCCGTCGGCGGGGATGGTATCGCCCTGGCCGAATTCGGCAATGTCGTCCCGGACGATTTCCTCCGCCGAGGCCTGCTGCCGCTGGCCGCTGCGGATCACATTTACCGGCCGGGCAGCCACCAGAGTCAGCTTGTCTACCGCCCGTTTGGCCCGGATCTCCTGAACCACGCCAATGGCAGTGTTGATGAGGGCCACAATGAGAAAGCCCATGTTCATCACCGAGGACCCTGCCAGCAGCAGCAGCGCCCCCAGCACCACGAAAATCAAATTGAAGAAGGTAAAGCAGTGGGTCAGAATAATTTCCCGTTCCGTTTTTCCGGAGTGCCGGGGTGTGCCGCTGATCCATCCGGCCTGGATGCGCTGCCGGACCTGTTCTTCCGTCAGGCCCAGCTCCGGGTCGGGGTTGACAACAGGAATGGATTCTCTTTGTTCCATGGAAAGCTCCTTTATATACTGGTTTCAAAGTGCCAGGCAGGCACAGGCAGCTGCCGCTGCCACAGCACCAGCAGGCTGCCTTGGCGGACAGAGATTTCAGCAGGGCTGTCTGTGAAGCGGTTGCTGGTACCAAGAGGGAAGCCGCTGGTGAGCACGGCATCCTCCAGGGGGTAGAACAGGCCCCGCTCCGTCACACCCTGGGCATCCGGGCCGATGCAGAATACGGAGATGGTGCCCCGGCATCCGGCAGGGAAGGTAAGGCTTCCGTTTTGGATCACGGTGGCCAGGGTATCCTGCCCCACGAGACAGCCCCAGCAGCCCCGGTCTGCCAGAAATTTCAGCACCTGGAAGTTGGCAACGGTATGGTCCAGGCGGGGGCCGTCCAGACTGCCATAGAGCCAGAAGCGGCGGCAGCCTTCTTCCAATCCCCGGCGCACTGCCAGCATGGTGTCGGTGTCGTCCTTTTCCACCGGGAAAACGTTGGCCCCCTGGGGCACATAGCCCAAAGAGTCAAAGTCCCCCAGCACCGCATGAGGGGTCAGCCCCAGGCTTTGGGTATGGACCAAGCCGCCGTCAGCGGCAATCACATAATCCCGGGGGCCAATGGGCTGAAGCAGCCCGGAAAAGCCCCCGGCGCAGAAAATCACACAAGCGCCCATACTAAGCGCCTCCTTTTTTGCACAGGTTGTTGGAAAACCTGTGGAATAACGATATCATATCACATTTTCCAGAAAAGGAAAAGTGGTCCATCTGTAAACACTTCATAAACTTTCGGCGGCGTGCGGGCGGCCAGTGGCCGCTGACAATACGAGCCTGTTACCCTGGCAGTAGACCGCCACCTTTGGGGGTCACCCGGTTCGTTACGGCTCAATAAGTTGGGGAAAGGAGACGTACCTTTCATAGGGCGGGGGCATGCCCCCGCCGCCTATGTTGGTGCACTTCTGCACCTACCAAGTTCCCCCGCACCAAAACCTTCCCCCTCGGGGGAAGGTGGCAGCCCGAAGGGCTGACGGATGAGGGGCGCAGCGTAAAAACTACTGCCAGCGCCAAAAAATCCCACGTTTCCACCCATCATCAGTCAAAAATCAAAGATTTTTGCCAGCTTTCCCCCCAGGGGGAAGCCTTTTTCCGAAGGACTGTGCCAGGTAAAAAGCCCTCTCCGCCCAGTGTGCGCACTGGGCACCTCTCCCAGAGGGAGAGGCAAGGGCGGCGTGCATTTCCAAAATTGTCCATTAAAAAATTGGCTGCCGTGGGATTCCACAGCAGCCAAAATCTTACTTATTTTTCTTTGTCAAAGCGGACTGGTTGATGAGCTTCAGCATCACCGGGGCCAGCAGGAATACGGCAATCAGGTTGGGCACGGACATGAAGCCGTTGAAGGTGTCGGAAATGCCCCATATCATGCCCAGATCCATGGTAGCACCGGCGATGGAGACCAGGGCGTAAGCCACATAGAATACCCGCAGCACCTTGTGGCCGAACAGGAACTCGGCGCACCGGGCACCGTACAGCCCCCAGCCGATGATGGTGGAGAAGGCAAAGCAGCACATAGCCACCGCCGTGAAAATGGAGACCCAGCCGCCATAGACCTTGGTGAAGCCGGAGATGGTCAGCTCTGCACCGGCGGCCTGGCCATAGGGGATGGGCACGCCGCTGAGGAAAATCACCAGAGCAGTCATGGTGCAGATAACGATGGTGTCCATAAACACCTCGAAAATGCCGAACAGGCCCTGCTTGATGGGGTCTCTGGTGTCGGCGCAGGCGTGGGCGATGGAGCCGGTGCCAAGGCCGGCCTCGTTGGAGAAAATGCCCCGGGAGACACCGTTGCGCATGCTCAGGAACAGGCTGCCCACCACACCGCCGGTGACGGCAGCAGGCTGGAACGCTCCCTGGAAAATGCTGGCAAGCACCGCCGGGACCTTGGTGATGTTCATGCCGATCAGCCCCAGAGCCAGCAGAATGTACAGCAGCGCCATCATGGGTACCAGCTTCTCGCTGACCCGGCCGATGCGCTTGATGCCACCCAGCAAAATGGCGGCGACCACCAGGCAGATGACAATGCCAATGACGAGATTTACGATTTTCAGATGCTCCCCGGAGAGCAGGCTGAAATTCACCAGGGCCGCATCAATGGCGGCGGTGATGGTGTTGACCTGGGTGGCGTTGCCGGTGCCGAACACGGCGCAAAGGCCGAAGGCGGCATAGAGATAGGCAAGCGGCATCCATTTTTTGCCAAGACCGTTTTTGATGTAGTACATGGGGCCGCCCACATAGTCTCCGGCGGCATTGCGCTCCCGGAAGTGGACCGCCAGGGTCACTTCGGTGAACTTGGTGCACATGCCCAGCAGAGCCGAAACCCACATCCAGAACACGGCGCCAGGGCCGCCGATGGCAATGGCGCCGGCCACACCGGCGATGTTGCCGGTGCCCACAGTGGCGGCCAGGGCCGTGCAAACCGCCTGGAACGGGGTGATGGAGCCGTCAGCGGCTTCCCGCTTTTTGAAAATCCGGCCGATGGTGCAGCGCATGGCCTGACCGAAGCGGCGAATCTGGACAAATCCGGTGCGAAAGCTCAGGTAAGCGCCTACACCCAGAATGCAGACCATGGCAGGCACGCCCCAGATGAATTTGTTTAGAATTCCATTTATGGAATTGATGAAATCAAGCATTCTATCCCTCCTCGGACATAAAGTACACCAATTTTTAACAATTGTCAACTTTTTCATAGGAAAAGCCCAGAAAAAATACCTTAAGACAGGGAACCAGCAGAGCAATCTTGGGCAGAATGCTGTTTTTTCTTGGTGCGGTGTTTTTTTCCTTTACAATTGGACAAACTTATGATATTATCAAAAAGCTGGCGCAGTCCAGCCGCCCGCTGCTCAGTTGTGGGAGAAGGCCGTCAGGCATTCCACTATGCCCCTACTTAGCTTCTGGGTAAACATATTGAAAGGTGGATTTTATCATGATTCAGAAGGAAAAGAAGACTCAGGTTATCCTGGACAACGCAACTCACGAAGGCGACACCGGTTCTCCCGAGGTTCAGGTGGCCATCCTGACCGCTCGCATCAACGAGCTGACTGAGCACCTGCGTGTGCACAAGCACGACAACCACTCCCGCCGTGGTCTGCTGATGATGGTTGGTAAGCGCCGCAACCTGCTGGACTATCTGGCCCGCAAGGATATCAACCGTTACCGTGCTCTGATCGCCAAGCTGGGTATCCGTAAGTAATGTAAAGCGGCGATGGAAACATCGCCGCTTTTTCAATTGACAATCGTCGATTGAACATCCCCCGGGAGATATTTAGCAGTTGAATGGGCTGCCGGACACCGGCATTCGATTCAAGTGCTAAACCTCCCGAACAACAAACCAAATCTTCAAGGAGGTAAAATCACATGATTACCCGCAAACAGTACCCCAATCACCATGTTTATGAAATGGAAATTGGCGGCCGTCCCTTCACCGTGGAAACCGGCAAGGTGGCCGAGCTTGCCAACGCCGAGTGCATCTGCCGCTACGGCGACACCGTGGTGCTGGTGACCTGCACCTGCAACCCCATCCCCAAGGCCGGCATTGACTACTTCCCCCTGACCATCGAGTTCGAGGAGCGGATGTATTCCGTGGGCCGGATTCCCGGTTCCTTCAACCGCCGGGAGGGCAAGCCCTCTGAGCGGGGCATCCTGAACAGCCGCATCATCGACCGGCCCATGCGTCCCCTGTTTGACGAGGAGCTGCGCAACGACACCGTGGTGACCTGCACCGTGCTCGCCAACGATTACGACAATCCTGTGGAAATCGTGGCTTCTCTGGGCGCTTCCATTGCCATCGCTTCTTCCGATGTGCCCTGGAACGGACCTGTGGCTACCACCAATGTGGCCCACCTGAATGGAAAGTATATCATCAACCCCTCCGCCGACGAGCGGGAGGCCTGCGACTGCTTCGTGTGCATCTCCTCCACCTTCGAGAAGGTGGTCATGATCGAGACCGAGGCCAACGAGGCTCCTGAGAACATCGTCTACGAGGCCATCCGCATTGCCCACGAGACCAACATGGAGATCGTGAAGTTCATCAACGGCATCGTGGCTGAAATCGGCAAGCCCAAGTTCACCTTCGAGAAGGCTGCCGTGAACCACGAGCTGCTGGACGACCTGATGGCTTACGGCCTGGACCAGATCGAGTACGCTTTGGACACCCCCGACAAGAACGTCCGGGAGGAGCGGCTGACCGCTGCCCGTCTGGACTTTGCTGAGAAGTTCGGCGAGAAGTACGAGGACTTCGAGACCCACATTGAGGTCTGCCTGTACAAGATGCAGAAGAAGGTAGTCAAGAAGTGGCTGCTCCAGGGCAAGCGTGTGGACGGCCGCGGCATGGACGAGATTCGTCCTCTGGATGCCGAAGTGGGCGTGCTGCCCAGAGTGCACGGCTCCGGCCTGTTCTCCCGTGGTCAGACCCAGGTGCTGTCCATCTGCACCCTGAACACCCTGTCCGCTGCTCAGAAGCTGGATACCATCTATCCTGAGGAGAGCAAACGCTATATCCACCACTACAACTTCCCCTCCTTCTCCACCGGCGAAGCCCGGGCCGCCCGCTCCACATCCCGCCGGGAGATCGGCCACGGCGCTCTGGCTGAGAAGGCTCTGCTGCCTGTGATCCCCAGCGTGGAGGAGTTCCCCTACGCTATCCGGGTGGTGTCTGAGGTGCTGTCCTCCAACGGCTCCACCTCCCAGGGCTCCATCTGCGGCTCTACCCTGGCTCTGATGGATGCCGGCGTGCCCATCAAGCGGCCTGTGGCCGGCATCTCCTGCGGCCTGATCTCCGACCAGGAGACCGGCGAGTGGAGAACCTTCACCGACATCCAGGGCGTGGAAGACTTCCACGGCGAGATGGACTTCAAGGTGGCCGGTACCACCGAGGGCATCACCGCCATTCAGATGGACCTGAAGAACAAGGGCCTGACCATGGAGATCATCGCTGACGCTCTGGAGCGCTGCCGCAAGGCCCGCCTGGAAATCATCAGCGAGGTGATACTGCCCTGCATCGCTGAGCCTCGTGCCGAGGTCAGCGAGTTCGCTCCCAAGATGCTGTCCATGAAGATTCCTGTGGAGAAGATCCGTGAGGTCATCGGCTCCGGCGGAAAGACCATCCAGAAGATCTGTGCCGATACCGGCGCCAAGGTGGACATCGAGGACGACGGCAGCGTGTTTATCTCCGCTGTGGACTCCGCTGCTGCCTACGCCGCCAAGAAGATGGTGGACGACATCTGCTTCGTGCCCGAGGTGGGCAAGCTGTACTACGGCAAGGTGGTCCGCATCCTGCCCATCGGCGCTTTCGTGGAAATCGCCCCCGGCCATGACGGCATGGTGCACATCTCCAAGCTGGAGAACCACCGTGTGGAAAAGGTGGAGGACGTGCTGAACCTGGGCGACATGACCTGGGTCAAGTTCATGGGCTTCGACGAGAAGGGCCGTGCCAACTTCAGCCGCAAGGACGCTCTGAAGGAAATGGCTAACCAGTAAATAACAAAGCGGGGCTGCTTTTGCAGCCCCGCTTCAGGCTGTCGAAAATCCCCCACGGGGCGTTTCGACAGGTTTTTGCAGTCTGCTGCGCGCATAATTTGTCCGCCCATGGCGAAC
>CAUWNA010000053.1:0-43370 GCA_963560135.1 uncultured Oscillospiraceae bacterium | reverse complement strand
TTTGACTTTATTCGCCGCTACGGCGGCGAACTCTGCGAGGCACTTTTTTGACAAGATGAAACCCCGCAGAGACGTGTCTCTGCGGGGTTTTGGTACGATCGGGTCTATAAGCCGGGTTCTGTCTTGACAGCCATCTATCTAGCCCCAGAATTGCTTCTGGGGTCAAGCCGCCTCCTCGGGACGGCCGGGCCGGCCTTGTGTCCCTCCACGGCGTTGCTCCGGGATAGAGTTTACATCGTAAAACCCATGTTGCCATGGGCCGGGTGGGCTCTTACCCCACCTTTTCACCCTTGCTGGCGTAAAACGCCAGCGGTATCTCTCTGTTGCACTTGTCCTGAGATTGCTCTCGGCGGGCGTTACCCGTTATCCCTTGCCCTAGGGAGCCCGGACTTTCCTCATCCGCTGCCTTTCGGCATGCGTCCGCGGCTGTCCGACCTGGTCGCTGGTCTATTGTACAGCAAGGAAGGCCAATTGTCAAATGTCTTGCAAAATCTTTTCTTTGGGGCTATACTATTGACGTAGAGGATGCCCTGCATCCATTTCAATGGAAAACGAGGAACCAATATGAATGCTGCCTTTGATACATATTTTCGCTCCCTCCGGGGAAAACACGCTGCGGTAATGGGCCTGGGGGTGAGCAACCGCCCTCTGGTGAAGCTGCTGCTGGAATACGGCGTTCAGGTGACGGGCTGTGACCGCACCCCACGGGAAAAGCTGGATGCGCAGGTGCTGGAACTGGAGCGCCAGGGCTGCCGCCTACGGCTGGGGGAGGACAGACTGGAGGACGTTCAGGCGGATGTGGTGTTCCGCACCCCGGGAATGCACCCGTCCAATCCGGCCATTCAAACGCTGGTGAGCAGGGGAGCGGCGGTCAGCTCGGAGATGGAGGTATTCTTCGAGGTCTGCCCCTGCCACCTGCTGGCGGTCACCGGCTCCGACGGCAAGACCACCACCACCACCCTTATTGCCCGGATGCTGGAAGCGGCCGGGAAGCGGGTGTGGCTGGGGGGCAACATCGGCACGCCCCTGCTGCCCCTGGTGAACCAGATGGAGCCGGAGGACTACGCCGTGGTGGAGCTTAGCTCTTTCCAGCTGCTGGATATGCGCCGCAGCCCCCAGCGTGCCCTGATCACCAACCTGGCCCCCAACCACCTGGATATCCACAAGGACATGGACGAATACATTCAGGCCAAGACCAACATCTTCCGCTATCAGGACAATACCGGGCTGCTGATTCTCAATGCCGACAATGCCATTACCGCCGCCTTCCGGGGGAATGGGGAGACCCGGTTCTTCTCCCGATTGGGGAAGGCCCACATCAGCCTGGAAAACGGCATCATCTGCCGCCAGGGCCAGCCGGTGCTGGACACGGCGGACATTCTTCTGCCTGGTGTCCACAATGTGGAAAACTATATGGCGGCCATTGCCATGGTGGAGGGACTGGTGGAGGACGAAACCATCCGGCAGGTGGCCAGGACCTTCGGCGGTGTGGAGCACCGCATTGAGCTGGTGCGGGAGAAGGACGGCGTGCGTTACTACAACGACTCTATCGCTTCCAGCCCCAGCCGGACCATTGCGGGCCTGCGGTCATTTCCGCAGAAGGTGATTCTCATTGCAGGAGGCTATGACAAGCACATCCCCTACGATGCCCTTGGGCCGGAAATCTGCCGCCATGTGAAAAAGCTGTTTTTGGGCGGCGCCACCGGGGAGAAGATTTCGGATGCGGTGCGTGCCTGCCCGGAATACGACCCGGAAGCGCTGGAGATCCAGGATTGCGGCCGGTTTGATGCCGCCGTGCTGGCGGCGGCCCAGGCGGCCCAGCCGGGGGATGTGGTGCTGATGAGCCCGGCCAGTGCGGCCTTTGACCAGTTTCAGAATTTCATGGTCCGGGGAAACCGGTTTAAGGAACTTATAAAGGAGCTGTGAGTATGGACATTACCAAGTTCACCCGTCCGGCCCGGAAGCTGCTGCCGCTGAAGCTCTGCGGCGCTGTAATCGTGGCCGCCGGCAGCGCCTCTCGAATGGGGGGCATCGACAAGGTGATGGCGCCGCTGGGCGGTGAGCCTATGATTGCCCGGACGGTGCGGGCTTTTCAGAACTGCGATGCCATTGCCAAAATCGTCATCGTCACCCGCCAGGACCTGATCCTGCCCATCACCCAGCTGACCCGTGACATGGACAAGGTGGTTGCCGTTGTGTGTGGTGGCAGCAGCCGCCAGGAGTCGGTACAGCTGGGGTTAAACGCTCTGCCGGAGGGAATTCAGCTGGCGGCCATTCACGACGGTGCACGGCCGCTGGTGACCTGGCAGCTCATCGACCGGGTGGTGCGGGCGGCCAATACCTACAACGCCGCTGCGCCGGTCATCCCGGTGAAGGACACCATCAAGGTGGTGAAAGGCCGGGTGGTGGACCACACCCCGGACCGGGCTGCCCTGTTCGCCGTCCAGACCCCCCAGGTGTTTGACTTTGACCTGCTCCGGGGGGCGCTGAAAAAGGCGGAGCTGGATGGCGCCGCCGTCACCGACGACTGCTCCGCCGTGGAGCGGATAGGCATGGCGGTGAAGATCGTAGACGGGGAGGAGCGGAACCTGAAGGTGACCACACCCCTGGATTTGAAAATTGCCCAGCTGCTATTGGAGGAAGAACAATGAGAATTGGACATGGCTATGATGTGCACCGCCTGGTGGAGGGCAGAGACCTGATTCTGGGCGGCGTGAAAATCGACTACGAAAAGGGCCTGCTGGGCCACAGCGATGCAGACGTGCTGCTCCACGCCGTCTCCGATGCCCTGCTGGGAGCAGCGGGATTGGGGGACATTGGCCGGCACTTCCCGGACACGGACCCCAAGTACAAGGGAGCAGACTCCCTGGAGCTGCTGAAAGAGGTGGGCCGGAAAATCGCCCAGGCGGGCTACCGGCTGGGGAATTTGGACGTGACTATGATTGCCCAGCGGCCAAAGCTGAAAGACCACATCCCCCAGATGCAGCAAAACATTGCCGCTGTCCTGAATGCAGAGCCGGGCCGGGTGAATGTGAAGGCCACCACCGAAGAAAAGCTGGGTTTCACCGGCACGGGGGAGGGCATGTCCTGCCACGCCGTGTGCCTGCTGGAAGAACTGTAACAGCGGAACATCCACATCCTTAGGGCCTCCCGGCAGGGAGGCCCTGCCGGGAAAAAGCACCCTGGGAGAAAAAATTGAAAAAAGTAAAAATAGTGCTTGACATTTTGAAATCTCGTGCTATAATAAGCGTGTTCGGTTCGAGACGCCGGTATAGCTCAGTTGGTAGAGCAACTGATTTGTAATCAGTAGGTCGGGGGTTCGAGTCCGTCTACCGGCTCCAACAGCCGACAATCTTTACAGACTCGAAGATTTGAATTTCATCTGCCGGTGGCAGATGAAACAACCAGTTCAAAAACTGGTTGTCACCTTAGTGTCCCGAATCCGTCTACCGGCTCCAAGCCGAAAGTAAATATGGGGGAGTTCCCGAGTGGCCAAAGGGGACAGACTGTAAATCTGCTGCGTTTCGCTTCGATGGTTCGAATCCGTCCTCCCCCACCAAAAGTCCAGTTCGAAAGAACTGGACTTTTTGCATTCAGGAAAAGAATAGCGGGACGGATTCGAAAGGCCAGCAAACAGTCCGGTGGACTGTTTGCCCGGCCGTGGCCCGGCCGCAGCTGGGCGAATCCGTCCTCTCCTGCCGGAAAGGCTGAGTGGCAAATTGCATTTCACTTTTGCGCAAGCAAAAACTTCACGCTTCCGTCAGAAAGCATTTCACTGCGGCGAAGCTGCAATTTCACGAAAAATACACCGTCTCCCGGCAGGAATCATTTGCCGGGAGACGGCTGCGTCTGAGACTATGTGGAAAGTCAGTTTCGATTCCGGCGCTCGTCGATCATCCGCACGAATTGCTCGATGGTTTCTGGTGTGTTGTGGGGAAAGAACACGCTTTGCTTCTGATCCAGTGTGGAAATGCTGCGCATATCCCCCTCGTCCAGCGTAAAGTCGAAAACTTGCAGATTTTCTGCCATGCGTTCTTTGTGAGTGGATTTTGGAATGGCAACCACACCCTTTTGAATGTGCCAGCGCAGAATGACCTGCGCAACCGTCTTGTGGTGCTTTTGGGCAATTTCGGACAGTACGGGATGCGCAAACAGGCCGCCCCGACCTTCGCCAAATGGTGCCCAGGCTTCTTGCTGAACTCCATATCGATCCAGCCACTTCTTGGCATCGCACTGCTGGTTCAAGGGATGGGTTTCAATCTGGTTTACCATGGGCTTGATCCGGCTGAACGATGCCAGATCTACCAGCCGGTCAGGGTAGAAGTTCGAAACGCCGATGGCCCGCAGTTTTCCTTCGTCATACAGATCTTCTAACGCCCGATAGGCACCATAGTAATCGGAAAAGGGCTGATGCAGCAAAACCAGATCCAGATAGTCCGTTTGCAGCTTGTCCATGGATTCCAGAACCGAGCGCCGAGCAGCTTCATAGCCGTAATGTTCGATCCAGACTTTGGTGGTCAGGAAAAACTCCTCTCTGGGAACGCCGCAGTTTGCAATGGCACTTCCCACCTGTGCTTCGTTGAAATAGCTTTGCGCCGTATCAATGGAGCGATAGCCTAGAGAAATTGCATCGGCCACACACTGTTCGCACGCATCCTTGGTGATTTGAAAGACACCGTAGCCTAAGATTGGCATTTTTACACCGTTGCGTAAAGTAACATATTCCATAAGGGAACCTCCTTGCAGGTTGCTTTGTTTTGTGGTATGATCAAAGTATAACACCCGGTTGTAACTACCGGTCAAGTCTTTTTTCAAAACGCCACAGAAATATTTGAAGGGAGAAGATCATGCTCTACTCGATGAAACAAGCCTGCAAGGAAGTGGGAATGACCTATGAAGCGCTGAAATTCTATTGCAACCAGGGTTTGGTTCCTAATGTTAAGCGGGATAAAAACAACTATAGGATTTTTGACGAGCGGGACATTGCGTGGATCAAAGGTTTAACCTGTCTGAAACGGTGCGGGATGAGCTTGGAGGATATGAAGATCTATCTGACCCTTTGCCTACAGGGGCCATCGACCATTGTGCAGAGAAAAGCCATTCTGGAGCGGCAGCGTAAACTGCTGCTGGAGAAGATGGAGAACATTCAGGAGGATATTGCGTATATCGATGGAAAACAGCAGTATTACGATGATGTGCTGTCGGGAAAAGTGAAGTATACCAGCAATCTAATTGCGTTAGAGGACGAATAACCGAAACCAGCTCCGGCCCTCACCGCAGCACCGTCATCATGTTATACTGCTTCATCAATCGGATATCCTCCCGGTTGACCTTCAACTTTTGCAGCAGCTCGTCGTCCTGGTTCAGGCGCTTCTTGGAAAAAAGCATTTTGATGGCCACCGGCATCATGGGGCTGTTGGACAGGCCTGTGAACAGACCCCATTTTACGTCGGTGTTGGTGTAGGTGGCGAGAATCTGGCAGTAGGCTTTTTCCATGGGAGAGTCCTGGCTGGTCAGGGTGATGTGGCTGATGGCGTCGTAATGCTCCATATAGCCCCAGAAAGCGGTGCCGCAGTTCTGGTAGGTATCAAAATCGGAGAAGTTCATGTACATCATAATTTTGTAGCGGTGATCCTCCGACATCAGCAGCACATCGAACACCGCCGGTACAATGCGGTTGACCCGGCCATCGTAGTAGTAGGCATAAAACTGGGTCAGTCCGCTGAAAAAGGCGGAGGGGATGCCGCTGTCCTGAATGGGCACCCGGTCCGGGGTGCAGTAGAGCAGCTGCTCCACATGGATGCCCAAGGCCCGGGAAATTTCGTAAATGGTCTCAATATCCAGCACGATTTCGCCGGTTTCGTACTTGGACAGTGTGGATTTGTTTTTGCACAGAATTTTTGCCAGCTCCTCCAATGTCATGTGCCTTGCCCGGCGGAAGGTGCGGATGCGCTTGCCGATTTCGTGACTGATTTGGGCCATGGGCTCCTCCTTGTTTCGTAAAAATCAACTTTCCTGTGGTTTCTGCCGGTTTTTCCGGGGATGACCTCATTATAGCACCATCCTTGTGAAAAGTCTATTTTTACGAAACTAATTTTTCGAAAAGTTGCGTTATAAGAAAATACGCCGGGTTTGCCAGAATGGTCTTCATCCCGTAAGATAGAGCCATTCCACTTTGAAGGGGTGCTTCCTATGAAACGAAATCTCACCATTACGGAAATGATTACCATTACCAGCATGCTGTTCGGCATGTTCTTTGGCGCCGGAAACCTGATTTTCCCGGCTCAAATGGGCGTAAATGCCGGTGCGCAGGTCTGGCCTGCATTTCTGGGTGTGTTCGTAACGGCGGTAGGCATTCCCATGCTGGCGGTGGTGGCTCTGGGACTGAGCCGCAGCGAAGGTGTGGTGGAGCTGGCGGGGAAGGTGTCGCCAAAGTACAGCGTGCTGTTTTGCACAGCGCTGTACATGACCATCGGCCCGCTGTTTGCCATTCCCCGGTGCGCCAGCACGGCCTTTACCGTGGGGGCAGTGAATCTGCTGCCCCAAGGCCATGAGAAGGGATATCTGGCGATGTTTTCTTTGCTGTTCTTCCTGGTGACGCTGGCGTTTTCCTTGAAACCCGGCGGCATTATGACTTGGATCGGCAAGTTTTTGAATCCTATTTTTCTGGTGTTTTTGGCTTTGCTGGTGGCGGTGGCCCTGGCAAATCCCCTGGCTAGGGCGGCTGAGGTGGCCCCGACGGCGGCCTATGCCACCGGTGGCAGCGCCTTCTTCCGAGGCTTTTTGGAGGGATACAATACCCTGGATGCCCTGGCGGGGCTGGCCTTTGGCATTGTGGTGATTGACGTGGTTCGCGCCAACGGCATCCGGGAGCCGGGGCGCATCGCCGTGAATACGGCCAAGGCCGGCATTTTCAGCTGCCTGTTCATGGGGCTGATTTATCTGTGCATCACCCTGATGGCTGTGGGCAGTGCGCCTGTTTGCCAAGGCCTTGACAATGGCGGCGCCGTGCTGGGCGTCATTGCCAACCACTATTTCCATGCCGCCGGTGCGGTGCTGATGATGCTGATCGTCACCTTTGCCTGCCTGAAAACGGCGGTGGGTCTGGTGACCAGCTGTGCCAAAGCCTTTGTGGAAATGTTTCCAAAAGGGCCGGGATACCGGACTTGGGCGGTGGTTTTTAGCATCCTGTCTTTTCTGATGGCGAACTTTGGCCTGAGCACCATTGTGGCCTGGTGCGTGCCGGTGCTGATGTTTTTGTATCCGCTGGCCATCACCCTGATTCTGCTGGCGCTGGCGGGAAAGTTGTTTGACAACAGCCGGAAGGTCTACGCTTGGACCACAGGCTTTACGCTGGTGGCGGCGGTGCTGGATATGATTGGGGCTATGGCGGACCTGCTGCCTCAGAGCGCCTTGCTGGCGCAGCTGAAGCAGATGGGCGGGCAGATTCTTCCATTTTATGACTTGGGCCTTGGCTGGGTCTGCCCGGCAGCTTTTGGGTTTGGAATTGGGTTTTTGCTGTATCTGCGGGAAAAGAAGAAAAGATAATTGTCCGTCTGGGAGATACCAATAGTTTTTCAGCGACGGATTGGAGGAAATCAGGCGCTTTTCACAAAAAAGCGGACAGAAGCGGAAAAGGCATTGACTTCCTGGGGCAAAGGTGTTACCATGCAGGAAAATTGAATCGCTGGATAGAGGCGCGGGACTCAAGAGTACTTCCAGATAAGGCGGGCAGCCGTCGGGGAGGAAAGGGGGAACCGCCGAAATGGGGAGTACCTGGCCCGGGGCTTTCTGTTGGGCCGTCAGAGAATATCTGCCGGACTGTCACAAGTTTTTTGTGAAGCGCTGTCTTTGGCAGTCGATAGGTCGCCATACCTGGCGGCCGTGCATCGTATTTCCATGGACCACTTGACAAAGCGGTCCATTTTTTGCCCTTCCGGGGGATTTCCCGGAAAATTTGAAAATGCGAGGTAGACCAAAATGAAAAAGCTGATTTCTGTTCTGATGCTCCTGGTGCTGATGCTGACCCTGGGTGCCTGCGGCAAGCAGGAGCCTGCTGCGGCGGTTTCCGACATTCCCGGTCTGGAGGACGGGGTGTTCACCGTGGGTATGGAGTGCGCCTACGCCCCCTACAACTGGACCCAGATGAACGATGCCAACGGCGCTGTGGCCATTTCCAATGTCCCTGGCGCTTACGCCAACGGCTATGATGTGATGATTGCCAAAAAGATTTGCGAGGCCAACGGCTGGAAGCTGGAAATCGTGTCCAGCGCTTGGGATTCCCTGACCCCTGCCGTGCAGTCTCAGTCCATGGATGCCAACATTGCCGGACAGTCCATGACCGCAGAGCGGATGAAGGAAGTGGATATGGCGGGTCCTTACTACTACGCCACCATCGTCTGCGTCACCACCAAGGACAGCCCCTACGCCTCTGCCCAGTCCATCCAGGATCTGGCCGGCGGCAAGTGCACCGCCCAGTCCGGCACCATCTGGTATGACTCCTGCCTGCCCCAGATTCCCAACGCCCAGAAGCTGGCCCCTGCGGAGACGGCGCCTGCCATGATCATGCAGCTGCAAACCGGCAGCGTGGACTTTATCTGCACCGATATGCCCACCGCCATGGGCGCCGTGGCCAAGGACGACAATCTGGTGATTCTGAACTTCTCCGGCACGGAGGGGGACTTCCAGTTCGCTACCGAGGCTGAGCGGGCTGAGAACGTGAACATTGGCATTTCTGTCCGCAAGGACAACACCGCCCTGAAGCAGGCCATTGATTCTGTTCTGTCCCAGATGACCCAGGACGACTTCAACGCCCTGATGGATGAGGCCATTTCCGTACAGCCGGAAGTGTAACGCAAGAAAAGGAGAGAAAACCATGGGCAAGCTGATAGAATTGTGCCAGGATATGGCAACGCTGTGGAGCAACTACAGCCCAATGTACCTGCGTGGCTTGGGGAGCACCCTGCTGCTGGCGCTGGTGGCCACCGTCATTGGCTGCGTGATTGGTCTGGTGTGCGGAATCCTCAACACCATTCCTTATTCCAAGACGGATTCCGGGCTTAAGCGGTTTGTGCTGAAGCTGGTGCGCATTGTGGTGCGGGTGTATGTGGAAGTGTTCCGGGGCACCCCCATGGTGCTTCAGGCGGTGTTCATCTTCTACGGTCTGCCTTACTTCACCGACAACGCCATGCGCTTTTCCAGCGTGTGGGCGGCGGCGATTTTGATTGTGTCGTTGAACACCGGCGCCTACATGGCCGAGTCCGTCCGGGGCGGCATCATTTCCATCGACCCGGGCCAGACCGAGGGCGCCAAGGCCATCGGCATGACCCACGTGCAGACTATGCTGAACGTGATCCTGCCCCAGGCCCTGCGGAACATCATGCCCCAGATCGGCAACAACTTCATCATCAACGTCAAGGATACGTCTGTGATGTTCATCATCAGCTTCACGGAGTTCTTTGCGGTGCACCGCTACATCACCGGTGTGAACAATATGTATTTCCCCTCCGCCGCCATTGAGATGATCGGCTACCTGGTCACCACCCTGGCTGCTTCCTTCCTGCTGCGTTGGCTGGAAAAGCGGATGGACGGCTCGGACAACTATGAGCTGGTGCAGGGCGATGCGCTGACCATGTCCGCCGGAACCTATAACCACCCGGACAAGGGGACACCCTTTGACGAGCACAGCCGGGAATACCAGGGTAAGAAAGGAGGCCGCTGAATATGGACAATCAGATTTTACAGGTCAGCCACCTGTCTAAGAGCTTTGGCAGCCATGAAGTGCTGCGGGACATCGACTTCACCGTAAACAAGGGAGACGTGACCTCCATCATCGGCGCTTCCGGCTCCGGTAAGAGCACCCTGCTTCGCTGCATCAACCTGCTGGAGCAGCCTACCGACGGGCAGATCCTCTACCACGGGGAAAACGTGGCAGCGCCGGGCTTCAACGCCCCTGCCTACCGCTCCCATGTGGGCATGGTGTTCCAGTCGTTCAACCTGTTCAACAACATGAGCGTGCTGGACAACTGCATGGTGGGCCAGGTGAAGGTGCTCAAGCGCAGCAAAGAGGAGGCCCGGCAGCGGGCGATGCAGTATCTGGAGAAGGTGGGCATGGCCCCCTATATCCAGGCCAAGCCCCGACAGATTTCCGGCGGCCAGAAACAGCGGGTGGCCATTGCCCGGGCGCTGGCCATGGACCCGGAGGTGCTGCTGTTTGACGAGCCGACCTCGGCCCTGGACCCGGAGATGGTGGGCGAGGTGCTGGGGGTCATGCGCTCGCTGGCTCAGGAGGGTATGACCATGCTGGTGGTCACCCATGAAATGGCCTTTGCCCGGGATGTGAGCAACCGGGTGGTGTACATGAACCAGGGTGTCATCTGCGAGGAGGGCACGCCGGAGCAGGTATTGCTGAACCCCCAGCAGCCCCAGACCCGGGACTTCCTGGCAAGATTCCGCAACGCCTGATACAAGAGGATACAAAGCCCGCCGGTGCGCAGATACAGCCGGCGGGCCTTATCATTTTCAACAGAATAAGTATCAAAAAGGACGGGGAAAACCATGAGAAAGTTGTGCAGTATTTCTGATTGACTTCCTGCAAAATGGGTGCTACTATTTGCTCAATTTCGGGGAAATCCCTGACTGGAGAGGTAAAAAATGGAAAGCAAAAATATCCGAGATTTAACCACCGGATCGCCGGTAAAGCTGATGCTGTCGTTTATGCTGCCGCTGCTGCTGGGCATGCTGTTTCAGCAGTTTTACAACATGGTGGACACCGTGGTGGTGGGAAAATTCTTAGGCATGGAGGCCCTGGCGGGGGTCGGCTCCACCGGCTCCATCAACTTTTTGGTGCTGGGCCTGTGCAACGGCATCTGCGCCGGATTCGCCATTCCCGTGGCCCAGAAATTTGGACAGCGGGACTTTGACGGCCTGCGGAAGTTTGTGGGCAACATGATCTGGCTGAGCATGGGCTTTGCGGCGGTGATTACCCTGATCACGACTGTGTGGTGCGCCGATTTCCTGCGGTGGATGAATACGCCGGAGGACACCTTCTCCTATGCCTATGACTATATTTTCCTGATTTTCCTGGGGATTCCGGCAATCATGCTCTACAATCTGCTTTCGGGCATCATTCGCTCCCTGGGAGATTCCCGGACACCGCTGTATTTTCTGATTTTTTCCAGCCTGCTGAATGTGGTGCTGGATGTGGTGTTCATCGTTACCTTCCACATGGGGGTGGCAGGAGCTGGCTGGGCCACCTTGCTGAGCCAGCTGCTGTCTGGTGTGCTGTGCCTGTGGTTTGCAGCCACCCGGTTCCCGGTGCTGAAGCTGAAGCGCCAGGACCTGCGCCTGGAGGGGAGCTATGTCCGGCGGCTGCTGGCCATGGGACTGCCCATGGGCCTACAATATTCCATCACCGCCATCGGCAGTATCCTGCTGCAAACGGCAGTGAACGGCCTGGGCGCAGCGGCCATGGCGGCCATGACTGCCGGCAGCAAGGTGGCTGGATTTTCGGTATGCCCCTTTGATGCCATCGGCTCCACGGCGGCAACCTACGCCGGGCAGAACATCGGTGCCGGAAAGCCGGAGCGGGTCCACCAGGGCGTGAAGGCGGCTTCCTGGATGGGCATTGTCTACTCTGTGGTGATTTTTGGAGTGCTGGCCCTGTGGGGCGACGAGCTGACCCGGCTGTTCCTCAATTCCGAGGATACGGCGGCAGCGGCAGAAATTCTGCCTCTGAGCCAGGAGTACCTCATGTGCAATGCCCTCTTCTACATCCCACTGCTGTATGTGAATCTGCTGCGCTTTACCATTCAGGGGTTGGGCTATTCCAACCTGGCGGTGGTGGCCGGGGTGATGGAGATGGTGGCTCGAGGTGTATTCGGCATCTGCCTGGTGCCGGTACTCGGCTTCGCCGCTGCCTGCTATTCCAGCCCGGCAGCTTGGGTGATGGCGGATGTGTTCCTGGCGCCTGCCTACTTTGCGTGCCTGAAAAAGCAGGGCTATGTCCCCAAAAAGAAAAAAGAACGGACTCGGGCTTAAAAAACCGGGCTGCCACGAAACACAGGTGGCGGCCCGGTATTTTTTAGCGCTTGATGTCGAAATTCATGTTCATGATTTCCTTGATGGTGCGGGCGTCGTCGGTGATGTTGGCATCGCCGTGGATGGTGTGCTTGATGACAGAGCTGGCCACGGCGAAGTTTACCATGTCCATGGGCTTGTACGAGCGCATCATGGCGTAAATCAGGCCGCTGGCGAAGGCATCACCGCCGCCTACCCGGTCCAGGATGTTGAAGGTGAACAGCTTGCTTTCAAAGGTGTGGCCCTGGTACCACATGTAGGCCTTCAGGCTGTTCTGGGAGCCGGAGTGGGCATAGCGCACGTGGCGGGCGATGCACTGGAGGTTGGGGTAGCGCTCCACAAAGTGCTGGAATACCTCGTCCTGCTGCTCGTAGCTGGGCTGCAGCGGCACGCCGTCCTTCCAGTCGCCCTGGCTGTGGTCTGCTTCGTCCTTCCACAGGTGGTAAGGCTCAATGCCCAGCAGCACGTCCACATAAGGAAGGCACTGGGTGCAGTAGTCCCGGGCTTGCTCCCAGGTCCAAAGCTTGCTGCGGAAATTGCCGTCAAAGCTGGTGATCAGCCCCAGCTCCTTGGCAACCTTGAGACAGTCCAAAATGAAGTCGGCACAGGTGGGGTTCAGTGCCGGGGTGATGCCGGACACGTGCAGCCAGGTGAAGCCCTCCAGCAGCGCCGGAATGTCCACCTTGGTCAGGTCATACTCGGTGATGGCGGAGTGTTTGCGGTCGTAGGTCACCTTGCTGGGGCGGATGCCGTAGCCGGTTTCCAGATAGTAGGTGCCCAGCCGGTGGGTGGGGGTCTCCTCCGGGGTGGACAGAATCACCGGGGTGCAGTGGACATCGTTGGAGCGAAGCATCCGGATGGCGCTTTTGCCCAGGGAGTTGTTGGGCACCACGGTAAAGAAGGTGGAGTCGATGCCCAGATTGGCCAGGGCCAGGGCAATGTTGGCCTCACTGCCGCCGTAGGTGGCCTCAAATTCGTTGGCCATGCGGATTTTCTGATAGTTCGGCGGGGTGAGCCGGAGCATGATCTCGCCGATGGTGATGAATTTATGGTCACTTTTGGGATTGGTAAGCAGAGGATTGTAGTGTTCCATGGGAGCCTCCTTTGGCGGGGTGGAAAGTGGCGGCCCGGGGGCCAATTCTGCCTATATTATATCGGAATATGGTGCAGATTGCAATAGAGGAAGAAAATCTTACCTGCAAATTTTGACGAAATCACGAAACCAAGGTCGCACAGAGCCGATGGCGGAGGCATAGATTGATCCCGGGAGGGATTGTCATGAAGGAGTACTACATTACCTTTCGCTCGGTGACGCTGGCCCAGCGAGCCGAGCGCTTGGTGAGCCGGGGCGGGTGGCGCTGTTCACTGGGCCGCACGCCGCGCTGGATGGAGCAGCAGGGCTGCGGCTATGCCCTGCATATCCGATGCGGGGAGATCGAAGCCGTGGCGGCACTGCTGAAAGCCCAGCAGCTGCCCATACGCCGGGTATGGCAGCGGCGGGAGGACGGAAATTTGGAGGAGGTGGCGCTGTGATTTACCTGGACCACGGGGCGACGGCATTCCCGAAGCCCTATCCGGTGCGGCAGGCGGTGGGCTGGGCATTGAGCCACTGCGCCAACCCGGGGCGAGGCGGCCATGCTCCGGCCCAGGAAGGCGACCGGCAGGTTTACCGCTGTCGGGAGGAAGCGGCAGCCCTGTTTGGGTGCCGCCCGGAGCAGGTGGTGCTCACCACCAGCTGTACCCATGGGCTGAACATCGCCATTTCCAGTCTGATTTCCCCTGGGGCGAAGGTGGCAGTGTCGGGATTTGAGCACAATGCGGTGATGCGCCCGCTGTATGCCCGCCAGGCCCAGGTGCTGGTGGCGGGGCGGAGGTTGTTTGACTGGGACGATACCCTGGCAGAGTTTGAAAAGGCGCTGGATGCAGGCGCAGAGGCGGCGGTATTTACCCAGGTGTCCAACGTGTTTGGTTACATCCTCCCGGTGGAGCAGATGGCGGCCATGTGCCGTCGGCGGGGGATTCCCTTTGTACTGGATGCCGCGCAGGGGGCCGGGGTCTTGCCGGTAAACCTGGAGGCGCTGGGAGCGGAGTTCATTGCCATGCCGGGGCACAAGGGATTGCTGGGGCCTCAGGGGACAGGGCTGCTGCTTTGCCGCTCCGGCGGTGAGCCGCTGCTCTATGGCGGGACCGGCGGTGCTTCCCGGCTGAAAACCATGCCGTCGGAGCTGCCGGAACGGCTGGAAGCGGGGACGCTGAACGTGCCGGGCTTTGCGGGACTGGCGCAGGGATTGGCGCTGGTGCGTAAGGTGGGGCCGGAGGCGCTTTTTCTCCGGGAGCAAGCCCAAGCGCAGCTGTGCATCCGGGGACTGCGGGATTTGGGAATGGAGGTGTTTGCAGGGCCGCATCAGAGCGGGGTGGTATCCTTCCGCCCGGGAATGGACTGCGAGGAGGCGGCCTGGATGCTGGCACAGCAGGGAATTGCGGTGCGGGCAGGGCTGCACTGCGCCCCGCTTGCTCACGAGAGTGCCGCAACGGCTGAAACCGGAACTGTGCGGGTGAGCTTCGGTTATAATGCCAGTTTTCGCCAAACCCAGGCATTTCTCCGGGCAACGTCCAAATTAACCCCGTTTCAGAAATAAAATTTTTACAGAATGTCTATTGCTATCAGCGCCGGAATTCGCTATAATAAAGCGGATAATAGGTAAATATACCATAGCGTATTATGCGCTGCGGATAGTTGACATAAAAGGGGCTGGAATCATGCGGGAAACCATCATGCAATTTATCAATTACATTCAAAATATGCGCCTGGCAGATTATCTGGATATTGCCCTGGTGGCGTTTCTGATTTACAAGCTGCTGCCGCTGATTCGCACGCCCCATATTATGCGCCTGGCCCGGACGATGGTGGCGCTGGTGCTGGTGGCATGGCTGACGGATGTGCTGCGGCTGCACACCCTGAACTGGCTGCTCAGTCAGGTTCTGGCGGTGGGACTGCTGGCCTTTGTGGTTCTGTTCCAGCCGGAGCTGCGGCGAATGCTGGACCACTTGGGCAGCGTGCGGCTGCGGAATTTGTTCGGCAGCAGCAAACCGGCTCAGGAGATGGATACGGTGATTCGGCAGACGGTGATGGCCTGCGAGAGCATGGGCAAGAACAAGGTCGGCGCCCTGATCGTCTTCGCCCGGGAAAATCCCCTGGTGGAGTTTCAGAAAACCGGCACCCAAATCGATGCCCAGGTTTCCGACCAGCTGCTGCGCAATATCTTCTTCAAAAACTCGCCCCTCCATGACGGTGCGGTGATTATCCAAAACGGACGCATTGCCTATGCCGGCTGTGTGATGCCCCTGTCTCACAGCCCCAACATTTCCAAGTCCCTGGGTACGCGCCACCATGCGGCTGTGGGTACCAGCGAGGTTTCTGATGCGGTGGTGGTGGTGGTCTCCGAGGAGAACGGCACCATTTCCGTGGCAGAGAACGGCGTGCTCAAGCGCTTCTTAGCGCCGGAGACGCTGGATAAGCTGCTGCACATGGAGCTGTGCCCGGAGGAGCACAACGAGAAAAAGCAGTCCGTCCGAAGCAAATTGCAGAGCAAGCGGGCGGAGCGCAGCAAGGAGGCGAAGGACGACAATGAGAAAGACTAAATTCAATTCTATTCTCCTGTCCGTGGCGGTGGCCTTCGGCCTGTGGCTGTATGTGGTGAGCACCGTCAGCCAGCAGGATGACCGCACCTATTACAATGTGCCGGTGGTGCTGGAGGGTGAGTCCAAGCTCAGCGAGCGCAATCTGATGATTACCTATCAGTCGGCAAAGGCGGTTTCGCTGCATCTGTCGGGTTCTCGGGGAGACCTGAATAAGCTCAGCCCCGGCAGCAACCTGGTAGCGCGGGCGGACCTGTCGAGCATTAGCGAGCCGGGGGAGAGCATTCCGCTGAACTACGCCCCGGTGTATGCTGCCGACGTTTCTTCCAGCGATATCACAGTGGAGAGCCGCAGCCCGGCCCAGATTTTCGTCAACGTGGACTATCGCCGGACCAAGGAAATCCCGGTGCAGATCAAGTGGACCGGCACCCGGTCGGAGAACTACATTTACGATACGGAAAATGTCCAGCTGGACAACCCCATGATCACCATTTCCGGCCCGGCCTCGGTGGCGGATCAGATTGACCATGCGGAAATTGAAATCGACCTGTCTGAGCAGGTGGAGTCCATCAGCCAGAGCTACCGCTATACCCTGTGCGACGAAAGCGGCGAGCCGGTGGATGCCGAGCAGATCGTCACCAGCGCCGAGGCGGTGCGGGTGGATATGCAGATTCAGCGCATCAAGGAAATGGCCCTGTATGTAAACCTGATTTACGGCGGCGGCGCTACCGAGCAGAACACCACGGTGGAGCTGTCTCAGCAGACCATCCGAGTATCCGGCAGTGAGGCTGTGCTGGCGGAGATGGGCAACACCTATACGGTGGGCAGCATCGTCCTGGCCGACCTGGAGCGCAGCAAGAATGAGGTGACCTTCCCCATTACCCTGCCTGAGGGCGTGACCAACCAGACCGGTGTTACTGAGGTCAAGGCAACGGTGCGCTTCTCCAATCTGGTGACCAAGGAATTTACGCTGGATACCTTCGAGATGAACAATGTTCCCAACGGTCTCAAGGCCGAAATCATCAACGCCAGCCTGACGGTAAAAGTCCGCGGCCCGGCAGAGGAAGTGAGCAAGCTGACGGAGAAAGACATCTTTGTAATGGTGGACTTCTCTGCGGCGGAGGTGGGCACCTCCACCTATAAGGCCAGCATCGCTTTCGGTGCAGGCTTTGAGCACGTGGGTGCGCTGAAAACCAACTCGGTGTCGGCCACGGTGCAGCTGGCGGAGGGATAATATGGAACAACTGGTACGTGTAAGAAAGTGCTTTGCCGACGGAACGGCCCAAGTGCTCCATGTGCGGCAGAGCGCCTGCTCCGGAGACTGCCACAAGTGCTCCGGCTGCGGCGCAGCCCAGGAGGCACTGCTGTTCGTAGCGGACAACCCGGTGGGCGCCAAGCCAGGCGACCTGGTGCGGGTGGAGTCTGCAACAGCCCCGGTGCTGAAAGCGGCGGTGGTGCTGTATGTGTTGCCTCTGGTGCTGTTCTTCCTGGGATATTCCCTGGGGCAGCAGCTGGGGCTGGGGGCGCTGTTCGGCTGCCTGGGCTTTGCCCTGGGCGTGGCCGGCGTGGTCCTGTACGACCGCAAGGTGGTCCGGCGGCAGAACATTGGCTATACCATTACAGCCTTCGCCGGGACAGACCCGGCTCAGGCGCAAAGAAGAGAGGATCATGACCATGGTTAAGAGCATGACCGGCTACGGCCGGGCGGTGGAAACGATCAACGGCAGAGAATTTACGGTGGAACTGCGGTCGGTGAACAACCGATATTTAGACTGCACGGTGAAGCTGCCCCGGAGCCTGTCCTTTGCCGAGGACAAGCTGAAACAGGCGGTGAAGGCCACCATCACCCGGGGTAAGGTGGATTTGTTCGTCAGCGTCCGCAGCGAAGGCGGCGAGGAGGTTCGGGTCAGCCTGAATAGACCCATGGTGGAAGGATATCTTGCCGCCATGAAGGAGCTGACGGGAACCTATGGCATCAGCGACGACATCAGCGTGGGCCTGCTGGCAAGAATGCCGGAGGTGTTCACGGTGGAGCGTGCCCAGGTGGACGAGGAGCAGCTGCTGCTGGATTTGATGCAGGTGGCAGCCAAGGCTCTGGAAAGCTACGATGCCATGCGCACGGCAGAAGGCGCTGCCCTGGAGCAGGACCTGCGCAGCCGGGGCCAGACCATTTTGAATTTGGTGGCCCAGGTGGAGGCCGGCAGCGGCCAGACTGTGGCGGACTACCGGGCACGGCTGGAAAGCAAGCTGCGGGAAGTGCTGGCAAATACCGCCATCGACGAAAGCCGGATTCTCACCGAGGCGGCGATTTTTGCCGACAAGGTGGCGGTGGACGAGGAAACGGTGCGCCTGCGCAGCCACCTGGCCCAGATGGATGCCATGCTGGAAAGCGGCGGCCCCATCGGCCGGAAGCTGGACTTTTTGCTTCAGGAGATGAACCGGGAGGCCAACACCATCGGCTCCAAGTGCACCGACGTGCGCCTGGCCCGAATCGTGGTGGACATCAAGGCAGAGCTGGAGAAAATCCGGGAGCAGACCCAGAACATTGAGTAAAGGCGAGGCAGCGATGAAGCTCATTAACATAGGCTTTGGCAGCATGGTCTCCGCCCAGCGGCTGATTGCCGTGGTGGCGCCGGATTCCGCCCCCATCAAGCGGGTGATCCAGGAGGCCCGAGACCGGGGCATGCTGATTGACGCATCCTTCGGCAGAAAGACCAAAGCGGTGCTGCTGATGGATACAGACCATGTGATTCTGTCCGCCATTCCCTCCCAGACGTTGGGAGAGCGCTGGCTGGACAGGCAGGACGTGGATGAGGAGGATGTATGAAGAAAGAACGGCTGTTTGTCATCTCCGGAGCTTCCGGGGTTGGCAAAGGGACGGTGCTGGGGATCATGATGGACAAGCGCAAGGATTTGTCCTTCTCCGTCTCCGCCACCACCCGTGCCCCAAGACCCGGCGAGGTGGATGGGGTGCACTACTATTTTGTCACCAAGGAGCGCTTCGAGGAGATGATTGCCCAGGGGCAGTTCCTGGAATACGATGCCCACGCCAAGCATTACTACGGCACGCCCCGTGCCCAGGCGGAGGAAAAGCAGGCCCATGGCCCGGTGCTGCTGGACATTGACCCCATGGGGGCCAAGCAGGTCCGGGAGAGTGACCCGGAGGCGGTGCTGATTTTCATTATGCCGCCGTCCATGGAGGAGCTGGAACGTCGGCTTCGTGGCCGGGGAGATACCCCGGAGGACCAGATTCAGCTGCGGATGCAGCGGGCGGTCTGGGAAATGGAGCAGCGCAGCTGGTATGACTATGTGGTAGTCAACGACGATGCCCAGCGCTGTGCAGATGAGATTTTGAACATCATGGCCCAAGTGGCCCAGGAATAAAATTGGAGGAATTGCGTATGTTGTACCCCCCTGTTGCGGATTTGCTGAAGAATGTGGACAGCCGGTATTTGCTGGTGAATGTGGTGGCCCACCGTGCCCGCCAGATTGCGGCGGAGGCAGAGGCTTTCCAGGAGGAGCTGCCGGAGAAGCCGGTGACGCTGGCTATTCAGGAAGTGGCAGACGGAAAGCTGTCGGCTACTGTGAAGGACGAGTATAAGAACTAAGAAGTGCACCAGAGCGGATGGATGGAAGGGAGCGGCTGTATGATTGGGAAAATTGCGGTTTCGGCGGCAAATTTCGCCATTGACAAGCCCTACTCCTACCGGATTCCGCCGCAGATGCACTTGCAGCCCGGCCAGCGGGTGATGATTCCCTTTGGCCGGGGAAACAAGCGGTGTGAAGGTGTGGTTCTGGCAATCGAGCCGGACAACACCGACCCGCTGAAAGCAGTCGAACAATGCCTGGATCCGGAGCCGCTGCTGAGCGAAACTCAGCTGCGGCTGGCCGCATTTTTGCGGGAACGGTATTTTTGCACCTTTTACGATGCCATCCGGGCTATGCTCCCGGCGGGGATTTGGTTTGAAAGCCGGCAAAATCTCTCCCTCAGCGAGGACCGCAGCTGGAAGCAGGCCAAAATCCGCAAGGAGGGAGCCAGAGAACTGCTGGAATTTTTGGAAGAACTGGGAGGGCAGGCTGAAGAAAAGGACCTTTCCCAGCGCTTCCCGGAAGAAGTGCTTGCCCAGCTGGTCAGTTATCTGACGAAGAAAAAGTGGGTCCAGGCCCAGGTGGATTTTCAGCGGCGGCTGTCGGACAAGACAGAAAAAATCGCCCTGCTGGCGGTGCCTGCCGAGGAGGCCATGGACTTTGCATCCCATCGCCCCACTTCGGCGGTCATGCAGCGGCGGGTGCTGGAACTGATGTGCACCGTGGGCCGGGTGTCGGTGAAGGAGCTGTGCTACTTTACCGGCGCTTCTACGGCTACGGTGAAGCGGCTGGAAAAGCTGGGGTATCTGACCCTGGAAGAGCAGCCGGTGCTCCGCTGCCGGGAAATCCGCCCGGCCAAGCTGGACGGCCCGCTGGTGCTGAATGAGCAGCAGCAGGCTTGCTATGAAAGCCTAAAGGCGCAAATGGAGCAGCCTGCCCCTGGGGTGGCCCTGTTGCATGGCGTTACCGGCTCCGGAAAAACCAGCGTGTATATCCGCCTGATCCAATCCTGCCTGGATGCCGGAAAGGCGGCCATGCTGCTGGTGCCGGAAATTGCCCTGACACCCCAGCTGCTGGGGCTGATGGCGGCCTACTTCGGCCAACAGACGGCGGTGCTTCACAGCAGCCTTGGCCCTGCGGAGCGCTACGACCAGTGGAAACGGGTTCGCAGCGGCGAGGCGAAGGTGGTGGTGGGCACCCGCTCAGCGGTGTTCGCCCCCTGCCAGCCGGGGTTGATCATCCTGGACGAGGAGCAGGAGCACTCTTATAAATCCGAAAATCCCCCACGGTATTCCGCCAAAGAGGTGGCCATCTGGCGTGGGGCGAAGGAGGGAGCGCTGGTGCTCCTTGGCTCGGCCACGCCCTCCATCGAAACCATGTACCGGGCCAAAGCCGGAGACTACCGGCTGTGTACCCTGGACCGGCGCTACAATGGCCGTCCACTGCCTCTGGTGGAGGTGGTGGACATGCGCAAGGAGCTGGAGCTGGGCAACGACACGTCCTTAAGCATCCCTTTGCGCCAGGCCATTTTGGAGACCCGGGATGCGGGCAAGCAGACCATTTTGCTGCTGAACCGCCGGGGCAACAGCCGGGCGCTGGTGTGCGTGGACTGCCGCAAGGCCCCGGAGTGTCCCCGGTGCAGCCAGCGGCTGACCTACCACAGCGCCAACCGGCGGCTGATGTGCCATTACTGCGGCCACTCCCAGAGCGTGCCGGAGCGATGCCCCGCCTGCGGCGGTCCCTTAAAAACCATCGGCACCGGCACCCAGAAGGTGCAGGAGGAATTTGCCCAGCTGTTCCCGGACATTCCCACCCTGCGCATGGACACCGACACCGTCAGCGCCGTGAATACCCACGAGAAGATTTTGCAGCGCTTCCAGGAGGAGCACATCCCGGTGCTCATCGGCACCCAGATGGTGGCCAAGGGGCTGAATCTGCCTCAGGTGACCCTGGTGGGGGTGCTGGATGCGGACCTGGGGCTGTACACCGGGGGCTTCCGGGCTGGGGAGACGACGTTCAACATGCTCACCCAGGTGGTGGGCCGGGCCGGACGAGGAGACAGCCCTGGCAGGGCCATGATCCAAACCCTGGTGCCGGAGCACCAGATCATCCGCCTGGCCGCCCAGCAGGACTACCAGGGCTTTTACGACCTGGAAAGCGGCCTGCGCCGGGTGCAGGGCGTGCCGCCCTTCGGCGATTTGGCAGCCATTATCCTGCTGGGCCAGGACGAGGCGGCGGTGCTGCGGGGAGCGGCAAAGCTGCGGGAGAGTCTGCAAGCCTGTCTGCGCCAGCAAGCGTACAGCCAGGAGCAGTGCACCGTGCTGGGGCCGGCCCCCTGCGCCGTGCCGAAAATCAACTACAATTTCCGTTACCAGCTGACCCTGCGTTGCCGGATGACCCGGCCGCTGCGGCTGCTGCTGGCCTACCTGCTGGCCCAGTTCAGCAAGGACCGGGCCAACCGGGGGGTCAGCGCCTTTGTGGACGTGAACGGATTCGATGCAACATAAACAAATCCGGCGGCCAACCTGCCGGGAAGATATAAAAAGAGAGGTGCCCTATGGGATTGCGGAACATTTTAACTGACAAGGACCCGGCGCTGCATAAGGTTTGCAGACCGGTGGAAAAATTTGACAAGCGGCTGCACAAGCTGCTGGACGACATGGCTCAGACCCTGGCAGAGGCCAACGGCGTGGGCCTGGCAGCGCCCCAGGTGGGCATTCTGCGCCGGGTGGTGCTGGTGGATACCGGCGAGCAGGTGCTGGAGCTGGTGAATCCCACTCTGCTGGAAACCAGCGGCGAGCAGGTGGGGGCAGAGGGCTGCCTCAGCGTGCCCGGCCGGTACGGCCTGGTGAAGCGGCCCAATTATGCCAAGGTTCGTGCCCAGGACCGCAACGGCAACTGGTTCGAGGCGGAGGGTGAGGAGCTGATTGCCCGGTGCTTCTGCCATGAGCTGGACCATTTGGACGGCATTCTCTACACCGAAGTGATGGAGCGCTTCCTCACCGAGGAGGAATTGGAGGCAGATGCGGACTGAGAAAGCCGCAGGGGCGCAGGATGCGCCCAGGGAGGGAAACATGCGAGTCGTATTTATGGGAACGCCGGATATTGCGGCGACGTGTTTGAAAAAGATTCTGGAGGACGGCTTCGACGTGGTGGGTGTTTACACCCAGCCGGACCGGCCGAAGGGCCGGGGCATGAAGCTGGAAGCTTCCCCGGTGAAGAAAATTGCGGTGGAGGCGGGGATCCCCGTCTTCCAGCCGGAAAACTTCCGGGCCGAGGAGGATGTGGAGCAGCTGCGCCAGCTGAAGCCGGACGTTTGCGCCGTGGTGGCCTATGGCCGCATTCTGCCCCAGAAGGTGCTGGATGTGCCCACCAAGGCCTGCATCAACATCCACGCCAGCCTGCTGCCCAAGTACCGGGGCAGCGCCCCTTACCAGTGGGCGGTGCTGAATGGCGACCGGGAGACCGGTGTGAGCGCCATGTATTTGTGCCGACAGATGGATGCCGGAGATGTGATCGAGGTATCAAAAACCCCCATTGGGGAGAACGAAACCGCCGGCGAAGTGCTGGACCGGCTGGCAGTGCTGGGTGCGGATCTGCTCAGCAAGACCCTGAGCCGTTTTGCTGCTGGGCCGGTGCCGGGAATCCCCCAGGACGAGACCCAGGTGAGCTATGCGCCCATGCTGGATAAGTCCATGTGCCCCATTGACTGGACCAAGTCTGCCTGGCAGGTTCACAACCAGGTCCGGGGCCTGCACCCCTGGCCGGTGGCAACGATGGAGCTGGGCGGCACCCTGTTTAAGGTGCACCAGACCCGGCTGGCCCAGGGCAGCGGCACGCCGGGCCAGATTCTGGGCCTGAGCAAAACCGGCCTGCGAATCGCCTGCGGCGAGGGTGCTGTGGAAATTACCAGCTTGCAGGCCCAAGGCGGCAAGCGGATGGCTGCTGCCGACTATTTCCGGGGTCATCCCCTGGAGCTGCCCTGATGGGGGCCAGAGAAACGGCTCTCCATGCCCTGATGGCCTGCCGCCGGGACGGCGCCTGGTCCAACGGTGTGCTGAAAAGCTACATCCGCCGGGACCGTCTGGACAGCCGGGATGCGGCGTTGGCCACAAGGCTTTGTTATGGAGTGCTGCAAAATCGAAACAAACTGGATTTTTACCTGAAACAGCTGCTCACCGGGAAGGTCAGCCAGCTGCACCCGGCGGTGCGGGACGTTCTGCACCTGGGGCTGTACCAGCTGTATGAGCTGGACAAAATCCCGGACAGCGCTGCGGTGAATGAATCCGTAACACTGGCGAAGAAATACGCCAAAAACCCCAAGGCGGGCGGTCTGGTGAATGCGGTGCTGCGTAAGGCATCCGCTTCCCGGGGACAGCTGACGGAGCCGACGTCCTACGCCGACCGCTACAGCCACCCGGATGCGCTGATCACCCTGCTGAAGCAGAACCTGCCCAAGGGTACCCTGGAGCCGATGTTGGCGGCGGACAATGCTGCCCCGGAGACGGTGATTCAGGTGAATACCCTGCGCACGGATGTACAGGCACTGACACGCCGCCTGGAAGGGGAGGGCGTTCAGGTCCATCCCCACGGATGGATGCCGGACTGCCTGGTGCTCAGCGGCACCGGGGATTTGGAGCGGCTTCCCTCGTTCCGGGAGGGACTGTATTATGTTCAGGACCCGGCGGCCAAGCTGGCGGTGCTGTGTGCCCAGCTGCCCAAGGAGGGGCTGCGGCTGCTGGACTGCTGCGCCGCGCCCGGGGGAAAAAGCTTTGCTGCCGCCATTGCCATGGGAGGGAAGGGAGCAATCATCTCCTGCGACATCCACCCTCACAAGGCGGAGCTGATTCAAAACGGCGCAGCCCGTCTGGGCCTGGGCAATATCACGGCCCAGGTGCAGGATGCCACCCAGCCGGTGGAAAGCTGGCTGGATGCCATGGATGCGGTGATTGCCGACGTGCCCTGCTCCGGGCTGGGCATCATCCGGAAAAAGCCGGATATCCGCTACAAGGACCTGGCCCAGACGGAGCAGCTTCCGGCGCTGCAAAGCCGGATTCTTGCGAACCAAGCGGCCTATGTCCGCCTCGGCGGGCTGCTGATATATGCCACCTGTACGGTGCTGCGCCGGGAAAATGAGCAGGTGGTGGAAAATTTCCTGGCCCAGCGGCCGGATTTCTGCCTGGAGCCGCTGCCCCTGCCGCCGGGACTTCCCACCAACGACAGCGGCATGCTCACCCTGATTCCCGGGCAATACGATACCGACGGCTTTTTCATCTGCCGTCTGCGGAGGAAACCATGAACCTGAAATCCATGACCCTGCCGGAGCTGGCGCAGGTGCTGAAACAGCTGGGCCAGCCCGGCTTCCGGGCTAAGCAGGCGTATACCTGGCTGCACAAAGGCGTGCGCAGCTATGACGAGATGACCAACCTGCCAAAGCCCCTGCGGGACATCCTGGCCCAGCAGTATCCCATCCTGCCGCCGAAGGTGGTGCGCAAGCAGGAATCCCAGCGGGACGGCACCATCAAATACCTCTGGGAGCTGTCGGACGGCAACTGCGTGGAGACGGTGCTCATGCGCTATCACTATGGCAACACCGTGTGCATTTCCACCGAGGTGGGCTGCCGGATGGGCTGCGCCTTCTGCGCCTCCACCCTGGGCGGTCTGGTGCGGCGGCTGGAGCCATTTGAAATGCTGGACCAGGTGCTGTTTACCCAGGTGGATTCTGCCCTGCCTATATCCCACATTGTGCTGATGGGCATTGGCGAGCCGCTGGACAATTTTGACAACGTGATGCGCTTTTTGGAGCTGGTGAACAGCCCGGAGGGGATGCACATTTCCATGCGGCACATTAGCCTGTCCACCTGCGGCCTGGTGCCGAAAATCGACCAGCTGGCCGAGAAAAACTTGCAGCTGACCCTGTCGGTGTCCCTCCATGCCCCCAACGATGCCGTGCGGGATACCATTATGCCGGTGAATAAGGCATACCCCAGCGAGGAGCTGCTGGCGGCCTGCCGGCGGTATTACGCTGCCACCAGTCGGAGGATCTCCTTTGAATACGCCATGATCCAGGGGGTGAACGACCGGCCGGAGGATGCCAGGGAGCTGCTGCGGCGGATGAAGGGGCTGCCGGCTCACTTCAACCTCATCCCGCTGAACCATGTGGAGGAAAGCCCCCTGAAGCCCAGTACCCGGGCGGCGGTGGCGGCCTTCCAGAAGATTCTGGAGGATGGTGGCATTCCGGCCACAGTCCGCAGAACCCTGGGCGGCGACATCGATGCCTCCTGCGGTCAGCTGCGGCGAAAGTACACAAAACAGAAGTCTTAAGCAGCCGAATGCTGCATATAGGAAGAGAAAAGAGGTGAGGTGCCCATGCAGAGCTGGGGACTGACAGACCCGGGATGCGTCCGCAAGCAGAATCAGGATGCTTTTCGGATTGAAAAACTGGACCGCAGCAATCTATTGTGCGTGGTGTGCGACGGCATGGGCGGGGCCAAGTCCGGCAACATTGCGTCCACGCTGGCCGTGGAGGTGTTTGCCGAGGAGATTCGCCGCTGCTGGGTTCCTGGCATGGACCAGGAGAAGACAGACCAAATGCTCCGCAGTGCGGTGAAGCTGGCAAATTTCACGGTGTTTGACCAGTCGGCCCAGTTTGAGGAATTTGACGGCATGGGCACCACCCTGGTGGCGGTGCTGGTTCAGGGCCGGAAGACCACGGTGGTCAACGTAGGGGACAGCCGTGCCTATGTGATCGACCGGGGCGGCATCCGCCAGGTTACCAAGGACCACTCGCTGGTCCAGCTGATGGTGGACCGGGGAGAGCTGACGGCGGAGGTGGCCAAGAGCTATCCGGGGAAGAACTTCATCACCCGGGCCATTGGCACAGAGCCGGTGGTAATGTGCGATATTTTCCACCGGGACCTGAACAAAGGCGACTTTTTGCTGCTATGCAGCGATGGCCTGAGCAACCTGATGGACGACCAGGAAATCCTGTTTGAAGTCGTCCACGGCGTAAACAAGCAGCGCTGCTGCAAGCGGCTGCTGAGCATTGCGAAAAATCGTGGTGCGCCGGATAACGTGACCAGTGTACTGGTTTTGATTTAGACCACCGCAGCGAAAGGAGCAACATCGGATTATGGATCAATATATTGGACGGCTTTTGGACAACCGGTACGAGATTCTGGAAGTTCTCGGCACCGGCGGCATGGCCGTAGTATATAAAGCACGCTGCCATCGTTTAAATCGGCTGGTTGCGATTAAAATTCTAAAAGACGAATTCGCCATGGACGAGGAGTTCCGCCGCCGGTTCCACGCCGAGGGCGAGGCGGTGGCCATGCTGAGCCACCCCAACATCGTCCAGGTTTACGACGTTTCCACTTCGGACAGTGCCAACTACATCGTTATGGAGCTGATCGACGGCATCTCCCTGAAGCAGTACATGGAGAAGAAGGGCGTGCTCAACTGGAAAGAGACGCTGCATTTTTCCATGCAGATTGCCAAGGCATTGGAGCACGCCCACAGCCGGGGCATTGTCCACCGGGACATTAAGCCCCACAACGTGATGGTGCTGAAAAACGGCTCGGTGAAGGTGATGGACTTTGGCATCGCCCGGATGATGAATAAGAGCAATACCCTGACCAAGGAAGCTCTGGGCAGTGTACATTATATTTCCCCGGAGCAGGCCAAGGGCGGCCACACCGACAACCGCTCGGATATCTATTCGCTGAGCGTGGTGATGTACGAGATGATGACAGGCCGGCCGCCATACGACGGAGAGTCGGCGGTGTCCGTGGCCATTCAGCACATCAACGGCGGTGCGCCGGCGCCCTCTACTCTGAATCCCAATATTCCTGTGGGGTTGGAGCAGATCATTATGAAGGGCATGGCCCTGGACATCCGGGACCGGTACGTCTCCGCAACGGAGATGCTCCAGGAGATGGAGGAGTTCCGGAAGAATCCCAACATCGTCTTCCAGCATCACTTCCTGGTGGACGATGCCACCCGGGCGCTGCCCAATAGCCAGCCCCGGACGGTGGCAGAGCGAAAGGCCCAGGCCAAGGGCGGCACCGTCACCACCGACAGCATCCGCCTGCACCAGCCTGCCGCCCCGCCCCGGCGGGCCACAGGCAGCATTCCCGTGAGCGTGGACAACGAGACCATCCGCCGTGCCCAGCAGCGGCGCAAAGCGGAGGTGCGGAAAAAAGAGGAAGAGCGCAGCCGGGTGGCCACAACGGCCATTGTGATTTGCAGCGGCGTGGCGGTGGTGGCCATCATCATTTTCCTGGTGGCGCTGTTCAATGGCCGCCTGCTGAATCAGGAACGCAGCTATGTGGACGTGCCCTATTTGGAGGGGAAGATGTACAGCGAAAAGCTGCGGCTGGAATACCCGGACTTTACCTTCCGGGAGATGCCACGGCAGTACAGCGACACCCATCCCGAGGGGCAGATCCTCAGCCAGCAGCCTGCGGGCGGCGGCCGTGTCCAGCGGGGTACGGATTTGTGGCTCACCATCAGCATGGGCCCGGAGCCGGAGAAGCGGGTCATGGACAACTTTGTGGGTGCGGATGCCAACGAGGCCTGCAACCTGCTCACCAGCCAGGGCCTGGCGCCCCTGCCCAAGCGGGAGTCCAGCTATGTCTTTGAAGAGGGCACGGTGATCCGCACCGACCCGGCCTCCGGTGCGGAGGTGAGCCAAGGGCAGACGGTGTATGTCTATGTCAGCACCGGACCGGATGTGAAAACGGCTCCCATGCCCAACACCGTGGGCGTAAGCCTGGACCGGGTGAAAGAGCAGATGGAGCTGCTGGGCTTTCAGAATGTCCGCTATGAGCAGGTGGAGAGCCAGCGGCCTAAAAACGAGGTGGTCTATCAGTCGGTAGCCAAGGGTAAGGAAACGGATGTTGCCTCGGAGATTATCATCCATTATTCCCAAGGTCCTCAGCAGGCCACGGAAGCAACCACGGCCACCGCCCCCACGGAGGAAACCCAGGCGGAAATCATGCTGAGCATTCCCTGGGAAGTGCCGGAGCGGCCGGTGGAATATCTGCTGGAAGTGTGCATGAGCGGCAGCAAGGTGGTGCTGGCCTCCAAGCTGGTGCCCCCCAATACCAACAGAACCTACCTGGATTTGTCCGGCAGCGGCGTGCAGTACTATGATTTGTACATCGACGGAGAGTTTGACAGCACCAAGATGGTGGACTACACCGTAAAGGGGTCTGGCAATGAGTGAACGACAGACTGGCCGCATCGTCCGCTCCATCAGCGGATTTTATGACGTGCGCACCCCGGCGGGGGTGGTGACCTGCCGAGCCAGGGGCATCCTGCGCCGGGAGGGAAACAGCCCGCTGACCGGAGACGTGGCAGAGATTTCTATGGAAGGCGGCAAGGGCATGGTGGAGAAGCTGCTGCCCCGGAAGAACAGCTTTGTTCGTCCGGCAGTGGCCAATGTGGATGCCCTGGTGATTTTCGCCGCCAACGTCAACCCGGTGACGGAGCCGTTCCTCATCGACCGGGTGGCGGCCATTGCCGGCGACCAGGAGGTGCCGGTGTACCTGTGCGTCAACAAGTGCGACCTGGACCCGGCGGAGAATTTGGTGCGCACCTATGTCCACGCAGGCTTCCCGGTGATTTGCACCAGCGCCGAGACTGGGGAAGGGGTGGAACAGCTGCGCAGCCTGCTGCGGGGCAAGCTCACCGCCTTCACCGGCAACTCCGGCGTGGGCAAGAGCAGCATCCTCAACCGCCTGGCCCCGGAGCTGGCCCTGGCTACAGGGGAAGTGTCCCAGAAGCTGGGCCGGGGACGGCACACCACCCGGCATGTGGAGCTGTATGACCTGGGTGAGGAGACCTATGTGGTGGACACGCCGGGATTTTCCTCCTTCGATACGGATCAGATGGACGTGATTCTCAAGGAAAACCTACAGTACGCCTTCCCGGACTTTGGTCCGTTCCTGGGCGGCTGCCGCTTCGACGACTGCACCCACCGCAAGGAACCGGACTGCGCCGTTCGGGCAGCCGTGGCAGCCGGGGACATCGAAAAAAGCCGTTACGACAGCTACCTGCGCCTGTACGAAAGCTACAGCCAGGTGAAGCTCTGGGAGCTGAAATAGATAAAATACCGCTTGGCAGCACCGCCGCAGAAACGCAGCGGTGCTGCTTTTTTGCGCTCGCTTTGGAAACTCGCACTTTGTACGAAAAAGATTTGAAAAGTTTGTGCTTTTCTCTGAAATTTTCCTTGACAAATGGGGAACTAGGTGGTATCATAATTGAGCGCATGTAGGAAAATACTGTGCGCACTGCGATGATGCAGGAGATTGCGTCGAAAGACGGTAACTTCTGCGGAGTATGTCCGGTCATCGGGCGGCTGAACTGCTTCTGAAAGCGCTGCGTATATCGCTGCGCCGGGGAAGAAGGGTCGGCCTCGGTCGGCCATTTTTCATGGCGTTGAATGATACGCACGGCGGCGCGGACATAGTAGTTCGACCGTACCCAGACACTACGCAAACTGAGTACGTAATTCAAGGAGGAAAACAAACCATGGCAAACCAGATGATCCGCATTCGGCTGAAGGCTTATGATCACCAGCTGATCGACTCCAGCGCGGCAAAGATCGTGGAGACCGCTAAGCGCAACGGCGCTCAGGTTTCCGGCCCCATTCCGCTGCCCACCAAGAAGGAAGTTGTTACCATCCTTCGCTCTCCCCACGTCAACAAGGACTCCCGGGAGCAGTTTGAGCGCAGAACCCACAAGAGACTGATCGATATCCTCAACCCCAGCCAGAAGACCATCGAGGCTCTGATGAGCCTGGACCTGCCCGCTGGCGTTGAGATTGAGATAAAGCTGTAATTCCCCACAAGGGAATCCCAGCAGCCCGCACTGTCTGGCATCGGGCGGACGGGTCATGTCGGCAGCTGCCCAGCGGCTATCGACCAATAACCTATTAAAAAGGAGAAACCAACCATGCAGAAAGCAATCATCGGCAAAAAAGTGGGTATGACCCAGATCTTCGATGAGAGCGGCAAGGTCATTCCTGTTACCGTTGTGGAAGCAGGCCCCTGCGTCGTCACTCAGAAGAAGACCGTTGAGACCGACGGCTACACCGCCGTCCAGCTGGGCTTTGAGGATGTCAAAGAGTCCAAGCTGACCAAGCCTGAGGCTGGCCACCTGAAGAAGGCCGGCGTTGAGGCTAAGAAGTACCTGAAGGAGTTCAAGCTGGAAGGCGCTGCCGACATGAACGTGGGCGACGTTGTCAAGGCTGACACCTTCGCTGCTGGTGACAAGATCGACGTCACCGGCATTTCCAAGGGCCACGGCTATCAGGGCGTTATCAAGCGCCACGGCGCTGGCCGCACCCCCATGACCCACGGCGGCGGCCCTGTGCATCGCCACGCTGGTTCTATGGGCGCTTCCTCTCACCAGTCCCGTATCTTCCCTGGTAAGATCGGCGCTGGCCAGATGGGCAATGAGCAGGTCACCATCGAGAACCTGGATGTTGTGAAGGTGGATGCAGAGCTGAACATGATCGTTGTTCGCGGCGCCATTCCTGGCCCCAAGGGCGGTCTGGTCTACATCCGCAACACTGTGAAGAACAACAAGGTTAAGACTGCCGCTGCGGCTGGCATCAGCAAGAACCCGCAGAAGGCTTCCGGCAGAAACCCCCAGAAGGCTTCCGCGAGAGGCTAAGGAAAGGAGATCTTAAATCATGCTTAAGACTAACGTTTATGACATGTCCGGCAAGCTGGTTGGCGAGATCGAACTGCCCGAGGCTGTGTTCGGTGTCACCCCCAACGAGGCTGTCGTTCATGACGCCGTGAAGAATCACCTGGCCAATCGTCGCCAGGGCACCCAGAGCGCACTGACCCGTGCAGAGGTCACCGGCGGCGGCCGGAAGCCCTGGCGGCAGAAGGGCACCGGCCGGGCTCGTCAGGGTAGCACCCGTGCTCCCCAGTGGACCCATGGCGGTATCGTGTTCGCCCCCAAGCCCCGCTCCTACAGCTACACCCTGAATAAGAAGGCCAAGCGCCTGGCGCTGAAGAGCGCTCTGAGCGACAAGGCTGCCCAGACCAACGTGGTGGTCATCGACGCCATCAAGATGGATGCACCCAAGACCGCTGAGTTCGCCAAGTTCCTGAAGGCTGTGGGCTGCGACACCAAGACCCTGGTTGTCACCGCTGCTGCTGACCAGAACGTGGTCAAGTCCGGCCGCAACATCCCAGGCTGCGCTGTCACCTTCGCCAACCTGCTGAACGTTTACGATATCGTCAACGCCAACAAGCTGGTCGTCGATAAGGCTGCTCTGGCCAAGATCGAGGAGGTATTCGCATAATGAACGCTTACGATATCATCAGAAGACCTGTCGTCACCGAGCAGTCCATGGAGGCTGTGGCTGACAAGAAGTACGTTTTCATGGTGGACGTCAACGCCAACAAGACCCAGATCAAGGAAGCCATCGAGCTGGCTTTCGGCGTGAAGGTGGCTAAGGTCAACACCATCCGTATGCAGGGCAAGGTTAAGCGCACCGGCGCTTACCCCGCTGGCAAGCGTGCCGAGTACAAGAAGGCCATTGTCACCCTGACCCCTGATTCCAAGACCATCGAGTTCTTCGAGGGCATGGTCTAAAAACCAATCTCAATAAAGGAGAGAAACGCAAATGGCAATCAAGTCTTTTAAGCCTTATACCCCCGCCCGCCGCAACATGACTGTTTCCGGCTTCGACGGCGTGGACAAGAAGGCAAAACCTGAGCGTAGCCTGGTTGAGACCCTGAAGAAGCATGGCGGTCGCAACAGCTATGGCCACATCACCGTCCGTCACCAGGGCGGCGGCAACAAGCGTAAGTACCGTGTGATCGACTTCAAGCGGCTCAAGACCGACATGCCTGCCATCGTGCAGCGCATCGAGTACGATCCCAACCGGTCTGCTTATATCGCTCTGATCAAGTACGAGGACAACACCCTGTCCTACATCCTGGCTCCCTACGGCCTGAAGGCTGGCGACCAGGTCATCGCTTCCACCACTGCCGACATCAAGCCCGGCAACTGCATGCCCATTGCCAACATCCCTGTTGGTACTGTGATCCACAACGTGGAGCTGCAGCCCGGCCACGGCGCTCAGCTGGTCCGCTCCGCCGGTGCCGCTGCTCAGCTGATGGCTAAGGAAGGCGAGCTGGCTCAGGTCCGTCTGCCCTCCGGCGAGGTCCGCTACATCCGGACCAACTGCACCGCCTGCATCGGCCAGGTGGGCAACCTGGACCACGAGAACGTTCACATCGGTAAGGCCGGTCGTAAGCGTCACATGGGCGTTCGTCCCACCGTTCGTGGTTCCGTTATGAACCCCAATGACCACCCCCACGGCGGTGGCGAGGGACGTGCTCCTGTTGGCCGTCCCGGCCCTGTGACTCCCTGGGGCAAGCCCGCACTGGGCTACAAGACTCGCAAGACGAAGAACCGCTCCAATAAGTTCATCGTCAAGCGCAGAAACAGCAAGTAAGGAGGAAATGAAATGAGCAGAAGCATCAAGAAGGGCCCTTTCGTAGCTCCTGAGCTGTACAAGCGTGTGGAGGAGCTGAATAAGGCCGGTGACAAGAAGGTTCTGAAGACCTGGTCCCGTTCTTCCACCATCTTCCCCTCCTTCGTCGGTCACACCATCGCTGTCCACGACGGCCGCAAGCACGTCCCCGTCTATATCACCGAAGATATGGTCGGTCACAAGCTGGGCGAGTTCGTGCCCACTCGGACCTTCCGGGGCCACTCCGGCAGCAAGACCGCTAACAGCAAGTAAGGAGGTAGGAAAATGGAAGCATTTGCACATGTTAAATTTGTCCGTATGTCTCCTCGCAAGGTCAAGCTGGTCTGCGACATGATCCGGGGCAAGGACGTTAAGTCCGCCGCCGCTCTGCTGAGCCAGACCTCTAAGGCAGCCTGTGAGCCCATGGCCAAGCTGCTCAAGAGCGCTGTCGCCAACGCCGAGCACAACAACGGCATGAACGCTGACAATCTGTACGTCTCCACCGTCATTGCGAACCCCGGCCCCATCCTGAAGCGCGGCCGCATCGCATCCCGTCGTGGTTTCGTTCGGATCAACAAGAGAACCACTCACATCACCATCGGTGTGAGCGAGAAGGCTTAATCAGGAGGTAGCTATGGGACAGAAAGTTAATCCCCATGGACTGCGTGTTGGCGTAATCAAGGACTGGGATTCCCGCTGGTATGCCCGTGAGGACAAGGTGGGCGACCTGGTCGTCGAGGATTACAACATCCGTAAGTATCTGAAGAACAAGCTGTACGCCGCTGGCGTCGCTAAGATCGAGATCGAGCGTTCCAACGGCAAGATCAAGATCAACATCAACTGCTCCCGTCCCGGCGTGGTTATCGGCAAGGCTGGTGCTGAGATCGAGAACCTGCGCAAGGACATGGAAGCCCGTCTGGGCAAGAGCGTGAACCTGAACATCGTTGAGGTTCGCAGCCCCGACCTGAACGCCCAGCTGGTGGCTGAGAACATCGCTCAGCAGCTGGAGAAGCGGATTTCCTTCCGCCGGGCTATGAAGAAGGCTATGCAGCAGGCCACTCGCCTGGGTGCCAAGGGCATCAAGGTCACCTGCGCTGGTCGTCTGGGCGGCGCTGAAATCGCCCGCTCCGAGAGCTATCACGAGGGCACCATCCCCCTGCAGACCATCCGTGCTGACATCGAGTACGGCTTCGCTGAGGCTGCCACCACTTACGGCCGCATCGGCGTGAAGGTGTGGATCTACAAGGGTGAGGTCCTGAACACCACCCTGCGTGCCGCTGCTCCCGAGCCCGCTCCCCGTGAGCGTCGGGAACGTCGTGACCGCCGCAACGGCGAGCGCCGGGGCGAGCGTCGCAATGGCGACAGACCCTATAACCGTAGAGAAGGAGGCAACCGCTAATGCTGATGCCCAAAAGAGTAAAGTACCGCAAGGTTCAGCGTGGTCGTATGACCGGCGCTGCCTCCCGCGGCAACAAGGTTTCTTACGGTGAGTTCGGCATTCAGGCTCTGGAGCCCGGCTGGATCACCGGCAACCAGATCGAGGCCGCCCGTATCGCCATGACCCGCTACACCAAGCGTGGCGGTAAGGTCTGGATCAAGATCTTCCCCGACAAGCCTTATTCCAAGAAGGGCCTGGGCACCCGAATGGGTTCCGGTAAGGGCGCTCCGGAAGGCTGGGTCGCAGTTGTGAAAAATCAGAAGGTGATGTTCGAGATCGGCGGCGTGTCCGAGGAAGTGGCCCGTGAGGCCCTGCGTCTGGCACAGCACAAGCTGCCCATCAAGACCCGGATCATCGCCAAGGAAGCCGAAACTGAGATTGGTGGTGAATAATGATGAAGGCAAAGGAAATCAAGAACCTGTCCGTTGAGGAGCTGACCAAGAAGCTGGACGAGCTGAAGAAGGATCTGTTCATGCTGCGGATGCAGCATGCTACCAACCAGCTTGAGAACCCCATGCAGCTGGCTGCCACCAAGAAGGACATTGCCCGTGTCAAGACCATTATTCGCGAGAAGACCAACGCCTGAGGAGGATACGTAAATGACTGAGAATAGAGCATTCCGTAAAACCAGAATCGGTCAGGTCGTCTCCGACAAGATGGACAAGACCATTGTGGTTGCAATCGAGGATAGCGTTCAGCATCCTCTGTACAAGAAGACCATGAAGCGGACTTACAAGCTGAAGGCCCACGACGAGAACAACGAGTGCGGCATCGGCGATACCGTGGAGGTCATGGAGACCCGTCCCCTGTCTAAGGACAAGCGCTGGAGACTGGTCAGAATTATCGAAAAGGCGAAGTAAGGAGGTCGGAAACGCATGATTCAGGAAGAAAGCTATCTGAAGGTTGCCGACAACACCGGCGCCAAAGAGATCCACTGCATCCGTGTCCTGGGCGGCTCCAATCGGAAGTTCGGCAACATCGGTGATGTGATCGTCGCTTCCGTCCGCAAGGCTGCTCCCGGCGGCACTGTGAAGAAGGGCGAAGTGGTCAAGGCTGTGATCGTCCGTACCAAGCGGGGCGTCCGCCGTGAGGACGGCAGCTATGTCCGCTTTGATGAGAACGCTGCCGTGATCATCAAGGAGGATAAGAATCCCAAGGGTACCCGTATCTTTGGACCTGTGGCCCGTGAGCTGCGTGAGAGAGATTACATGAAGATCCTCTCCCTGGCGCCCGAAGTCATCTAAGGGGGAACCGAAGGAATGAACATTAAGAAGAATGATACCGTCATCGTCCTGTCCGGCAAGGACAAGGGCGTTAAGGGCAAGGTCCTGGTGGCCATGCCCACTGAGAACAAGGTCATCGTGGAGAAGGTCAACGTCGCTACCTGCCACACCAAGCCCCGCCGTCAGGGCGAGACCGGTGGCATCGTGAAGAAGGAGACCCCCATCCGCAGCTGCAAGGTGGCCCTGTTCTGCGAGAAGTGCAATAAGGGCGTTCGCGTTGGCTACAACATGGTCGACGGCAAGAAGGTCCGCGTCTGCCGCAAGTGCGGCGCCGAAATCTAAGAGAGGAGCGTATAAATCATGGCTAGCAGAATGAAAGAACAGTATGTTGCTGAGATTGCTCCCGCTCTGAACAAGAAGTTCGGCTATAAGAGCGTCATGCAGATTCCCAAGCTGGACAAGGTTATCGTCAATGTCCGCTGCGGTGAGAGCAAGAACAATGCCAAGGAGATTGAGGCCATTGTGAAGGACCTGGGCATCATCACCGGCCAGAAGGCTGTGGTGTGCAAGGCTCGCAAGAGCGTGGCTAACTTCAAGCTCCGTGAGGGCGAAGCTGTCGGCGTGAAGGTCACCCTGCGCGGCGACAAGATGTACGAGTTCCTGGACCGGCTGTTCAGCGTTGCGCTGCCCCGTGTCCGTGACTTCCGGGGCATCAACCCCAACTCCTTTGACGGCCGCGGCAACTACGCCTTCGGTCTGAAGGAGCAGCTGATTTTCCCTGAGATCGAGTACGACAAGGTGGACAAGATTCGTGGTATGGATATCTGCATCTGCACCACCGCTACCACCGATGAGGAAGCCAAGGAGCTGCTGAGCCAGCTGGGTGCTCCCTTCCACGCTTGATTAGGAGGAAAGTAAATGGCTAAGAAGTCTATGATCCTGAAGCAGCAGGCTGAGCCCAAGTTCTCCAGCCGCCGCTACAACCGCTGCAAGATTTGCGGCAGACCCCATTCCTACCTGCGGGACTACGGCGTGTGCCGTATCTGCTTCCGTGAGCTGGCTTACAAGGGCCAGATTCCCGGCGTTCGTAAGGCCAGCTGGTAAGGTAAGGTCGTTCTAAATGTAAACGAGATTCGGAGCGTCCCGGGAAGATGGCTCTGCTCCGGCAGAGCGCATTCCCCGGATACCTCCGGGTCTTCAACGGGTAAAGCCCGTAACTTCTATAAGGAGGATAAACAACATGCAAATCACCGATCCCGTAGCAGATATGCTGACCCGAATCCGGAACGCCAGCACTGCCAAGCACGACAGTGTGGATGTTCCCGCTTCCAACCTGAAGAAGGCCATTGCTCAGATCCTGCTGGACGAGGGCTACATCAAGGCCTACTCCCTGGTGGACAACGGCAATCAGGGCACCATTCACATCACCCTGAAGTATCTGGCTAAGAAGCAGCCTGTTATTTCCGGCCTGCGCCGTGTGTCTAAGCCCGGCCTGCGTGTCTATGCCGGCGCTGACGAGCTGCCCAAGGTTCTGAAGGGCCTGGGTATCGCCATCGTCTCCACTTCCAAGGGCGTTATGACTGACAAGAAGGCCCGTGAAAACCACATCGGCGGCGAAGTGCTGGCCTTTGTCTGGTAAGGAGGATTTGGGAAATGTCTAGAATTGGTAAGAAGCCGGTTATCATCCCGGCAAACGTTACGGTGGACATTGCCGAGGGCAACGTTGTCACCGTGAAGGGCCCCAAGGGCACCCTGACCTACACCTTCCATCCCGATATGATCCTGAAGGTTGAGGGCAATGTGCTGACCGTTGAGCGCCCTGATGAGGAGCACCTGCACAAGTCCCTGCACGGCCTGACCCGTACTCTGCTGAGCAACATGGTCGAGGGCGTGGAGAAGGGTTACTCCAAGGAGCTGGAAGTCAACGGCGTTGGCTACCGTGCTGAGAAGAAGGGTAACCAGCTGGTCATGCGTCTGGGCTTCTCCCATGAGGTCATCATGGACGAGATTCCCGGCATCACCGTGGAAGTCCCCGCTCCCAACAAGATTATTGTCCACGGCATTGACAAGCAGGTCGTTGGCCAGTTTGCCGCCGAAGTCCGTGGTAAGCGTCCCCCCGAGCCTTACAAGGGCAAGGGCATCAAATACACCACTGAGGTCATCCGCCGTAAGGTTGGTAAGACCGGTGGTAAGAAGTAATGGAGGTGTGCCGAAATGGTCAGCAGAATCAATAAGAATGCAATGCGCCTGAAGCGGCATGTCCGTGTTCGTGGCAAGATTTCCGGCACCCCTGAGTGTCCCCGTCTGAACGTGTTCCGCTCCAACGCGAACATCTACGCTCAGATCATCGACGACGTCAATGGCGTGACCCTGGTTTCCGCCAATACGCTGGAGAAGGAATTTGAGGGCACCACCGGCAACTGCGAGGCCGCCAAGAAGGTTGGTCTGGTTCTGGCCGAGCGTGCCAAGGCAAAGGGCATCGAAGACGTGGTCTTCGACCGTGGTGGCTATGTTTACCATGGCCGTGTGGCTGCCCTGGCTGAAGGCGCCCGCGAGGGCGGCCTCAATTTCTAAGAGTAAGGAGGAAAAGAAATGGCTTACAATAAGACGAACAATGATGCTCCCGAGCTCATTGAGAAGGTCGTTTACCTGAACCGTGTCTCCAAGACCGTCAAGGGCGGCCGTGTCATGAAATTCTCCGCTCTGGTGGTTGTTGGTGACGGCAAGGGTACCGTGGGTTACGGCCTGGGTAAGGCTGCCGAGGTTTCCGAGGCCATCCTGAAGGGCATCGCTGATGCCAAGAAGCACATGGTCAAGATTTCTCTGGCCCCCGAGGGAACCATTCCCCACGAGGTCACCGGTATCTTCGGCGCTGGCACCGTGCTGCTGAAGCCCGCTCCTGAGGGCACCGGCGTGATCGCCGGCGGCGCGGTCCGTGCGGTGATGGAGGCTGTTGGCATCCGCAACATCTGCGCCAAGTGCCTGCGCTCCAACAATCCCCAGAACGTTGTCAAGGCCACCATGGCTGGCCTGACTTCCCTGCGCTCCCCCGAGCAGGTTGCTGCTATCCGGGGCAAGAGCGTTGAGCAAATCGTTGGTTAAGGAGGGCAATTAACATGGCAAACCTGAAAATTAAGCTTGTTAAGAGCCTGAACGGCCGTCTGGAAAAGCACATTGCTACTGCTGAGAGCCTGGGTCTGCGCAAGATCGGCCAGGTCACCATCCAGCCGGACAACACCCAGACCCGGGGCAAGATCGCCAAGATCGGCTACCTGCTCCAGGTTACCGAAGTTGAATAAGGAGGAGAAGAACAATGAAGCTTCATGAACTTTCTCCCGTTGCTGGCTCCACCCATGTGGGCAAGCGTAAGGGCCGTGGCGTCGGTACCGGCAACGGTAAGACCGGCGGCCGTGGTCACAAGGGCCAGAAGGCCCGTTCCGGCGGCAAGGTCCGTGTGGGTTTTGAAGGCGGTCAGATGCCGCTGGCCCGCCGCATCCCCAAGCGCGGCTTCCACAATGTGTTCGCTAAGCCTCTGACTGCTGTCAACCTGGCTGCTCTGAACGCATTTGAAGACGGTGCAGTGGTGGACGCTGCTGCTCTGATTGAGGCTGGCGTGATCAACGCTTGCCCCTACGGCCTGAAGGTGCTGGCCAACGGCACCCTGACCAAGAAGGTAACTGTTAAGGCTGCGGCTTTCTCTGAGTCTGCTAAGGAAAAGATTGAGCAGGCAGGCGGAAAGGCCGAGGTGGTCTAAGTGCTACAGACACTTCGTAATGCTTGGAGCATTCCGGAACTGCGCAAAAAGATCATCTTCACCCTGTTCATCCTGCTGATTTATCGTGTTGGCAACGTGATTCCCGTTCCCTTCATCGATATCGCAACTCTGACCAACTACTTCGACACGGTGCTGTCTGACACCATCCTGGGTCTGTACAACGCCATGTCCGGTAGTGCCTTCTCTCAGGCAACGGTCTTCGCCCTGGGCATTCAGCCCTACATCAACGCTTCTATTATCATTCAGCTGCTGACCATCGCCATTCCTTATCTGGAGCGGCTGGCTAAGGACGGCGGCGAGGATGGTAAGAAGAAGATCGCCCGGATCACCCGGTACACCACCGTTGGCCTGGGTCTGCTGATGGGCTGGGCCTACTATCAGATGCTGACCAACTACGAGTCCTCCTACGGACTGTCTATCGTAGAGGGCGGTTTCCTGCCCGGTCTGGTCATCGTTCTGGCATTCACTGCCGGCTCTGCCCTGGTGATGTGGCTGGGCGAGCAGATCACCGAGTTCGGCATTGGCAACGGCATCTCCATGATCCTGTTTGCCAACATCATCTCCGGCATCCCCAGCATGGTGGGCAACCTGTTCAAGATGCACTGGGCTTCCACCATCGTTGTGCTGGTGGGCATGGCTGCTCTGATCCTGTTCATCATCTTCATCAACGATGCCGAGCGCCGGATTCCCATTCAGTACGCCAAGCGTGTTGTGGGCCGGAAGGTCTACGGCGGCCAGAACACCAACCTGCCCATCAAGGTGAGCATGTCCGGTGTTATGCCCGTGATTTTCGCACAGTCCATCTGCTCTCTGCCTGCTACCGTGTGCGCTTTCGTGCCCGGCTGGACTGAGGGCTGGTGGTACAGAAATGTCTGGAGCCCCTCCAGCTGGCTGTACGCTGTGATTTACTTCCTGATGATCTTCTTCTTCAGCTGGTTCTACTCCACCATCCAGTATGATCCCGTGGAGATTTCCAACAACCTGAAGAAGAACGGCGGCTTCATTCCCGGCTTCCGTCCCGGCAAGCCCACCGCCGACTTCATCCAGAAGGTTATCAACAAGATTGTTGTGTTTGGTGCCATCTATCTTGGCATCGTAGCCCTGCTGCCCATCGTGGCCGGCAACCTCATGGAGGGTGTGCGGCACCTGGCTATCGGCGGTACCTCTGTCATCATCGTTGTGGGCGTGGCCCTGGAGACGGTGAAGGCACTGGAGGCCCAGATGCTGATGCGGCACTACAAGGGCTTCCTGGACTAAGCAGGAGGTGTATGGCAGAATGAATCTCATTCTACTGGGCGCTCCCGGCGCCGGAAAGGGAACGCAGGCTGAGCTTCTGGTTAAGAAGCTTTCCATTCCCGCCATTTCTACCGGGAACATGCTCCGTGAGGCTATCGCCAACGGCACGGAGCTGGGTAAAAAAGCAAAGCAGTACATGGACGAGGGAAGCCTGGTTCCGGACGAGCTGATTCTTGGCATCGTTGCGGACCGGGTGGCCCAGCCCGACTGCCAAAAGGGCTTCATCCTGGACGGCGTGCCCCGCACGCTGGCCCAGGCCCAGGCCCTGGAGGACAAGGGTGTGCGCATCGACTATGTGGTGTCTATTGAGGTGGACGACGCACAGATCGAAGGCCGGATGACCGGCCGCCGGGTGTGCAGCAAGTGTGGCGCCAGCTACCACGTCGTCGCCAATCCCCCCAAGACCGAGGGCATCTGCGATGCTTGCGGCGGCGAGCTGATGATCCGGAAGGACGACAAGCCCGAAACCGTGCGGCACCGCCTGGAGGTCTACCATGCTACCACTGAAGTCCTGAAGGAGTTCTACGGTAAGCTGGGTCGGCTATGTCTGGTCAATGGTGACCAGTCCATCGAGGGGGCAAACGCAGATATTCTCAAGGCAATAGGGGCTCAGGTATGATCTCAATCAAAAATGAACATGAGCTCGAGTCCATGCGTCAGGCCTGCAAAATTACCGCGGCAGCCCGTGCTTTGGCAGGGGAAATGGTAAGACCTGGCGTATCGACAAAGGCCATCGACAAAGCCGTTCACGATTTTATCGTGTCCCAGGGTGCGAAACCGTCATTCCTGAACTATAACGGCTTCCCTGCAAGTGCCTGCATCAGCGTCAACAGCACGGTGATCCACGGGATTCCCGGCGGATACATCCTAAAAGAGGGTGATATCGTGTCTGTGGATGTTGGCGCATACTATCAGGGATTTCATGGAGATTGTGCTCAGACCTTTGCCTGTGGTGCCATCAGCACCGAAGCGCAGAAGCTCATCGACGTCACGACGCAGTCCTTTTTTGAGGGTATGACCATGGCGAAGAAGGGCAAGCGCGTGCAAGATATCTCCCACGCCATTCAGACGTATGTGGAGTCTAACGGTTTTGCAGTTGTTCGTTCCTTCGTAGGTCACGGCGTGGGGCGGAATCTGCATGAAGAGCCGGAAGTGCCGAACTTCGGTGCCCCCGGCCGTGGCCCCCGGCTGCTGCCCGGCATGACCATTGCGGTGGAGCCTATGGTGAACATCGGTACCGAAGAGGTGCGGGTGCTCAGAGATGGCTGGACCACCGTGACTGCCGACGGCAAGCTCTCGGCCCACTATGAAAATACTGTACTCATCACCGACGGCGAGCCGGAAATACTCACCGTCACCGAAGGACTTTGAACTATGGACCCAGCGTTACCGGATTTTGAAATATCGGATGTGGTTGTCTCCATTGCAGGCCGGGACCAGGGAAGCTGGTTCTACGTGGTTGCGCAGGATCAGAGCCACCTGTACCTGGCCAATGGCAAAGACCGCACACTGGAAAAGCCGAAGCGAAAAAAGCGTCGGCACGTTCAAAAAATCCTTCGCTCTGAGACCAGAGTTGCCGGGAAATTACGTACCGGTGACAAAGTGCTCAACAGCGAATTACGAAGAGACCTGGCGTTTCTCGCCAGGCAGATGCAAAGCGAATAACCTGGGAGGGTCATAACTTGGCAAAAGACGACGTAATCGAGATTGAGGGCATCGTAATCGATGCACTGCCGAATGCGATGTTCAAAGTCGACATTGGCAACGGACACACCATTCTGGCACACATTTCCGGCAAGCTCAGAATGAATTTCATCAAGATCTTGCCCGGTGACAAAGTAACCGTTCAGATGTCTCCGTATGATCTGACCCAAGGCCGGATCACCTGGAGAAGCAAGTAAAATTCAGAGAAGACCGTTCTCATATGGAGGTTAAACAGTATGAAGGTAAGACCGTCCGTTAAACCCATGTGCGAAAAGTGTAAGATCATCAAGCGCAAGGGTCGCGTAATGGTAATTTGCGAAAACCCCAAGCACAAGCAGAGACAAGGCTAATAGGAGGTGCTGAAAGAACATGGCACGTATTTCTGGTATCGATCTTCCCCGTGATAAGCGGATCGAAGTTGCTCTGACCTATATTTTCGGCATTGGCCCCGCCCGTGCTGCTCAGGTCCTGAAGGACACCGGGATCAACCCCGACATCCGTGTGAAGGATCTGACGGAGGATCAGGAGGCTATGCTCCGGGATGCCATCGAGCATCATTATATCATCGAAGGTGACCTGCGTCGGGAGACCGCTATGAGCATCAAGCGGCTGTCCGAAATCGGCTGCTACCGCGGCCTGCGTCACCGCCGGGGCCTGCCCGTTCACGGTCAGCGCACCAAGACCAACGCCCGTACCCGCAAGGGTCCCAAGAAGACCATTGCCAACAAGAAGAAGTAAGGAGGGATATGTAAATGGCTGCAAAGGCTACTAAGAAGGTTGTTAAGCGCCGTCGCGAGCGCAAGAACGTGGAAAAGGGTGCGGCTCATATCCGTTCCTCTTTCAATAACACCATGGTGACCATCACCGACCTGGAAGGCAACGCCCTGAGCTGGGCTTCCTCCGGCGGCCTGGGCTTCCGTGGTTCCCGTAAGTCCACTCCCTACGCTGCCCAGACTGCGGCTGAGACCGCTGCTAAGGCTGCTATGGAGCATGGCCTGAAGACCGTTGAGGTTTACGTGAAGGGTCCCGGTCAGGGACGTGAGGCTGCGATCCGTGCTCTGCAGACCGCTGGCCTGGAAGTTGTTATGATCAAGGACGTGACTCCCATTCCTCACAATGGCTGCCGTC
>CAUWNA010000052.1:0-43717 GCA_963560135.1 uncultured Oscillospiraceae bacterium | reverse complement strand
TTGCGACGCTGTGCAGACAGGGTAAATCTTCTTACCGAAGCCGTAAGAATAAAAATAATCATAAAGCCTAAGCACAATGGAATCACCATAAGTCATATACTCCGAATATACTATTTTCTGTATTCTGCAGAATATACCGACCTCGATACGCCAATGTATGATATTGAGTCGGGTAACGATGTAAACCTCATTGCTTTGTACATAAAAGAGCTCTTATCTGTAGTACATCGCGGGCTACCAGTAGAATATAAAGAAATCAATAATGATTTGGGGTTTGTACGAGGAAAGTTGAACACCATACCAACCGTGATGAACATGAAATCACAGAAACGCGAGTGCTTTAACTGATCCTTTGATGACTTAACGCGGGATATCGGTATTAATCGACTGCTTTTGGCAGCAGCAAAGAAAATCGAGGCTTACGCAAACACAGCAGAATTGTCGTATATTATACGGCAATTTGGAACTATTGACTATTCAAAGATTCCAGACAAAGTCTCTTTTACAAAAAACACGGCCTATTGCAAGAAAGCTGTTTCACTCGCATATATGATTTTGAACGATCTGACATTGTCGACTGCTGGAGAAGCTTCTGGAGGAGAGAGCCTACTAATTAATTTTGATAAGGTTTATGAGGATTTTATCAAGAAAATTCTCATGGATTATTCTTCAGTAGGAAAGTTTACATATTGGACAGAGGAAAAAGTGTATGCGTTTTGTTCGGATTCAGATGGTTTCTTTGAAAGAGCATACATTCCTGATTTATTGTACGATTATTCCGAGAGTTGTGGAAAGCCAACCGCTCGTGCAGTCCTTGATATGAAAAATAAAACCTCTCTTCCGTTTCACAATCCAGATATTTACCAAATGGCGTTCTATGGTCAAATGCTTAATTGCAAAAAGATTATACTCTGTTATCCAACCAATGAAGATCGTAAAAGCGCTGCTCTGCGTTTTACCGATGAAAAGTTCTTTTTGCAAAAGGTATATGCCGCTTTCATGAACCTGGCTGGAAATACAGCACAGGAATTCAAAGCCAATATAATGAGCTTCGTCTTCAAAATAGAATGCTTGTTATAAATCCACTATAAGCGCCAAAAGCCAGACTATTGTTACCTTAAGTTTTTAGTTTATCGACTCCCTCTGTAATTCAACGAATACCCCAGTATTTCAACGACTACTCGGCTGTTTAACGATTACAGCAGAGCAGAAAGCTGCAATCCCCATAAAACGCACGAATCCCCGCTGCAGAATTGCTCTGCAGCGGGGTTCACTTATGCGCTGAAACAGCCGAAAAGCCTTATTTCAAGCGGTTTTCGGGCGTAGAAAAAGTCCACCGTAATTCTATCAAAATTACGGTGGACTTATGGCGGAGAAGGAGGGATTTGAACCCTCGATACCCTTTTGGGGTATACACGATTTCCAATCGTGCGCGCTCGGCCAGCTACGCGACTTCTCCATCTGGAAGTTTGCCGGCGGCCTCGTTGCCAGCTCGCTTATAATACAACATCTTTCTGGATTTGTCAAGCATTTATTTTTCTTTTTTCAAAATTTTTCCGCCGGGGGATTTTCCCCGGCGGAATTGTCTCACTGGGCGAACTGGCTTTGGTAAAGACTTGCATAAAATCCTTGCTTTGCCAACAGTTCTTCGTGGGTGCCCTGCTCCACAATTTGGCCACTGCGCATCACCAGAATCACATCCGCCCCCTGGATGGTGGACAGCCGGTGGGCCACGATGAAGCTGGTGCGGCCCTGCATCATGGTGTCGAAAGCTTTCTGGATCTTGATTTCCGTCCGGGTGTCGATGGAGGACGTGGCCTCGTCCAGAATCAGCATCGGCGGCAGGCACAGCATCACCCGGGCAATGCACAGCAGCTGCTTCTGTCCCTGGGACAGGCTGCCGCCGTTTTCCCCCAGCACCGTGTTGTAGCCTTGAGGCAAGCGGCGGATGAAGCTGTGGGCATGGGCCTGCTTGGCCGCCGCAATCACCTCGGCTTCCGTGGTCTCCGGCTTGCCCATGGCGATGTTGTCCCGGATGGTCCCCCCGGGCAGCCAGGTGTCCTGGAGCACCATGCCCACACAGCTGCGCAGCTGGGAGCGGGTCATATCCCGGGTGTCTACCCCATCCAGGAGGATTTGGCCCTCCTGAGGGTCGTAGAAGCGCATCAGCAGGTTAATCAGCGTGGTCTTGCCGCAGCCTGTGGGGCCAACGATGGCCACCCGCTGGCCCGGCTGGACCCGCAGGTTGAAGTTTTCAATCAGGGGCTTATCCGGCGTATAGGAAAAGCGCAGATTCCGAATCTCCACGGCACCGGCCATGGTATCCGGCTGCTTGGGCTGCTCCGGCTCCTTCGTCTGGGGCGGCGCTTCCATCAGCTCGAACACCCGGCCGCAGCAGGCCAGGGCATTTTGCAGCTCCGTCACCACGCCGGAAATTTCGTTAAAGGGCTTGGTGTACTGGTTGGCGTAGTTGAGGAAACTGGTAAGCGCCCCCACAGTAATGCCTCCGGAAATGGCCAGCAGCGCTCCCGTCAGCCCCACCCCTGCATAGACCACGGAGTTGACAAACCGGGTGCAGGGATTGACCAGGGACGAAAAGAAGATAGCCCGCAGGGAGGCGCTTTTCAGCCTTTCGTTAACCTGGTCGAACTGCGCCAGGGAAGCCTGCTGGTGGCCAAATGCCTGAACCACCTTGATTGCGCCAATGGTCTCGTCGATCAGGGCCGTCTGCTCCCCCCGGATGGCGCTTTGCAGCTTGAACATGGAATAGGTCCGGGTGGCGATGAAATTGGCAACCACCAGCGACAGCGGCGTGATGCACACCACCACCAGCGCCACCCCCCAGTGGATGCGCACCATGAAAATCAGCGTGCCCAGAATGGTCATCACCCCGGTAAACAGCTGGGTAAAGCCCATGAGCAGGCCGTCGGCAAAGGTATCCACATCCGCCACCACCCGGCTGACCAAATCCCCCTGGGGATGGCTGTCCAGGTAGCTCAGGGGCAGCTGCTGGATGTGCCGGAAGGCTTCGTTGCGGATGTCCCGGGTAATGCGGAAGGTCATGTGGTTGCACAGCTGGCTCACCAGCCACTGGGCCAGAGCCGCCGCCCCGGCGCACAGCAGGGTTTGCACCAGGAATCCCCCAAGCCCGGCAAAATCCACCTGCCCCGGCCCCAGAATGCAGTCGATGGCCCGCCCCACCAGAATGGGGATGTACAGGGTCATGGCTACCTGCACCGTAGCCAGTATCACCACCGCCGCCAGGCTCATCCAGTAGCGGCGCACCCGCAGCAGCACCTTTTTCAGGGTATCAACGGACGTTTTCATGGCCAGCCACCTCCTTGGGGAATTGGGAATAGTAGATTTCCTGGTAAACCGGGCAGCTTGCCAGCAGCTGCTGATGGGTGCCCTGGCCCACCAGCACGCCGTCGTCCAGCACCAAAATCACATCGGCAAACCGCACCGAAGCCGCCCGCTGGGACACCACAAAGGTGGTGGGCGGCTGCTTCATTCCGGCAATGGCCTGCCGCAGCCGGGCATCGGTGGCATAGTCCAGCGCCGAAGCGCTGTCGTCCAGAATCAGAATCTTCGGCTGCCGGACCAAGGCTCTGGCAATGGTCAGCCGCTGGCGCTGGCCGCCGGAGAAATTCACGCCGCCCTGCTCCACCTGGGCATCCAACTCGCCGGGCTTGCTCTTGACCACCTCCCGGGCCTGGGCGGTGTCCAGCGCCTGCCACAGCTGGTCCTCCGTAGCCTGGGGATTGCCCCACAACAGATTCTCCCGGATACTCCCCCGGAACAGCACCGCCTTCTGGGGCACCAGGCCGATTTGCGCCATCAAGGAATCGGGGTCGTAAGTGCGAATATCCACATCGTCCAGCAGCACCTGGCCCTGGGCGGCAGGATACAGCCCCGGAATCAAGTTCACAAGGGTGGTCTTGCCGGAGCCTGTGCCGCCGATGATGCCCACGGTCTGCCCTGGCTGGGCCGTGAAGCTGATGTGCTCCAAAGAGGGCTGCCCCGCCCCGTCATACCGGGCGGTAACATCCTGGAAGGTTACCTTGCCGGAAAGCTCCTGGCGCAGGCTGCCCATCCCCGTCTCCTGGGGAATGTCCAGCACCCCTGCCACCCGGTCGGCGCAGGCCAAGGCCTTCGTCATGGTAATAATCAGGTTGGCCATTTTGATCAGCTCCACCAGGATCTGGGACATATAGTTGTACAGGGCGATCACCATGCCCTGGCTGAGAATGCCCAGCTCCACCTGCACGGCCCCGGTGCGCACCAGGGCAACAATGGCCAGGTTCACGATCACATAGGTCACCGGATTCATCAGCGCCGAAATACCGCCGGCTTTCAGCTGCCGCCGGGTCAGCTGCTGGGTCTGCTCCTCAAAATCCGTTACCTCTGCCGCCTCTTTGCGGAAGGCCCGCAGCACCCGCACCCCAGCCAGATTCTGCCGGGTCCGGGTGGTCACGCCGTCCAGCGCCGCCTGCACCCCCTTGTACATGGGCATGGTCACCAGCATAATGCCAAACACCACCAGGCACAGCACAGGGATCAGTCCGACAAATACCAGCGCCGCCTTCGTATCGATGGTAAAGGCCATCACCATAGCGCCAAACACCACAAAGGGCGAGCGCAGCAGCAGCCGCAATGTCAGATTCAGGCCGTTTTGCACCTGGTTGATGTCCGAGGTCATCCGGGTGATCATGGTGGCGCTGCCCAGGCGGTCCAGCTGGGTGTAGCTCATGCCCAGCAGCTGCTCCAGCAGGGCATGGCGCAGCCGGGTGGCAAAGCCCACGGCTGCCGCAGCGGAAAAATACTGGGCCGTCACCGAAGCCAGCAGCCCCAGCACACCCAGCGCCACCATCACCACACACATCCGGGTGACATAGCTCGTGTCCCCGGCTGCAATGCCCCGGTCCACGATTTGCGCCACCACCAAGGGAATCAGAAGTTCCAGCATGGCTTCAAACAGCTTAAACAGCGGCCCCAGCACACAGGCATATCCGTATCCTTTCAGATATTTCCGAAGCTTTTTCAAATCAACGCCCCTCTTTCCCACAGACTCTGGTCTGTTTTTCCCAATTATACCCGGTGAAATCCTCTTTTTCAATAGCAGATGCAAAAAATCTCACCCATTGTAAGGAATGGGTGAGATTTTCCAGCAGGTTTTATCGCACTGTTTGCCAAGCGGTGCGCCTTGCGGTGCATATCCACCGCTTTATACACAGATTCCACAGGCTTTTCCACAGGTTTTTGTTGTAAACCGCAACAAAATCTTGGATTTATTCACAGTTTCCTAAAAAAATTCGCAACCTTTCGTCTGCTTATCCGAGAGTTTACTGTATATTTGTCTTTTTCGCTATACAGTCCTTACAGCGCTTCTCCCAGAATGGACTTGGTGGCATAGGCATTCAGGTGCATGTCCGCCAGGTTGCCTGCCAGGTACTCGTAATAGGCCTGGGCCCCAATCATGGCTCCGTTATCCCCGCACAGGTGCAGCGGCGGCATATAGACCTGGGCTCCCAGCTTCTGGGCTGCTGCCAGAAGATCCGCCCGAATCCGGGAGTTGGCCGCCACACCGCCGGCCACGGCGATTTTTTTGTACCCCGTCTGCTCCAGCGCCAGCACCGCCCGGGGCACCAGAGTGTCGCTCACCGCCCCGGAGAAGGCAGCGCAGAGGCTGGGAATGTCCAGCTCCTCCCCCACCTGCTGGGCATGGTGAATCAGATTCAGCGCAGCGGTTTTCAGCCCGGAAAAGCTCATGTTGTAGGGATTTTCCCCCGGCTTGCTCCGGGGCAGGGTGTACTTTTTTTCGTCTCCCATCCGGGCTGCCTTGTCCAGAGCCGCACCGCCGGGATAGGGCATCCCCAGCACCCGGGCCACCTTGTCGAAGCACTCCCCTGCCGCATCATCCAGGGTGCTGCCCAGAATGGTCATGTCCGTGTAGTCCTTCACTTCCACAAACATGGTGTGGCCCCCAGAGACCACCAGGCACAAAAAGGGCGGCTCCAGCTCCGGGTAGGCCAGGTAGTTGGCGGCGATATGGCCCCGGATGTGGTGCACCGGGATCAGGGGCTTACCCATAGCCAGGGCCGCTGCCTTGGCAAAGTTTACGCCCACCAGCACCGCACCAATCAGGCCGGGGGCATAGGTCACGGCCACGGCATCAATGGCTTTCCGGGTCAGGCCAGACTGGACCAGGGCCTGGTCTGCCAGGCCGTAAATGGCCTCAATATGCTTGCGGGAGGCAATCTCCGGCACCACACCGCCATACAGCCGGTGCAGGTCCACCTGGGAGGCGATGCAGTCGCACAGCACCTGCCGCCCATCCCGGACGACGGCCACAGCCGTCTCGTCACAGGAAGATTCCACTGCCAGAATATTCATACTTGCCACTCCTTTCCCAAAATCCAGGCATCTTCCCTGGGGTTGCGGTAATAACCAGGCCGGCAGCCCAGCCGGGCAAAGCCCAGGCTTTCATACAGGCGGATGGCTCCCAGGTTGGAAGCGCGCACCTCTAAGCTTAGCTTCCGGCTGCCCCGCTGCTTCAGCTGGGCTGTCAGCGCTTGAATCAGCGCCCCGGCCACGCCCTGGCGGCGGGCCGCCGGGTCCACCGCCACATTCATCATATCCGTCTCATCCAGCACTGTCTGGGAACCCACATAGCCCAGAAGCCGGTCCTCCTCCATGGCTACCAGCCACAGCGACAGGGGATTTTCCAGCTCTGAGGCGATGCTCCGCTCGCTCCACGGGTCCTGAAAGCAGACCCGCTCCAGCTGGGCCACCTGGGGCACGTGGACACTTGTCATCTGCATTATGGTCATTTTGCTTCATACCAGCTCTTTCCGATTTTTGCTTCCGCCGTCAGGGGCACGTCCAGCTGTGCAGCGGACTCCATCTGCTGGCTTACCAGCTGGGCCACTGCCTGGGCCTGCTCCTCCGGGCACTCCACGATCAGCTCGTCGTGAACTTGCAGCAGGAGCCTTGCCTCCGGGAAGGACTGGCGCAGGGCCGCATCCACCCGAAGCATGGCCAGCTTGATAATATCCGCTGCCGTGCCCTGGATGGGGGTATTCAGAGCAATCCGCTCTGCGCCGCTGCGGATGTTGAAATTGCTGCTGCTCAGCTCCGGGATATACCGGCGGCGGCCATAGAGGGTCTGGGTGTAGCCCAGCTCCCGGGCCTGGCGCACCACCTGCTTCATATAATTGCGAACGCCGGGATAGGTGTTCAGGTAGCTGTCAATATAGGCTTTGGCCTCGTACCGGCTTACGCCGATGTCCTCCGCCAGGGAAAATTCGCTGATGCCGTAGACAATGCCAAAGTTCACCGCTTTGGCATGGCGGCGCTGCAAGGGCGTTACCTCCTCCGGCTTCACCCCGAACACCTGGGCCGCCGTAACGGTGTGGATGTCGGTGCACTCCCGGAAGGAGCGCTGCATGGCTTCATCCTGGGCCACATGGGCCAGCACCCGCAGCTCAATCTGGCTGTAATCCGCATCCACCAGCACGCAGCCTTCCCGTGGCACAAACATTTTCCGAATTTCCGCACCCAAATCCGTGCGCACCGGGATGTTTTGCAGGTTCGGCTCTGCGGAGGACAGCCGCCCGGTGGCCGTGACCAGGTTCTGGAAGGTGGTGTGGATCCGCCCGTCGAGGCCGATCTGCTTCATCAGGCCGTCGGCATAGGTGGATTTCAGCTTGCTCAGCATCCGATAGTCCATAATGGCGGGAATGATGGGGTGCTTGTCTTTCAGCTTTTCCAGCACGTCGGCGTTGGTGGAGTAGCCGGTTTTCGTTTTCTTCACCGGGGGCAGGCCCAGCTGTTCAAACAGCAGCTGCCCCAGCTGCTTGGGGGAATTGATATTCAGTGTCTCCCCGGCGTATCCGAAGATGATGGCTTCGCAGTCTGCAATCCGCCGAGAAAGCATCTGGCCGAACTGCTCCAGCTGCCCTCTGTCAATCAGGATGCCCTCTTGCTCCATGCTCAGCAGCACGGTGCACAGGGGCAGCTCCATGTCCCGATAGAGGCTTTCCAGTCCGTTCTTTTCCAGCTCCTGCTCCAGCACCGGCCGCAGCTGCCACAGCGCTTCGGCGCACTGGGCCGCATTCTGGTCGTCCACCGTGGTGCCCAGGAAGTTGGTAGCCAGCTTGGAAACCGGATAGTCCGACTGGGACGGATTTAGGTCATAAGCTGCCAAAGCGGTATCGAACACACAGCTGCCGCTGCCGATCCCCAGCTGGGACAGCTGGTGGAAGGTGGTTTTGCTGTCGTGGAGGATCAGCTGCTTCCCCTGCAAATCCACGTCGGCGCACTCCATGGGGGTCAGGGCGCACATGCCCTCCTGCCAGGCAAGGCCCAGGCTGCCGTCCGGGGCCAGATAGGCGGCGCAGCAGGCCACCGACTGGGGCATGGCATCCGCCTGGGGCAGGGCCGTCACCACTGCCGTTTCCACAGGCTGCTCCAGCTCAGCGCCCCGCAGGCCGTACTTGTCGATCAGCCGGACAAATTCCAATTTCTGGAACAGGTTGTACAGCTCCGGCCTGTTATAAGGCTGGACGATGGCATCCCGGGGTGCAAAGGAAATGGGCGCTTCCGGGCGGATGGTAGCCAGGTCATAGGACAGGTAAGCGCTGTCCTTCCCCACTTCCAGCTTTTCCCGCAGCTTGGGCCGGATGGAAGCATCGGCAAGGTGCTCATAAACCCCATCCAAGCTGCCGAATTTCGACAGCAGCTCCTTGGCGGTTTTCGGCCCAACACCCGCCACGCCGGGGATGTTATCCGAGGAATCCCCCATCAGGGCCTTCAAATCGATGAGCTTTTTCGGCTCGAAGCCGTATTCCTCCTGAAATACCTCCGGGGTATACAGGGTGGTGTTGGTCTGACCGGCTTTGGAAATCACCAGCTTGACGTGGACATGGTCGTTTACCAGCTGCAAAGAGTCCCGGTCGCCGGTGACGATGACGCACTCCCAGTCCTCCTGGGCGCAGATTTTGCCCACGGTGCCGATTACGTCGTCCGCCTCCCAGCCCTGGCATTCGTAGATAGGAATGTTCATGGCCCGGAGCACGTCCTTCATCACCGGCATCTGCTGGGCCAGTTCCTCCGGCATCCCATGGCGGGTGGCCTTGTAGCCGTCGTATTGCAGATGGCGGAAGGTGGGGCCATGGAGGTCAAAGGCCACGCACACCGCTTCCGGCTGCTCCTCCTTCTCCATCCGCTCCAAAATATTCAAAAAACCATAAATGGCATGGGTATACAATCCCTCCCGGGTGGTCAGGGGCCGCACTCCGAAGTAAGCCCGGTTGATGACGCTGTTGCCATCTAAAATCAGCAGTTTCATACTTTTCTCCACTTGCTGCCCTGGGGGGTGTCGATGATTTCAATGCCCCGCTGTTTCAGCTCGTCCCGGATGCGGTCTGCCTCGGCAAAATTCTTGTCCTTCTTGGCGGCGGTCCGCTGGGCTACCAGGGCATCGATCTCCGGGTCGGCGCAGGCAGCTTCCTCCTGGGCCTGCTTCTGGCGGAGCGTTTGGGCCGCTTCCAGCAGATTCAGGGACAGCACCTGGTCGAAGTCCGCAACCAGGGCCAGCTTGGTGGCATCGCTGCACTTGGCCTTCAGCACGTCATACAGAGCCGTCACCGCCACGGAGGTATTCAAATCCCCGTTCAGCGCACCCACAAACCGCTCCTTCAGCTTGTCAAAGGCGGCCGTGTCCACTTCCCCGTCCTCTTTCAGGCCAGCGATTTTGGCAATCAGCTTGTCATAGGCCGCCACCGCATTGTCCAGGTTCTCCCAGGAGAAGACCAGATTCCGGCGGTAGTGGCTTTGCAGGCAGAACAGCCGGTAGGCCATGGGATCGTAGCCCTTCTGCTCCAGCAGGGACACCGTCAAAAATTCTCCCTTGGATTTGGACATTTTGCCGTTGTCCGTGTTGAGGTGGTGGACATGGAACCAGTAATTGCACCACTTGTGGCCCAGATAGCTCTCCGACTGGGCAATTTCGTTGGTGTGGTGAGGGAAGGCATTGTCAATGCCGCCGGCGTGGATGTCCAGGTCCTCTCCCAGGTGCTTCATGGAGATGCAGGAGCATTCAATGTGCCAGCCGGGATAGCCCACGCCCCAGGGGGAATCCCACTTAAGGGCCTGGTCGGCAAATTTGGACTTGGTAAACCACAGCACAAAGTCATTCTTATTGCGCTTGTTGGTATCCTCCTCCACGCCCTCCCGAACGCCCACAGCCAGATCCTCCTCATCGTGGTCGTTGAAGACGTAATATCTATCCAGCTTGGAGGTGTCAAAGTAGACGTTGCCCCCCGCAAGGTAGGCATAGCCCTTTTCCAGCAGGGTCTGCACCATGTGGATATATTCGTCAATGCAGTTGGTGGCCGGCTCCACCACGTCCGGGCGCTTGATGTTCAGCTTGTCGCAGTCAGCAAAGAAGGCATCGGTGTAGTACTGGGCAATCTCCATCACCGTCTTGTGCTCCCGGCGGGCACCCTTGAGCATCTTATCCTCGCCGGTGTCTGCATCTGAGGCCAGGTGGCCCACGTCGGTAATGTTCATCACCCGCTTCACCGGGTAGCCCAGATACCGCAGGGCCTTTTCCAGCACATCCTCCATAATATAGGTGCGCAGGTTGCCGATGTGGGCATAGTGGTACACCGTCGGACCGCAGGTATACATCTTTACCAAATTCGGATCATTGGGAACAAACAGTTCTTTCTTGTGAGACAGGGAATTGTAAAGGTACATAGCATTTCCTCCTGAATATAGTCCTGGGACTGAGAATAGAATGCCATCGGGGCAAGAAAAAACACCTCCTGCACGCCTTGGCGTACAAGAGGCGGTCTGACCGCGGTTCCACTCTCATTTATCCCTTTTCTTTGTTTCGCTCCCGGACGCACTTCCCGTCTCCCCAACGCCGTCCGGGCTTTCAGCCAACGACCCAGACTCTCTGTCGGCAGAGAAAACGGTACTTTTTCCGTTCTCAGCGATATGAACTTGGCACTATTTTACCATTCTTTGCCGGGGGTTGTCAAGCATTTCCAGGAAAAAAGCACCATCTTCCTTTGATTTTTCTTAAGAAATTCTTACACTATTGACAACCGCCCCCCTTTCCAGTTATAATACTCTCGAGAAATGAGACGAAAGTGAGGTAACGCCATGTATTTCTCTGAAACCCCCACGCTCAGAAAAGTCCTGAGTGTCACCTGTGTGCTTTGTCTGGCAGGCTCTATGTTTGCCGGCTGCATGAAAAAAGATGATGCCCCTCCGACTACCACAGCCCCTTCCATCGGACTGAACCTGACGGAGACCACCGCACCCACCACCCAGCCCACGGCGCCCACTACGGAGCCTGTGGAAATCAACGAGAATACCGGCGTGGTTCTCAGCCAGCTGAATGTTCGCAGCAGTCCCAGCACCTCCGGCTTCGAGATTGGTGTCCTTTATGCCGGCGACCGCATCGAACTGGAACGGCGCGAGACCCTGTCCGGCTACGAATGGGGCTACCTGAAATCCCCCATGGAAGGCTGGATTGTCATGGACTACGTCAAGATGGACATGGATTCCACCGACGCCACTTCTGACAACAGCACCCCCGCCGGAAACGGCGATGTCACGCCTCCCACGCCCACCACGCCCCCTGCCAGCGGCAGCACCACGGAGATTAAGGGCACCATTACCGGCAACGGCCTGAACATCCGCAATGAACCCAGCACCGACGGCAAGGTTCAGGGCACTTACAACAAGGGCGACTCCGTCACCATTCTGGAAGTCAAGAATGGCTGGGGCCGCACCAACAAGGGCTGGATCAAGATGGATTACGTCAAGACCGGCACAAACACCAACACGAATACCAACACCAACAATAACACCAGCTCCAACAATAACAACACCTCCGGCAACGGCAGCACCAAAGTGATCCTCAAGGGCATTGTGGTGGCCAAGGAGCTGAACATCCGTTCCAGCGCCAGCACCGAGGGCGACCGTCTGGGCAGCTACACCTATGGCAATCGGGTGGAGATCCTGGAAAAGAGCGGCAGCTGGGGACGGACCAGCAAGGGCTGGATCAGCCTGAACTACATCTACCAGGACGGTACCACCGGCAGCAACACCGGCTCCGGCACTGTCACCGCCAGCGAGCTGCGCATCCGCAGCGGCCCGGGCACCGGCTACGACACCGTGGGTGCTTACACAGAGGGTGATACCGTCACCATTCTGGAGCAGTTTACCTACAATGATGTCACCTGGGGCTGCACCAACAAGGGTTGGATCAGCCTGGACTATGTGGAGATGGATGGCGTCAGCGTGGGCAAGGACCGCACCGGCACCATTACCGGCAACGGTCTGAACATCCGTGGAGGCCCAGGCACCGGCTACGCTTCCGTGGGTTCTCTGAACTCCGGCGACCGTGTGACCATCTACAAGACCACCACTGTCGACGGCACCACCTGGGGCAACATCGACAAGGGCTGGATCTCCATGGACTACGTGGACCTGGATTGATTCCGAAGCGGAGCTTCCCTTGGGAAGCTCCGCTTTTCTACTTTTCAAAGGAGCGATACCATGAAACAGATACTTTCCCTGCTTTGCCTCTGCCTGCTGCTGGCAGGATGCACCCCAAAAGATACCTCCTTCTGCACCACCGGCACCTCCATTCAGGTTCCTACCGGACAGATTTCCACCGTGCCGGAGTTGGAAGAAGCAACCACAGCGCCTGCGGTTTCGGCAACGCTATATCTGCCTGATGACCAGGCCATGTGGGTAGAAAGCAAAACGGTAACCCTGGACAGCTGTACTGCTGAAGCCCTAATTGCGCAGCTGGCTGCCCACAAGGTTCTGCCGGAATCCGTACAGGTGCGCAGCTTCTCCCAGGAGGGACAAGCCCTTTTCCTGGATGTAAGCCAGGAGTTTGGCACACACCTTTCCTCTATGGGAACCGCCGGAGAATTCGTCACCTTGGCCAGTGTTGTCAACACCCTGCTCACAGCCTTTGATGCCAGCAGCCTGACCCTCACCGTGGAGGGCAGCACGTTGGAAACCGGGCACGCCATTTATGACTATCCTCTGGAGTGGATGCCGGACCCCGCCGCAGAATAAAAAAGAGCACTGAGCCACAACGGCAAATGCCGTCCGTGGCTCAGTGTTTTTATGTTTGCGTTTGGTTATCCAAAGGTGCTTAGATGGTCTCAATTTTCAGGGTATTGGTGTTGCCGGACTGACCGTTCACCGGGCCGCCAGTCAGGATCACATTATCGCCTGGCTTCAGACCCAGGATGTCAACAGCGCACTGTCTTGCATAGTAGAACATCACATCCATGCTGGGGAATTGATCTGCCATCACCGGGGTAACGCCCCAGCTCATGGACAGGCGGCGCCACACCTTGCGGTCGGTGGTCATGCCGATGATATCCACAGGTGTACGGAAGCGGCTGACCAGCATAGCCGTTTTGCCGGTGACAGAGCAAGCCACGATGCCCTTGGCATTCACATCCAGGGCCATGGAGCACACTGCATGGGAAATGCAGTCCAGATTGTTGGTGCCCTTGTAATCCGTAGTCCGGAACCGCTCCACATAGTTGGTGTGCTGCTCGGTAAACTCCGCAATCTGTGCCATAGCCTTGACTGCCTCTACGGGATACTTACCGGCAGCAGACTCGCCAGAGAGCATCACGCAGGACGTTCCGTCATAGACTGCATTGGCCACGTCGGAAATTTCTGCACGGGTGGGACGGGGATTGTAAATCATGGATTCCAGCATCTCCGTAGCGGTGATGACCCGCTTGCCCAGCATCCGGCACTGCCGAGTCAGCTTCTTCTGGATTGCAGGAACCTCCACAAAGGGAATTTCCACACCCAAGTCGCCACGGGCAATCATAATGCCGCCGCAGGCAGAGCAAATATCCTTCACGTTGTCCACACCGGACTGGTTTTCGATTTTTGCCACGATTTCAATATCGCTGCCGCCATTGGTATCCAGCAGCTCCTGGATGTCCAGCACATCCTGCTTGCAGGAAACGAAGGAGGCAGCAATGAAATCCACCCCATGCTCCACACCAAAGAGAATATCCTTCTTATCCTGCTCGGACAGGTAAGGGCCGGACATAACCTTGTTGGGGAAGGACATACTCTTGCGGTTGCTGAGCGCGCCGCCGGTGATGCAGCGACAGTGGATATTGGTACCCTCGATCGATTCCACAGCGAAGCGAAGCATACCGTTGTTCACGGTGATTTCGTTGCCAGGCTTCAGCTCGTTGTGCAGATTTTTATAGTTCACGCTGACACGGGTTTCATCGCCCTCCACCTCATCTGTGGTGAAGGTAAAGTCCGCACCATCTTCAATGTTCACCTTGCCGCTGGCGAAGGTGCGGATGCGGTACTCCGGTCCCTTGGTGTCCAGCATAATGGCAATGGGCAGCCCCAGCTTCTGGCGTACCTTCTTAATCAGGGCAATTCTCTTCCCCTGTTCCTCATAGCTGCCGTGGGAAAAATTCAGACGGGCCACATTCATACCCGCAAGACACATTTGCGTCAAAGTTTCCTCATTTTCACTGGCCGGGCCAATGGTACAAATAATTTTCGTTTTGCGCATAACAAACGCCTCCTCATTGGATGTTCTGATTTCCCTGGTATTTTAGCACAAACTGGTGGATTCGTCAATCAAGAATCCTTAAATTCCACCCGGTAACGCCGCAGCCAATGGTCCATCTGCAAAAAGTAGGCCAGGGTTTGCGGCTTTTGCATCAGTTGCCCGTACCACGGCCAGGGACTTTCCCGGTCCATCAGGTCCTGCACCTGCTCCCGGTTAACCAGCTGCCACAATGGCGCATCCTCCCCCAGCAGGGTCTGCATTCTCTGGGTTATGATGGCGCTGTATCGTGGGTGGAATGTTTTGGGGTAAGGACTTTTTTTGCGCTGCCGCACCGGCTCCGGAAGCAGCCCCGCCACCGCCTGGCGCAGCAGGCCCTTTTCCCTGCCCTGATAGTCCTTATATTCCCAAGGCACGCCATACAGATACTGGGCAATTCGGTGGTCACAGAAGGGCACGCGCACTTCCAAGCCGTAGTACATGCTCATGCGGTCCTTCCGATCCAGCAGGGTCTGCATAAACCACCGGAAGTTTAGATTCACCATCTGCTTCATCCGCCGGTTGATGGGGTCTGTTCCCGGCAAAATGTCACTTTCCCGGCAGGTTGTTTCATAAGCATCCATCAAAAACGCCTGGGCATCTATGTTGATCCTGGGTGTCAGCAGCGCCGCCCGCTGGGCTGTATTCTGCGCCCAGGGGAAGCCCGCCCGCTGCCGCACCTCTGGGTCCCGATACCAGGGATAGCCGCCAAAGATTTCATCGGCGCACTCTCCGGAAAGCGCTACCGTTACCTCCTGCCGCACCCTGCCGCAGAATGCAAGCAAGGAAAAATCCACGTCTGCCATTCCCGGCAGGTCCCGGGCTTCCGTAGCCGCCTCCAACGCCCGCACCAGCTCTTCCGGCTCTAAAATCACCTTGTGGTGCTCTGTACCAAAGTGTTCCGTCATCATCCGGATATAGGCGTCGTCCGAATCCGGTTGGAATTTGCTGGCCCGGAAATAGCGCTCATTATCCAGATAATCCACGCTAAAGGTCTTCAAGCGCTGATTTTTCTGTGCCATCTCCTCGGCACACAGCGCCGTGATGATGCTGGAATCCAAGCCACCGGATAAAAATGTACCAACAGGCACATCCGCTACCATCTGCCGTCGGATGGCATCTGTCACCAAATAGCGAACCTGCTCCACCGTCTCATCAAAGTTCTGGATATGCTCCCGGTCTTTCAATTTCCAATATCGATTCAAGGTAAGCTTGCCATTCTCCCAATATCCCCGACAGCCCGGCTCCACCTCCCGGATATCCCGGAACACGCCGCTGCCCGGCAGTCTGCCCGGCCCGAGCAGAACCAGCTGCGCCGCTCCCGTGCTGTCCAGCACCGGGCGCACCTCTGGCCAGGCCAAAATGGTTTTGATTTCCGAAGCAAACACCAGGCGCTTCCCCTGCTGCCAATAAAACAGCGGCTTAACCCCAATTCGGTCCCGGGCCAGGAACAGCCGCCGCCGTTTTTCCTCCCATACTGCAAAAGCGAAGATTCCATTGAACCGTTCCACGCAATCCGCACCATACTGGGCATAGGCGTGGAGCACCACCTCGGTGTCGCAGTGGGTTTGGAATTGATGCCCCAGTTTTTCCAGTTCCCGGCGCAGCTGTGCTGTGTTGTAAAGCTCGCCGTTGTAAACAAGAACATATCGCTCCCCAGCCCAGTTTATTTCCATAGGCTGTCTGCCGCCCTCCGGATCCATCACGGCCAGCCGGGTGTGGAGCAATACCCCATCCGGCCAGATAGATTTCCCCCGGCCATCCGGCCCCCGGCAGGACATGGTTTCCAGCATTTCATTCAGAATCTGTTCCTGAGGAACCGCCCCCAAAACACCGCCGATTGCACACATGTACCATCACATCCTTTCCACCATCTTAGGATATGGGATACCACCGCCAAACATGCACATACTAACCACGGTGATGCAAATGAAAACCAACAAAGAACTGCTTTCCTCCCTGCTAAAAACCACCCAAATGGGTCAGCTGGGCATCCGCAGTGTCCTAGATGCCACATTAAGCCCCAGCCTCCGCCAGGAATTGACCAAACAGCTGCACGAGTATGACACCATTGAGACCGAAGCCCATACCATCGCCACTTCCCGTGGATGGGAGGTAGAGGAACTAGACCCGGGGGCACAGATGCTGGCCAGAATGATGGTCAAAGCCCGGCTCCATGGCGGTGGAACCGACTCCAAAGTAGCCGACATGGTCATTCAGGGAAATACAAAGGGCATGATCAAGGGGCTTAAAAATCTGCACCACAGCAATCTCACGGACCAGCAGATACACATCTTAAGCCAAAAGCTGCTGGACTGCGAAACCGCCAACATTCAAAAGTTGCAGCCCTTTCTATAAAAGACAGGCACACACAGCCACGGCTGCGCATAGAATGCTGGGAACGCCAACGGGAGGGCCGCTGCCCTCCCCCTTTTTCTAAAGGAGTGATGCTTTATGTCCGCCACTGGAACGATTCAAGTGCGTGCCTTCACCAGCCAGGCTCAGCTGCCGCTGCAAGATGTGGCTGTCACCGTCACCGCCGCCGACGGCACCGCCATCGCCCTACGCCTGACTGACCGCAGTGGTTTGATTTCCCCGATTTCCATCCCTGTACCAGACCAGGCCGAAAGCCAATCCCCCGACCCGGAGCAGCGGCCCTATGCCCTGGTCAATCTTTATGCCCATCGGGACGGTTTTGAGGGCGTGGAATCGGAAAACATTCAGATTTTTGCCAACACCCACACCATCCAGGACCTGAATCTCATTCCCCTGGCCCAAATTCCCGGCTCGTGGAATCAAATGGTGGTATTTGACACGCCGCCGCAGAATCTGTAAGGAGGTTCGCCATGCCTGTCGTGACACCCTACATACCCCAGCAGATCACGGTCCATCTAGGGCCGCCGGACTCTGATGCCGCCAACGTAACCGTAAACTTTATCGACTATGTAAAAAACGTAGCTTCCAGCGAAATCTATCCGACCTGGGAAGAAAGCGCCCTGCGGGCAAACATTCTGGCCATCACCACCTTCGCCCTGAACCGGGTGTACACCGAGTTTTACCGCAGCCGGGGCTATCCCTTTGACATCACCAGCTCCACTGCCTATGACCAGTTCTTTGTCAACGGCCGCAGCTATTTTACCAATGTAGCACGGCTGGCGGAGGAGCTGTTCAACGATTACCTGCGCCGGCCTGGATTCGTGGAGCCGCTTGCCGCCAAATTCTGCAATGGCACCACCGTCACCTGCGACGGATTGAGCCAGTGGGGCAGCCAAAACCTTGCACAGGAGGGCTATTCCGCCACCCAAATTCTCACCAGCTACTACGGCCCGCTGGATATTGTCAACAACGCCCCGGTGAAAGGCATTACCTCCTCCTACCCCGGCACAGCGCTGCGCCGAGGATATGCCGGCCCGGCTGTGGTCGTCATCCAAACGGAGCTAAACCGCATCGCCCACAACTACCCTGCCATTCCCAAAATTTCCCCGGTAGACGGAATTTTCGGCAAGCAGACGGAAAGTTCCGTTCGCACCTTCCAAGATGTATTTGGTCTGGATGTGGACGGCATTGTGGGCCGGGCCACCTGGTATGCGCTGGTGCGCTACTATACCGCCGTCACCCGGCTGTCGGAGCTGCACAGCCAAGGTCAGAAATTCCAGAATATTTCCTGGGCTACCACTGACCCCATTCAGCGGGGCGATCGTGGCATCAAGGTGGAGCATCTGCAATACATGCTTCGGGTTTTGGCAGCTTATATTCCCCAGATTCCTAACCTGGCTGTGGACGGCATTTTCGGTCCGGCTACGGAAGCTGCTGTAACCGCCTTCCAGCGTTGGGCAGAGCTGCCTCAAACCGGCGTGGTAAACAACACCACCTGGAGCCGCCTGTACGACCAGTTTTCCGGCATCGAGCAAACCAGCCTTAACGCCGCCTTCCCCTATACCCAGGCCGTTGCGCAAAATGCCAGCCCACGCAGCCGCTATGCCCACACCGCATCGATTACCCAATTCCCTGGCAGCGAACTGCGGCATGGCAGCCAGGACCGACAGGAGGTACAGCCATGAATTACGCCGGAAAGCCCATCCGCAGCCTGCAAACCATGCTCCGGGTCATTGCTTCTGTGGATTCCGAAGAAGCGCACATCATCCCCGACGGCATCTATGGCCCGCAAACCATGCAGGCCGTTTCTCATTTTCAGCGCCGCCACGGCATCCCCGTCACCGGCATAACTGACCAAACCACCTGGGATGCCATTGTGTCGGTTTACGAGCCGGCCTTGGTGCAGCAGGGACCTGCTCAGCCCCTGCACATCACCCTAGAACCTGATCAGGTGCTCAGCAAAGACCAGCAGCATCCCCATCTGTTCCTGGTACAGGCCATGCTGATGGCCCTGTCCCAGCAGTATCAAAGTGTCGCCCAGCCATCGATGAGCGGCATTTTGGACCAAACTACAGCCGACTCTTTAGCCTCTTTCCAATATTTGGCCGGTCTGCCAGCCACCGGAGAGCTGGACCGGCACACCTGGAAACACCTGGCCTTGCACTACCCGCTGGCTGTCCGCCTGCATCCCAGCAGCCACACGTCCCGCCGCCAGAATTCTTTTTGATTTTTTACCAGAATTTGGCTTCTCCTCTTGATAATTCTTTGCGTTCCGTGCTATAATAACATTGATTTATTCCTCGCAGAAAGCAAAATCGGAGGAGCGCTATGTTCATCAAAGACTGGAAAAAAGAGTTATTTTCCATCCCCAACTTACTGAGCTTATTCCGCCTGGTGTTGATCCCGGTGTATGCCTACATCTACCTGACCGCCACCCAAAGCTATCAATATCTGCTTGCCGGGTCGATTATGGCGCTGTCCTGTTTGACAGACATGATTGACGGAAAAATCGCACGGAAATTCAACATGATCACCACTGTGGGAAAGATTCTGGACCCGCTGGCAGATAAAGTAACCCAGTTTACCCTGACGCTGTGCCTATCTATGAAATACCCGGTGCTGATGCCGGTGCTGGCACTATTCGTTGTGAAGGAGCTGTTTCAGCTGGTGGCGGGTGTATTCTTCCTGCGCAAGGGACGGATGCTTCCCGGCGCCCTGATGGCCGGCAAGGTCTGCACCACGGTTTTGTTCATCAGTCTGATTGCTCTGGTTTTGTTTCCCGGGCTGGATTCCGCGGTGGTAGACACCATTGCCCTGGTAGATGCTGGATTCTTGGCGTTCTCCTTCGTGTGCTATATTCTGGCCTATTTCGGAAAGAATACCAAGGTAGAGGATCTTCCCTAAGCAAACAAAAAAATTACGGCGGCTCGAAAGAGCCGCCGTCTGTGTTATGTTGGTCTGTCAGCGGATGGCACGTGTGTCACAGGTCCACCGTCGGCTTATCCGCAGATACTTCCACGGCATCGGCTTCCCTCACGTTCCTCCGTCTTTGTACCCTTATTATACCAGATACTTAGGGAGAATGGTGAAGAAACCTTGAACAATCCGGGAAGTTTTTGTTCATTTTTTCAAATTCGCCACATTTTGCCAGCCATGCTATCAATACGGATAGACATTGCTCAGCAGCAACAGCAGCGGCAGTGCCAGCGTAAACACGCTGACCGCCCAGGGGTACATGGCCTTCCGGGACAAAAACATCAGCACCAAACAGCCGGCAGTCAGCCCCAGCGGTCCCATCACCGCCAGCTGGCGGCTGATGGTCAGGGCAAACTCCCCACTGGCCTGCAAATTCAGGCCAACCTGGGGCGGCAGGTTCTTGGCATTGTAGGCTGCCAGCCGCAAAGCATAATAAACCACTGGCGCCGCCAGCACAAACTTGCGCAGGCGGAACAGCCACAGTCCCACGAGATTGATCCACTGATTTACTTTCGCCACACCGGCACGTATCCCTGCTTGCGTGGAAGCAGATTCCTGATTCTGGACAGGGGCCTTTTCCATATCTAACCTCCGGGAATTTAAGGTTCCGCTCCGCTGGGCACCATGCCCCGAAGCGATAAAATGCAAATCTTACACCGTGCAATCTGCACATTTTCTCTGCTGCGCATCTCGCCGCAGTGCTGACATTATACCACAGGCTATCTGAAGATGCAAGAAAATGTTCCGGCCGTTTTCGTTGCCAAGCGGGTTGTGGTTGATTCTGCTCAGCATCAGGGACGGTTTTCTTTTGTTGCTGCTTCCAAAAGCAAATCCGCAGCTTGCAGGATACGGCAGGTCACCACACTGCCGCCATCCAGCTCCAGGATGCCGGCACTTCCTCCATAACCGCCGCAGCTGCCAGGATTCAGCACCCACAGCCCATCCGGCTCCTGACGGCAGTCCGCCTGATGGGTATGCCCGTACAGCACCACAGCCGCACCGCTTTCTCTGGCGCTGGCCAGCAGGCCGCCGGTTCCAGACTTTACTCTGTGCAGGTGCCCGTGGGTCAAATATAAGGTTACACCGCCAATCTGCTCGACGAGAATCTCCGGCTGTCCCGGCGGGCAGCGATAGCGGTCACAATTTCCCGGCACCTGATAGCAGGGGATCTCCGGGAACGCCTCATGCAGTGCCTGACCATCCTCAAAATAATCTCCCAAGTGTATGATTGCATCCGGCTTTATTGTCTGTACGCAGCGGTACATAAAGCTCAGCGCACTATGGGAATCTGACAGCACCAAAATTTTCATACGCGTTTGTTCTCCTCTAGTATATGCTATTTCGACAAATTTATCCGAAACAAGTCAGCTTTCGTCATCCTCCGCATCGTCCAGCGACACCTCCCGGAAGAATTTCCGTTTTTCCGATGGGGTACAGCCATAGATTTCCCGGAAATAGTGGTTAAGCATTTTCGGATCTCGGAAGCCGTGCCGCTCCGCAATCTGGCCAATGGGGTCATCGGTGGTTTCCAACTCCCGGCAAACTGCGTTGGCTCGAACCTGGTAAACATATTGCAAGAAGCTGACCCCCATATTTTTCTTAAACAGACGGCAGAAATACTCCTTGTTCAGGCCCATGGTGTTGGCTGCATCTTCCAGGGAAATTTCCTGCTCGTGGTGCAGCTGTACGTATCCCAGAACCGGCTCCAGCCGGGTCATATCGCTGCGCTGAAGCCGGGTCTGCTCCACCGCCAGGGGCTGAGAAAAGTGCTTCACCAGCAGCGCCGCCACGGCAAAGAGTCTTGCCTGCCGCTCCAGCATCCAAGCTCCGTCCTCTTCTTCCCTGGTTTGGCGCAAGATTTCCAGCAGATGAATTCGCAGCTGCTCATGCGCCATAGCCTTGACTTGGTCCTCCGGGTCGAATGTCAAGGAGAAGGAAAGCTGATCAAATGTAGGCACATAGTGGCACATTCGGGTGGGATCAATGTGTACGACAAGATAAACCGCATTGCGGGTGCACTTGGTCTCGTGCACCTCGTGGGAATTCAATATATACATATCTCCTGCCTTAAATTGAAGGGAAGCATTCTCAAAATTGCAAGTTACCTTGCCTTTGATAAACATCAGCAATTCCAAGGCCTTATGCCAATGCCGGGGGGTATAGATGCTCAAATCCGTTTCGTACTTCACGCCGAAGCCAGTTTCGTCCAAGTCAGTTAAAACGCGATGTTGGTAATTCTGCATAAAAACCTCCTTTTTTCTAACTTTATGAGTTTACATTCTGTTTACAATGTCAATATCCTCCATACCTAAGTCAATTATACCACTTTTCTCCAGTGTGTCAAGGTGGTATAATGCAGATACTTCAAGGGAACGCCCCAAAGGCAGCCTTGCAAGTTAAATATACAAATCATTCACAATTGCACCCGCGCTCTTCTCCAAGCGCTGGGATGCCACGGACGGCGGTGCCTGCACCGCACCCGAACAACAGGAGGTAATTTTATGAAGAAGAATGCTTTCGTGCGCTATCTGAAGGATGCTTTTGAGCAGTACGGACAGATGCTTTCTCACTACGGCCCGATGTGAGCCACAGCGCCATTGTATCGTTTCCAATTCACCAATTATAGGAGGTATTTGATATGAAGAAGAATGTTTTCATCCGCAACCTGGTCGAATCCATGGAGCAGTACGGAGAGCTGCTCAACTGCATCGGTACCCTGTAAGTGCCGATTCCCTTACAAATCCCTTTGACTTTCAGGAGGTAATGATTATGAAAAAGCATGTTTTCATCGACAACCTGGTTCATTCCATGGCACAGTACGGGGAGCTGCTCAACTGCATCGGCACCCTGTAAGCCATTGTTTGATTGCATAATGTGATGTAGGAGGTATATTGTTATGAAGAAGAATGTTTTGATCCGCAACCTGGTTCATTCCATGGAGCAGTACGGCGAGCTGCTGAACTGCATCGGCAGCATCCAGTAATCTGCCGCATACATGCAAGACTGTCCCCTTTGGGCAGTCTTTTTTATGTTATGCAGACACATTTTTCCCTGGCGCTGCATAGGCTGTTTTGTAGAACAGGCCCCGGCACAGCCGGCGGCTCAGGGAGGTGCATCTCATGCAGCAAACACCCGATTACCATCAGCTGGCCCGGCTGGCACAATCCGAAGCAGGCCAGAAGCTGCTTTCCCTGCTGCAAGGCAGCGCTGAATCCGTTCAATCCGCCGCAGCCCGGGCCTCTGCCGGAGACTATGCCCAGGCCCAGCAGCTGCTCGCCCCCTTCCTTCACAGAGCAGATGTGCAGGCCCTTTTGAAGCAGCTGGAGGGGCAGCTATGAGTGAATTGGAAGAAAAGCTGGCTTCCCTTCTGGCAAATCCCCAGTTGATGGGACAGATTCAGGCTATGGCCCAGAATTTCACTCCTGGGCCAGCCCCCGCCCCAAGTGCTCCGCCCCAGCCCACTCTGCCCCAAGGCATTTCCGAGCTGTTGTCCGCCGCCGCAGTGGATGACAAGCAGCAAAACCTTTTGTGCGCCCTGTCTCCCTATCTCAGCCAGCGGCGGGTAGAAAAGCTGGAACGAGCCATGCGGGCCGCTAAAATGGCTTCCACAGCTTCCTCACTGCTCCACGCCGGGGCACTGGATGGCCTATTGGGGAGGTGAAGGAACTGTATAACCGCTACATTCCCCAGGGAGACGGCACTTACAGCCGCCGCAGGATTTCCGAACCGGCAGCTCCCCAAAGCATGCCGCAGCCCACTCCCCCGCCAGTCTGTGCCAGCCCATCCCCGCAGCGGCCGGAACGCCCTGCCGCACCGGCTGGGAGCTTTCTGCGGCAGCTGCTGCCCAGAGACTTTTCCACCGAGGATTTGATCGTGGTGCTGCTTCTGCTGCTGATTGCCGGAGACAATCCCGAAAACCAAAGCAGCGCTCTGCTGACTCTGGCGCTGTATCTCTTTTTGTGAAGGCAATAAAAAACACTGGCAGGAAGATCGCAAATGTGCTCCTTCTGCCAGTGTATTTTTGTTATGTTGTCTCCTGACTGCACAAGTCCCGGTACTTCTGGCGCAGCTTTTTCCACTCCATCGCCAGCGGGAGCGCTCCCGCCAGATTCACCAGGAGCACCAGCCCCACCAGGCCCCAAAGCAGCCCAGACCGAGGCCCCACCACCAGAATGAACACCAGCAGTGCCGACACCGCCAGGCGCAGCACGCAGGCCCGTGCCACCGCCTTCTTGGCTTTCAGGCACCGCTCCTCCTGCTCAAACAGGGCATCGTCTGTCAAGTTCTGCTCGTTTTCCATTACTTCGCCACAAAGCCCACTTTTTTATAGACCTTGCGCAGGGTCTTTTCCGCCACGTAGCTGGCCTTCTGCGCACCTTCCCGGTAGACACTTTCCAGGTAGGCCTTGTCCTTCATCAGGCGGGTGGCCTCCTCCCGGATGGGTCGCAGCGTCTCCACCACAGCCTCGCCAACCTTGGGCTTGAATGCACCGTAGCCTTGTCCGGCAAACTCCTGCTCGATCTCATTATAGCTCTTGCCGGTGCAGGCGGAGTAAATGGTCATCAGGTTTGCCACGCCGGGCTTATTCTCCTTGTCATAGCGGACACAGTTTTCCGTGTCGGAGTCGGTGATGGCCCGCTTGAACTGGCGCATGATCGTCTCCGGGCTGTCCATCAGGATGATCCGGCCGGTATCCTCATTTTCGGACTTGGACATCTTGGCGGTGGGGTTGGTCAAGCTCATGATCCGGGCACCCACCTTGGGAACGAACGGCTCCGGAATCTTGAACACATCGCCATAGATGCCGTTAAACCGCCGGGCAATGGTGTGGCACAGCTCCACATGCTGCTTCTGGTCCTCGCCCACCGGCACCAAATCCGGCTGGTACAGCAGAATATCCGCCGCCATCAGGCTGGGGTAGGTGAACAGGCCGCCGTTAATGTTGTCGGCGTTTTTAGCGGACTTATCCTTAAACTGGGTCATTCGGCTCAGCTCACCGAACATGGAATAGCAGTCCAGCACCCAGCCCAGCTCCGCATGCTGGTGGACATGGCTCTGGATGAACAGGGTGTTTTTCTTCGGGTCCAGGCCGCAGGCAATGTACTGGGCCAGCTGCTCCAGGGTGCGCCGCCGCAGGTCGGCGGGATTCTGCCGAACCGTGATGGCATGGAGGTCCGCCATAAAATAATAGCAGTCATACTGCTCCGCCCGTTCCGCCCAGTTCTTCACAGCGCCCAGGTAGGAGCCAAGGGTCATGTCCCCGGAGGGCTTGATGCCGGAGAGCATCCGCTTCTTGGGTGCAGCGGTTTCGGTAATCACGTCGCTCATATTGATTCACGCCTCTTTCGTAGGGTATTTTGGATATTTTAACACAGTTTTCCAGATTGCGCAAGGGCATTTTCTCCCAATCAGACGGTTTCTGCAATTGATTTCAGCGGCATCCTGTGCTATACTTTATGCAGAAATCTGATACGCAAGAGAGGTACCTATCTATGGATTATCAAGCTTTATCTGAGCTTTTGTTCCCCAATGTTACCGAGACTCCCGAGCAGGTGGAGGCTCGCTTCCCTGCCCGGAATCTGCCCGAGGGCGCTGTGGTCACCCGTATGGCCCCCTCTCCCACCGGCTTCGTCCACCTGGGCAACCTGGTGCAGGGCATGATTTCCGAGCGGATGGCCCACCAGTCCGGCGGCGTGCTGTTCCTGCGGGTGGAGGACACCGATGCCAAGCGGGAGGTCCCTGGCGCTGTGCAGGTGCTCATCGAGTCTTTGAAATTCTACAACATCCACTTTGACGAAGGTGTTGGTCTGGATGGAGACATCGGCATCTACGGCCCCTATCACCAGCGGCAGCGGGCAAATATCTACCACGTCTTTGCCAAGCTGCTGGTCAGCCAGGGCAAAGCCTACCCCTGCTTCTGCACCGAGGAGGAGCTGTCTGCCATCCGGGAGCAGCAGGAGGCAAACAAGGAAACCACTGGCTACTATGGCAAGTACGCCATCTGGCGGGACCGCTCCCTGGAGGAGATCCGCACCCAGCTGGATGCCGGCAATCCCTGGGTGCTGCGCTTCCGTTCCGAAGGCTCCATCGAGCACCAGTTCAAGTTTGATGACCTGGTCAAGGGCAAGCTCACCATCACCGAAAACGACGTGGATCACGTGCTGCTGAAATCCGACGGCATTCCCACCTACCACTTCGCCCATGCAGTGGACGATCACCTGATGCGCACCACCCATGTGGTCCGGGGTGACGAGTGGCTGCCCAGCCTGCCCTTCCACATCCAGCTGTTCCAGGCGCTGGGCTTCAAGCTGCCCAAGTACGTCCACATCGGACCGCTGATGAAGATGGACGGCACCTCCAAGCGCAAGCTCAGCAAGCGTAAGGACCCGGAGCTGGCGCTGACCTACTACAAAGCTGAGGGCTTCCCCACCCAGGCCGTCCGGGAGTACCTGATGACCGTGCTGAACTCCAACTATGAGGACTGGCGGCGTGCCAACCCGGACGCCCCCATTGAGAGCTTCAAGTTCAGCCCCAAGAAGCTGAATCCCGCCGGCAGCCTGTTTGACTATGCCAAGCTGGTAGACGTTTCCAAGAACGTAATCTCCCGGATGGATGCGGCCAGCGTCTACGAGCAGCTGCTGGCCTGGGCCAAGGAGTTTGACGAGCCCTTCGCTCAGAAGCTGGAAGCCGATCCGGCATATGCCCAGCGGATTCTCGCCATTGGACGGGGCGGCAAGAAGCCCCGCAAGGACCTGGCTACCTGGAAGGATGCCAAGCCCTACATGGGATTCTTCTACGACGAATACCTGGAGCAGCCGGTTTTCGACCCCGCCTTTGACAAGGATCTCATTGCCGATGTGCTGAAGCGCTTCCTGGCGGTTTACGACCCCAGCGACGATTCCGGCGTGTGGTTCGACAAGGTCAAGGCCATCACCGAGGCCATCGGCTTTACCACCGATATGAAGGCCTACAAGGCTGACCCCTCCGCCTTCCCCGGCACGGTGGCAGACGTGTCCACCTTCCTGCGCCAGGCCGTCACCGGCAAGACCAACTCCCCGGACTTGTACACAGTTATGCAGATTCTGGGAAAAGAGGCTTCCCTGGCCCGGATTCAGAACACCCTCAGCCAGCTGGCCTGAGTAAATACAGCAAAATCCCTGGCCGCCGGAGCAATTCCGGCAGCCAGGGACGTTTTTTCTGTATTACAGCAGCTTTTGACCGTTGATGCACAGCTGGAAGGTCAGGCCCAGCCGGTGAGCAGCCTGGCGGCACAGCACCATCCGCTTCATAAAGATTTCAAAGTACTCCATCACCGAGCTGACCGTGGTATCCACCGTCAAATCCAGGGTGATGGTTTTTTCTTCCACATTTGTGGTCAGCTGGGAGTTGGTGACGGAATAATTCACCCGATCATGGATATCCAGGGCAATATCCGCCTGCTTCCGAACCCGGCTGCGGCGAACATCGGACTTGTCCGCCAAAAACAGGGCAGCCGCCACTGCGTTCACCGGAACGCCGTTTCCCTCATCATGGTTGCCAATGGCGGTGACAATCTGGGCAATCTCCTCCGGCGGAAAATTCATGCGGTCCAGAATCCGAAACGCCATTACGGCGCCGCTCTGGCTGTGGTCCACCCGGTTCACCACATTGCCGATATCGTGGAGGTATCCCGCGATCCGGGCCAGCTCCACGGTGCGCTCCGGGTAGTTCAGGGTTTGCAGCAGATCTCCTGCAATCTTCGCCACACGGGTGACGTGGGCAAAGCTGTGTTCTGTAAAGCCCAGGGCCGCCATAGAGGCATCGGCCTGGGTAATATAGACCCGCACTGCGTGATCTTGACGTACTTCCTCATAAGTCATAAGCAAAGGATATCCTTTCTGGTATTCTCAGATTCTTACAATTGAGTTTAGTATACCACATCTTTTCCACAGAATCTATCAAAGCTGTGTAAAAAATCCGATAAAAAAATGGGAACGTTTCCCAGGATTCCCTTTACAGCAGGTATTGTCCATGGTATAATTCCCGTGAAAATGTATTATTTTACAGAAGGAGACTGGCTGTTTTATGTACGAATCTTACAACACCGAAGCCTTCGAAGCAAAATTCACCTACCCCGGCACCGATTTGGGTGCCACTTGGTCACCGGAACAGACTTGCTTCCGCCTTTGGGCACCTACTGCCGAGGAGGTCCGCCTGCGTCTGTATACCTCCGGCGACCCGGAATGCGAGGATCTCATGTGCCAGGTGAATATGGATCCGGGCGCCAACGGAACTTGGTTTGTTGCTCTGCCCGGCAATCTCCACGGCACCTACTATACCTACCTGGTGCTAGTAGATGATCAATTTGTAGAGTGCTGCGACCCCTACGCCAAAGCCGTGGGTATCAATGGCTTCCGGGCAATGGTGATTGACCTGGACAGCACCAATCCTCCCGGCTGGGAATCCGACACGGATCCGCACGCCGGCGCTTCTATCACCGATGCTGTCATTTACGAGCTGCACATCCGAGATTTTTCCTGCCACCGCTCTGCCCACTTTGTAAACAAAGGAAAATTTCTGGCCCTGACCGAGCCGAGCACGCCCACCAAAGGCGGTCGTGCCATGGGTCTTGCCCACATCCAGCAGCTTGGGGTGACCCATGTTCATCTGCTCCCTGTGTTCGACTTTGGCTTTACCGACGAATACCGCCACAGTCCGCAATACAACTGGGGCTATGATCCTGTGAACTTCAACGTCCCAGAAGGCTCCTACGCCACCGATGCAGCCGACGGCTCTGTGCGGATTAATCAGATGAAGCAGATGGTGAAAAGTCTGCATGATGCCGGTCTGAGTGTCATTATGGATGTGGTATACAATCACGTCTATGACGGCGAAGATTTTTGCTTCAACCGCATTGTTCCCGGCTATTTCAGCCGCATCAGCCCGGATGGAGTTTATTCCAACGGCTCCTTCTGCGGCAACGATACCGCCAGTGAGCGGTCCATGGTGCGCAAATACATCGTCGATTCCCTGTGCTACTGGGCCAATGAATACCATATTGATGGTTTTCGCTTTGACCTAGTCGGTCTGCTGGACATTCCCACCATGCAGGCCGCCATGACTGCCGTGCACAAGATGCGCCCCAGTGTGCTGTTCTATGGCGAAGGCTGGACCATGCCCACCGTCCCCACCCGGCCCAATGTAGCCCTGGCGGTCCAGGGAAATTCTGCCCAGCTGCCGGGATTCGCCTTCTTTAGCGACACCATGCGCAACCTGCTGCGGGGCAGCAATTTCAGCGACACAGCCCTCGGCTATGCTTCCGGTGCTGTGTGCTCCAAAGCGGACCTGGAAGCCTCTTTCATGGGAGTTCCGCCGTGGGCTGCTCAGCCTTGCCAGTGTGTCAATTACGTCTCCTGCCATGACAACCACACCTTGTTTGACCGGCTTGCTCTGTCTGCGCCGGAAGCCCCCCGGGAGACCTTGCTTGCCATGAACCGCCTTGCTGCCGCTTTTTCCATGCTCTCCCAAGGTGTTCCCTTTTTCCAAGCGGGAGAAGAATTGCTGCGCACCAAACCCGGCCAGAAGGAATTGTTCGACGGGAACAGCTATCGCTCCGGAGATAAGGTCAACGCCCTGCGTTGGGATGACCTGGACAAACCAGAATATGCCCAAACTTCGGACTACTACCAGGGGTTGATTGCCTTCCGCAAGGCTCACCCGGCGCTGCGCTTAACGACTCGAGACCAGGTCTGGCGGCAGGTTCATCCCCAGCGCTGCGACAATCCGCATACGGTGGCTTTCCTCATCGACGAGGCACCCTACGAGCTGTTTCTTGCTTTCAACGCCGATACCCAGACTGTTTCCCTGCCTCTGCCGCAAGGCCCGTGGCATGTGTACATCCGGCAAAACCAAGCCGGTACAACGGATTTGGGCACCGTCCACGATCAGCTGGAAATTCCGCCCTTTTGCGCCATGGCTCTGTGCAGAAGAAAGCCGATTGATGTAGTGGCCGCCCTGCTTTGGGAGCGGGACAAATTTCTCATCTGCCAGCGGCCGGCCGGGAAATCCCGGGGCATGCTGTGGGAATTCCCCGGCGGCCGGGTAGAGCCCGGCGAAACGCTCCAGCAGGGTCTTGCCAGAGAATGCTCCGAAGCCCTGGCTGTAACCATGCAGGTGGGCAGTCCCTTTATGCAAATCATGCACGAATACCCGGACCTGCTCATCCGCCTAACCCTGTTCCAGTGCATTTTGGACACCAGCATTCCCCAGGCGCTGGAGCACCATGCCATCCGATGGGTGCATCCCAGCTGGGCCGAGGAATACCCCTTCTGCCCCGCCGATGCCCGCCTTCTAAAAGAAGTCAAACGGGTCTACGGCAAAAATCCGCCCCTATAACGCACTGCGCCTGCATCCCTTTTTTCGGGATGCAGGCGCTTTTTGTGCAGCAGCTCCCCCTTTCCCACATCCAAGTTTTCTGTGGTAAAGCACTTGCATTCCTCCCCGAAAATGTTATAATTAAAGCCAGTGTTGCGTACTTCCTATCATAACATGAGGTAATTACAATGGATTTACAGAAGAACCGAAATACCCCCCCCGCAAAATGGACCTTTGTATTGGTTAGTCTCTGCATTGCAGCGTATTTGGCTGTTTTTGCTGTGATGAATGTATTTGGATTCACACTATTCTGTGATTCAGATACTTACCCAGACACCTATATATCCAAACTTATGTGGGAACAAAAAACCGTCTTTCCCCAGGGCTGGATATTTGGCAATCAGCTATATGTTATCGCCACCCCCGTTCTGGCCGCACTGTTCTATGGACTTACCGGAAGCATCAATTGGGCTATGATTCTGGCAACAGAAACGATGACTCTTTTCATCATTCTTTCCTTTCTCTGGCTTCTGCGTGCCATAACCAACAGCTGGTTGGCCGCATCCAGCTGTTGTCTTCTCCTGATTGCTTCGATGATTGCTCCCTCTGGCCCGTATTCTGCCAATGCACAACTTTTCTTTCTGCAAGCGAGCTACTATGCCTGCTATCTCATCACTCTGTTTGTAGTATACGGTGACTATGTCCGTTCCTTTCAAACGCAGAAACCTCGTCCAATTGCCCTTAGCCTATCTGTCGCACTATCCTTTGCTACAGGTATGCAAAGTTTACGGCAGACGGTGATTATGACCCTCCCTATTCTTGCCTGTGAGTGCTTTCTTGCCCTCCGGCGATTGATTTTACACGAAAAGCTTTGGAACGCATCTGTTCGTTCCACCTTTTTGCGGGCAACTTATTACGCCTTAGCCAATATCGCTGGCGTTCTGATTGTCAACCAGATGTCCATAACCCAATATACCATCATTGGAGACTTATCTCCCGTTTCCCTAAGTACCCTATCTAGTCGTTTGCCCCCGGTGTTGAACGCCTTTCTAGAGATTTCTGGTCTGATTTATGTTGGTGACCCCTCACAATCTTGGTTTCCAGGCTTCTTTGCCCTAGTGCAACTAGGGCTATGCATTGGCGGCGGAATCGTCTAGCTTTCACACATAAAGCGTGAAAAGACACCTTTGGAAATTTGCTGGCTTTTAAGTTTGGTTGGAATCCTTGGCGTTTGTCTTTCCACAATTGTATTTAACATTACTATTCGCAGCATCTATTTGTTCCTATACTACCCGCTTGTCTCTTTCTCTGCCTTGCTCCTTATGCAACAGCTGAAGTTGCCCTCAAATAAATGCGCTGCTGTCCTTCTCCTATGTATTCTAAGTCTTGGAAACCTTTTTTCCAGCTACCGACTTTGGGCGGAAATTGCTCTGCAAAATAGCCCCACTCTCGTCGGGCGAGCTTTCCGTCTCGCACGTGCCTATGGCTACCCAAGTATGGCTTGGGATAGTGAAGATCATGTAGATGCCCAAAATATGTGTTCCTGGGCCATGGAAAACGGCTATTCTTACCTATACGGAAATTGGGAAGACGTTCCACATATCGCTGTTCATTCTGATGGTGTATTAACAGCAGGCTACTGGTATCCCACGCCAGATATCTTTCAATTAATGCCTTATCTAAATTTACTCGATATTTACGGTGCAGATGAAAACGCAAAAGCCCTCTATATTTTCACACCAAGAGATGAGGTACAGGGAATTCAACTAGCCGAGAAGCGAGGAGCCACCATTACAAAAGTCGCTGAGTTTGGAAAATACCGAGCTTATATTTCCACAAAGCCTTTGATGCACTTCAGCACTCCTTGATGTATATTTCACAGAAACCTTCCTTAATTCCCTGTGTTTTCTTGCTTTTTCCGTAGGATTATTGTACACTGTAATAAAATCTATCCGATACGGAGGAATTCGTATGTTTATCATTTGGGAAGAACTCGCCTCTGGGATTGTGCTGATGCCGGTGATGCTGCTTTTGGGGAAGTTTTGCTTTCGCTCTTGGCATAAAACCCTTTGTTTCAGCATATTCGCACTTTACTTAGCTGCGGTGTATTTTTTAGTAGGACTGCCCACCATGCAGTTTCTTCGCTTTGATGTAAATCTCAACCTGATTCCCTTTGTGGGTATGGCAGCCGATGGTCGGAACACCCTTTTGAATGTACTGCTGTTTGTCCCTTTGGGTGTGCTGCTGCCCGTGCTGTTTGCACCTTATCAGAAGTTTTGCAAAACACTTCTGTTTTCGTTGGCGATGACCTGCACCATTGAGCTGATGCAGCTGCTGACCTTACGGGCCACAGATATCAACGATGTGATTGCCAACACCGTCGGCGGCGCACTGGGTTGGGGGCTTTATCGGCTTATTCCCATCCTGCGGCGTTGCCCCGGTACCGGAACCAAACGGGAGCTGGCCGCCATATTCGCCGCCGTCGGCATTTGTATGTTCTTCTTCCAGCCCTATGTGATGAGCCTGCTCTACCGCTGGATTTTCTGAGGAAGGTGCATTTCTTCACAGGGATTTGCGGCAAATCTGCTCCTGACACCAGGAAAACAGCAGCGCCGCATCCCGGGACAGCTGCCACGGCATTTCCTGATCCAAATGCCGCTGCAAAACTTCCCTGTCCTTACCTTCTAGGCGTTTTAGAAGTGCCGCCTTGCTTTCGGCAAAATATCCGGTCTGCAAATAGTGCAGATTTTGCAGAATGAAAAACGCCATTTTATAGCATCCTGGCAGGACCGCCTCCATTGCGGCTTCCTCTGCGTGGACATAGCTGTGGCACAGCTCGTGGTATAGGGCATTCAGGCTAAATTTGCAGTAATTGACCGCATCCTCCCGGCGGTATGCCGACACCAGTTCTTGAAGGCATCCATAATAATCCCGGGTAGCATGAAGCAGATTGCAGATTTCCAGTGGATTCCAGCTGGCCAGTTCTTCCTGCCCGCAGAGAAAACCGCAAGACCGGTCTGCATGAGGAAGGCTCTGGATGATCTGCCGGTACTGCACCAAATCCTCCATGCTTAGCTTTGCAATGACCACAACCACATCCAAGTCGCTGTCCGGGCCCGCTTCTCCCCGGAGATAGCTCCCTTGTTGCAGTCCCACATATCGAAGCCGCTCGCCAAAGACTTGCCGTAGCTTCTGGGTTAACGCTTCCATATAGCTCAAAATATCGTTCATAGCTCCTCCTTTGCTCCTTTCATGCCGCCGTCAAGCTTCTGACGGCGGCAGTTTTCCTTCTGTTCTCTTTCTTTGACTATGGGATTTTCCCCAGAAAAAACCGGCAGATTTCTTGACTTCCCCCTTATTTTGTGGTAGATTAGACAGGTATTTATAAAAAATTCACATTTTGGAGGGAAAGAAAATGAAAAAAGGAAATCCCTGGGGACTGCTGCCCATTGGCGTGTTCCTGGTGGCCTATCTGGGCTTGGGCCTGCTGTTTGAGTACGGATTAAAAATTCCCATGGGCTTTTACAACATCCCCATTGTCATCGCCTTTTTGCTTGCCATTCTGGTTGCCTGCCTGCAAAACAAAACCGTCTCTTTTGACGAAAAACTGGCCATTATGGGTCAGGGCGTGGGTGACAAGAACATCATCACCATGCTGCTGATTTTCCTCACCGCCGGCGCTTTTGTAGGTGTTGTGGGCCGCAGCTCTGCGCAGAGCGTGGCATACTTTATGCTGGATTTGATTCCCAGCCAGTTTGCCGTGGCCGTGCTGTTTGTGGTAGCCTGCTTCGTCTCTACCGCTATGGGCACCAGCGTGGGCACCATTACCCTGCTGACTCCCATCGCCGTGGAAGTGGCACAGGCATCGCAGTATAACGTGGCTCTGTGTATTGGCACGGTGGTAGGCGGTGCGATGTTCGGCGACAACCTGTCCTTCATCTCCGATACCACCATCGCCGCCTGCAACGGCCAGGGCTGTGCCATGAAGGACAAGTTCAAGGGCAACTTCTGGATCGCCCTGCCCGCTGCCCTGGGCACGCTGGTTCTAATCCTGCTGCTGACCCTGGGCAAGCGGACCACCCCCATTGCTCAGGAATACAGCCTCGTGCAGATCATCCCCTATGTGCTGGTGCTGCTGGGCGGCATTGCCGGCATCAATGTGTTTGTGGTGCTGCTGGGCGGCATTGTCTCCGGCGCCATCATCATGCTGGTCACCGGGCAGACGGCTGCCACGGATTTGCTGGCCAGCATGGGCAGCGGCGCCGCCGGTATGTTTGAAACCAGCATGGTGGCCATTCTGGTGGCAGCCATGTGCGCCCTGATTCGGGTTCACGGCGGCTTCGATGCTCTGCTCGGCCTCATCCAGCGGCTGTTCAAGGGCCGCAAGGGCGGCCAGCTGGGCATGGGGCTGCTGGTCGGCGCTATGGATGTAGCCACCGCCAACAACACCGTTGCCATCGTCATGGCCAACCCCATCGCCAAGGAGATGGCCCAGGACTATGGCATCTCTCCCCAGCGCACCGCCTGTCTGCTGGATACCTTCTCCTGCATCTGCCAGGGTGTCATCCCCTATGGTGCCCAGATGCTGGTGGCCATCTCCGCCGCTGCTGAGATGGGGCACATGCTCTCCGCCTTCGACATCATGCAGTATCTGTTCTACCCCTATCTGCTGCTGGTCAGTTCTCTGACCGCCATCTTCCTGGTCAAGGAAAAGCGCAGCAAATAATCACCGCAGCGCACTGCGGCATCCGCTTCCTAGGAGGACGGATGCCGCAGTTTTTTATTCCACCTTCATCATCCGATACCCCACGCCAATGTGGGTCTGGATGTATTGCTGGCCATCGGAATTGGCCTCTAATTTTTTCCGCAGGGTAGCCATAAACACCCGCAGGGAGGCCACATCGTTATCCCAGTTCCGCCCCCAGATGTTCTGGGTCAGGTAGGTATGGGTCAGCACCTTGCCTACGTTTTTTGACAACAGGCACAGCAGTTTGTACTCAATGGGTGTCAAGTGCAGCTCCTGGCCGTCCAAGTAGGCGCAGCCCCCGGCATAGTCCACCCGGAGCTTGCCGTTGACAAACACCGAGCTGCTTGCAGGCATCTGGCCGGACATAAACGCCAGCCGCCGTTGGGTCACTCGCAGCCGGGCCAGCAGCTCCTCCACCGCAAAAGGCTTGGTTAAGTAATCATCCGCACCGGCATCCAGCGCCTCGATTTTGTCGCTATCCTCGCTTCGGGCGCTGATGACGATAATGGGCAGGTTTGACCAGGTGCGGATGTTGCGAATCACCTGAACCCCATCCATGTCAGGCAGGCCCAAATCCAGCAGTACAATGTCCGGGTTATGGGAGGAAGCCTCCAAAATCGCCGCCTCCCCGTTGGCCGCCAGCAGATAACGATATTCATTGGTTTTCAAAGTTGTGGCAATGAGATTGCGCACCGGTGGATCATCCTCCACCACCAGAATCAATGGTTTATTCATGCAATTCTACCTCCTCCGCAGGTAATGTAAGGGTAAATACGGCGCCATGGGGTCGGTTGTCCTCCACCCAAATGCGCCCGCCATGAGCTGTTACAATGGTTTTACACAGCGCCAGTCCTAAGCCCAAACTCCGGCGGCTGTCCGCCACCCGGTTTGTTCCGCAGTAGAACATGTCAAACACCTTTTCCTGCTGCTCCTTTGGAATTCCCGGACCATCGTCCGCCACAGATACCTCTGCCCACGGTCCATTTCGCCGGGTATAGATGGTAACCGTAGAACCCACCGGCGTATATTTGATGGCATTGTCCACCAAATTGATCAGCACCTGGACAATCAGCTTGGCATCGATGTGGGCAAGCAGCAGTTCTTCCTCGCTGGCGTAGCGAATAACGTGCTCCCGGCTATGGCGGTTTATATGGCGCAGGGCCTCTGTGACCACCTCATCCATCAGCTCCATGGACTGGTTCAGCTTCACCCGTCCATCCTCAATCCGGGTTACTGCCAACAGATTTTCCACCAGATTGATTAGCCACATGGAATCGTCATAGATATCCGAAAATGTCTGTGCCCGACTGGCATCGTCCATCTTGGCATAGTTTGCCAGGAGGTTTCCTGCATTTCCCGCAATGGAGGTCAGCGGCGTGCGCAAATCGTGGGAAATGGAGCGCAGCAGATTGGCCCGCAGCTGCTCATTTTTGGCAAGGATGGCCGCCGCCTCTTTTTCTCGGGCATTTTTAATGTTCTCCAGGGCCAAGGCGCATTCCCCCAGAATGGACAGCAGCACACTGTTTTCAAAGGAATCTAGTGGAATACCCTCCATGGCAATCCCCACAACGCCATAAACCGACTGGTCCACCCGAATGGCCAAGTACAGACATTTTGCGCCGGCCAAGGTATCGGTGGTAGCACCGGCATGGCGGTTGTTCCGCAGCACCCAAGCAGCGGTCTGCTGCTCCTTTTCGGAAACCAGCGGATGGGTATCGTGCGCTTCTCCTTCCGGGAAAATCGACGGCTCCCCCAGCTGATCGCCTTTGGCCAAATAAAACACCAAATCTCGCCGCAGAAGTCTGCTCAGCTGCCCCGCTGTCGCCTGCACCACTTCCTCTTCGTCGCTCTGCTTTTGCAGCAGCTGGCTGGTTTCAAATAGGATTTTGGTACGGAAAGCACCGTGGGCCGAATGCTGGGCGTTCTCCTTGAGCCAGGTCACCAGCGAACCGGTAAACAGTGCCACCAGAAACATGATCGCAAAGGTTACCCAATAGTCCGGGTTGTCAAAATGCAGGGTAAAGCGAGGCTGTGTAAAGCAGAAATTGAACACAAACACGCTTGCCAAAGAGGTCAGCGGTCCGCACAGACGGCTGGATGCAATCACCGACAAAACCAACACCGCAAAAATATACACTGCCACAATGTTGGCTTCTCCGATCCCCAGCCGGTAAAAGATCCAGCCTGCCCCCGTAGCCCCCAGAAGTGCCAGGCCGCTTTTCATCAGATCTCCCATGGCAAAGGTGCTTGGCAAATCCTTCTTTTGCCGATATGCGCCGGTGGCACTGGCATCGGGGATAATATGCACATCCAAATTCGGCGCTGCTGCAATCAGCCGCTCTGTGAGCGCAGGCTTACCAAAGATGCTTTTCCGCATAGCCGTACTGCGGCCAATCACAATTTTGCTCACGCCGGACAGCCGGGCAAACTCCGCAATTTGATACGGAACATCCTCTCCCCGCACCGTTTCCACCGCTGCACCCAGCTGCTTCGCCAGACGCATGTTTTCCCGCAGCCGCTCCTGATCCGCTTGGGTTAGAGCAGAACGGGCCGCTGTCTGCACGTACAGCGCCGTAAACTGCCCCCGGAACGCCTGGGCCATGCGGGCGGCTGTGCGGATGATTTTGGCATTTGTGGGAGAGGAGGACACGCACACCAGAATATGCTCATCCGTATGGTAATCTGCCCTGGTCTGGATTTGCGCCCGTTCCCGGCGCAGATGCACCCGATCGGCGCACCGCCGCAGGGCCAGCTCCCGCAGAGCTGTCAGGTTTTCCATATTGCACCATGCCGGACAGACTCCCCGTTGAAGGGTCAGGCGGTCCAACAGTTCCCTCGGCTCTATATCCACCAGCTCCACCCCATCCGCTTGGTCAAAGGCGGAGTCGGGAACACGTGCGCCTGCTGCCACACCTGTGATAGCCGCCACCGTGTCCGTCAGGCTCTCAATCTGCTGCACATTCAGCGTTGTATAGACATCGATTCCCGCCGCCAGCAGCTCCTGGACATCCTGAACGCGCCAAGTATGGCGGCTGCCGGTTGGGTTGCAGCGTGCAAATTCATCCAAAATCAGCAGTTGGGGATGGCGATGCAGGGCTGCATCAATGTCAAACCCCTCGCATTTTAAGGTCTCCAGGCCCTCCAAAAGGGCACGTGTCTGGGGCTGGAGGTTTTCCGCCATCCAACCCACCACCACATCCGTTCCCAGCCGCTTTGCTTGCAGCGCTTGCTGGAGCATCCCATAGGTCTTGCCGACACCGTCACCATAGCCAAAGAAAATCTTCAGTTTTCCTACTGTGCCAACCGTTGGATTTTCTGCCTGAGGCTGCTGTTCCATGGCGCTTCCCCTTTCTCTGCTCCCCTGCTTTTTCGCTTAAGCGCGCTGATATACCTGTGGATTATATCACAGCTATGCCCTTTTTTCCAGCGGCTTCTATCAAATACGGAAGCATTTTTGCAGGTCCCGGTTCCGGCCCAGCACCAGCATGGTTTGGTCTGCTTCCAGAACCGTGTCCGGCGACAGGGTCAGCTCCAGCTTGCCGTTTCGTTTCAGCGCCATGATGTTGATTTTGTACTTTTTCCGAATGTCAATCTGTCCAATGGAGCGGCCTGCCCAGTTTTCCGGCACCGGGATCTCGAACATGGCATGGTCGTCGTCCAGCTCCATATAGTCCAGGATGTGGTCTGCACTGTACCGAATGGCTGTCCATTTGGCCAGCTGCTTCTCCGGGTACACCACTTCATCTGCACCGTTGCGCAGCAGGAATTTTTCCTGCACATCCCGGGCTGCTCTGGCCACAACCAGCTTGCCGCCCAGCTCTTTCAGCAGAGACGTGGTCTCCAGAGAGCTTTGGAAGTCATTGCCAATGGCCACAATGCACACATCAAAATTCCGAATGCCCAGCGACTCCAAAAAAGCCTGGTTGGTGCTGTCGCCAATCTGTGCGTTGGTGACAAAGGGCAGCACCGCTTCCACACGCTCCTCCACATGGTCCACCGCCATCACCTGATGGCCCAGCTGATGCAGATGCCTGGCCACGTGTTTTCCGAACCGCCCCAAACCAATCAACAAAATGGATTTCATACTATTTCCTCCCAATTTATCCAACCGTTATTTTTTCTCTAGGCAGCTTGGACAGATTTTTCTGTACCTCCGACAGCGCCGCAAAAATCAGTGTCAGGCCGCCAACACGCCCCAGGAACATCAGCGCAATCAAAATGCCACGGGAAGTCAATCCCAGCGACGGGGTCACGCCCAACGTTAGGCCCACAGTACCCACTGCCGAAGCCGCTTCAAATAGGCATGTCAGCATGGGCAATCCTTCCAGCAGGCTAATAAGCAGCCCGCCAAAGAAGAACAGGCTGATGTACATCAAGAAAATTGTCGCTGCATTTTTCACCACGTCTCCATCGATCCGGCGACCATAGAAATGGGTATCTTCCTTCCGCCGGAAGGTCGCCAACGCCGTAGCCAGCAACACCGCCAGGGTTGTTGTTTTCATACCGCCGGCAGTCGATCCTGGGCTGCCGCCAATGAGCATCAGCATAATGGTGACATACTGCCCCGGCTCGCTGATGGCGGTCAGATCCACCGTATTGAATCCGGCGGTACGTGGTGTGACCGACTGAAACAGAGATGCCAAAATCCGCTCCTTCATAGGAAGGTCGTGGAACTCAAATACAAAAAAATACACCGCAGGCACCACCAGCAGAATGGCCGTTGTGGTAAGAATGACCTTACTCTGCATTTTATAGCGATGCACATGCCATCCGTTGGCACGGATATCATCCCAAGTGAGAAATCCAATGCCGCCCACCACAATCAGGGCCATAATAACGCAGTTGATCACCGGCTCTGCCGCATAGGCTATCAGAGAAGAATACGGTGCCGTTGTACCCATCAGGTCAAAGCCCGCATTGCAGAAGGCTGACACGGAATGAAACAGCGCCATCCAAATGCCACGAAGGCCAAAGTCCCGGCACAGCACCGGGGCCATCACCACCGCACCCAGCAACTCTATGGTGAGCGTCGTGCGGACAATAAATCCCGTCAACCGGACGATTCCTCCCACCTGCGGCGCCGCAATGGCCTCCTGCATGGTGCTGCGCTGCATCAGCGATATCTTTTTTCCGGATATCATGGCAATGCTGGCCGCCACCGTAATGACACCCATACCGCCAATCTGAATCAGCACCAAAATCACCGCCTGGCCAAAGGTTGACCAGTACGTTGCCGTGTCATGCACCACCAGACCTGTCACACAAACGGCCGAAGTGGCAGTAAACAGGGTGTCCTGGAACGGGGTCACCGTCCCGGCTGCGCTGGAAACTGGCAGCATGAGCACCAATGCCCCCAGCAGAATCACCCCGGAAAATCCCAAGATTATAATTTGAAATGAGGTTAGATTTGATCGTTTTTTCACGGTCCAAGCCACGATAGATACTCCTTCTTTGTTTTACACGCTCTGAACGCTTCCCTTATGTTTCCTCCTGGGGATGAAACTGGGCCAAGTATTCAATGACTCTGCGGCGGGTCAAAATGCCGCACAGTGTCCCCCGGCCATCCACGATGGGCACAAAGTTCTGATTCAATGTCACATCCAGCATCTGACTGAACGAAGCATCGATCGGAAGCGCTGGGCAGAAATCCCGGCGCAGGATGCTGCCAATGCTGTGGTACTCCTGTGCTTTCCAGTCCGTGGTGTGCACCGCAAGGAGGTGGCGCAAAAAATCTCCCTCGGTCACACTGCCGATGTATTGCTCCTGGTCATTCAGGACAGGCACTGCCGTATAGCCATAGAGTGTAAAACGCTCCAAACCTTGGCGCACCGTGTCGGACTCGTGGAGAAACACCGTGGAAACCTTGGGAATCATAATCTTCGCTATGTTCATTACGAACCTCTCTTTCTTGCCATCCCGGCAATTCTTCTAGTATAGTATACTGTATTTCCTCTAAGGGTGGTATAAGGTATTTTCTTCTGATGTTAAGAGCGTATAAAGATTCCAAAACAAAATTGCCCCCTGCTGCATAGACTGCCTCGGAGGTATCAGCTTATGAACAAACCTATTTTCACTGGCGCTTGCACTGCCCTTGTTACCCCTTTTCTCAATGGGCAGGTCAATTACCCCATGCTGGAGCAGCTGCTTAAGCGGCAAATGGAGGCCGGGATTTCCGCTGTGGTTCTGTGCGGTACAACCGGCGAAGCGCCCACGCTATCCGACTGCGAAAAGTTAGAGATGATTCGCCGGGCGAAGGACTATACAGGTAGCCGCTGCAAAATTATCGCCGGGACCGGCTCCAACGACACCCAGCATGCCATCGCCTTAAGCAAAGCTGCACAGGAAGCCGGGGCCGATGCTCTGCTGGTGGTCAGCCCCTACTACAACAAGGCTACCGACCAGGGTCTGGCTGCTCACTTTCAAGCGGTTGCCCAGTCGGTACATATCCCCGTCATTCTCTACAACGTCCCCTCTCGCACCGGTGTGGATATTCCCGTCCGAGTTTATCAGCATCTCGCTCGGATTCCCAACATTGCAGGAGTAAAGGAAGCCAGCAGCGACATTACCAAACTATCCGCAATCCGGGCCTGCTGCCCCGATAGCTTTCGCATTTGGTCCGGCTGTGACGAGCTTGCTCTTCCCGCCATGGCCCTGGGGGCGGACGGAGTGATTTCCGTAGTATCCAACGTCATGCCGGAGCAGACCCAGGCCCTGGCCTTGGCCACGCTGGACGGCGACCTGGACACCGCCGAAGCCCTCCACCAATCCCTGCTGCCGCTGATGCAGGCCCTGTTCCGGGAGGTCAATCCCATTCCCGTCAAAGCCGCCATGAAGGCCATCGGCTACGACTGCGGTTCCTGCCGGCTGCCCCTCACGGAAGCCTCCGAGGAAACCGTCACCATCCTGGAAAAGTGGTTGTCAGAACCATAAGCCTGTGCTATACTGAAGAAAAAACAGGAGGGTTTTTCCTATGAAATACGTTCTCATCGGCGCTGGCTCCCGAGGCATGATTTACGGCAACTGGGCCGTTGCCCACGGCATTGAAATTGCTGCTGTTGCAGAACTGCGGCCGGATCGGCTGGCCAACGCAGCGCAAACGCTTCATGTCCCCCAAGATATGGCATTTTCCAATGCAGAAGCGCTGTTCGCTCTCGGAAAAATTGCCGATGCCGCCATCATTGCCACCATGGACCAAGACCACTATGGCCATGTCATGCAGGCGCTGGCACTGGGATATGACATTCTGCTGGAAAAGCCTGTGTCACCGGACCCCAAGCAGTGCCTGGAAATCGCCCGGATGGCGGAGGCCAAGGGGCGGCAGATCACCGTCTGCCACGTGCTGCGCTACAATCCCTTCTTTGCAAAGCTGAAGCAGATCGTGGATTCCGGGGAGCTGGGAAAAATCGTCGCCATTCAGCATGCGGAGAACATCGGCAACTTCCACATGGCCCACTCCTTCGTCCGGGGAAACTGGCGCAACGATGCCCTATCCAGCCCCATTATCCTGCAAAAAAGCTGCCACGACCTGGATATTCTCCTGTGGCTCACCGATGCCCACTGTACCAAAGTTTCCGCCTTTGGCTCTCTGAGCTATTTCACGCCGGAGAACGCTCCTGCCGGTGCTGCCCTGCGCTGCCTGGACTGCCCCGTGGCCAAGGACTGCCGCTTTGATGCCTGGCAGGCCTACCAGCCCATTCTGGGAAAATGGCCGGCGGATGTGGTCTGCCTAGAACCCACGGAAAATTCCCTGCGCCAGGCTCTGGAAACCGGCCCCTACGGCCGGTGCGTCTACCACTGCGACAACAATGTGTGTGACCACATGAGCATGGCCCTCTGCTTCGACAACGGCGTGACAGCCACCTTCTCCCTCACCGCCCAAACCAGCGATGTCCACCGCACCATTCACATTATGTGCCAGGACGGTGAGATTGAAGGCGACGATTTGGATGGAAAAATCGTCATCCGCCGCTTCCGCCGAAACCAGGCCGAACAGCCCCAGGAGCAGGTGCTCTACGTTAAGAATGATGCCAGCGGCCATGGCGGCGGCGACAGCGCCCTGATGGAAGATTTTACCCAGGGATTGGCGCAGCGCCGCCAAGACTCCCGCAGCTCCATCAGCCGCAGCATTGAAAGCCACCTGATGGCCTGTGCCATCGAGCAGGCCCGCCGCAGCGGAACAACCATTGATATGTCGGAATACCGCAGCACCCTAGCATAAAAAGCCGCCCCCAGAAACGCCAAAACGTTCCTGGGGGCAATTTTCATGTCGCATCTTTGGGGGCAAATAAGGTCACACCAAGAATCAGCGGCATACTGACAAATACCGGGTAGGCATACCGGAACTCCGCAAACACCGGTGTTCCCAACCAAAGCCCTACCACCAATACTACCAGTGGAATACAAAGCAGCGCCTCCCGCCGCTTATGCAGCACATTCACCAGCAAGCAGGCAAATAGAGCCCACACGTGCAGACCAACCTCGGGCCGTACTGGCCCGAAGTCGGGGCGGTCTGAATGGGCCGCCCCTTTCTCATGGAAGGGAGGGATGATTTTTGGCTACCACAACTTTGTTGCAGCGCCATGCGGGCGAAGGCGAAACGATTGCTGAGGCTATCCGGGATTGTCTGG
>CAUWNA010000051.1:0-44601 GCA_963560135.1 uncultured Oscillospiraceae bacterium | reverse complement strand
ATATCATAGATAATGGAAAAAGCCTAGCTTTGTTGAGCTTTTTCGACAGTCTGAGAACAGCTCCCGTAGGGGAGCTGTTCTTTTTTTCATAAGGGCCGCATGGTATATCCAGTCCAAAAATGTTGGAATTTTTATAGATTTTGACAAAAAGGAGAAAGTGCCATGAGAAATGACTACGAGGAAATTCTGAAACAGCTTTTCTGCAAAAGACTCTTCGATGCAAGAACAATTGCTTGGAACATCACCCAGGAAGAAATGGCACACAAACTGTCCATGGCCCCTCGCAGTTATGCAGACTTGGAACACGGCATCAACGGCTGCAGCGCCGTCACGCTGACACTGTTTCTGGTGCTCGTCTGCCCCGATCCCAAAGAATTTTTAGAGGAACTAAGGGACGCTTTTGAATCCCTCTTACCCACTGGCGCCGTTGACCTGATTATCTCGCAAACCTTATATCTCCTGTTTCGCAGTAATTAACAAAACGAAATAAACAAATAATCCCTCTCCTGGTGCCGGTAACGGCAAAGGGAGAGGGGTTGCATATCGACAAAAAAGAGAAAATGCTGTACTATCAATTGTATGCTATCCCATTATGGGTCAAAACATGGGTCAGGGCGATTCATCCGTATTAGCAAAAGTTTATCTTCAACTTTCCGCCCATCAAAACAAAAGAAAAGGTCCTGAAATCTTGTGATTTCAGGACCTTTTATGGTTGCGGAGGCAGGACTCGAACCTACGACCTCCGGGTTATGAGTTCAAAACAAGGTGTATGTTATCATCTTGTATTGTTCAAAAACATGTTGCGGCACAACAATATTTTGGTTTTATCGTTTTATATTGCTGAATAAATTAATTCAACTTTTTGTAATGGAGTTGAATTATTGTTGAACTCTGGACAAGCAAAAGCAGATCGCTCGAAAGTGACCCGCTGATGCTGCAAGGGTACGGTGAAACACAGCACCTCTTATGCTTCGGGCAACTTTAACTGATTGTGCATTTCGGTTAGTTTCCTAGCACCTTTACTCCCCGTAAGTGTTTCAATCTGTGATACGGCGATATTATGCAATTGTGACAGCCGTTCATCCTGCGGAACACCTTTTTCTATGAGCACTGCGTTAATTGCCTCAAGGTTTGTCATGACAAGCAGTTGCTCAATACTAGCATAATCTCGCATATTTCCCTTGAGATTGGGGTTCTCTGATCTCCACTGTTTTGCGGTTTTTCCAAAGAGTGCGACATTGAGAACATCGGCTTCATCGGCATACACAAACCCTTGCCGCTGCTTAGGCAGTTCGGGAGGCAAAAGGTTTGCTTTAATTGCATCGGTGTGGATGCGATAGTTTGCGCTGGCCAGAATGCGCTTAACATTCCACTCTAACGCAAGCTGATGGCTTTCGGTTTCTTTTAGCCTCTGATAGTCTTTGATGATATATAGCTTAAATTCCGGAGATAGCCAGGATGCAAATTCAAAGGCAATATCCTTGTGGGCATAGGTGCCGCCACCATATCGGCCAGATTTAGACACCAGACCAACAGCGTTTGTAGATTTAATCCACTTCTGCGGAGACATCACAAATGCATTTGATCCAGCCTCGATTTTAAACTGGTCGAATTCGACCAGTTTAAAATCCGGGTTATTTAGCTGTTCCCAGAGCCCCAGATACTCAATGGTACTCCGTAATCTAAGCCAGTTTTTTACTACATCCGCAGGAAACTCAGGATTCTTTCGCCGTGCCATATCTGTTAAACAGATATAATCCTCCTCATTACCAACTGTAGTGACAACAGAAATATCAATACCATCCGCATGAATTACGCTTGCTACTTTCTTTGCTGCCATAACCTTTATGCCTCCCCTGTGGCGGCGCTATCCCGCTTCATCGTTTCATAAATTGCCCGGTTGATAAAACCATTCAGGCTCTCGCCCTGAGTTTCTGCGTGGGCTTTGATAATTTCTTTCTGGCCTTTGTCCACCACAAGATTGATCCGTTCTTTGTTTTCCTGCTGCCATTTGTTTTTATATTCGGTTTTTCCTGCCATTATAGCGACCTCCGTTTGTAAAAGTGTGTGGGTGGCGGCTATAAAAGTTCACCTTCTCCACTGTACCCATATTATAACATGCAATTCAATCGTGCGCAAGATACAAAATAGATAAATTATCGTGCGCAAGATGGTGCAACATCCCATCTTGATATCGTGTGCACGATATGATATTATATAGGCACAAAGAGAGAGGGACAGCCAACCGGGAAAAGGTGAACGGTAGCAGGTCACCACAAGCCGAAAGCGCCCACAAACTCAAATCCATATCCCTGTGATTCCGCAAACACGGATACATGACAGCGAAGATGGTTTGAGGGCTGGCAATCCCTTTCCCAAATAAAGCAACGGAGGTATACACAGTGGGAATGAACGAATTGGAAAGAAAGGTCAACGAGCTGCGGGAGCTGCGCCGGATGCTGGACGAGCTGGCCGGTGAGATCACCGCCCTGGAAGCTGGTCTCAAGGCTTACATGACCGCCAACAACGCCGATGAACTCTACGGCCCCAGCTTCAAGATCACCTGGAAGGAAGTCACCAGCAGCCGCCTGGACAGCAAGGCCCTCAAGGTGGCGGCTCCGGAACTGTGGCAGCAGTTCAGCAAGGCCACCACTTCCCGTCGCTTCATCGTGGCATAAGAAAGGCCCCTTGCATCAGCCTGGCAAGACTGAGATGCAAAGAGGCCAACTACCCACGGAGGGGATAAGCCCATGTTAACAGCTTCCCCTCCATAGTCAAATACAATTTTGGAGGTAATCAACCAATGGAATTAAATCTCGTAAAAACCACCTATGAAGACCTGAGCAGCACTGCCCGCTGTGTTCTGGCTCTGCGGAATAAGCCCTTTTCCTTTGTTCGAATGAAGGATACTCTTTACATGAACAAGAACATGAAGGGTATTCGCAAGATTACTGCCGCCCTCGAAACCATGTGGAAATATGACGAAGTAACCACTGATGAAATTATGGAGGAGATTGACGAAGCCCGAAGCACCATTGAACAAGTTGCCGGCAGGGAAGCCGCATATCAGGCATGGGACGCATGGTGCGACATAGCGAAGGAAAGTCGTATTGCACGGGCAAAGGATGATGTTCTGGAATGGATTGCCGCGGTGTATGATCATCTGGATGACACCGATTGGGATGAAATGTACGCCGCCGGATATTCCCCCGATTTTGTTGATGAAGGACTATGGCGGGCTTTCAGACAGCTCAACGATGATCACCCGGATTCACAACGCTATCGGAACTGGAGTACAGCCGCCACCAAAGCCGCTTTCGTGTATGGCTTTCAGTTAGGCGTACAGAGAAAGGCACCGGAAGCATGAACGGGGTATACTGCCCCGTGAGTTCCGCAGCGGTAGACTGAGCTTATGATTTGCTACAAAGCGTTTTCATAGGCTTTCAGGCGGACATTGATGAATATGAATACTCGTGTATACAGAGGAAGGCCGGGAACTGCTCCCGGCCTCTTTCGTTGTATTATTCTTCTGCCTGCTGTGTGGGTAATCTCCTTAATTCCTGTCTATCAGGCGGTGCAAGCGTTCTTGTGAGGCTGCATCCTCCGTAAGAGCATCCACAATCTTTCCGGACCTGTTCGAGGCACTGCACAGCCGCTCCTTCTCCTGAATGCTGAAATACGCATGGTTTGGTCTGTAAAAACCAATATTACAAGCTGCATTTCACACCCCCAATGCTCTGCTTCGCTGACGCTGGTATTTCGTCACCGCTTCCGACAGTTTCTTCCCATCCAGATACACGCCGGAGTTTTCCAGAATCGCTTGCAGCAACCGGTTCTGCTCCCGCAGGAGGGCGATTTGCTCTGCGCTGGCGGTGACTTTCGCCACGGCCTCCTCGATGGTGCTTAGCGGTGCTTCAATGTTCGTACCGTGCCGCTGATCGCCCAGCATAGCCATAAACGGCGCATTGGGCGGGATCACCGCTCCTTTTGCCAGATAGGGAATTTGGGGAACTGTGAATTGTGGCAGTGTCCATCCAATGCTTCCTCCGCTAGGGAGGGGAATATTAAAACTAAGTAGCCGGAACACTGCATTAACACCGTTGACAACAGCAGAGATCATACCGTTAATAATGCCGATCACACCATTGATGGCCCCCTTTACAATGTCTTTAATTCCATTCCACGCCTGCTCCCAATTTCCGGTGAAAACGCCTTGAATAAAATCAATCAGGCCAAAAAACATTTCTTTCAGTCCGCTTAGGACACCGCTGACGATGCCAACAAACATATTCAATGAGGTCCCCAAGCCTGGTCCAAAAACTTCTGTCCAGTCCCGACAGAATACCCCTTTGAGCCACTCAGAAAATTGATTTAGGCCCGCTTTGATTTGGTCAGCGTAATTCACAACAAGCGTGACAAGCGTTGCCGCTGCTGCAACAATGGCCGCCACAATTCCAGCCACCATTGCAGGTGCACCTAGAATAATCGCACCCACCGCCGCAATGCCAATACCAAGAAGCATCAGAGATTCTTTCACCCAGCTGAATCCTTCACTCAACATGGACAAGAAATTTGTCACAGCTAAAACCGAACCGCCGATTGTTGCTCCAATCCCGGCTGCCACCGTCGCGGCGGTTCCATACACCAGATTCAATGCTTCGGACAGATTTCCAGCTCCCGTTGTCACGATAGCAATGATCTCGGCAAGTTTCCCCAAAGACCCGCTGGCAGTTAGATTCGTCACATTTCTGAAAAAGCCCGTAAGGTCACCCAGCGCTTTCGTTGCTCCGATGATGTGTATTGCCGACGCAATCGCCGCCATTGAGGCGGCAATACTGATCAATGCCGTCTGTGCAGGTCTTAATCCAAAAATAAATTCCCCGAAAGTCTTGTCACCGGACAGTACCGCTGACAAATCTTTCAACAAATCCGTGATGGATTCCAGAGATTCAATAAAAACATCTCCCGCCCACGAAGCAATCGGTTGCAGAAAACCATCCCATAGCCATTGACCAAGCGGTTGAAGAACGTTTAAGACTTCGTTCAAAAGGTCTATGGCCGCCGAAAACAAGTCAATGCTTGCAGGTGCCAATTCTTCTATCGTCCAGGATGCCAACGGCACCAGAATGTGAAAATAGGCCCATTCCAAAGATTCTCCTATTGTGGTGCCAATGTCCCTGAAAGACTGCTGTAACGCTTGCAGGGATGCTTTCAGCGGCGAAAAGTCAATATTCCTTAGAGGCTCGATATAGTTTAGGATGCTTTGCAAGGACTCTGTCATATTGTCAATGACGGTATCCCCCTGTTGTAATTCACCGTAGTCAATGGGACTCCCCGCTAGAACGCTACTACTGCCATTTGCAGAATCAGGTTCACTCAGTTTGTTTATTTCATCAAATCCTGCGAGAAATCTTTTCTGCTCCTCTCTGGCCTTTTTCGTGGCCCCGACAACATTGTTCGTTGCATCCGCCAAGCTTTGTGCGCCGCTGGCCGCTTCGCTGTACCCACCACCTGAAATTTCAGGGACAGAGGATGCTCCCCCTTTTCTCCCTGCCAGAAGATCGGTCAATGCCTTGAATGCGTTTGCTACCGTTGTAATTTTGGATAGCAAGGTATTGATAACGCCAAGAAGCGGTGTAAATACATTGATTAGCCCTTGCCCAATGGTGGCCTCGATAGAGCTGAACTGCTCAGACAGAATTCTTGTCTGGTTGGCCCAGCTCGCAGAAGTTCTCGTAAAATCACCTTGTGCATCGGTCGTCACACTGAGTAGGTAATTATACCGCAAAAGTGCCTGTTCCTGCTGGGTCATTGCCTTATAAGACTTGGCGATTCCCTGGGTAAGGGCGTATTGCTCCAGATTTGCCACACTCAGATTAATGCCAAGCTGCTTTAGCGGCTCCGTTTCCCCGGAAATGCCGGCACGGATTTTATAAAAAGCATCTGCTACATCCAGGTTATAGAAAGATGCCATATCGCCAGCCAGTCCGGTTAAAGCCATGCCCATATCAGCCGCTTGCCGCTGGGTGAATCCCATCGATTTCAGCATTGCACCCATTGTAGAGGTGAATCTTTTTGCTGAAATTTCGGATAGTCCAAATTGGGTTATTGCATTTTGTGAAAATTCGTTGATTTCGTTATTCAGCTCTCCAAATGTCACATCCACAACATTCTGGACTTCCGACAAATCTGAGCCAAGTGAAATGGCTTCTTTTCCAAATTGGATTATGGAACCAACCGCAAAGGCAGATCCCACAAGCAAGCCTATTTTCCGAACCGCAGAACCAAGCCGCCCAAATTGGGTATGTAAATTTTGAATCCCCTTTTGTGCCTCTGCTGAATCCAGTTTAACTCCGATCACAACAGAGCCGTCGCAGTTAAGCATTACTTTCTCACCTTCTTTTTCAAGGACTCCCTGCCTTTTCTGCGGCAGGGAGTCAGTCTGCAATCTTTACTGATATTTTTTCATGTACTTGTTGACCGCCGCAGACATCTTCTGCTTTCTTTTTTCAATTTCTGGCTTCACAATGCTGGCAATTTTCTCAAGAATCACCAGAGCGAAAATATCGCCGTCCGGGAGAACCGTTGTGGCCGAAAGTTCCCCAAATACGCTCTTTTTTGCATCATAGCCCAGAATATAGCAAATCTTTTCTTCAATCTCCTGGTTGTACTGTACAATTTCATCCAATGTATTCAGTATGCGGTCTTTGTTGCTTTCAAAATATATGGAGACATCTTCGCAGCGTTTGGCAACACCGGAGTCTGTCGGGCTAATGCGGAAGGTGGAGAAAACTTCTCCATCATCATCTGTAAAAGTAACGGTGATTTTCCCCGTTGTTGCATCTATTTTGGTTTTTTCCATCGTTTTTCACCTTCCTCTATGATTTATTCCGCATGGTTCTTCTCATTTTGCTGTAATCTTTCAGAATAGATCTGATTCATAGCCACGCACAAAACATTCATCGTCTCATGGAACCTCTTCTGTGTGGCCTCTGCCTCTTTGTACATAATCTCGCACAACGCTGCCTTCAAAACTTCCATCATTCTGTCCACCCCCTTTCCATTTTCTCGGCCTCCACTTGGGTCAGCAATGGTAATCCGTTAGAGTCGGTCAGACCCAAAAGATTCTCCACCGTCAGTGATTTTGCAAATTCATACAGGGATTCGCTAAGACCATCCGTTGGGAGAGTCTGCATCATTTTCTTCTTGTACAGTTTTTCATCCAGAGCGGCAATTCGGGCTTCGATACTACGCAAAATCTTCTATCCTCCTATTTAGGCACGGTGTACCCAGAGCCGCTTCCAAAATTTTGGCGCTTGTCTGGGTGGTCGTGATCGCATGCCCGTCGATAAAAATGGAGATATAGACAAACCGTCTGGGGTGGTTCTCAACCGCTTTCAGTCGCCGTAAAATGGATTTATCCATGTTCCTCTCCCATCTCTTTTTCCAGCTTTTGCAGCCGTTTTAGAATATCCATCTGTTCCGTCAGCTTCAAAGAATTGCGGATGATAGCATCCGCCGCATTCAGGCGGACTTGAGGTGCTGCCTCTGGGGCTGTGCAAATGATTCCCATTGTTTCAATGGCACTACCAAGATGGCTTTGCAAAGCCGCTGTGTTCTGTTCCAGCAGTTTCAGCCTTGCCTCATCGTACCGGGCATTAAATTTCTCGTCCCGAAGCCTGGCATAAATCTGGGTTTCAGAAATTCCGCAGGCGGCAGAGGCAGCCCGAATGGTAGGATTTGCCAGCAGTGCAGAGATGATTATTTCATCTTTTGTCTGTTTGATGACCTTCACCCCCCGTTTCGGCTCCGATTTTCGATGATTTTCTTGGAACAATCGGTGCAGTAGACATTCGTGCCGTATAAGTCCCCTTCGGGTAAAATGGACATTAAGTCAACAGGGTGTTCTCTACCACATATGGGACAGAGCGTGAACACATTGTCTTCGTAGATTTCCAGCTTTTTGCCTTTGTGCTTCATGTAAAACATAATTATTTATCCTTCCTTGTTGCAAATTTGTATCTAATTTCCCTGCTGCATGGGCCAAGCTCCACATGGTAGTCGTATCTCCGCAGGATCCAGGCCAGCTCCAGTTCCCCATCCCAGCCCTTGCGCCGAGAGGTCCGGCCACTCATATCCTCAACCTCCTAACAAGCGCCATGACCCGCTTTTCATACTCGTTGGGTGGTAAGTTCAGGCGTAACAGCTTCGCATTTTCTGCCTCGAATTTCAAACATTTCTGTCTCCACATTATGACACCTCACGGAAAAGGCTAGAAGACATCCAGAAGTTATACTCTGTACTCCCCGTCTGGCCGTGGCGGTTTTTTGCCACATCCAGCTGCACCAGAGAGGGAAAGCCCTGCTCAGTCGTTGCCCCGCTGTAATAATCGCCTCGGTACAAGAACATGACGGCATCTGCATCCTGTTCGATGGCGCCACTATCCCGCAGGTCGGAGAGCATCGGATGTTTATCCTTGCGATTCTCCACCATCCTGGACAGCTGGCAGAGGCAGATTACAGGAATATTCAGGGAGATGGCCATCCTCTTCAAGTCCCGGCTGATCTGGGAGATATTCTCATAGCTGGACGCACCTCTGGTTGCTGGCTGAATCAGTCCCAGGTAGTCCACGATTACCGCCCGGAGATTCGGTACTGATTGGGCCAAAATCTGAATCTGCTGAACGGTCAGATCATACCGGAAGTTCAGGAAAACACCTTGTTCAGACAAAGCGGATGTTGCCAGCGCAATACCAGCCCAGTCTCGGTCGGAAACATTTCCTCTCAGGAGTTTAGCGGCTGGAATCCCAGTCAATCGCGAGACTCGCTTTGCTGTAATCTGCTCCGGAGACATCTCCAAAGAGGTAAACAAAACACCGCCGCCAATATTATCCGCCAGATTCAGGGCGAAGGTAGACTTGCCCATAGCAGGCCGTGCCCCCACAATGTACAGCCCCGACCGAATAAAACCGCCACCCAAGATTTTATCAAGGCGCGGAAAACCAGAGGGAATAAAATTTTCCCGTCCATCCCCCGCCTCCACGACATAGCTGTTGAAGCGCCGCAGCGTGTCCGCTGGGCTGAGAAGTCCTCGCTGGAACGCTCCTCCCTGGATGGCCTCAGTTTCACGCTGTAACACCGCCAGCAATTCCTCAGGGCTGGAAGAAGTGTCCCTTTGAATCCTCTCCGCTAGATTCTTAATGGCCCTTGTTCGGGCATCCTCGGCCACTCGCAGAGCATACTCAGCGCAGTTGGCGGCAGTGGGGGTACACTCCATCAGTTCGGCCAAGAAGTTGTTGGACAAGTCTATTCCTTCCTTCTGAGCTTGGCAACGGATGGATACCGGGTCGATAGGGTCACCGTTATCTGCCAACGATAGAGCGGCGGAGTAGATTGCCTGATATGCTTCCAACTGGAAGTCCTCTGCTTTGACAATCCCTCGGATTATTTGAATTACAGGCCCACCATCAATGAGCAAGGCCCCTGCTATGTATGCTTCACTGGAAATCATACTGTTCCCCTCCTTTTCCATTCACCAGTGTCCTTGTCGTAGTAGAGCCCCGGTTGTTCCCCACCCTCTAAGGTGGGGACAGCCTTCTCTTTTTTCTTGCTTCTTTTCTTTGTAAAGGCGTGGTTATCCAGGTCTGGATAACCACACTGTGGTGAATCCGGATTTTCCAGTTGCGGGCTGTCAAAGACTGTCCAAATGACCTCTGCCAGCTTGCCTTTCTCCTGCCGCTTCCGCTCAATTTGAAGATAGCCGACTGCCTGCAATTTTTTCACTCCTGCTTGAATGGAATATTCCCCGTCCAACAAAAGTTCTGCCTGTATGCCGTTTTTAGAGAAATTCCAGTCCTGGGGCTTACTCAGCATCCAAACCAGCAGTCCTCGGTCACGGCAGGACAGTCGCTGATCCTGCAACAGTTCATTGGGAAGAATCGTAAAATTACGCTTGCAAACCTTGTGAAGTACCGGCATATCACACATCAAAATCCGGGGGCGGCGTGACCCGCTGCGAAAATTTCTGCACTGCATCAGTCAAGCTCCGTCCCCCTCTCGATTGCCATTGCGGTTTTAAGAATCTCCCCGGCCCGGTGCCGCATGGAGCGGACAAAGATCTGAGCCTCCGCCGAATCTGCCGCAAGAAAATACCCGCTCTGGCAGTCGCTGAGAATGGGCGTACCACTGCGCCGTTCCTTCTCGATCATCTGCCGGACCGTCCGCTCATCTCGCCCACTGACCGCCACCAGGTAGCGCAGAGGCAGGGCGTTTTCCCGGCCAGTGCTGAGAAAATCCGAAATCTTCCATTGACTCGCCGTGGATTCATGTGTACAATGGTTGTGGGAATCTCCATCCGCCAAGATGCTTCCCACACTTGCCTGCTCCGCTGCGCCAACAGCGGGACAGGCTTTTCCTTTTTGAATCATTCTTTCACCTCCTCCATTTGGCACGAGCTATTGAGTTGCTCCACCAGCAGCCCGAAATTAACGAGGCATTTTTTACCAGAGTAGATGCAGGGAAGGCGTCCCTGTTTCTCCATCTTCCGAAGTAAATTTTCGGGGAGCACTCCGGTTCTTGCTGTTTCTCGAATCGTCAAAAACTGTGGGATTTGTGTCTCAGTCATCTCGAAAACATCCTTTCTTGAAATATTTAGTTGACTATCGTCTTACTACATGATAACATAGAAAAAGGATAATTAAAGGCACCTTATCAGGCTACATAAAGCAGAGACAATCATTATATATAACCATTAAAATATCCCTTATGAACAAAGGAGGAACTTAAAATGGCTTCTTTCCAAGAAGGATTCAAAAAGGCAAGGAAGGCAGTGGGACTTACACAAGCGGCTTTTGCTGACAAATATCACTATTCAATAGCAACAGTAAAAAAATGGGAGCAAGGCAAAGCCAAACCGGAAGTAGAAACGCTATTAACTCTTTGCGATATTTTTAACTGTGATATGAGCTACTTATTTGGCCAAATAGATTCTCCAAAGCACACAACTGTTGAAATTTGCAATGAAACAGGACTCTCTCAATTAGCAGTTGAAAAACTTACAAAAATGAATAGGATCTCAAGTGGAGACGATTCTTGGAAAACCGCAATAGATTATGTTTCATTTCTCCTTGAATCAAGCAGCAGCCATATTACTGACAAATCATTTCTCACCAAAATGGCTGTAGAATCTGATCAATGTGTTTGTGCAAAGATAGAGAAACATCACCACCAAAATATTCTAAACAATCTAAAACCAACTGAGGACGATGAGAGGTTAGCTATTCAGGAATGGATTTTCACAGACGAATGGACAAGAATAGCTGAGATGCGAACAAAAGCAATCGACAGCATAAAAATGGCAGATGAATCCTATTGCGCACATCTCTTTCATCTAAAAGAAGAAGCTAGTAAATCTGTCGAAGAATTTACAAAGAGGAGGTAAATCATGGCTAACATTCAAGAACGCCGGGATAAATCCGGCAAGCTGATCTCCTACTCCATCCGTGTACACCGTGGCCGTGGAGCGGACGGAAAGCAGCTCAAGCCCTGGACAACTACCTTTGAGGTTATCTCCCACATGGACGGAAAAAAGCGCAAAAAAGAAGGCTGAGGCTTTCGCCGCAACCTTTGAAAAAGAATGCCGGGAGGGGGTCACCTCTGACAGCCGCCAGAGATTTGCCCAATATTGTGACTATGTGCTTCAGACAAAAGAAAATCGGGGTGTGAAGCACTCCACCATTGTCAGGTATAAGGAACTGACAACCCGGATCTATCCGGCCATTGGTCACATTAAGCTGAAAGACCTCCGGGCGGATCACCTGAACAGCCTGTATACCGCCCTGTCTCAGCCTGGGGCGGGAAAGAGCTCCCCGAAAGCTACGGCAAAAATTGATCTTGCCGCATTGCTGAAAGAGAGGGGTGTCACCCGTGCCAAGCTGTCCGAAGATACCGGCGTGCCTCTTCGCACGATCTACACAGCGGTAAAAGGGGAAACGGTGAGTAAAGAGGCGGCTCAAGGAATCGCCAAAGCTCTGGGGCGGGAGCTGGAAAGCCTTTTCACCATAGAGGACACACCCGCCACCCTGTCGCCAAAGACCATCACAGAGCATCACCGGCTTATCTCCACAGTGCTGGAACAGGCAGTAAAGGAGGGACTTATCCCCTTTAATGTGGCATCCAGAGCCATTCTTCCCAAGTTGGAGCACAAAGAAGTGAACTACTTCCAGCCGGAACAGGTGGCAGATATTCGGGAAGCGCTGGAACAGGAGCCCATGAAGTGGAAAACGCTGGTACATCTGCTCCTGATCACTGGTGCACGGCGTGGGGAAATTCTGGGCTTGAAATGGGACAAGGTGGACTTTACAAACAATCAAATCTATATTTGCAACAGCATTTTGTATTCATCGGATATCGGCATCTATGAAAGCACCCCAAAGACTGAGCGATCAAGGCGGTACATCTCTTTGCCACCCCAGACAATGCAGCTTTTGAAGAAGTACCGAGCCTGGCAGATAGAGGAACGGCTTCGGTTGGGGGAGTATTGTAACGATCAGGGATTTGTCTTTGCTCAAGACAATGGCAGCCCCATGCACCCAGACAGCGTGACGGACTGGCTCAGCAAGTTCAGCAAGCGCCACGGTCTGCCCCATATCAACCCGCACGCATTCCGCCACACAATGGCATCTATGTTGTACTTCAACGGTGTAGACAGCGTTTCTATTTCTAAGCGGCTGGGCCATGCTCAAGTATCTACCACGGCGAACATTTACGCCCATGTAATGGAAGAAGCGGATAAAAAAAGCGCCGACATTCTAGCCGACGTTTTCTTGAAAAAGGCGTGATTTTAAAAGCAAGTTGAATTAAAGTTGAATTTTCGGAAGATTCAGAAAACAAGAATACAGCAAAAAATAAGAAAAACCCCGGTATTCATAACGAATACCGGGTGTTTTTATGGTTGCGGAGGCAGGACTCGAACCTACGACCTCCGGGTTATGAGCCCGACGAGCTTCCAACTGCTCTACTCCGCGATATTGGGCACCTCAAGTGTGCTTGCACATTATATCATGGGGAGCGGCGTTTGTCAAGCCCTTTTCTAAATTCTTTCCAAAGGAGCGGCGGGGCTTGGGAATGGGCAGAGAGCTAGGGCCGGGCTTGTGGCCCGGCCCTGGTTGTTTGGTTAGCGGAAAATCCGGTTCAGCAGGCTCACCACGGCGATAATCACGCCGGTGACGAGAAAGATGCCCAGCATGCCGTTGCCCATAATGGGCAGGGCCTGCATCAACAGATCCATGTGCAGCATTTACATCCCTCCTACCAAAGCGAGAATCAGACCGCCGGCAATCACCGAAGCAATCTGGCCGGAGACATTGACGCCGATGGCGTGCATCAGCAGGAAATTCTGGTTGTCCTCCTCCAGGCCCATCTTGTGGACCACCCGGGCGGACATGGGGAAAGCGGAGATGCCGGCAGCGCCGATCATGGGGTTGATCTTCTCCTTCAGGAACAGGTTCATGATCTTGGCGATCATCACACCGCCGAAGGTATCCACCACGAAAGCCACCAGGCCCAGGCCCATGATCAGCAGGGTCTCTGCCCGCAGGAACTCGGCTGCATTCATCCGGGAAGCGATGGTGATGCCCAGCAGAATGGTCACCAGGTTGGCCAGCACATTCTGGGCAGTTTCCGACAGGGAGTTCAGCACGCCGCACTCCCGAATCAGGTTGCCGAACATGAGGAAGCCAATCAGCGCCACTGCATCCGGGGCAACCAACGCCACAATGATGGTGACAACAATGGGGAAGAGAATCTTGGTCCGCTTGGAAACCGGGCGGCCCTTGTAGGTCATTTTGATCTTCCGCTCAGCCTTGGTGGTGCACAGCTTGATGATGGGGGGCTGGACCATGGGCACCAGGGCCATGTAGGAGTAGGCGGCCACCATGATAGCAGCGGTATAATTCGAGTTCAGCATCTGGGAGACGAAGATGGACGTAGGGCCGTCGGCAGCGCCGATGATGGCGATGGAGGCCGCATCGTTCAGGCCGAAGCCAAACAGGCTGGCTAGGCACAGGGTGAAGAAAATGCCGAACTGGGCAGCTGCACCGAAAATCATCAGCTTGGGATTGCACAGCAGGGGCTGGAAATCGATCATCGCGCCGATGCCGATAAACAGCAGCAGGGGGAACAGCTCGTGTCCGGCAATGCCGATGTTGAACAGGTGCTCAATGACCCCGGCAGCGCCGGAGTTGGGCAGGTTTACCAGAATAGCGCCGAAGCCCATAGGCAGCAGCAGCGTCGGCTCCATGTCCTTGGCAATGGCCAGGTAAATGAGCAGGCCGCCGATGGCCCACATGACCACCTGCTGCCAAGTCACATCCAGCAGGTTTTGAAACAATACTTCCATAGAATCCTCCGTTCATAATTGTTAAAACATAACGGATTCATTATACACGGCCAGCGGTAAAAATGGGGTAAAGAATGCAGCGCCGCAGCGGCAAATCCGATAAAACGCAGCCGCCGCAGAAAAACTCCTGCGGCGGCTCAGGCTGTCGAAAATCCCCCACGGGGCTTTTCGACAGTTTTTTTGCAGTCTGCTGCGCGCATAATTTGTCCGCCCCCTGGCGAACAAATTCCACACTTGCAGCCTGATAAGTATTTTCGCCCAGGTACACGCCCCGGTCGAAAATGGATTTTACTTTATTCGCCGCTACGGCGGCGAACTCTGCGAGGCACTTTTTTGACAATCTGAACCGCCGCAGAAAAACTCCTGCGGCGGTTGGTTTGGGTAGTTAAGAAATGCTGGCGGCAGCATGGCTGCGGGACTGGCTGTACTGGATGATGACCACCAATCCCACCAGGATGATGCCTGCGGTATCGGTGACGATGCCGGGATAAATCAGCAGCAGGCCGCCGGCAGCACCGGCAAGGCGCAGGTACCAGGGCATGGGCTTCATCAGATATCCCTGAAGCGCCGAGGAGACACCGAAAATACCAATCAGCGAGGTAATGCCGATGAGGATGACCTCCCAGGCGTTGGTATCCACCAGCAGCATGGCCGGATTCAGCGCAAACACGTAGGGCACGATAAAGGCGGCGATGGCCAGCTTGGTGGCCGTGAGGGCCGTTTTCATGGGGTTGGCCTGGGCGATGGCCGCACCGGCATAAGCCGCCAGGGCCACCGGAGGGGTCAGGTCTGCCACGATGCCGAAGTAGAACACGAAGAAGTGGGCTGCAATGGCGGGCACGCCCATCCGAATCAGAATGGGGGCGCAGGTGGCGGCCATGATGCAGTAGTTGGCGGTGGTAGGCACACCCATGCCCAGCACGATGCAGCAAATCATGGTCAGGAACAGGGCAATGATCACATGGTTGCCGGCCAGGGCCACGATGCCGTTGATCAGCATATTGGCCAGGCCCGTCATGGTGATGGTTCCGGCGATGATACCAGCAATGCCGCAGGCAGCGGCCACGGTGATGGTGCCCTGTCCGCCGGCTGCCAGCGCCTCCAGCAGCCGCTTGGGGGTGATGCGGTGTTCCTTATTGAACAGGCTCACCACGATGGCAGCAACAATGGCAATGGCGGCGGCATACTGAATGCTCTTGGAGCTGGTGCCCACCAGGTAAATCAGCAGCAGCAGGGGAATCAGCAGGTAAGCCTGCTTCAGCAGGGGCAGCAGCTTGGGCAGCTCATCCTTGCGCAGACCCCGCAGACCCATTTTCTTGGCTTCCAGATGGACAGCGATGAAGATGCCTGCAAAGTACAGCACCGCAGGCAGAATGGCCCGCACCACAATGTCGCTGTACGGCAGCTGTACATAGTCCGCCATTAAGAACGCGGCGGCACCCATAATGGGGGGCATGATCTGACCGCCGGTGGAGGCGGAAGCCTCTGCCGCTGCGGCGAACTCCGGCTTGTAGCCGGTTTTCTTCATCAGCGGAATGGTCACCGAGCCGGAGCCGACGGTGTTGGCTACGGAGGAGCCGGACACCATGCCCTCCATGGCGCTGACCACCACGGCCACCTTCGCCGGGCCGCCGGACATGCCGCCCACGGCCGCATTGGAGATGTTGATGAAGAAATCCGCAATGCCGGTGCGCTCTAGGAATGCACCGAAGATGATAAACACCACGATGAACTTCGAGCACACATTGATGGGCGTGGAGAGGATGCCTTCCTTGCTGTAAAACAGGTAGCGCACCGAATAGTTGAGTTTCCCCATCAGCGAGGGGTTAGACAGTCCCCAAATCAGGGCATAGATTAAGAATGCCGCTGCCACAATCAGGATGGGCAGGCCCACACTCCGGCGGCAGACCTCTGCCAGGGCCAGAATGCCCACAATGCCAACGAGAATCTGGAACGGGGAGAAATTGCTGCCCTGCTGGATAATCTCCTTGGCGTGGAAGGTAAAGTACAGGAATGCACCTGTGCCCAGCACCATGGCTACAAGGTCATACCAGGGAATGTGGTTGGGCCGCTGGTGGCTTTTGCGGGCAGGGAAAACCAGGAAGCCCAGGAACACGATCCAGGCTACGAAGGAAGTCAGCCGCAGCTCCTCCAGCCAGCTGGTGAACAGGGTGACGTAAATGCAGAACACAGAGAAGGCTGCCAGAACGAGATTCACAGCCAGCCGGCCTTTGCCTTCCCAAATCCGGACGTTGGACTCCTGGTCGAATTTCTTCATCACTGCATCCAGGTCCATGGGTTCGGCAGGGGTAGATTTCTTTTTCTGAAACAGTGCCATAGGCAATACCTCCGGGGAAGCTTACGCAGTTTCCACGGTGACGCCCTGTTCGGCGAAGTACTTGGCTGCGCCGGGGTGGAACGGAGCGGTCATGCCGGTGGTGGCGTTCTCCACAGACAGCTCGGCGCCTTTGCCGTTTTCGGCGGCGATGGCGGCTGCATTGTCAAAAATAGCCTTGGTCAGGTTGTAGACCTGTTCCTCGTCGGCGTTGGCAGATACAATCAGCGTGGCCTTGACCGTAACGGTCTGCACATCGGCATCCTGACCGGCATAGGTACCGGCAGGGACGGTGTAGGCGGTGTAGAAGGGGGAATCGTCCATAAGCTTGGCGGCAATATCCCCGTCGATGGGAACCAGGAACGCATCGTTGGTGGTGCACAGTTCGGTGATGGCGGCAGTGGGTGCACCGGCCACAATAAAGGCGGCGTCAATCTTGCCGTCCTTCAGGGCATCGGTGCTGTCGGCGAAGCTCTGGTATTGCGCGTTGATGTCATCCACGGTCAGACCGGCAGCAGCCAGCACGTCAACGGCGTTAAAGTAGACACCGGAGTTGGGAGCGCCGATGGAGACGGACTTGCCTTTCAAATCGGCAACAGTCTGAATGGTGGGGTCCATGGTCACCAGCTGGACAGCCTCGGCATATAGACCGGCTACCACCCGGAAGGAATCCACCTTGCCGCTTTCAAAGGAGCGGGTGCCGGACCAGGCATAGGACATCACATCGGACTGGACGGTGCCCAGCTGATAATCGCCGGCGGCGATGGACTCGATGTTTGCTTTGGAGCCATCGGTGGAGACAACCACCACGTCAATGCCGGCATTGTTCTTGATGTACTGCCCCAGAACGCCGCCGAAGGCGTAATAGGTGCCGGAAGTACCGCCGGTACCCATGGTCATCTTTGCTGCGGAGCCGGAACCGCAGGCGGTCATGGCCAGCGCCAGCGCCAGCACCAACACAACACATAGAACCTTTTTCATTTTCATAATGTTACCTCCTTGCCTTCAGGTCCTTGCCTAAAGTGAATATACTTAGATTATACACGCTGGAATGAAATTTGGCAAGAATAAAATTGCATAACATTTTTAAGTTCTATGTAAAATTCGAGAAAATTGCAAACTTTATGCCACATCAATGCAGGAAATATGCAGAAAGGACACTTATCTTCTGGCTGTGGACAGCGCACCATGCGCAAATTGCACAATAATTCTGCGTAAATGTGCAAAAATTTTGGCACTTGTCCGGCGCTTAAAAATCCGGGATGAAGCCCCGGTCGGCGGAATCTGCCTCCTGGGTGAAGCCCTCCAGCTGGTTCAGGAACATCCAGCTGAGCACCGCCTGGTATTCCTCCTCCGTCACCCGGCGATCCAGAGGGGCGGCCAGGCCGCCCATGGGGGTATACTGGCGCATCAGGCTCACCAGCACCTGCCCCGGCGCAAAGGCCTGGCCAATCCAGTCCAGAACCCGCAGGGAATTTTCCACAGCCCCCGGCAAAATCAAATGGCGGATGATGGTGCCCCGGATGACCTTGTCGCCTTCCCAGACCACCGGGCCGGTTTGGCGCACCATCTCCTGAATGGCGGCGCAGGCGGTTTCAAAATAATCCGGCGCACCGGACAGCCCTGCCGCCAGGGCGTTGTCGGCGTATTTCAAATCCGGCAGGTAAATGTCCACCAGACCTTCCAGCTGGGCCAGGGTCTGGGGCCGCTCATAGCCGCCGCAGTTGTACACCACCGGCACCGGCAGCTTGGGCATCAGGGCCGGGACAATGGTGGGCAAAAAGTGGGTGGGGGTCACCAGGTCGATGTTCTCCGCCCCCTGGGCAATCAGGGATTCCATCAGCTGGCGCAGCTGCGGGTTTTCCATGGCTGTGCCCACCGGGCCGCCGCTGATGGCAGCATTTTGGCAATACCGGCAGCCCAGGGTGCAGCCGCCGAAGAAAATGGCGCCGCTGCCCCCGGAACCGGCCAGGGCCGGCTCCTCCCACTTGTGGAGCATGGATTTTGCCACCAGGGCGGTGTCCGGGCAGCGGCAGAAGCCCAGCTCCCCGGCGGTTCGGTCTGCGCCGCATTGCCGGGGGCAGAGTGTACAGGGTTTGTATGTCATAATGGTCACATCCTTTGTCGCTTATCATACCAGTTTCCGGGGATTTTCGCAACTGGCGGCTTTACCCCAGGGAAAAAATATGGTATGATACCTAATAATCAACAAAATCAGGACGGAGACCATAGTATGCTGACGAAGAATGAATTGTATGAGGCCGTGATCACCGACTACACCGCCGAAGGCCAGGGGGTGGCCCATGTAGAGGGGTGTGCGGTGTTTGTGCCCAATGCCATTGCCGGAGAGCGGGTGCGGCTGCGAATCGAAAAGGCCCAGAAGACCTGGGCCGCCGGAAAAATTGTGGAGATCCTGGAAAAATCCCCCCACCGGGTGAACCGGGCCTGCCCCGTGGCCAAGCTGTGCGGCGGCTGCGATTTCTGGCACATGGACTATGAGGAGGAAACCCGGCTGAAGGCGGAGCGGGTGAAAACCTGCCTCAACCGCATTGGCGGCCAGCAGCTGACCCAGGTGCCCATCCTGGCAGCCCCGGACTGCCGCAGCTACCGAAACAAGGCCCAGTACCCCGTGGCCGTGAAGAAGGGCCGGGCCTACGCCGGATTCTTCCGGGCGGGCACCCACCAGGTGGTGGAAAACCGGCGCTGCCTGATTCTGCCGGAGGAAAGCGACCGGGTGAAGGATGCGGTGATGGATTACGTCAACCAGTACCGGGTCAGTGTCTACGACGAGCAGCGCCACACCGGCCTGCTGCGCCATATCTACGTCCGCCGGGGGGCGGTGTCCGGCCAGATCCTGGTGTGCCTGGTGGTCAACGGCCAGGCCATTCCCCGCCCCCAGGCGCTGATCGAGCGGCTGGCGAAGATTCCCGGCTTTGCCACATTGGTTCTGTCGGTGAACACGAAAAAAGGCAACGCCGTGCTGGGGGATACCTTCCAAACCCTGTACGGCCCGGGATATATTGAGGATACCCTGTGCGGCCTGAATTTCCGGCTGTCCCCCCGGTCGTTCTACCAGGTGAACCACCACCAGGCCCAGCGGCTGTATCAGGCCGCCATCTCCCTGGCAGGCATTACCAAGGCGGACACGGTGCTGGATCTGTACTGCGGCGTGGGCACCATCACCCTGGCCATGGCAGCTGCCGCCGGACGGGTCATCGGCGTGGAGGTGATTCCTCAGGCGGTGGAGGATGCCCGGGACAACGCCCGGCGCAACGGCATCGACAATGCGGAATTTTTCTGCGGCGATGCCGGCCAGGCAGCGCTGGAGCTGGAACGCCAGGGCATCCAGGCGGACGTGATCGTGGTGGACCCGCCCCGGAAGGGTCTGAACGCCGACACCATCGAAGCCCTGTCCCGCTTCGCCCCCCGGCGCATCGTCTACGTCTCCTGCGACCCCGCCACCCTGGCCCGGGACGTGGCCCTGCTGAAAGAAAAGGGCTACACCCTCCAATCCGCCCAGGCAGCCGACCTGTTCCCAAGATGCGCCCATGTGGAGAGTATTGTGCTGCTAATTCGGAAATAGAATGCATGAATAATAAAAGAAATGCAATGGATCAGATTGTTGTGGCAGCGAGACGCTGTGAACTTAGTAACATTAAGTGGAGCGGCGTGGGCAGATATTTCGGAACGTTAGGAGAATCGCAACATGAAGAGGAGAATTGTAATCGCAGGTTTCACACTTGCTATTCTTATCCTGTTTGCAATTGTAATGATGTCAATACTATTCCCGAATGAGAGGACTATCGAAGAAGTCCATGAAGCAACTCTGTTACTGGAAGATGGTTCTACTCAGCCATGCTCTGTTCGCTTTTCTGGAAAATTGGTATCAAAACCATCTGGCTCTAAATTGGCAGGGTTACATGGACTAAGCGATGAAGGAATCTTCATCAATGACATCCGTGTCGTATCTGGATGGATATTGTTGTTTACGAAAAGAATTGAAGCCATCATCTGCCTGCATGGATGCCGCAACGCCAAATAATTTCAGCCACCGCTAAAATGGTGGTTCAGACCGTTGAAAACCCCTGTTTTGTGTTAAGCAAAACAGGGGTTTTTACAGTTTAAGTCCTGAAATCTTACGATTTCAGGACTTTTTCTTTCTATTTTTCGCCTGCAATTTGGCCTAGGTTCTTTGGTCTTTGTTTGGCAAGGGCTAAGGTGTCTGACTGAAATTGCTTCGTTTGTTTTCTCACAGCATGGTGCAAATGGCTTCCATGAATTGGGGGATGGCCACTTCCGGTTCTTCCACTTCGGGGAACCACAGCTTTTCCCACTCAAAGCTGATGAAATCGCTGTAATTGTTGGTTTTCAAAATGTCCAGCGCTGTGCGGATGTCCATTTCGCCATTGCCTACCAGGGCGGGCACGAAGCCCCAGGGAGTCAGGTTGGAGGAGTCTTTCATATGCACGTGGTGAATCCGGCTGCGGACTTCCTCGAAGGTTTCATGCAAGTCCATACCATAGCGGTATGGGTGCAGGCAGTCCCACAGGATGCCCACATTATCGCTGCCGCTACCGTCGAGCAGCTTGCGAACCACAGCGCCGCTGCAAAAATCGTCGTGGGTCTCCATCAGCGGCATGACACCGTACTGTTTTCCCAGCTCGCCAACCTTGTAGAAGCCATCCATAACCCACTTGTCGCACTCCTCCCTCGTCAGGCCTGCAACCTTCTCCGGCGGGATGCTGGCACGATACTCCTCGATAAAGCCCTCGGATTTCGGGCGGCCGTTGAAGTTTACAGGATACGGTCCTGCGAAAATCCGCACGTAGGGACAGCCCAGCTCCGAAGCCATTTGCAGGTAGGTCTTGGCATTCTCCAGCTGGTTTTTCTGGTTTTCGGCATCCGGGTAGGCAAAGCGGGCGCTGCTGGAAAGGCAGGCAATCTGGATATCGGCCTGCTGGAAGCGTTTCTTCGTCTCGCCGATTTGCTCTTTGCTAAATTCCGGGCACTTGCGCAGATCCTCCTGCCCTTGGTAGATGCGAAATTCGATGCCGGTATAGCCGCATCTTTTGGCCAGTTCAATCATCTGGTCAAAGGTATAGTAGGGACAACCCAGGGTGCTAAAGCTAAATTTCATACTATTTTTCACCTCAAACACAGTTTTTATCCCCGGTCGGCCGCATCTGCGGTCTGCCCGGAAGCTGTTCACCATGTCTTATTTTACGAAACCACCAGCGAAATCGCAATCACAGATGTTGCGTGTTCTATTTCAAAAGTTGCTATTCCGCTGGATTCCACAGGGCTGTGAAATCCAGCAGCTTGTATGACATAGCCCTTGCATTTTCCAAGATGTTTTGTTATATTTTACACAAAAGAGACCTGGCAACTCCGTTTCCCTTTCCCAGAACTGCCCTAGAGAGAAAGCGAGTCGATTCAATGGACAACAATCCGCAATATGCTGCGGTGCATCTGCTGGACTGTCTGGACCTAAGCGCTGTTGAGGAAGAATTCTTCCCTGTTTTTAGGAAGGAAAACTGCGATGCGGACATTTGCGCAGAGCAATTTTTTCGCAGCAGCGAAGGCTGGAATATCTATTATGCAGACGATTCCCAGCTGCCTGACATTCACCTGCATATGCATAACTATGTGGAAGTGATTTATTTCCCGGACACCCAACTGGAATACCTGATCGAAAGCAAAATCTACCGCCTGGCTGCCGGGGATATTTTGTTCATTCCCAGCGGTTTTTTCCACAGGCCATACAGCATTTTGGAGCAGGCTTCCTATGGGCGGGTGGTGCTGTCCATGTCCTGTGAATTTCTGCACAGCATCCGCCGGGCAGGGCTGGAACTGGATACGTGTCTATCCTCCATTGCCCAAGAGCAGCACTTCCTCCTCCCCTGCACCAGCCCGGAGAACAAGTTTATCCGGCTGATTTTGCAGCAAATGGTACTGGTGTCCCGGGAAGATTTTCCCGGCAGCGATTTTCTGATGGAGTCCTTTTGTGCCCAGATTGTGCTGTACACCCTCCACACTTCCCGATCCATCCGCTTGTCGGATGGCCGCACCAGCAAGAACCAGCTGGTGCGCACGGCGCTGGATTACATTTCCGCGCACATCTGTCAGAGCATCACCCTGGAATCCATAGCCGGCAGCTTGTTTGTCAGCAAATACCATCTGGCCCACGCCTTTAAGAATCACATGGGTATCTCCATCCATCAGTACATCATCCTGAAGCGCATTGAGCTTGCCAAATCCCTGATTCAGCAGGGAAAGCCCATGCATTTGGTGTGCTTAGAAAGCGGTTTTCACAATTACTCCAATTTCTTCAAGGCTTTTAAGGCTGTCACCGGTGTTTCTCCGTCGGATTACGGCAGTCTGCCTAGCTTATTAGATCGGGACAAATAGTTTCCTCCTTGGCCGCATAGACTGTGCCAGGGAGGGGATCATGGATGCGCAAGCGAGATTTTGTTCTGTTGCTGGCTGCCGTGCTGGCGGCAGCTGGGACGGCCATTTGGATTCTGGCAGGAAGCGCCCTGCCTACCGGTTCCTGGGGGCTGTCTTTTCCACAGGAAGGGGCACCTCCTGTGGGCAACGCCGGCGCAGACCAGCTGCGCCGATTCGATGCCGCCTACGTGGGAAGCTCCACTGAGAAAGTGGCATACCTAACCTTTGATTCCGGATACGAAAATGGGGCCACCGGGAAAATTCTGGATGTTTTGCAGCGCCATCAGGTTCCTGCTGCCTTTTTCTTGGTGGGCAATTACATCGAGAAAAATCCGGACCTGGTGCGGCGGATGGTAGCTGAGGGCCACACCGTGGGCAACCACACCATGCACCACCCGGATATGTCCGCCATCTCCGACCCGGAGGCCTTTGCCCGGGAATTGGGGGATTTGGAGGCCCTATACCAGCAGGTGACCGGCCAGGAGATGGCCAAATTCTATCGGCCGCCCCAGGGACTGTACAGCGAGGCAAACCTGGCCATGGCCCAAAAGCTGGGCTATCGGACCGTATTTTGGAGCCTGGCCTATGTGGACTGGAACAACGATGCCCAGCCTACCCCAGAGCAGGCTTTCTCCAAGCTGCTGCCACGGATGCACAATGGTGCCGTGGTGCTGCTCCATTCCACATCTCAAACCAACGCCCAAATTCTCGACGAGCTGCTCACCCGCTGGAAGCAGGAGGGCTACCGCTTCGCCCCCATCGAGGAGCTGTTCGCCTGAGCGTTCCGTCAACCGCAAAAACGCCTTTGCCGCCAAAAAACAGGCAGCAAAGGCGTTTTTCTGTTCCTTGTTATCCCAGCAGCAGCATCTTGGCGAACAGGAAGTACACCAGCAGGCTCAGGGCATCCACAATGGTGGTAATGAAGGGGCTGGCCATCACCGCCGGGTCGAAGCCCAGGCGCTTTGCCAGCAGGGGCAGGGTGCAGCCAACAAACTTGGCGATAATGACCGTCACCGCCAGGGTCAGGCACACCACGGCATTTACCAGCAGATTGATGCTGGTATTGCCCATCAGCAGCCGGTCCACCAGCAGAATCTTCGCAAAGCACACCAGCGCCAGGGTCACGCCGCAGAGCACAGCCGTGCGGATTTCCTTCCACATGACCTTGAACAGGTCGCCCAGCTTCAGCTCATCCAAGCTCAGGGCACGAATGACCGTAACCGAAGACTGGGAGCCGCAGTTACCGCCGGTATCCATCAGCATGGGGATAAACGCCGTCAGAATCGGCAGCTTGCTCAATGCACCCTCAAAGGACGTAATGATCATACCGGTAAAGGTCGCCGACACCATCAGCAGCATCAGCCAGGGAATGCGGTGCTTGAACAGATCAATGGGCGTGCTCTTGAGGTAGCTCTTTTCCGAGGGGGTCATGGCGGCCATGATCTCCATATCCTCGGTGGCCTCGTCCTCCATAACGTCCATGGCATCGTCGAAGGTGACGATACCCACCATCCGGTTTTCTCCGTCCACCACCGGCAGGGCCAGGAAGTTGTACTTGTTGAACATCCGGGCCACTTCCTCCTGGTCGGTCCGGGTGGTGACGCTGATGAGGTTGCGCAGCATGATGTCCTCAATGAACATGGCATCATCCGCAGCCAGAAGCAAATCCTTCACCGTAACCAGGCCGATCAAGGTGCGGTCCTTCTCGGTAACGTAACAGGTATAGATGGTTTCCTTATCCACACCCTGGCGGCGGATGCGCAGGATTGCCTCCTCTACCGTCATATGCGGGCGCAGGGATACGTACTCCGTGGTCATAATCGACCCGGCAGAATTCTCGGGATAGCGCAGAATTTGGTTGATGGAGCTGCGCAGCTCCGGGTCCGCGTGCTTGAGGATGCGCTTGACCACGTTGGCCGGCATTTCCTCCACAATGTCTGCTGCATCGTCAACATACAGCTCGTCCAGCACTTCCTTCAGCTCATTGTCCGAGAAGCCCCGAATCAGCAGCTCCTGGTCATCCGGCTCCATTTCCACGAAGGTTTCCGCTGCCAGCTCCTTTGGCAGCAGCCGGAACATCAGGGGAATCTGCGTTTCCTCCAAGCCCCGGAACAGCCCCGCTACGTCGCTGGGGTTCATGGTGATCAGAATATCCCGTAGGGTGGAATACTTCTTCTCCTCCAGCATAGACAGAAGTGCTTTTTCTACAATTTCAAACCGTTCAGCCATGATTTTCCTCCTTTCAAATTGACAACGGGAACGCCCCGTCCCCGAGCTTCGGGTGGGGCGCAGCCGTCAAAAAGAGGCAATACAATCGGCCAAAGTACTCAGTACGGAGCCACCACGAAGGCGGCCGCCTGTCTACTTCGGCCCGGTATATTGCCACTGCCGCCAGCGTCCATGGTGTTCCCTCCTTTGCAGCACATAGTTGTTTATATTTTACCCGGATTTTGGTAAAATGTCAACCAAGATACCTCTCTCTTTTCGTAAAAATTCTCTCAAGAATCGGCACAACTTCCCAGGATGCCGGACATTTCCCCCCGGCTCTGGAGGATAAGTGGGAACAGTTTTTGCTGGAATGCCAGCTATAAAAAGCGCCCCCCACAGCGACACACTGGCTGTGGGGGGCGTTGCTTATGAATCGGCGCTGAAAAGAATACGGTCGCTCTCCACGCCTTGCTGGTGGAACAGCTGCACCAGCTGCTCCGGGGTCATCCGGCTGCGCTCCTGGCCTGCCAGTTCCAGCAGGATCCGGCCGTCCTTCATCATCACGGTGCGGTTGCCCAGATGCAGGGCCGAGGGGATGTTGTGGGTGATCATCAGGCAGGTGATGCCGTTTTCTGCCACAATCTGCCGGGTCAGATCCAGCACCTTTTCCGCCGTGGCTGGGTCCAGGGCGGCGGTGTGCTCGTCCAGAAGCAGCAGCTTGGGGGTCACCAGGGTGGCCATCAGCAATGTCAGGGCCTGGCGCTGGCCGCCGGAGAGCAGCCCCACCGGGCTGTCCATGCGGTCTTCCAACCCCAGCCCCAGCTGGGACAGCCGCTCCCGGAAGTCCTGGCGGTCCTTCCTGCCAATCATGGAGAAAGGCGACGTGCCCCGGCTGGCCCGCATATAGGCCAGGGCCAGGTTTTCCTCGATGGTCATATTGGGAGCCGTACCCTTTAGCGGGTCCTGGAACATCCGACCGATGAATTTGCTCCGCTTATAGTCCGGCAGGTTGGTGATATTCTGCCCGTCCAGCAGGATGCTGCCGCTGTCCACCACGAAGGTGCCGGCGATGGCATTGAACAGGGTGGATTTTCCCGCCCCGTTGGAGCCGAGGATGGTGACAAAGTCCCCTTTGTTCAGCTCCAGGCTCAGGTCCGTCAGGGCCTTCTTTTCGTTCACCGTGCCGGGGTGAAAGGTTTTGGAAATGTTGTGCAGTTTCAGCATTTGGCGGCACCTCCCTTGGTGGCCGGTTTCAGGCTGGCCTTGATGGCAGGCAGGCCGATGGCCAGGGCCACGATCACCGCAGAAATCAGCTTCAGGCACTCACTGGGCAAATCCAGCCGCAGGGCAATGGCGATGATGAATCGGTATACCACAGAGCCTGCCAGCGCCCCCAGGGCTTTGCACCACAGCTTTCCCTTGGGAAGCAGAGTCTCCCCGATGATTAAAGAGGCCAGGCCGATAATCACCATGCCGGTGCCCAGGTTGATGTCGGCGGTTTTCTGGTACTGGGCCAGCACCGCCCCGGACAGCGCCGTGAGGGCATTGGCCATGCACAGGCCCACGGTAATGGTGAAGCCCGTATTGATGGAGGAGGCCCGGACCATGTCCGGGTTATCTCCGGTGGCTCGAATAGACAGGCCCATTCGGGTTTTCAGGAACAGCACCAGCACCGCCCCGGCAGCCACCGCAATCAGCGCCACAGGAATCAGGCGGTAGAATTTGCCCAGCAGGGGCTGGGTCATGGCGAACAGGGTGGGAGCTTTCATCATATTGACGTTGGAGGAAAAGCCCATCACTGCCAGATTCACGGTATACAGGCCGGTATTGGTGATGATGCCCGCCAAAATGGAGGGGATTCGCAGCCGGGTCTGCAAAAAGGCAGTGATGCCACCGGCGCAGGCTCCCGCCGCCATTGCCGCAGGCAGGGCCAGCAGCGGATGCCCGGCCACCGCCAGGGTAGCCGACACGGCGCACCCCAGGGTAAATGACCCATCGGTGGTCATATCCGCAATATTCAACACCCGAAAGCTAAGAAACAACGCCAGCGCCACCAGAGCATACACACACCCCAGCTCCAAAGCGCTGAACACAACAGCAGATGAAATCAAACAAAACAACTCCTTTGCGGCCAGTGGCCGCTGACAATGCGAGCCTGTTACCCTGGCAGTAGACCACCACCTCAGGGGGGGCACCCGGTTCGTTACGGCTCAATAGTTTGAACAAAGGGAATGCACCATTCGTAGGGCGGGGGCACGCCCCCGCCGACCCGGTGCTTTTACGTAAGCAGTTACCCGGTTCCACCGCACCAAAGCCTTCCCCCTCGGGGGAAGGTGGCCCGGCGAAGCCGGGTCGGATGAGGGGCGGCAGTGTAAAAGCTACCACCAGCGGCAAAAAACCAACGTTTCCACCCCTTATCAGTCAAAAATCAAAGATTTTTGCCAGCTTCCCCCCAGGAAGCCTTCCGAACTGCCCAGTTAGACAAAATATACTATCCTATCATACCCTCTCCGTCACGGCTTGCGCCGTGCCACCTCTCCCAGAGGGAGAGGCAAGAGCGGCATGCCGCCGCTATCGATTCGGGCCTGATACTCTGGTGGTGGACCCACACCTTTGGGTGTCACCCGGTTCGTTACATTGCGGCAAACCAGTTTTTATTCATCGGCGCAGGCCGATTCCATAATTATCACTCCCCCACCGTTGTGACCTCCCGCACCTGGCTGGCCATTTTTGCAAAGACGGCGGTGTCCAGGTTCAGCTGGGCGGCGGTGTCGGTGTTGACGGTGATGATGCCGCCCTCCTGCTTTTGGAAGTCGGTGGGAACCGTGCCGCTGGTAAGGATGTCAAAGGCCAATTCAGCAGTCTGGCTGCCCAGCTGGGTGTAGTTGACACCGCTGGCGGCAAACGCACCGCTGAGGACGAAGGAATCCGCCCCGGTATAGTGGGGAATGCCGCCCTCTGCCAGCAGCTCTGCCACGGCGGCCTCCGCCGCCATGACCACGTTATCCGTGGGAGTGAACACCGCGTCCACCCGGCCCACCAGGCTGGAAGCGGCCTCCACAATCTCCGGGGTGGAGTTGCCCGTTTTTTCCAGGTAGGCAATGCCCTTGGATTCCAGATACGCCTTGGCCTCGGCAATGGGGGTGGCCGAATTGATTTCGGAATTGGAATAGAGCAGGCCCACTGTCTTGACCTCCGGCTGCACCGCCAGCATCATGTCCAGAATAAACTGGGTGTTCAGGGCATCAGAAATGCCGGTGACACCGGAAAGCCCCGTCAATCCGGCGCTCTCCGGGTCGGAGATGGCGGAATACACAACGGGAATGCCGCTGCCGTCGGCGGCAGTGACCATGCACTGGGCGGCGGTGGTGGCGATGGGGATGATCATATCGTACCCGTCGGAAACCACCTGGGAGCCGATCTGGTTCAGGGTGGAGGAATCGTTCTGGCCGTTAAACTCCTCAATGCGGATGCCCACCTTCCCCGGGCCCTGCTCCTGGGCCAGCTCCTGGAGTCTGGCGGCAATGGCGGTGCGGATCTCATCCAGAGAGGAATGGTCCATCTGCTGAACAATGGCTACCTTGAAATTGCTTTCAAAACCCGTGGGCGTCTGGGCCTGGTCATTGCCGCAGCCGCAGAGCAGCATCGCCGTCAAGACCAGGGTCGTCAGTAGAGAAATCAGTTTTTTCATGTTCTTGCGCTCCTTTTTCATTGGTTTTTCATTGGCTAATGCAGGCTTCGCCATCGCCTGCCTGGTTGCTTGCCCATAATCATACACCTCTAAAACAAAAAATGCCCTCGTTCCCCGTAGGGAACAAGGACAGAAAATTCTGCGGTACCACCTTGCTTGCCGGAAGTCCGGCCACTCTGCCCGGTGCCAACACACCGGCTGCCCTGTAACGCTGGCAATGCGTCAGAGGATACTAAGCTTTCGCCGTTCTCCCTGCCCTCGGCGGCCCATTTGCTGCTCCGCTTTTCGCCCCGCTCTCAGCTATGCGGCGCTCTCTGTGGATGCGCTGGCAGTTTTACTCCCGCTTCTATGGTTTTGGAATATTGGTTTCTTTATACACCATTTGGCCCGGTTTGTCAAGTTCTTTTTTCTGTGGTGCGGACATTTGTCCATCGTATTATCAATACTCCCGGACAACGCCCTTAACAATGCCCACAATTTCCGCATAGCGGCCGTCGATTGGCTCGTAGCAGTCATTTTCCGGCATGAGCCACACCTGGCCATTTTTCCGCAGCAGCCGCTTCACCGTGGCCTCGTCCCCGATTCGGGCCACCACGATCTGGCCGCTGTCTGCCGTGGACTGTGGGCGGACCACCACCTTGTCCCCGTCCAGAATACCGGCACCCATCATGCTGTCGCCCCGGACCCGCAGGGCGAAGCACCCCGGGTCGCTCCAGGGCATGGTCCCCTCCTGGTTTTCCACAGCCAGAATGGGCAGTCCGGCAGTGACCACGCCCACCACGGGGATCTGCCCAGGCCGCACGCCGGTGACCAGCGCCCTCTTCCGGCCCTTGGCCCCGGGAGCTTGAATGAGACCTTTTTCCTGCAAGGCTTGCAGGTGATAACTGACGGAGGCGGTGGAACGCAAGCCCACTGCCGCACCAATCTCCCGAACGGAGGGTGCGTAGCCATTTTCTTCCAGGAACTGATTGACATAGTCCATGATCAGCTCCGCCTTATTGCTGCTTCTGGGCATGGTAACGCCTCCTTTTGTATGTTCATTCCATTATAGCACAAATGAACGAAAAAGAAAAGGAAAATTTTTGCCCATTTCTCGGACATTTTTCCAAATTTTGCATAGACTGATGCCAGGAGGTGAGCGCAATGGAACAACTTCAGGCCCAGCAGGTCTGGCAGCGGGCACATCCGCCGGCACCCCCAGGCCACGAAACGGACCTTAGAACCTTATTGCAGCAAGTGCGCTTTCAGCAAAGCATTTCCCGCCAGCTAGGCTTGGCGGCCTTGGAAAAGAGCTATGCCGCCTGCGCCAGCAGTATCCGTGGCATGCTGGTGCTGTCCGGAAAAATGGCCACAAATGGCCTGCCCCCCATTCCCAAGCTGCCCCGGCGGCAGCTGCTGACGGAAGGCTTCCGCCGCAGCCGGGAGCTGGTGCTGGAATTTACCGCCCGGTCCGCCCTGCCCGACTTCGGAACCGCCTTCCGAACCCTGGCCCAGGACGAAAGCCGCCGCCAATTAGAAATCCTGGAACAGCTGGGTGGGTAACAGACTTTCTATCTAAAATGTTTCACGGGAAACATTTTGGGCGGCGTACCACCGCTGTCAACGGCGCACCTGAAACCCTGGTGCTAAACCACCACCATTGGGGGTCACCCGGTTCATTACCGCTCAATGATTTGATGCAGAAGAGACGTACCTTTTGTAGGGCGAGGGCACGCCCTCGCCGCCCCGGTGCGTTTACATAAGCAGTTACCGGATTCCACCGCACCAAGCCTTCCCCCTCGGGGGAAGGTGGCCCGGCGAAGCCGGGTCGGATGAGGGGTGTACTGTAAATCTTACCACCAGGGGCGAAAAACCAACGTTTTCACCCCTCATCAGTCAAAAATCAAAGATTTTTGCCAGCTTCCCTCCAGGGGGAAGCCTTCTCAGTGCTCGATTCGCTACATGGAGTTGGACTAGGAAATGCCCTCTCCGCCCAGTGTGCGCACTGGGCGCCTCTCCCAGAGGGAGAGGCAAGGGCGGCACAGGGGCGTTTTCCATTTATCGGCGCAAGCCGATTCCACAATTGTCAACTTTCCACGAAAACCCCCCGGACGGCTGTGTGCTGTCCGGGGGTTCTGCGATTCAATCACTTCTGCTCCTGAATGAAGCGGTCAATGGCCTCAGCGCCCTTCTTGCCGGCGCCCATAGCCAGGATGACGGTTGCTGCACCGGTGACGGCATCGCCGCCGGCGAACACGCCTTCCCGGGTGGTCATTTCGTTCTCGTCCACGATCAGACAGCCCTTGCGGTTGGTGTCCAGGCCGGGGGTGGTGGAGCGGATCAGGGGGTTGGGGCTGGTGCCCAGGGACATGATGACGGTATCCACATCCAGCACAAACTCGCTGCCCTCCACAGCGATGGGACGGCGGCGGCCGGAAGCATCCGGCTCACCCAGCTCCATGCGGATGCACTTCATGCCGCAGACACGGCCATTCTCGTCGCCCAGAATCTCCACAGGATTGCACAGGGTCTTGAACTCGATGCCCTCCTCCTTGGCGTGGTGCTGCTCTTCCAGACGGGCGGGCATTTCGGCCTCGCCACGGCGGTAGACGATGTACACATGGTCAGCACCCAGACGCATAGCGCACCGGGCAGCGTCCATAGCCACGTTGCCGCCGCCAACCACGGCCACAGCCTTGGACTGGATCACCGGGGTGTCGGAAGCTTCGGTATAGGCCTTCATCAGGTTGGTACGGGTCAGGTACTCGTTGGCGGACATCACGCCCTTCAGGGACTCGCCGGGGATGTTCATGAACATGGGCAGACCGGCGCCGGAACCGACGAACACAGCCTTATAGCCCATCTCGAACAGCTCGTCGATGGTGAGCACACGGCCGATGACCATGTTGGTCATCACTTCCACGCCCTGAGCTTCCAGCTTGGAAACCTCGTTGGCCACGATAGCCTTGGGCAGACGGAACTCGGGAATGCCGTAAACCAGCACGCCGCCGGCGGTATGCAGAGCCTCGAACAGAGTCACCTGGTAGCCCTTCTTGGCCAGGTCGCTGGCGCAGGTCAGACCGGCAGGGCCGGAGCCAACCACAGCCACCTTGGTGCCGTTGGAAGCCACCTTCTCGGGCATTGCATTGACATGCTCCCGATACCAGTCAGCCACGAACCGCTCCAGACGGCCGATGGCCACCGGCTCACCCTTAATGCCCCGGACGCACTTGCTCTCGCACTGGGTCTCCTGGGGGCAGACACGGCCGGACAGAGCCGGCAGGGCGTTGGTGGAGGTGATGATTTCATAAGCGGCCTGGAAGTCGCCCTCCTGGACCTTCTTGATAAACTCCGGGATGCGCACATTCACCGGGCAGCCCTCTACGCACTTGGGATTCTTGCAGCCCAGGCAGCGGTTGGCTTCCTCGATGGCCATTTCGGCGGTGTAACCCAGGGTAACTTCCTGGAAGTTTCTGGCCCGGACCTTGGGGTCCTGCTCCGGCATGGGGGTTTTGGTCAAAGTCATGTTAGCCATTGCGCGCTCCTCCTTACTTAATCAGGGCCTTGCCCATGGATTCGATGCGGCAGGTATGGGTCTTGCCCACTTCTGCCTCCCGCTCCCGGTAGGTGCCGTTGCGGCTCATCAGCTCGGCAAAGTCCACCTTGTGGCCGTCGAACTCGGGGCCGTCCACGCAGGCAAACTTGGTCTCGCCGCCCACGGTGACACGGCAGCCGCCGCACATGCCGGTGCCGTCGATCATGATGGGGTTCAGGGACACGCTGGTGTGGACACCGAAGGGCTCGGTGGTCTTGCACACGAACTTCATCATGGGCACAGGGCCGATGGCCAGCACCTCGTCGAAGGTCTCGCCGGCTTCCAGCAGCTCCTGCAGGGGCTGGGTCACCAGGCCATGGCGGCCATAGGAGCCGTCGTCGGTCATCATAATGAAGCGGTCGGCCACTTCCTTAAATTCCTCTTCCAGAATCACGATGTCCTTGCTGCGGAAGCCAACAATGACGGTAACTTCAGCACCGGCTTCCTTAAAGCCCTTGGCAGAGGGAAGTGCGATGGCGCAGCCCACGCCGCCGCCAACGACACAGACCTTCTTCTTGCCTTCCACAGGAGTGGGCTTGCCCAGAGGGCCAACAAAGTCCCGGATGTAATCGCCCTCGTTCAGAGCGCCCAGAGCGTTGGTGGAGAAGCCCACCTTCTGGAAAATGATGGTAACGGTACCGGCTTCCCGGTCATATCCGGCAATGGTCAGGGGAACACGCTCGCCCATTTCATCCACCCGGAAGATGATGAACTGGCCGGCCTTTGCCTTCTTGGCAATAAAGGGAGCCTCAATTTCCATCAGGGTGACGGAGGGGTTCAGTTCTCTTTTGCGAACGATTTTATACATGTTCGGATCCGTCCTTTTCAGTATTTGTTCAACCAGGGCAAGGCCCGGCGGCCACTAGCCCGATTCTTATTCCATTATACTCCTCTATACTCGCTTTGTCAAACAGATATCCGCCCAATAGGTGGTTTTCCGCACGTTTTCTCTTGAATTTGACAAACTTGCCGTTCCCAGCTGGAGAGGTGGCACGGCATTAGCCGTGACGGAGAGGGCTTTTTTCACCATGTACAACATCCAACGCTGCACCACTCATCCGACCCGGCTTCGCCGGGCCACCTTCCCCCGAGATGCGAATCAATAGTTGAAAAACAACAAAAGTGCAGAAAATGCCAAGGACGAATAGATATGTGTCAGCAGTCCTTGGTAGGAGCGGACATAGCGGGCGGTTTGGATGTCGGTTCGGGCGTTGAGCCAATTGAAGTATATCTCGATTGGCTGCCGGATACCGCATTTATCTAACACTTTGCACTATTTGTCATCTTTTTTCGCTTTTTTCCCGGTTTCTACTATTGATTCGCATCCGATGGGGGAAGGTTTTGGTGCGGTAGAACTTGGTAGGTGCAGGAGGAAACCCACGTGGGCGGCGGGGGCGTGCCCCCGCCCTACGAAAGGTATGTTCACTTTGTCCAAATTATTGAGCTGTATCGAACCGGGTGGCCCTCGACGGCGTGGGTCTACCACCAGGGTAACAGGCTCGCATTGCCAGCGGCGGCACGCCGCCCTTGCCTCTCCCTCTGGGAGAGGTGGCACGGCGCAGCCGTGACGGAGAGGGCTTTTTTCGCTGTCCACAATAGATAACGTTGCTGCCCTCTCAGTCACCTTCGGCGACAGCTCTCCCAAAGGGAGAGCCAAGTTGGGGGTGGTTTTCGTTCGTGGGCGAAGCAGGAACCCCACCGGGGCGGCGGGGGCGTGCCCCCGCCCTACGAAAGGTACGTTCTCTTTCCCCAAACTATTGAGCTGTAACGAACCGGGTGACACCCAATGGTGGTGGTCTACTGCCAGGGTAACAGGCTCGCCATTGACAGCGGCGGCACGCCGCCCGCCCTACGAATGGTATGTCTCCTCTCCCCCAAAACTGCTGAGCCGTAACGAACCGGGTAATCCTAAAGCGGAGTTTTTGACAATCTAAAACAGGGCCACTGCTTTTGCAGCGGCCCTGTTTTTCTATGGCTTTCTAAATTACTTCTTTTCGATGACTTCCAGGCCGCCCAGGTACTTGCGCAGGGCTTCGGGCACCACGATGGAGCCGTCGGCACGCTGGTTCTGTTCCACCAGGGCCGGGAAAATCCGGGAGGTGGCGAGACCCGAGCCGTTGAGGGTGTGGACAAACTCCGGCTTGCCGGTTTCTTCCCGGCGGAAGCGGATGTTGCCCCGTCGGGCCTGATAATCCCGGGCATTGGACACGGAGGACACTTCCTTGTAGCCGTCCATGGAGGGGATCAGGATCTCAATGTCGTAGGTCCGGGCCATGGAAGCGGAGCAGTCTCCAGCGGCCAGCTTCACGGTACGGAAGTGCAGGCCCAGGCCGGCGACCAGCTTCTCTGCCTTGTGCACCAGCTCCTCAAACGCAGCATCGGAATCCTCCGGCTTGCAGAACTGGAACATCTCCACCTTGTTAAACTGGTGGCCACGAACCATGCCACGCTCGTCAGCCCGGTGAGAACCGGCCTCCCGGCGGAAGCAGGGGGTGTAGGCAAACAGCTTCCGGGGCAGGTCCGCCTCGCTGAGAATCTCATCCCGGTAGATGGAGCACAGCGCAGCCTCTGCGGTGGGCAGCATATAGTGGATGCGGTCGTCGGTGGGGTTGGCAATCTTGTAGACCTCGTCGGCAAACTTGGGGAACTGACCGGCAGTCTCGCCGCACTGGTACTCCAGCATGTGGGGCGGCAGGGTGAACTCGTAGCCGTCGGCAATGTGGCAGTCGATGAAGTAGTTCAGCAGTGCCCACTCCAGCCGGGCACCCATGCCGGTGTACATCCAGTTGCCGGAACCGGCCAGCTTCACGCCCCGCTCATAGTCGATCAGGCCCAGGCCCTGGCACAGGTCCACGTGGTGCTTCGGCTCAAAATCGAAGGAGTGCTTCTCGCCAATGTAGCGCAGCGGCTCGTTGTTTTCCTTTCCGCCGGGCTTCAGATCCGGGTCGGGCAGGTTGGGCAGGCTCAGCATGGCAGTGCGCAGCTGGGCGCTCAGGTCCTTCAGCTTCTCAGCATCGTCGGCAATTTCGGCATCCAGGGCGATGGACTGGGCCTTGTTGGCCTCAATCTGAGCATCCAGAGCGGCGGTATCCTCGCCCCGCTTCTCCATGCCCTTCTTCTGGCCGAACAGCTTGCCGTTTTCCTTGGCCAGCTTGTTCTTCTGGGCGGTGGCCGTCTCGGTGGCAGTCTTCAGGCCACGGACTTTCACATCCAGATCCAGAATCAGATCCACGGTTTCGTCACAGTTGACTTCCTTAGCCCGCAGACCGGCCTTCACAGCCTCCGGGTTTTCTTTGATGCGCTTCATATCCAGCATAGTTTTTCTTCTCCTTACTATTTTTCCAATCTCATCAGGGCTTCCAGCAGGGCCTGCAGGTCCTCCTGGCCGTAAAATTCCAGTTCAAAGCGGCCCTTGCGCTTTCCGTTGACGATTTTCACACCCCGGCCCAGGTGTTTGCTCAGGCTTTTTTCGCACTCAGCCACATAGTCCACGGCGAAAACCTCCTCCTTCACAGGGGCAGGCTCCTTGGTCATGTTTTTGCACAGCGTCTCCGCCTGACGGACGGACAGAGACAGGGCCACGATTTTCTGGGCCGCTTCCAGCTGCTTTTTCTCCGTCTTCAGCATCAGCACCGCCCGGGCGTGTCCGGCGGTGAGGGTGCCGTTTTTCACCATTTCCAGCACCGGCTCGCTCAGGCCCAGCAGCCGCAGGGCATTGGCTACCGCCGGGCGGGACTTGCCCACCCGCTGGGCCGTTTCCTCTTGGGTCAGGCCGTATTCCTCAATCAAGGACTGGTAACCCAAGGCTTCTTCCACCGGGTTCAGATCCTGGCGCTGCAAATTCTCAATCAGTGCCAGCTCCATGGCCTTCTTGTCATCGGCCTCGATGATGACCACCGGCACTTCGCTGAGCTGAGCCAGACGGGCGGCCCGCCAGCGCCGCTCGCCGGCGATGATTTGATAGTAGCCGCTGTCCAGTGCCCGCACCGTCAGGGGCTGAATCACGCCATGGACGGCAATGGAGTCGGCCAAGGCTTGCAGCTCTTCCGGGTCAAAGTCCTGCCGGGGCTGCTCCGGGTTGGGTTCTACCTTATAGATGGGCAAAATCTGATAAGCGCTGCTCTGGACGGCTTCCTCGGTGAAGTCCCCCAGCAGCGCCCCAAGGCCCTTGCCCAGGCCCTTGTTGGATGCCATTGAATCCTTCCTTTCTTGGCCAGAACTGGCTGTTACAGTTTTGCTTGAATCTCCTCTGCCATTTCCCGGTAGGCTTTGGCGCCACGGCTATACTTATCGTAAGCCGTCACCGGCTTTCCGTGGCTGGGGGCTTCTGCCAGGCGGATATTCCGGGAAATCACGGTTTTGAACACCTTCCCGGGGAAATGCCGTCTTACCTCCTGGGCTACCTGGGCAGAGAAGTTGGTGCGGCCATCGTACATGGTCAATGCCACGCCAAAAATCTCCAACCGGGGGTTCAGCCGCTTTTTCACCATCCGCAGGGTGGACATCAAATCACTGAGTCCTTCCAGGGCATAATATTCACACTGCACCGGCACCAAAATGCCGTCCGCAGCGCAAAGGCTGTTCAGCGTCAGCAGCTCCAGCGAGGGCGGGCAGTCAATAAAAATGACATCATAGTGCTCCCGGGCAGTGTGCAGCGCCTTTTCCAGCTGCAATTCCCGGTGCTGGGTGGAGATCAGTTCCACAGCCGCACCGGCCAAGTCCGAGGAGGACGGCAGCACATCGCCAAAATCCGTGTGCACCACTGCATCTTCCAGGGGCACTTGGTTGATGGTCACATCATAGATGGAATATTTCATTTTCCGCTTGTCCAGCCCCATGCCGGAGGTCGCATTGGCCTGGGGGTCAAAGTCGCACAGCAGCACCCGCAGTCCCAGATCATGCAGTGCCGCCGTCAGATTCACAGCTGTGGTGGTTTTGCCCACGCCGCCCTTCTGGTTGACGACAGCCAGTATTTTTCCCATTTCTGTCTCCTTTTCCTTTGCAGAGGGGCACATTCCTTGCCGCAGGTCTGTTTCACGTGAAACAGCCGCAGCGCTCCCCTGCCCTATGTTTCCCGTGAAACATCACGGCGCAGTGGTCTCCGCATTTTGGGTATTCTTATTCAGCGGCATGGCGTAGGTGTAATTCTGCCCCCGCCGCAGCGGTGCCCGCCGCAGATATCGGTACGCAGGATAGGCCAAAGCGCCGCAGACCAACAGGCTCAGTACCAGCAGGGCAATCAGCCAGCGATTGCGCCGTTTCAGCGCAGCCATGCGCTCCTCCGCCGTTACATTCCGGCGGCGAGCCGGTTTCTTTGCCGGCTGCGTGGTCTCCCGCCGGGGCAGCAGCACCACCGCATTGGGGTCCACCGGGTGTTTCTGCATATCCTCCAGGCAATCCGGGCAGAAGGATTGGCCCTCCTCGGTTTCTCGTCCGCATTTCAAGCAATGCACCAAACTCACCTCCTGTTCGGTTCTCCTATTGTACAACACTTTTCCCCGTTCGTAAAGGGGAATTTTCCCCAAGACTGCCCCAATCCCCCCAAATCGCCCGCAGGAAGTATAAAATCCATCCAGCACTATGCACAGTTTTCCCTCACAAAGTTTGTATATAATGTTTACAAGATTGCATTTGACAATCACGTAACCATATGATATCATCATCTCACACAGTACGATGGGTCTACGAAAAACCACAGCGCTCCTGTCGGGAGCTGCTGCATTCGGGCCCAAACACAAGGAGGGATGCCCATGCAGTGGATCATACCCGGCACCACACTCACCGCCCAGCAGGAGGATGCCGACCGCATTGCCGAGCGCTTCGATGCGCTGTTTTCCGCAGGCGGGCTGACGCTAAGCCAAGTAGCCAGTGTCACAGGTCTGGAAGCCTACACCGTCCAAAACTGGGTCAAGCGGCGGTTTCTGCCGCCGCCGGTGAACAAGCGCTACAATATGGAGCAGCTGTGCCGGCTCATCAATATGAACATTCTCCGGGGCATCATGCCTCTGGATCAGATTGTTCGGCTGATGAGCTATCTCAATGGCAACCTGGCGGATGAGAGCGACGACTTGGTGGATGACACCATGCTGCTGTTCTTCTTCGTCCGGCTGGCAGCGCGAGCCAGATACCTTGGCGGCGGCAAGGACTGGGACGAGGCCCTGGCAGAAGTCACCGCCGATTATCACGAGAGCATCCCCGGTGCCCGGGAGAAGCTGGTGAATGCTCTAAAAATTATGCTCACCGTCTGGTGCGCCAACTGTCTCAAGGCAAAGGCCGAAGACATGATTGCCTCCCTGTAAGTCCGTCCACACGCAGAGCAAACAAAGGAGAACCAAACTATGGAAGAAAACGGAACCTACCGCTGGCCGGGCAACGACCCCCAGCCCTCAAAGAAAAAGCCTAGCTTCAAAAAAGCCGGCCGCACCATGCTGACGGTACTGCTGATTCTGGTTCTGGTGGCAGTGGCCAGCACCTGCTACTACACCGTAGACGACAAGCAGCAGGCCGTGGTCACCACCTTCGGCAAGGTGACGGACGTCACCGATGCCGGCGTGCACCTGAAGCTGCCCCTGGGCATTCAGCAGGTCCACAAGGTCAACGTCAACGTCTATCAGAAGATTGAGCTTGGCTACGACAACGAAAGCTCCGAGTTTACCGGCGACGAAAGCACCATGATCACCGGCGACTACAACATCGTCAATGTGGACTTCTTCGTGGAGTACAAGATTTCCGACCCGGTGCAGTACCTCTATTCCTCCAACGACCCGGAGCTGATCCTGCGCAACCTCATCCAGAGCCAGGTCCGCAACGTGGTGGGTTCCTCCAGCGTCGATGCCGTGCTTACCGACGGCAAGGAGGATATCCAGCGCCAGGTCAAGGAGCTGGTGACGGAGATCCTGGCAGATTATGACATCGGCCTGACCCTGGTGGATGTAAAGATTCAGGATGCCGAGCCGCCCACGCAGGAGGTTATCGAGGCATTCAAGGCTGTGGAAACCGCCAAGCAGAAGGCCGAAACCGTCATCAACGATGCCAAAGCCTACCAGAATGCCCAGCTGCCCCAGGCCCAGGCCAAGGCGGACAAGCTGATTCAGAATGCCCAGTACCTGCGCCAGAAGCGTATCAACGAGGCCCACGAGCAGGTGGCCATGTTCCAGGCCATGTACGCCGAGTACGCCCAGAACCCTGCCATTACCCGCTCCAGAATGTACTACGAAACCATTTCCCAGGTGCTGCCTGGTGTGAAGCTGTATATCAATACGGCCGGCGGCAGCGGCTCCGATGTGCAGATGCTCCTGCCCTTAGAGTCTCTGGTCAGCGGTGAAGGAGGACAATAACCATGAAAAAACGCATTATCATCATTGCCGTGGCGGCGCTGGCCCTGGTGCTCGCCATGGGCAGCATGTTCACCGTCCGGGAGGACGAGTACGCCTGTACTGTCCGCTTTGAAAAAATCATTTCCACCACCGATGAGGCAGGCCTCCACTTCAAGCTCCCCTTCCTGGACAGCGTGAAGTATTTCTCCAAGGCCACCCAGCTGTACGACATTCCCCCGTCTGAGGTGCTCACCTCCGACAAGCAGAACATGACCGTGGACTGCTACATTCTCTGGTCCATTGAAGACCCCAAGCTGTTCTACCAGACCCTCGGCTCCAAGTCCGTTGCCGAGCAGCGGCTCAACGCCCTGACCTACAACGAGCTGAAAACCGTCATGGGTACCCTGGCCCAGGCCGATATCATCAACATGGAGGACGGCTCCAAGCGCAACGAAATTTACGAAAACATTTCCACCGACGTGGATGCCCTGGCCAACACCTATGGCATTCAGGTGGAGGATGTGAAAATCAAGCAGTTTGACCTGCCGGAGAGCAACCTGAACGCCGTTTATGGCCGTATGATCTCCGAGCGGAACCAGATGGCGGAAAAGTACACCGCCGACGGCAACTACGAGGCCTCCATCATCCGCAACGATGTGGACAAGCAGGTGGACATCATCGTCTCCGATGCCGAAGCCGCAGCCGCCAAGCTGGAAGCCGAGGGCGAAGCCGAATACATGCGCCTGCTGGCAGAAGCCTACGACACCAACGACAAGAAGGACTTCTACGAGTTCACCCTGGCCCTGCAAGCCCTGAAATCCAGCCTCAACGGCGACGAAAAAACCGTGATTCTGGATGCCAACTCCGAGCTGGCAAAAATCCTCATGGGCGGAAAATAAGCAAACCCCTCTCACAGTTTCAAACTGTGGGAGGGGTTTTTTGCAGTTTTCGGCATGGCAGAAAATAAACTGATTTTTAACAGTTGCTTAGAAGAATAACTATGCTATAATGATATTATCCAAAAATAGAAAAGAGGGATGCCGATGCCCAAAGTCAGTAGAAATTACCAGCATCAGGATTTTTCACAGCTATTAACCGAATTGAAAACTGCTGATATAAGCACCAAAAAATCTGCTGTGGAGGTGCCTTCTGCTCGGACTTCTGCAAATAATGTATCCGCCGCCCAACGGCGAAGAGCCAGCTTGCTGGATAACCGGAATATGAAGTTCATTTATTCCAAATCCACAGGAAAAGCCCATGACAGGGACTGCCCTCTGGCCGCATGCATAGAAGATGATGACTTTGCCATGCTTCCTGATTTTCCAAAGCCTGTACATTTCTGCCATCAATGCTATAGAAAGGCACTGATCCGGGAAGCACTTGCACCGGAGAATGGAAAACGGATCGACTTATGCGTCCATATTTTTCAGGCAATGAATGCCACAACCTATGATTTGCAAAAACTGGTCCTGGATCACCATGGGCAGCTGTACAAAATAGAGCAGGATCGTGTATACCTGCAAGTCAATGAAGACCGGTGGTATCTACAGCCCTGCGAAAAGGGATGTCTGTTGTATCATAATAATTATATCCATTTAGAAAATGATCAGCGGCTGATTGTAGACGCATTCCATCTCCAGTATAAGCATGTGATTTCTTTTCGCGTAGCCATGAAAGAGATGGTTCAGTACACATGGAAAGATCATTTGCTTCACAAAAAAGAGAAAGCAAAGGCAGATCTTCAGAGAAAGCTTGCCGTGATCCAAAATTATGAAAAACTCCCCAGAAAATCCCTGCTGTTCGCCTATTATCGCTATGCAGACGGGGCAAATTATGTTGCAGACATTGCAAAGAACAAAAAAATCCCGTATAAAATACTTATGTACACCCGATATCCCAACACAACCTGTACAGATGTCATTTGCAGAGTGCCACGCTGGAAGCAAACAGAATTTCTGGGTCTGCTGGATCAAATTAAGGATTGCTGTGTACAGGCGTGTCAATATGATTATGCTGCGTTTTGTCAGAAAAAAATTGCGCAAAAAAGCGGACGGCCGATGGCTGCCCCTACGGCGTTGGACGATACATTGCCGCAGTAACAATACCGACGAGCAAGGCAGTCACAAATACCGCCGCACCAAGCACGCATTGGTCACCACGCCCATGCGCTAATCCGCAATGACAGTTTTTAGCAACACAAAGGAACAGCCCAGTCAAGCTGCTCCTTTTCCGTTTGTCAGACGGCATTCTCTAGGCTCTGACCATGCGGTAGAACGTGCCGCTTCCTATGCCGGTGGTTTGGGTGAAGGCATCTCCATCTATGGTAAATCCCGCCTTTTCGTAGCAGGCTATGGCTCTTCTGTTCCAGGAGCGGACCTCCAGATACAGCGGTTTCTCCGGGTACAGCTCTTTGGAGATGGCATAGGCGGCGGCCAGTATGGTTCGCCCGTAATGCCGGCCGCAGTACGCCGGAGCCACACCGATTCCCAGAAAAACCTGGGTTTCCTCCTCCAAAATATTCACAAAGCCGACCAGCTGATTTTCCTCCCAAAATCCGTAGAAGTTTTTGTGCCGTGCAGGATTGAGAAACCCCATCTGCCTTTGCTTCATCTCGTGATAGTCCGGCAGGTTGTACAGTGCATAATCCCCCTCATACCGCCAAGCGCAGATGTCCTGCATGTCCTGTTCTGATAAATGTCGATACGTCAGATTCATCGTGTGTCCTTTCTGACAGCCTGGGCATCCCCGCCGCCTTCCCCAGGAGCCATGGCATAGACCTGGGTAAACTGGGCCTTTCGCTCCGCAGACAGGTGGTGGCTCACCAAAATCAGGGTCAAATCCGCAATGTTCAGCAGGCTCTGCTCGATCACATCGGCGTTTTTCTGGTCCAGGGCGCTGGTGCCCTCGTCCACCAGCAGGATGGAGCGGTTGTGAATCAAGGCCCGGGCGATGGCGATACGCTGCCTTTGCCCGCCTGAGAGATTGGCGCCGCCCTCCCCTGCCGGGGTGTCCAGGCCCAGGGGCATGGCCGCCAAATCCCGTTTCAGAGCGCTCCTGTACACCGCAGAGGCAAGCTCTTCCTCAGAAAATTCGCCGCCCAAGGCAATATTCTCCCGGATGGTGGCGTTGAACAGAAATACATTCTGATCCACATAGCCAATGCGGCTTTGCAGCTGCTCCGGGGAATACTCCCGAATGTCCGTCCCATCTATCCGAATCGTCCCCTGATAATCCGTAAGCCAGCCCAGAATCAGCTTCAGCACGGTGGACTTGCCGCAGCCGGAGGGGCCGGTGAGGGCATACTTGCCTCCTTTTGTGAAACGGAGGGAGCAGTTTGCCAGCACCTGCTTTTCCCCGTCGTAGGAAAAGCTGAGATTTTCCACCGTGATCTCCCGCCGGATTTCCGGCATCTGCGCCCCCTGAGCCTGCGCTTTCGGTTTTTCAAAAAACCGGGTCGTGGTTTCAAAATAGGGCTTGGCCGAAGCCATGGACAGCCGCAGGTCAGCCAGCTTGTTCAGGCCGTTGGTAACGCCGGCAATCAGGTTGCTGCCCCCTGCCAAAACGGACACCCGAATCCAGCCCCTTATGGCCAGGAACACGATCAGGATATTCGACAAAATCTGAATGGCAACGCTGACACCGCCGCAGGCAGCGGCTGTGATTCCCCCGGCGCATTTCCGCTTGCAGTTGGCCGTCTCGGCCTGGCCGCTGGCCGCCATACCGTCCCTGAGAAACCACTGCTTGTAGCCAAAGGTGCGCAGAACATCCAAGCCCCCCAGCAAATCCTTCAGGCGGCTGACGCACCGGTCCTGGGCATCGGCATGGCATTTGCCCAGCCTTTCCATACGTTTTTCAAACAGCTTGGGCACCAGCCACATCACCAGGGCAGACACCCCGGCCGCTGCAATCAGCGACCAGTGGAGTGTTGCCAGCACATAGGCGCTCCAAAAAAACTGGGCAATTCGCCCCACGCATTCAAAAAACGGCTCCCAGGCCAGGCGTTCCATTTGGGTCACATGGTTGGTCATCCAGGATATGTATTCCCCGGTTTCCCTGCTGTGAAATTGGGCATAGTCCGCATCCGCCAGCGATGCCAGCAGATCCTGCCGGACCTGGTTGTTCAGGACGGAAATCACCCTGGCCTGGGTGCAGTCCAGCACCATTCCAATGCCAAAGTAGCCGCCCCACGCCAGCAAATCCACTGCCGTCCAGAATAGGAACAGGGAAAAATCAAACTGCATCGCCGCATCAAAACACTTCATCAGCAGCAGCTGCACCCCGGCCTGCATCCCCCAAACCGCCACTTGCAGAACGCAGACAACGAAACACATCCCCCAGTTTTTCTTCAAATAAGAAACCATAGCCCAATTCCCCTCTCTCAGCGAACCTTTGCCGAGGTTCTGTTACAATCATTATACTTAGAACGTGCATTCTGTCAATCGAGAGAAAATATCCTGCAAAAATCTGCTCCAAGCTCCCTGTCCTTCCGAGGGCGCTGCTTTGGGCAAGCCAAAGGAGCAGCCCGCCGGGCTGCTCCTTACAACTTGTCAAAAAAGTGCCTCGCAGAGTTCGCCGCCCTAGCGGCGAATAAAGTCAAATCCATTTTCGACCGGGGCGTGTACCTGGGCGAAAA
>CAUWNA010000050.1:0-47618 GCA_963560135.1 uncultured Oscillospiraceae bacterium | reverse complement strand
CCCGGGTGGCCGCATCCGCCGCCCACTCCGGCCAGCAGGTCACTGCCTTGGCTTCGTCCGGGATGCCGGGCACAGACACCGTCTGGGTGTAGGGGCCGCTGCCGGTCCAGGATGTGCCCAGGGTGGCTGGAATCCAGGTGCTCCTGCTATCCACGTATTTCTTTGTAGCCGGATTTGTGGGCTCTATAGGCGGCTGCACAGTCATGGGCCCAGATACAGCCCCGCCAGATTTGGACAGATAGGTTTTGTTTGCAAACCCCCTCGTGGCCGGCTCTGTATCCTGCGTTGGATCGTTAAGCCCGGAAATTTTCTGTCCATTCATTTGGATGGGGCCATCCATAGACCCGCCGGATACTGGCAGCGCCAGGATTTTTTCGGCGGTGAGAGGCACGTTTCCGTCAGGGGTTGGCATTACACCCGCCACCGATGCAACCGATCCCGTACCGTTAAGTCCCTGGTATGCAGGAATTTGGATCACCATGGGGCTGCCCGTGTTAAATTGCACCGTATAGCGCACCCAGAGGAATTGTCCCTGCGGAACGGTTGGGATGTTCGGCACCCAAGCGCCGCTGGGTGGGGTTTCCCCGTCAGGTCCAACCTGGTACTCCAGCTTCTGGGTCCGAATGGTAGCCGGTGTACCGTCAATGCCATTGGTCCCGGAATACGCAACACTGTAGTCAGTTCTGGCTGTGCCAGTGTTCCACTTTTTTGTCCGGCGGGTCCATAGGAACTTCCCCGGCTGCGGCGTTGGGATGGTGCTCAGCCAGCTCCCGCTGGGTGGGGTGTCGCCGCTGGTGCTGATCTGATACTCCACGGTGTCAATCTCCAGTTGGGCATCGCTGCCATCCTCGCCCTGATAGGCGATAGAATAGGCCGTAACGGGGTCGCTGTTGTTCCATTTCTGGGTATGTTTTGTCCAAAGAAATTTCCCCTGGGGCACGCTGGGAATGTTGTTCAGCCACTCCCCACTGGGTGGGGTCTTGTCGCTGCTGCCAACCTGATATTGGATGGTATTCACCGTCAGATCAGGCGGTGGGCCGTCAAACTCGCCGCTGTCCGCAGCATCTTTCAGAGCCTGCTTCAGCTGATCCTCCATCCATTTCAGCCAGTTTACATAATCCTCAGACTGCTGCAAAGCGGCAGCCGGATTCGCTTCCACTTTCAGCCGCAGGGAGAATGTGGCCAGAATGGACTGATTCAGGATGATTTCCAGCTGGGCCGTGACGAATCCAGGGACGGCCAGCATCTGCGGCGCCACAAAAATGCTGACCCGATTTCCGCTGACGCTCCACGCCGGCGATCCGTCCGGCAGGGTATCGTAGTAGCCCGTGGTGCCATCGGGTTTGGCGTAGCGCATGGCGATATAGACCCCGCCGGGGACAGTCCAGGGCAGGCCGCCATCGTACAGGTGTATCTCGATTTGCCGGGAATACTGCTCACCCTGCACCGCATAGACCAACGGAGGGAATCCGGGGGTCATCAGGTCGGCGCTGATGGTAGATGTAAGCATCATTTGGCGGTCACCTCCGCACCGGGGGCAGGCTCCTGCGGTTTGCGTTTTCTGGCATCCTGCTCCTGCTGGAGCGTGGTCATCAACGATTTGACGCAGTTAGCGCAGCCGGTCAGTTTGGCACAGTTGCCAATTCCTGTCACCTGGATGGTGTCCAGGGTGTTGTAAATCGCCTGTAAGTGGTTCAAAATCTCCATGATCATTCCCTCTCCAGAATCACTTTGATGGCATCCGGCTCCGGCACCAGCGCCACCAGTCGGGTGTAGCCCTCGGCCAGGACACCTGCGTATTCAAGGGTCTGGATTTCTGCCTTGTTGGCAAAGATGGTGGCCACCTCCACCAGCGTAGCATCCAGAATGCGGACATAAGTCTGCCCCACCGGGGGACAGGGGTTGAAGTAGTCGCAAGCGTATTCTCTCCCAGATACAGTTTTTACCTTTTCCATGTGTCCTCCTAGCTCCAAGCCAGCATTTTCACTGGCTGGCCGTCAATAATTTTCGTTGTCTTATAGACAAGGCTTCCGCCCAAATAAAACATGCTCTCGCCAATGCGTGCAGGATTCCAGCCATTCAGTGCGCCATTGGCATAATCCGCATACCCCAGGGAGGTATTGATACCGCCGCTGGTGTTGTAGGTTGTCAATGTACTCTGCCCCACTTTGATGCCGCCCACACTGCGGTCAGACAGGCCGCCGCCGCTGAAATACCCGGCATTTCCGCCATACTGCACATTTCCGGCGTAAACCTCTCCCTCGAATGTACCACTGGCAGCATGTAGATTTCCGTACATGTCCACCCGGAATTTAGTGCCGGCCTGGATTCCGTTCGTGCCTAAATAAATGCCATTGATCACGTTGCCGTCCCAGGATTGGTCCCGGAATGTTAATGCCTCGTCCAGGATTTTCCAGCCGCCAATGTGGCCTCCATCGGCCTCGATAATGCCGGTGAATTTGGAAAACCCTTTGCTTACTTTCAGCACATCCATGCCGTCGCTTTTAACGGTCCAGCTGTCGGACAGCAGCTCCCAGCCGAAACTTTCGTCGCCGCCCACTTTTTCAACTTTGGCCTCGATTTTCCCGGCCTGGACGGTCAGCTCCGCTTGCAGCTTACCGTCCTCAGATTTCCGCTTTTGGCTCTCAACGAAAATCTTGTCGGCGTTTTCCTGGCCCTGGGCCGTGTTTCCGGCGATGGTATCAGGCAGCCGGGATTTCATGGCCCCCAGCTGGATGGAGTTGTAGCGGTTGCGCAGCGCATCGAAACTGACCCGGATGACCCGGCTCGTGGCATTGACCCCAAGCCGTGGGAAGATCACCGTCACACTGTCGCCCAAATCTACCTGCTCCAGCGGTGCTCTGTCCCGGTATTCCACAGTCTGAGCCAGCGGAACGAACGACACCTCCAGAGACACCTTCGGCACGCCGATGGCGTTATCAGTCATGTACCGGCTGGCCCGGGTACGAAGCTGCTCCACGGTTGGGGCTTCCTCAAACTCCGGCGACAGATCGAGGGTGAGTATCCGCACATGGTCATAGGTGCCAGGGGCGTTCAAGACCTTCTCCGGCAGCTGGACCAGTTCCCCGTCCGCATTGGCCCAATAGGGGCAGACCCCGGTATAGGTGCTGTCGCAGTTTTCATCCTGCTCCAGCGTGGCCAGGTTTTTTCCGTAGCGGATTTGCACACCCCGATCCTGCCCCAGCCGGGAGCGCAGGCGGACGCTGTAGCGGTCGAATTCGTACTCGCCGCCATACACATCCAGCACGGACCCTTCCGACCCACCCAGGGCCGTCCAGATGGCTCTGGGCGCTTGCAATGTCATAGTAGCCCTGGTGGTCTTATCCGTTGTAAACGTAAAGGGACAGGCCACTGCGGCGTTGGTGCGCAGTGCCTGCATGGCCGCCGTCACGTTGGCCGCCGTGAATGCGGTCACAGGGATACCCATCAGGTCATAGCTCAGGTGCCGGGCATAGTATGTCACGATGCCCCGCAGGGGCTTCGTGGCCCGGTATATCCGAAATGGCTGCGACAGTTCGTCCGGGCCGGGTTTGGCCAATACGATGCAGCGGTTTTGGATTTTGGAAAACAGCCTGCCCACCATGGGGTATTTCAGCTCCAGCTCATATACGCCATTGATGGCGTGTTCCACCGTGCAGGCCGTGGCATCCGCCAGCATTCCCAGCCCGTTGGAGCGGAACTGGGTCTCCTGGGAATCGTATAGAATTGGGATCATAAGTCAAACCACCTCGGCACGATGTCAACGCCGGTAACGCCGCCGGTCCATTTCACCAGATTGTCCCCCGGCCGGAGGACGGGAAATTCCGGGGCAGATATCCGATCATTCCGGCTGACCTCCACGCCGGAGAGCAGCCGGTAGGCATTCATGTCCTCGCAGTCCAGAATCATGTCGGCATCCATGTTGGTGATGGTCACTACCCGGTCGCCGACAGTCAGGCTGCCGCTGCCAGTGCCGGACACATAGATCAGGGGCTGACAGGGATAGGCGCAGGGATTGCGAAGATTCTGGCCGCTGATGCGCAGCGGCCGTGGCCGCTCCCCGTCCAGCCGGAACGCCCGGGGGTCGCAGGAGAACGTCACTGTAAACCGGGCGTATTTGCCCATCCAGTTTTCAAACTGGATGCCACCCGCCACCGTGGCCCGGAACCAGTGTTCCGGGTCGTAGGGGTCAATCAGCCGCTGGGGGCCGCCATCGGCCAGCAGCCATGATTTGATGGCGATGGTGGTAGCAGGGACATGATTGTCGGCATGTAGATAGCAGCTGTAGCGTTTTTCGATGGGGTCGAAGGCGTCCTCCGTGCTATGGAGCACCCCGCTGCGGCCGGGGATGGTGTAGGTTTCCCCACGCCGGGCGGGGGTGGGAATCTGAGGATATTGCTCAACCCGCAGGATTGGGAAATCCCATGTAGCCAGATCGCCAAACATAAATCCATTATCCTGCATCCAAAGCCGCCTCCTCCTGTTCTACTCGTGTCTGAATCCGCTCCATCACCCGGTCGGCCAGCTCGTCCGGGTCCTCCCCGGGCTGCTGGTAAATTTGGATGGTGAAGCCGCCCATGTTGATTGTTTTGTTGCCAGTCGGCGGAGTGTCGCCGTGGGCGCCGCCCGACCGGCGCAGGTACATATAGCCCGCTTCCCGCAGCTGGTTGGCCTGCTGCCGGGTCAAAACCATTTCGCCCTGATGGAGCAATGCCCGGTAGCCGTTAAACGGAACATAATGCAGGCCGCCAGCGTGGGAGCCGTCAATACTCCGGCCATTGGTACTGGCATTGACATTTACATTCACGTTTCTCCGGCCGAACAGGCTGTCCCACAGCCCATTGAACCAGTCCACCAGACTGTTCCAAACCGATGCAATGCCGTCAATGATACCCTGGACAATGTCCACGCCGGCCTGCAAGATCCGGCCCCGGTTGTTCCACAGGGACTGCACCAGTCCTGTCACCATGTTCACAGCCTCCCGTCCGATGGCGGGGAGCTGCTGCGCCAGGCCCTTGGCGATTTCCAGCAGCAGAGAGCCGCCGGTGGTCAGCAGCTGGGGCAGGCTGCGGATCAGGCCGGTCACCAGCGTGGTGATGGTGGTGACCACACCGCTTGCGATTTGCCCCTGGTTGTTTTTGATGCCGCCCGCCAAACTGGACACGATGTTCAGGGCGGTTTCCCCAAATTTGGGGAGGGCCTGCGAAAACTGGCCCAGGCCCTGGCCAACGATGTCTCCGGCGGCGGCTGCCATGCCGGCCACGCCGTTTGTTTTGAAGGCAGCGGTCAGATTGTCAATGGCCGAAATCGCACCGGGCAAAATCTTGTCCTTGATGCCGTTGGTGATGGGGGTGAAAACCTCCCCCACCAGTGCCCGGGCGTTGTCCTTCAAGGTGGAAATCCGGCCGGACATAGTCTGGCTGGCCTTTTCCATGCCGCCAGCAAACTGGCCCGTGCCGGTGGTGGCGTTCTGCATAGCCAGCTTGATTTCGTCCAGGCTGACCTTGCCAGCCGACACCCGGGCATACAGGTCGGTCATGTTTTCGCCAGTGACCTTGGAAATCTCATTCAGGGGATTAAACCCCTGTTCCGCCATCTGGTTTATGTTCTCCAGCGTCACCTTGCCGGTGGAGTTCATTTTGCCAAAGGCGGCAACCAGCGAATTGAGCTTCTCCTTGTTTCCCAGGGAAATGTCGCCCAGCTGGTTGAGGTAAGTGCCGGTGTCCTCCGACTGGACACCGAACGCCAGCAGCTGCTGGGTGGCTCCTGCCAGATCGCCCATTTCAAAGGGCGTTTTGGCCGCCATTTGTTTCAGTTCGTCAACTTTTTGGGCAGCGGCCTCCTGAGAACCAAGCATGGTCTCAAAGTTAGCGGTGTAGTTCTCCATTTCGGAGTTGTAGTCAAGGGCAATCTTGCCCATGGCCACGATGCCCGCTCCGGCCGCCGATGTGATGCCCACCACGGCCTTTGTGAAGTTGGCGGCAGCGGTGACGCCCAGTTTCGCCGCCCCGACAAATCCGTTTTTGATACCGTTGGCCAGCCCCGGCAGGCCGCCGGACACCAGGCCCTGCACCTTACCGCTGATACCGTCCAACCCCTGGCGGAACTTGCCGGACAGGGAGCCGGTTTCGGACAGTTCCCTGCCCAGGGCGTTCATATCCTGCTTTGCTTCCTCCAGCTGCTGGGACAGTTCCCGGGTTTCGTCGGCCATGGCCCCGTGCTCCTTGGATGCCTTGGCAACCTCCTGGGTCAGGGCTGACACCCTGGCCCGGGATTCGGTGTAATCCGATTTCAGGGCCGCCACCTGAGCCTTGTGTGCCCGCTGGGCGCTGGTCAGGTTGGCCACCTCCGATTTCAGCCGCCCCCACCAGGAACTGGTGGCATCTGCCACCGACTGTTCCACCCGCAGTTCCGTGTTGACCTTGCGCAGGTTGGCTTCCATCTGGGAAAGCTCCGCCTGGGCCTTGTAGATGTTCTGCTGGTATTTCTGGGTTTTGACATCACTGTCGCCCCACGCCTTGGCCGACTTGCCCAACATGGAGGTCATCTCGCCGATGGCCTCCCGCTGCTTTTCGATCTGGGCAGTCAGGACACGGGACTGCTCCTGGGCGCTTTTTACAGCGTCATTGTTTTTGCCGAAGCCGGTGGTCAGTGTCCCCAGTTCGGCCCCCAGCGTTTTGGTCTGCTGGATGAGCTTGGCCATGGATTCCCGGTAGTCTTTTTCACCGTCTACTTGGATTCTGGGGCCGATGTTTACAGCCATATCCTCACCTCACTTTCGCCAGATCGTCAAGTGTGGCATATTCCACCGGCTCTGCGCCGTCAGCGATCTGCTGACAGGCAATCATGTCCTTCATTTCGCCCACAGGGCAGGACAGGATCTCCGGCCTGGTCATGCCCAATTTCCGGCCGTAGTATAAAAACCACGCAAGGGTAAGTTTTACTCTTGCGTGGTCTCGGCGTTTTTTTCCGGGGCAGCTTCCACCGTCTGCTGGGTGCTGCCGCCGATGGCGGCCATAATCACCGGGCCAAAAGCGGCAATGTCCGCCCAGCCGATGATCTTGGTCAGGGTTTCTATTTCCGGGATCGGGGGCAGTTCATCGCTCTCCTGCCCCGCCATCCATGCAAGGGCCTTGACCCGGGCAGCACCGCCCTCCATCAGGATCCGCAGCAGCTGGCACCAGCCGGTCATGGCTTCGGCCCCAGTCTGGGTCAGCAACTCAGACAGGGCATCCAGACTGCCCCATTCGTCCTGCACCTGCTGCTGGGCCAGCACCGTCAGGCACAGAGGATACTCCCGGCCAAAAAAGTTCAGGGTCGTCAGTCGTTCGTCCGTCATACTTAAGTACCTCCCAGTTTCTTCTTGATCCACGCCACGGCTTCTGCCTCGGTGGCGTAGCCGGTTTTGGGGATGATCTTCCAGGTATGGGATGCTGTATCGTCCCGCATGACCACAGCGGTCAACTTCTGGGGCTGCCAGTCGATGGCTTCCTCCTGCGTCTTGGCGGCATCCTCCGGGATATTAAAGCGGGTTTTCGGCAGGATAATGGGGTGATAGGTGACCTTTCCATTCATCTGTCGCCGCTGGACGGCACCGATGCCCATATACGGCGGGTTCATTTTGTCCCCGAAATGGTATTCGTCCACATCCCCGATATTTTCGGAGGTCAGGCCCAAAATAGTGCCCTGTTCCTCCGGATCCAGACCGTCCACCTCAATGTCCGCCGTGCCGGATGCAAACTGCGCAGGCTCTACTTCTGCAAGCACATTGTTGGCGTAAAAAGCGTTCTCTTTGGTGGTTTCTGTTGCCAGCGTCATCTGTCTGGCCCGGGCCAGCTCTTTGACCCCGGTATAGGTGACCGTGGTGTCGCTATTGCTGTACACCGCCACATGGATACGGGAAAAACCAGTTGTAACCATAGGTTATCGTCCTTTCATAATTTTTTTGAAACTATCGTCACAGGCCGCCACCATGGCGGCTTCCGTTTCTTTTTTCGCCGACCGAACAGCCCGGTCGATAAATGGGATTTTCTGCCGGAAACTGGTGCCGGAGTTGACGGAACGGGCAATCAAAGAGTTGGGCTGGCCACTGGGATATTCTTCCGTATAGAACTCGTTGTAGCCGTCAAAGCCCAACTTGACATTGTACCCCCAGCCGTCTCTTTGAATGGGGGTAATACCAAAACTTTCTTGCAATCCTTTTTTCTGCATTTTGTTTATTCCAACCAGCGGCTCCGAATTAGAGCCAATCTTGTTGATAGGAACAACTGGGAGCGCATCAATTTCCTTCCGAATAGCATCGGCCATCACATCGGCACCAGCATAGATGGTCTCACTGCAAACCGCTCGGATAGTTTCACTTTCGCTCAGTTGCTCAAGGAGGACATAATAATCCTCAATGAAATCGAAACTAAAGGTTGCCACCAGCGCTCACCCCCCAGCTGAATTCGTAGTGGATCAGCTCTGTGGCTTCCTCGTATTGGATGGAATTGACGCTCCAGCTGAAACCGTAGCCCTCGAACAGATCCATCAGTTTGTCAATGGCAGGATCGTATTCCTGTTGGGTATAGTAGTCAGCCGTGCCAAGGATGGTAAACTCGCTGGTCTTGTTGTCAGCGAAAAAACGATCAAGGCCGTCCTCTGCCCAGATAAGAAAAGGGGCCTGCATCTGGGGCCGGGAATAGTGGTAAGTATGGGGGATGACGGCCTGGAATAGTTTGCCGATGGTTCTAAGTCGGGCTGTATAGTTCATAGAATTCCTTCCATCTCTGCAAAGAAAGGTCGGTCACTTTTAGGCCGGCCTTGTCGTATAGGTGCTGCACATTCTGGATGCGGTACTGTTCGCCGTCGATGACGGCCCACATCCCAATCCGGGCGGTACGATCCTGCCAGATCCGCACCAGCATGTCCACCCGCTCCGCTACGCCCTTGGCAGCGTACTGGCGGCTATAACCAACCACCCGTTCACCGAAATCGTGGGTGGAGATGCCAACCAGCACTTTCTTGGGCAGGTCGCCATTGCTGGCCCTGTTTTCCAGACGGCAGAGGACCAGCGTGCCATCGTCCAGAATCAGGTCGTCACCGTATTGCATCGCTCTCCCCCTTCCTACCGAAGAGTCGATTGTTCAGGGCAAATCGCAGCATACGGGGCATGGGGTTCTCCGGGCTGTTTCGGGCCCGGTAGAGCCAGGCCGCATACATGATTTGCAGGTTGCTGTCATCAATGATTTTTGCGTCCAGCTGGATGCCCTCGGCGGTGATCCGCTCCTTGGCTACCCCCAGCAGGTGCTGAAGGTAGCCGTTGACCGTCGTCGGTGGGTTTTGCAGATCAGAGCGAAGCAAGTCCAGCATTTCCTCCGGGGTCATGGGTCAGCCCTCCAGCTCAGCCGCCGTTGGCGAGGTCCTGCGGGAAGGTCACGGTCTTGGCGGGAGCCTCGCTGGAGATGGTCAGCACGCCAAAGGCCTCGGCGATCATGGGCCTGCCGTCATAGCGGGCGGTGCCCACCAGCACCGTCTGGCCCTCAATGATCCGCACCTCCCGGCTGGTCTCAATCCGGGTTCCGGCACGCTCGGCCAGACCATAGGCAGGCAGATAGCCAAAGACAATATTGTCATCGGGGACAAAACCCAGCGTGACAATGTCACCGCCGATGACGGGCATGGTCTTGCCCAGCCCAGCGATAATGGCTGCATTGGGAGCGGCACCCATGCTCTGGGTCAGCAGCTTGGTCTTGGTTTTTTTGTTCATAATCCAGACCAGGTCATCCTCGTAGTAATCATTGGAGGCTACGCCAGATGCGCCGACGATCTCCTGAAACAGCTCCAGGCCGGTGGCACCGGTGCCGGTCAACATATTGGTTGTATGCAGGTCAACCCACTTTCGGCCGGTGGGAGGGTAGTTTTCCGGCTGAGTTTCCTGGGCCAGCCGGGTCACAATGCCAAGGGGCATCTTCTTACCGGTGCCGTAGACAATGGCTCGATCCAGAGCCTTGCCGATGGCCTTGCCCAGCGCAGAGATCAGCTCGGACATCAGGTTGATGTCGCTGTCCTCCAACATGGCGTTGCAGATGGCAAAAAAGCCACCGACTTTGTAGCCGTCAAACTCGACGCCCGCAAAGGACAAGTCCAGCTCGTTGAGCTTGGCACACATCTCCGTCCAGACGGCCTCGGGAATATCACCCATGACCGTTTCCCGGGATGTGCCGCCGACACGATGCGGGGTGACCCGGCGCAGCAGCTTGGAGTTTTCCTCGATTGCCTGCCGGATCAGGGGCAGGACGATTTCGGGAATCAGCAGTCCAGCATTGCTGATAGCCCGCTTCTCCCGGATGGCGCTGCGGACATTGGCCAGCAGGTCTTTCACCTCCTGCCGGGCAAAGAAGGCATCCCGCTCCTGATGGGTCATGCCGTAAAAAGTTCGAGTGTTCATGTGATTGTCATTCCTTTCCTGTTCGGTGGTGGGGGTGCGAGGGGCGGTCGGTACGGGGGCAGGCTGCGCAGTTTCCTCCGCTGCCAGCTCCTGCTCCAGCTGGGCGATCTCCGCCTCTGCATCGGCCACAGCAGTATTGTGGGCCGTTCGCTCAGACTCAAATGTTTCGATCTCAGCGGAGACGGCAGCTTCGTCCTCCGCAGTGACCGCCTCAGCGATGGACTGCTCCAGCTCCTGCTCCCGGCGCTGGAAGTCCGCATTTTTGGCCCGCAGCTGGGACAGGGCCGCCTTTTTGTTTTCGATGCTGCGGCGCAGCATCAGTGCCTTTAGTGCCATTTATGTTGCTCCTTTCAGGCGGGCCAGCATGTCAGCCCGCCACTTTTCATGTCGTGTAGCCTGCGCCTTTTCAAACTGGGCTTTGATGCTGTCAAAGTCCGCTTTTGCCCGGGCGCTGATGTCGGTGTCCTTGTAGGCCGGGAAGGTACAGGGGGAAAATTCGTACAGCTCCACTTCAAGAAGTCTGGTATGGTAGATGTCCCCATCCCACCATTCCTCCTGCCGGATGATGTCAAATCCGATAGAGCCCCCGGTCACATCTCCACGCTCCACCCGAGCCATACCGTTCACAGCATCGCTGTCTCGCTCGTTGATTAAGATCATGGTCATAAGGCCGATGTCATCCTCATGGGCGGCAGCAGTTCCGGCGGCAGTGCTACCGAGACAAATGTCCGGGTTGTGATTCCAGAGTGCTTTTATATCACCGCCACGAGAAAGGGTTCCTGCAAAAGCTCCCGGGGCAATGGTTTCAATCCATCCCGGAAAAACCTCGTATTCCCGATTGAATACCGCCAAATGCCCTTCCAGATACCGGCCGCCGTCCCGTTCCCGGGTCTGCATGTTCTGCATTTTCAGGGTTCTATGTTGCATCCTCGTCACCTCCTTTCAGTTTCTTCTGATCCGCCACCTTGCTGCGGGGAATATAGTTTTCCAGCAAGACCAGCTCGTTCAGGCCCTCTCTTGGGGGCAGGCCCGCCCAGTCTCTGACCTCGTTGCCATCCATGGTGCCGCAGGCCATCATGTCAAGGCCAAGCGCCACCAGCTCCTTGAGATCATAGGTGTACAAGCTCCGGGGATTAAAACGGAAGTACCACTCTGGCTTATAAATCAGTTTCCTGTTCAGCTCCTGCTGGATTATCAGGGCCAAGGGCATCAGGTAAGCGCCGATGAAATTATTCCAGGCATCCCGCCTAAATTCGCCGACGCCCAAAACAAACGGCGGCACTCCAATGATGGAGGCCACCGTCTGCTTATCTAGTTTCACACTGTCAGCAATGGCCAGGTCGGCCAGGGACAGCGGCCGGACCTCCTGCACATCCACTTGCCCGGCAGGAATCACCCATGGCTCACCCGCCTTGCCGGTTTCGATGTACTCGTTCAGCAGCTTGCGCCGCCCCTGCTGGCTGGCAAATGTGTCGGCCAGCGCATCGACCTTGACCACCAGGCTGGGCTTCCATTTGGACTCCATGAAGCCTTTTTTCGTGACCGATGCCTGCTGCAAGGTTTTGGCCACCTCGTTCAGCGGCACCCGGTATCCGTCGCCCATCCATGGGGTGTGGATATTGGGATTCAGGTTAAAATGCAGCATAGTCCCGGGGTCGTGGGGTTTGCCGTCAATCAAAATCTGATAACCCCATCCGTCAGGCAGGAATGCCACCCGGGACGGGTCAACGGGAAGAAGGTCTTCCAGGAATCCACCCCTGGTGCGGGGATACACCACCGCATTTCCGTTGCCTTCCAGATACAGGGTTTTGACCACCCACTGCATTAAGTTCGACCGGCTCATATACTGGTTCGGCTCAATGTCGATTTTCCGGGACAGACCGTTGCGAATGCGGATGTCACCATCGGCGGTATTCTCCATCAAGTGGATGGTCATAGCCCCGATCAGTTTTGCCACGGTGTCCACGGCGGCGCAGATCTCCGGGTTTTGCGCCAACGAGGTATAGCCCGTTCCGCACAGGACCGAAAAAGCATCGGGTGAACACAGCCAGCTGACCGGGGCGGCAGTTGCCGCAGGCTCGGCCCTGGTGGTGGGTTTGTGTTTTCGTTTTTTGCTCATTTGTCAGAGCCTCCTAGTTTTTTCACAATCTCCAATTCTCTGGGAGACAGCGGCCATTTGACGGCCGCAGCAGACGATTCCCCGGCAGTGCGGAATTCAGCCGCTGCCCGCATGGCTGCTGCCTGATCAGACAGCAGCAGACCGCCGCCGAAGATGGCCTTTTTCTGTTCCCGCTGTGCATCCAGGGCCGGGATAAATACGCAGTCTGACCGGCGAATTTTCATGTCAATGCCATGGCTGGCGTAGCGGTTCATTATGGCGGCCGTCATAATGTGGTCAGGGTAGTCATATTTGGGCAGATCTCTGCGTTTGGAGGTTTTCAGCTGATTCATGGCACCCAAAATGCGTTTATGCAGCTCCGGGGCCGTTTGAATGATTATGTCACCGCCAAAGCTCGTGACGAAGCCCGTTTGAACGACTGCCCCGTTTTCGTAAACGATCCTGGCATCGCAAAGAATGTGGTTCATACGCATCACGATTCTGCGGCTGGACAGGGATGTAAGCGCCGGGGCAAACAAAAAGAATGGAATTTCCCGCTCCAGGTAAAACTCGCAGATTTTTGAGAGGATGGAAAAGGGCGGGTTGTCCAGGACCACACATCCATCAGGATAGGGAAAATTCTCATAGTCCCCACCGGGGTAGAATGGACGCACGATGCTGCCTGGGTCAATGCCGTATTCCTCGCAGGCCCAGCCCGCCACCGCCGTGTAAATTTCGGGGGGGGTATAACAGTCATCTGTTGTGAGTTTCCGCTTGAATTTATTCACAAACGCCTCGTATACAGGGTTATCCGGGAACACGCTTGCTTCCATGTTCAATCGTCTCCTTCCTCGTCAAACCAGTTGGCATTTTTTCTGGCCTTTTCCATATCTGCCAGATACCGGCAGCAGGCAAAGACCGAAGCGTCGAAAACATCAATTCTGGTTTCCGTTGCAATTTTTTCATAACGGATCATGTCGTCCGTTTTTTCCACGGCGCTCACATTCTCCACGCAGTACTCGTAAGCTTCGGAATGCAGGTAGTACAGGCTGCCATTTTTGGCGGCGGCTTCAATGTGCCGGAAGCCTTCGCTTTTGACGTAGTAGTACTGGGGCTGGTCCACGATGTCAAAGCCGGCTTCCTTCATGCCGAGAAAATATTCCCGGCAGAATTTTCGATCGTGGCCCACCTGCCGAATGCGGAATCCCAGATTCCGCATTTTGACAAACCACGCAACCACATCCATGTGGCTGACCGTCGGGCTGTTGCACATGTCCAACCAACCATCGTCCTTCCAGCCAAACAGCGGGATGCCATCCTCTTCCGCCTTTTTGTGGGCCGCCACCACCGGGAACCAGGCGTGCGGGATGATGATATCCACGCCCTTGTAATGCCCATACAAACAGGCAGCGGTCAGGTCGTGAAGCTTGGACAGATCAACACCGCCGTACCAGTCGATTTTCAGCTTGGCCAACTCTGCCAGCGTCCAGGTGTACTTCTGATCGCTGCGCTGAAACTCGTCCAGGTTGAAATAGGCCCGCAGGGCGCTGGTGTAGATATTCAACGAGCGGGACAAAAAGTCCTTGCGCTGCTGGGGGTCATTCTGGGCCTGGAGGGAATCCTGTAGGATATCCGCAGGCCGGATGGTGGTGCCATAGCCCGGGTTGGCCCGTTGGTGCTGGATGGGAGCCGTGTAATCCACCGCCCCATTTTCCTCCTGGTCCGCCCGGGAAATGAAAACGAACAGGGTATCGTCCTTCACCACGCCCTTGACTACCTTAACGGCATATTGCAGCCGCCGATAGCAAAAACTGTTGATGTTGTCGCCCGCTGTGGTGATACCAATCATCAGCTTGTTGGTGTAGGCTTTCATGGCCTCCTTGAAGCGGTTATACTGGCTGGCCTTTTTGAATGCGTGGAGTTCGTCCGCTATGGCCATGTTGCAGTTGAAACTATCCTGCGCATCCGGGTTGGATGCCAGCGCTTCGATGTGGATGGAGCCGGTGACATTTCCAGCTGTGTCTGTAAATTGGTAGCGGATGGAGTGTTCCTGGTTGTTGTCCCGAACGGAGAAGGCCTCGATCATTCCGGCATAGCGCAAGGAGAACAGGATAAACTGGAAGCTCTCGTTTGCCTGTTTTAGAGATGCCGCCACGATGTAGATCTCCGACCCGCTGGCTCGATCCAGCAGGGCCAATCCCCAGACCAGCGCCGCTACGAAGGTCGTTTTTCCGTTTTTTCGTGGGATAAAAATAAAAGCCTCTTTGTACCGGCGCTCATTGGTGCCCCGGTAGTAGAAGCCTACAAGGTTATAAACGATGAAAATTTGAAACTTATCCAACAGCAGCGGCTGTCCCAGAAGGGGCGTGCCATCCAGCCGCTGGCCTTTTTTGTGGACCATGGTCATCTGAATGATGTTGATCACAAAGTCCGGGTCTTTCGTCCGCAGCTCCAGGTCATCCCGCTTTAAGTCGGCCAAAAAGCGACCGGCGGCCAGCACCACTTCCCTGCCGACTTTGCGGACCTTGCCATTGACGCAGGCGGTGGCGTAATCAATGGCAATTTGCTTGTAGCTTTTAGCCAAGCTGGCTCAGGGCCGCCGCCAGGGCGTTGGGCTTTTCTGGCCGGAGGGAATTTTCGTCGATCTTTTTCAGGGATTTGGGATCCAGTCCCAGATCCCCCAGGATCGCACTCACATCCCGGCAGGCTTCCTTCCACACGGCATACACGGGAGACTTGACCTCATTGGTGGAGCCGTTTTTGTTGGTCTGCATCACCGTTCGTTTCAGGCCCGTGGCCTCAAACTCCGCTTTTGCCTGCTCACAGTCCACCAGCAGCTGGGCCGCCAGGTCAATCTTCAGGTCAAATTCCGGCCGATAGGTCCCCACCGCCTGACAGGATTTTTTCAGCAAATTGCCCCATTGTTTTTGTGTTTTGACCGCCATGATTTTCCCCCCTCTCTGAAATTTCTCCCCGGATTTGGAAGAAGTTACCCACGCCAGTAGGACGCCCCGGGAACTACGTTCCCGAAGGTGGGGGGGCTAGTACCGCCGCCCCAGGTTTCGGGCTTTCTCCGGGTGCTGTTTGTTGTGGCATGCGTGGCATAAACTGACCAGATTGTCCATCGAAAAGGCCAGATCTGGCCGGATTTCCACGGGCTGAATGTGGTGCACTTCCAGGGCTTCCCGGTAGCGGCCGTACCTGCGGCAAATCCGGCACTGATACCGATCCCGCCGCAGCACCCGATTCCGAGTTGCCTTCCATTTTGCGCTGGTGTAATCAAGCCCCATGGCCGTCACCTCCAATGGCAAAGGGCCGGAGGCATCCGCCCCGGCCCTTGGTGCTTTTTCTCACGCTACCAGTATACCACGGTTTGATGGCTCTGGGAGGCCAACTTTCGTCACAAGGCAAAACCGTAGCACATGGCCACCGTGCGGACGAACTGAGCGTGCCAACGCCTTGCCGTCCGGGTGGAGATGTGCAGGGTATCCGCTGCTGCTGTGATTGACATGGGGCAGCTGGCCCAGTACATCAGCCGTATCAATTCAGCTTTCTCATTTCCGCTCTGGCAGAGGGCTGTCACTTCCAGGGCCTTGGTCACGGCTTCATAGGCCGCCTGGTCATCCCGGTTCGGAAGTTTGCGCAGGGCTACTGCTTCAGTGCTTCGGTTTATGCCACCGCCGCCAGGTGTCCCGGACAGAGAGGGAGTCACGGTCTGCTGGTGTAAATCTTCCAGCGCATTTCTCAGGCCCGGGTAGTCCCGAATCATCCGCCGGACGAATCCCCACCAGCGGTATCTTGGTTTGCTCATTTCTGGTTTCCTCCTTTTTCTGTCCGAGAATCCATGGAGAAAAGTTATCTCCACCATGTCCTAAAGTTAGCACCTCCCTCCAGCCTGAAAGAAAGGCAGCGCCTTTCTTTCTTCACTTTTCGTAGTAGATCAGGGTTTTGTATCCCCCGTAGCCTGGAAGCTGTAGCGGGTCGCTGAGGGCGGTGCAGCCGGTAGGCACAGATATGTCCACCGAGTCATTATCAATCACGGTATATTCAAATTTGGGCCGGATCAGGCCCCGGCTTGCTGTCCACATTTGCTCGCCCGGGACCTGTACGCCCAGCTCTCGGGGCTCACGGCACATGTAATGCACCTTGTCCAGAATGTCGTCGTAGTCCCGCAAATATCGGATGTGGGTCACATCCCCAAAGGTCCAGCACTTCTTGATGGTTTCCCGGTCGGCTTCATCATAGCATTTGATAATCATATGATGGTGGACCCGCAGACCGCCGTCCCGGGTGGTGATCTGGGTGCAGTAAATGTATTTCAGCGGGTCACCGTTTTTGACGTATTCCCGGCGCAGGAGCCGCATGAATTTTCGCCAGGGCTTTTTGCTGGATTCTTTGTCCGGGGGCAAATCGGCATCCCGGTAGCTCAAGGTTACCCAGAGGTCACCCGGTTCAAAATTGGCGCAGGTGACCATGAGGGCTTTCTCGTAGCTGGTTTTTAGATTGGCCCGCTTCTTTTCCTCTTTGGGGATGGAGATCGCCCGGCGGCGGTTGTTGGGATTTGGGTCCCGGGGTGCGTACAGGGCCAGCCGGACGACCCGCCCGGCCCGCATAGTGCTTAAAATCTTCATTTGCCCTTCCACCCATAGTAAATCAGCAGGGCCAGCAGCGAGAGAAATTCCAGCGCCATCACCGAGGAAGCACCAAAAAAGAACTCTGTGGTAAACATCAGCGCACCCCCTTTCCAGCCAGTTCGTCGAATGTAAAGCTTTCCATGTAGAATCCCGTAGGGAATTCGATTTTCAGGACAGCGAACCGATGGGCTCTGTTCACTGAAATGACCTTGCCCACCACGGCAGGCTTTTTGCCCCTTGCATCCATCAGGGAAAATTCACTTGACACTCGGTATTCGTCACCAATCTGGGGCAGCGTGCTATTCTTCATCCGGGTCCCTCCATGCGCCGCAGCATTCATACAGCCCCAGGGCGCAGTTGCTGTCATCATTCAACCGACAGTCGGCGTTTGCGCAGGCGTGTCTCTCCGGGAGGGCGAACAGGGCGCAATCCCCGCAGCAGACACCGACCGGCTCGCCGGCATGGTTGTGAAATTCCGAAGCCTGCATGCAAAAATCGCAGGGATACAGACGGTCCGCTTCATTCGTTTCCATTTTCGTTGACCTCCCGTTTCGTGATTCTTTTTCCATTCAGGATGATGGTGTGCCCGCTGTCTTGCAGGCTCTTTTCTATGTGCCGGGAATACCGGCAGGCCGCCGGGGCCTGGCATACGATTGCCCCGGCAGCGTTGACGATGACATAGGGATAGACGGCATCTTTCATAGGGCATCCACCCCCATGGTGGGAATATTGGCGGGTACACGAGACCAGCCAAGGATAGTATCCGTATCATGTATATAGCCGACGGAGTCGCAATCCCACCGGTAGCCATTCCAGTGCATGATCGGGGTATACAAATCATCTTCGCCGTCAGCAACAATGACACAGTACCACCCCGGGTCACTTGGGAGTCCGTCTTTCCATGTGCCCAAGTTGGGCACATTTTCGGCCGATGCTGGTGCTGGGGGTTCTTCCCGGCCCAGTAGGTAATCCACGCTGCATCCCAGCAGATCGGCGGTTCGGATCAGCCGCCGGGCTTCATCCGGCCAGATACCGCCGGGCATCCGATAGGAAATTTTGGATTTGCCAGATTCCAACGCCTCCAGATTTCCTAATTCCCCGGGGTAAACTCTGCCTTGAGATTTTTCCAAGAATTCCTGCGGGGAAATGCTCTTTTCCTTCCGCAGAGCTTTGACCCGGTTATAAGCACGTCCCATCATGTCCAGCAGGGGTGCTTCCCGTTCATGCCGTTCTACCTTTTCGGCGGCTTTGGCATTGCGCCTCTTAACCCTGGCAATCTCCTGTTTTTGGAGTTGCAGCGCCCGGCATGGGATACAGGCCATGGAGCAGATTTCCAGGTTGGGGCACTCCTTGCAGCACCCCGTCCCCATGTGGCAGTAATAGGGATTGCCTCTGAGAATCTCCGACTGCCGACCATCCTTGGCAGAGCAGATGCCACCTTCGGGGCAGGGCAATGCCTTGAGCTGCTCGGCGGCCTGGGTCATCAGATCGAAGCGGTATTCCAGAGTCTCTGCGGTGACGGTGAGTTTTTCTCCGGTATACAAAAAAGCGTAGGCAAGGTGCTGGTAATAGGACGGTTGCGCCGCTAGAACGTAGGCGGATGCCTCCGGCAGCTTACCCAACCGCCAGGTTACCTTCCAGTCAGAGCTGAGGCCCTTCTGGATCGCCGCCAGCCGGGCCAGCTTGCTCTTGCTGGCACCGACGATTTCGGCCACATGATCCCGCATCCGGCCGGGGAACTGGAAGCTCTCTTCCTCTTTCAGCTGGTACAGCAGGTTTTTCACCTGCTCGGCCTCCTCGGCCAGTTCCGCATCGTTTTTTGTACGGGTGTTGGCGTTGCCGTAAATCAGGGCCAGCTGGGTCAGGGCCGGGGACATTTGGGTTTGGTCTATGATGCAGGGTACTTCCGCCCAGCGGTCAGGGTCGTCTGCTGCCAGCAGCTCAACAGCAGCCCGCCGCCGGTGGCCGGAGATAATGGTATACCGGCCGTCTGCCGTTGGCCGCACCCGGATGGGCTGCTGCAATCCGACTACGCTGATGTTGTCGGCCAGCCCTTCCAAATCGCTCAGCTGGTAGAAATTCTTTTCATCACTGTCGATCTGCTCCCGGGGCAGGTAGGTGATCTGCTCCCGGTCGGTGCCCAAGTTGGGCACATTTTTCAGGACGGATCCGATGTCAAACATGATGGTCACCCTCCGCGTCTTTGTTCGCAACTGTTACTGTGATCGCTGCTTTCACTAAACGGTACAGCAGTTTTGCTCTTGGGTCGTTGCTCACGCTCCTGTGCAGCTCGGCTACAAGCGGTTCCAGCACCATAAGTAGCGCCACATCATCCAGCTGGGTTTTCAGTCCGTTATCTGTCACCGCACGCAGGACTTCCGCCTCAAGCAGTTCCAATTCCGCTTCTATTTTACGCATAGTCTCGTTTATATCCGCAGACAGACAACGCTCAAAAATTCCCTTTTTCATTTTGTCACCCCCTGTACATACGCCTGGACAAATGCCCGGTAGTCCTGACCTGCCCCGCTGTTGGGGCTGCTGACCCGCAGGGGTGCTTGCTGGAAGGTCATCCGGTCAACGGTATCGCTGCGCCGGATGTGGGGATAGACGGGCAGGCTTGCCCGGAGGGTTTCTTCCGCCTCCAAAATTTGCTGGTGCTTATACCACATGGTAGGTAGCACGCCGGACAGGCGTAGCCGGGGGTTGATCTGCTGCATATTTTGGATTTGCCGCAGCAGGTTGCCCATGCCCCGAATGGAAAAAGCGTCGATTTTGATGGGAATAATCACATCGTCGGCAGCCACCAAGGCCGCAGCTGACGCAGCAGAGAAGGACGGCGGGCAGTCGATCAGGATATAGTCATAGGAGTTACCAACGGTTTCCACCAGCGCCCGCAGGACGTTGACCTGGACGGTTCCGGCCTCCACCTTGCTCAAATCCAGATCCATAAGACTGTCCTCGGCGGGGATCAGCTCGATACCGCTGTAGTTGGCGCTGCGGATCACATCCACCCGACTGCTCTGGCCCACGCTCAGGCCGCTGCGCAGCAGACCGGCCAGTGTCCGGGGCGCTGCGGTTTCGGCAGCGAAAAACTCCGTGGTGTTGCACTGGGCATCCGCATCGATAACCAGCACATTGGCATCGTACTCGTCAGCCAGAATGGCTGCCATGTTGATGACGGTGGTGGTTTTGCCCACGCCGCCTTTCAGGTTGAATATTGCTGTTACTTTTCTCATGGTTTTACCTCTTTTCAAAAATCAATTGCTTGCGCAAATCAGGATCACAGCCAAGGCTGCCAGCCCCAGCAGGCTGGCATAGGGGTTAATCAGTCGCATCTTCAATACCTCCATCCATCTTTGCACCGCAGTAAGAGCAGTAGTTAGTTGTTTTTCTGTGTTTAGCTGGGTTCCCACAGTAAGTGCAATAACAATGCGAATCTTTAATTTTCAGCGGAAAGAACCACGATATATACGGCCTATTCCACCGTGCGTGCCGCATCGGGGCCACATTGGCAATCAGCATCTCCGCTTCTCGCAGAATCCGGCACCCGTGGGTGCTACAATTACGCTCGTACTCACAGCCAATCCCGTCTCAACCCGCAATCGAGACAGTTCCTTTATCAGTTTCTGTTTAGTCATGGAACGGCACCTCCGTATCCTCCGGCAGCAGTTCCATCTGCTGATAAACCAGCTCCGAAGAAGCCTTGTTCTTTAACTTGGCTTGTTTGCCGGCATAAATAAACTGTGCCAGGACGGCGTTCGTATTTTTGGATTTTGTAAATGTCTGGGTATCGCCGTGGAAGTCCAGGACCATATCCGGCCGGGTACCCTCTTTGTTTTTTGCGATCTGCAAAACCCGTGAGCCGTCCCGGTCATTGTGGTTGGCCAGCGATAGCAGCAGGATTGCATCGGCATCCTGCTCGATCTGGCCGGACTCTCGAAGGCTGGACATATCTGGCAGCTTATTGGGATTGTCCTTCGGCAGCCGGGAAAGCTGGGACAGAGCAATTACCGTAACCCCCAGCGACTGGGCCAGCGTATGCAGGGCGATGGAGATTCCTGTGACCTGCTCCACCCGACCTGCGCCAGGGCCTTGCAGCAGCTGGAGGTAGTCCACAAAAATCACCTGATAACCACGCATCAGGGTCACCGCCCGGACATCGTCCACGGTGTAGCCCGCAGCGTCCACCAATTCCACATTTTTTGCCACCACACCGGCAGACAGGGCGCAGAGCCTGTCCCAATCCTTTTGATTCAGTGCGTGAGATTTGATCTTGCCCATGCCAATCTGGCTGATGGCTGCGATCTGCCGGGAGAAGAGTTTTTTCGCTGTGGTCTCCAAGGAGAAGAACCCCACCCTCCGGCTGTCAGCAATGTGCCACAGGCACTGCAAAGCAAATGCTGTCTTGCCTGCGGACGGATAGCCGCCCAGCACCACAAAGTCTCCCGGCTCTGTAAACAGAACCCCGTTAAGCTCAGGGATTGGCCAGCTGAGATAGTCCGGCTTTTTCTGTTGTTCTGCCATGAAATCGCGCATGGCATCGGCCATGGTGGTGATCCGTACCTTGGAGTGGCTCACACCCAGCCCAGCAGTCTGTTCCTGGAGCTTCCGAAGCTCCTCCGGGTCCTCGGTGGCCACTATTTGCGCAGCCAACTCCCGCAGGCGGTTTGACTTGGACTGGTCACGGCAGAGACTGATGTAGTACTCCACGCCGCTGGCCGTGGGTGTAATTTGCATCAGCTGGATTAGAAAATCGTTGTATTTCCCACCCAGTTTGGCGTTGACGGAAACCGGGTCAATGGGGACGTTTTCGGAAAACAGTTTCCGCATGGCCTGAAAAACCGTGCGGCTCTGGCCGGAGAAATCGGCATCCCGCAGCTCCTGCATCACCATAGGGGCCGTTTCCGGGGCCAACAGGATAGAACCCAGGACACTGTACTGAGCATCCAGCCAGTTTTGAGAGTTTACAGCCATGTCCGCACCACCTCATCCCCAGCAGGTTGCGCCGGTTTGTCTTGCCCGTGGGGCGGATGGATGCCCTGCCAGCCGTTGGAAACAGCTTCTTCCAAAATATCCAACATGGCTCTGGGGTCGTCACCTGCCCACCGTTGGAGCTTTTCAAAAGTCCGGCGGACGCTGGTTTCTGTCCGCATGGGCCGGGCCTTGCGCACCTCCCGGTATTCGCTGTACAGCTGCATCACATGGATGTACACGGCGTTCTTCGCCTCGTTTGTCCAGATGGGGGTGGCAATGGCCTTGATGCACTGGATCACATACGCACTCAGCTGCTCATCCGTCAGCGGTGTGTAGGTCGGCTCTTTCTTTTTATTTTTTCTTTTATTATCTTTACTTGATATATCTTTATTTAATTGCGTTGGATTTTCCGACGACGGTTTTTCCGACGACGGATTTTCCAACGACGGTGCATCCGTTGTGGGATTTTCCGACAACGGTGCTTCTTCCTCCGGGCCGTATTCGGCGTAGGCCTGAGCCGTGGGAAGGGTGGTAGGCTGCTCGTGGATGATGTACTCATTCCCGGCAAAATTTCCGGCGCTGTCATGCGTCTGGCGGCGGATGATGTAGCCCGCCTGCTCCAGCTCCTGGACAGCAGTGCGGATGGCGTCCTTGCCCTCTCGGTTGATCTGCGCCAGACCGGTCAGGGTGTAGTCCCATTCCTCCGGCAGGGACAGCATCTGGGTCAGCAGCCCCTTGGCTTTCAGGGTAAGGTTTGCATCCCGCAGGTGATAATTGGAGACGGTGGTATAATTCTGGTTCTTTTCCACACGAAAAATCGCCATTTCAGTCCACCTCCCCTTGATTTTTTTTCAAATTATGGTATAATAGCACTGTATAAATCTCCTTTATGGATGATTTTTAGGCGGCGCTGGCGGGCGTCGCCTTTTTCTATGCCGCAGACCGGGTGGGGCTTTACACCCGGTCTGCGGCTTTATGCAATCTTTTTCATGTGTCGCCACTCCCCTTTTGCGGATTTTTGAAAAATTATGCGCCCTTCCGGGCTTCTGGCGGGGCGAGGCGGACTCGAACCGCCTTGCCTGGGACGAAGTCACCCATTTTGCAAACCTGCCGCCCCGTATAACCGCCGGAGATGGCTCGGCTCCGGCGGGCGGTCTTTCCCTGCTGTCAGCGTAGGATTGGGTTTAGGAGATAATCGCCATGGGCGCACAGCGTATGCGCCTGGAGGGCGGGGCCGGGATCGAACCGGCAATCTCCCAGTGTGCTGCTGGGTGTGCTTGCCAAAGCACCTCCCGCCCATGGTGCGGCCCGATACCACGGAATCGGGCCGCTATGAAGTTTTTGCGGGTAAGAGGTAAGGAGACCCGCTGGGGTGGCCCGTTTACGCCACGGGCCCCAGAGGCGTTACCGGCGCAGGGACATACCTAGCTCCCCGGCCTTGTACTTCATCAGCAGTCCTGGGTTTACCCGGTAGACCCAGCGGCGGCCTGTTGGCTGGTGAGCCGTGCAGAATGGACTGAGCCCCTTCTGGGCCAGGACCCGAATTTCCTGGGCCGTGGTGCCGTCCTGCAAATATTCGGCAGCAGTTTCCGGCCCAATCTTTCGGTGGGCCATCAATTCTTCATTGGTCATAGGGATATCCCCCCTTTCTGTGTCCTTGCTTTTCTCCCCTCCCCGCCCTATAATGGGCTTGCCAGCGTTGCAGCGCTGAGATACTAGGGCGGAAGGTGAATCAAATGAAATTGAATCCAGATTGTATGAGAGCCGTTCTTATGGCTGTTGAGGATGCTGTAGATGGGACGATGATTTTTGAATATTCAAAAGACTTTGTTCCAAAACGGCTCAAGCTGTACGCACACAATGAGATTTTGTACCATTTCCGGCAATGCAGCTTGTCAGGGTTGCTGGTGGGGTTTCGTGAGATGAACAATGGGGATTGTTTCGTTGCAATCGATTTGTCACCAGCTGGACATAGCTTTTTAGAAAATACGAGAAAGGACAAAAACTGGGAACGGACAAAAGAGATTGCAAAGCGAATTGGCTCTACATCGGTTGATGCTTTGGTGCAGATTTCCTCCAATGTCATAACGGAGCTAATTAAAGCTCAGTTCAATCTTTCTTGATATGCAGCTTCCTCAGCCATGTTTCTTTCAGTGCCGCCTCCGTCTCCTCCTGAGATGGGGGCGCATCTCTTTTCACCATAACCAGCACAAGGGCGGTAGCGCACAGCTTCCACAGAAACCATTTTGTAGCGCACACACCAGCCACTATGCCAAGGATCAGGCTCAGCATCCAGACCACCTCCTTTCAGCACTTGGCTCAATCATCGATGTGCACTATATGTGCTCATTGTCCGCAAAAAAAAGAGATTGCACAGTTACACCGTAGTACTTAGCCACTCTTACTTTGACCTCATCTCTAGGGACACGCTTGTCTTTTTCGTACATGGCAAGGGCGGATTTTGTGATACCGATGGCATCAGCCGTAGCTTGCAGCGTTTCATTTCCACGGAGAGATCTAAGTTTGCTCCCGACGCTCATTTGTGTCACCTCCTATCGTGCACTATATGTGCTCTTTCCTGTATATTACACAACTTGGGCTGAAAAGTCAACACCTGAGCATAGTAAAATACACATAAAAATAAAGTGCACATTTTGTGCACTTTTCCAGCTTGCCTAATATGCACTTTTTGTGTACAATATAAAAGAATAGGAGGAGTGCAAATGGCAAAGTTCTGCGAGCGATTGAGACATTTAAGAAACGAAGAAAGCTGGTCTCAACAATATCTTGCTAAGCTCTTAGAAATATCAAAGAGCAGTATAAATATGTATGAGCGTGGGGAGCGAGAGCCGGGGCTTGAAACGCTCGAAGCAATTGCCGACATTTTCAATGTGGATATGGATTATCTCTTGGGAAAATCTGACATTCGGAACAAGCAAGGGTGGACGGAATCGTTTTGGGGAACAATCCCGCAGAATATTGTTCCGTTGCAGGAAATGCAGAAAGTTCCGTTGATCGGGCAAATAGCCTGTGGCTCTCCTATTTTGGCAGAAGAAAACATAGCAGATTATGTAGACCTGCCAAACCATATTCGGGCCGATTTTGCTTTAACCTGTAAAGGCGACAGCATGATAAATGCAGGCATCCGGGATGGGGATGTGGTCTACATCCGCAAGCAGGAGCAGGTGGACAACGGCCAGATCGCCGCCGTCCGGGTAGGCGAAGAAGAGGCCACGCTGAAGCGCTTTTACTTTGACGGCCAGACGGTCACACTGGTGGCCGAAAACCCCGCAATCCCCCCGATGGTCTACCCCGGCGAAGCCGCCGCAGGCATCCACATTATCGGTCTGGCTGTTGCTTATACCCACGCCATATACGGCAATCCATAAAAATAACCGGTGCCCAACTTGGGCACCGGAATAAAAAGAAAGAAGATATCAGTATGAGTATTTTTCTCCTTTTAACCACGGGTGCATTTTTACTTTTATGGCTACTTGAAAAGAACAAGGGAAAGAAAAAAGATGCAGATGCCAAAAAAGCCGCAGCAGAAGCTGCCAGCAAAATACATGACAGAGAGTTGGAAGTTGAGCGGCAAGCAGCCCACTTTAATCTAGTGTTAAGAGAAAAGGAAGGTTTACTTAAGTATCAAGTTGACCAGAATGATAAGTTGATTGCCAAATATGGGGCGGTAATAAACGCAGAGGAAGAAGCACAGAAAATTTTACTAGAAGCGAAAGATGCTGCATTGGACATCCGAGAGAGAGCGAAAAAGACCGAAGATGCGTCAAGCGAAGCTGCCCGGCTATCTCGCATATCTGCCGATAGAATTATAGCGGATGCAAAAGCCAAAGCGGAAGAAATTGCCGGGGATGCAATCAAAGCTCAAGGGAAAGCTCAGGAGTACGAACAAACGGCAGCTGCCATGAAACGGATCATACAAGGATATGGCGACGAATGGCTCAAACCTTCTTATTCCCTGCTTGATGAATTGGCAGAAGAATTTGGTTATACAGAAGCCGGCCAAAAGCTAAAAGAAGCCCGGGCTGTCAGTGCACAGATGGTGGCTGATAAGACGGCTGCCAATTGTGACTATAGCGACCACTACAGACGGCAGACAGCAATTCAATTTGTGGTCGATGCATTTAATGGAAAGGTTGACTCGATCCTCTCCAAAGTCAAGCAAGACAATTATGGCATTCTGGAACAGAAAATCAAAGATGCATACCAGTTGGTAAATCGCAACGGCGCAGCATTCCAAAACGCCCACATTCTGGAAACCTATCTAAACGCCCGGCTAGATGAATTAAAATGGGCAACGATTGTTCAGGAATTGAAAAAGAAAGCTCAGGACGAACAGCGGGCTCTCCGAGAAAAAATGAGAGAAGAAGAAAAGGCCCGGAGAGAATACGAGAAAGCTCAGCGGGAAGCAGCCAAAGAAGAAGCCATGTTGCAAAAAGCTATGGAGAAAGCAAAAGCAATGCTGGCCGCTGCATCAGAGGAACAGAAAGCTAAGTATGAAGCCCAGATCGCCGAATTTGAGGTAAAGCTAAAGGAAGCAGAAGAAAAGAACCAACGGGCACTATCCATGGCTCAGCAAACCAAAAGGGGTACTGTGTACATCATCTCCAATGTTGGCTCCTTCGGTGAAAATGTATACAAAGTAGGTATGACCCGCCGCCTTGACCCTATCGACCGGGTGAAAGAACTGGGAGACGCTTCCGTGCCCTTCCCCTTTGATGTTCACGCATTTATCGAAAGCGATGATGCTCCTGCCTTGGAAACCGCCTTGCACCATGACCTGGCAATAACACAGATGAACAAGGTCAATCCACGGAAAGAGTTCTTCCGGGCCGATCTTGCGAGTATCAAGGCACTGGTAGAGAGTAAGGGTCTGACCGCTACATGGACAATGGCGGCCGAAGCCGCAGAATACCGTGAAAGCTTGGCCATTGATGAACGCATCAAATCAGACCCAAATGAATATGCACGCTGGCAGCAGTTTGCTGACAACAGTGCTGCCGATGAATAATGTGCCCAACTTGGGCACAATTTGAGATTTCGCACATTCCCCCCCCCAGGAACTGGCATATCAGAGCTACCAGAGACTCAACGGGTATAAACAAAAAGCCGGTGCCCAACTTGGGCACCGGTGAGGAATCAAAGCAGGCCGATTTGATGTTTTAGAGCGTCTTGCAGGACTTGAGAAAAATTGATGTTCCGTTCCAGTGCTGCGGCGTTCAGCCATGCAGGGAGAGTTACAGTCCGATTGACGGACTTGTTGTTCTGAGCCATCCGAATGGACGGCATATAGGCATCCACCAGCACCACCCGTTCATTCGGCTGCACGCACACAGCGTTCAGCGGTGTGGGTGCAGGGATGGGGTCGCCATCCTCTTCCAGGCCAAACATAACACAGCCCAGCAGCTCCCGGGCTGACATGAGTGCATCGTGGTCATTCTCACCGCTGGTAGCTACATCCAAATCCGGGAAAGACACAGCGATCTCCTGCCCATCTTCATAAGTGAATACCGCAGGATAAAAATAGCGTTCCACTTTCTTTGCCATATGCACAACCTCCTTAGGGTGTGTCAGGAGGGGTCAGGTCACCGAAACCGGAGACCTGACTGCCGCTCAATGCTGTCAAGGGTTTTGCGGGGGATGTCTTTGTCTGGATGCTTCACCGTCACTCGCCCGGGTTTTGTCGGGTGTTTGAACTGGTGATGACTGCCCACAACATTGACGACGTACCACCCATCATCCTTGAGTGCCTTGAGGACTTCCCTTGATGAGTAGCTTCTCATTATAGCTTCCCTCCTGACGCTATTAGTATAACACATACTTTTATATTTGCCAACAAGAAAACACATATTTTTATATTTGTTTTCAATGTGCCCAACTTGGGCACAACTACAAAAAATGTCCGTCCCAGTATCCTACCCCTGAGACGGACGAACAGAATACCACAAACCCACAAATCGATAGGGGCAGTCTGCCTGTTTATCATAGCAGATTGGCCCCGGAAAGGCAAGGTAAATTTTATGGCCAAACGAGAAAATGGCAGCGGCAGCATCGTCCGACGGAAATATGCCCACAGTACCAAGTATGTGGCCTACGCTCCCGCCACATACGACACCGATGCCCAAAACAGGGTAATTACCATCCGGGCCAAAATAGGAGCGTTTCCATCCGCAAAAGAAGCACGAGCCGCACTGGACCTATATCTGCAACACCCTTCCCCCAAATACACCTACACGCTCCGGCAGCTGTATGATGAATGGTGCACGACCCCGGCATTTATAGATTTGGGGAAATCCACACAAACCAACTGGACCACCAGCTGGACCAAAATCGCCCAATGCCCCTCCCCTGCATTGGCTGACATACTCGTCAGGGACATCAGCGTGGGGCTGATCCGAGAGCTGTTGGATTACTACGCACACGATGAATACGGGCCAGACGGCACCGTGGCCCGCCAAAGCCTGTCCAAGAGTTATATCACAAAAATTAAAGCTCTGCTAACCCAGCTGTGTGCCTATGCTATGGAATATCATATCATAGACCGCAACTACGCCAGCCTGGCTAAGCTGCCGAAAATGGAAGCCGGAAAGCGCCGGGCCATGACCGATTTGGAATTTGCAAAATTGAAAGCGAATTGGCAGACCGCCCGAGGCGGAGACGCTTGTCTAGTTCTGTGCTATACCGGCCTACGGGTATCAGAGCTGTGCCAGCTTACCCGCTTTAGTTACGATCCGAAGGAGAAGGTCCTTCGGGGTGGTCTAAAAACCGATGCCGGTCGGGACCGTGTTGTCCCTGTGCACCCCAACATACAGCCCATCATTGATGCCTGGTACGCCCGCTCAACAGGCCCCCTGTATCCCCGTCCCGATGGGAAGCCATACAACAAGGACACTTTCAATATCGGGGTATGGCGGCCCTGCATGGAGTCACTAGGGCTTCCAGCAGACTTGACACCACACAGCGCCCGCCATACATTTGGAACGCAAATGGCCAAGGCAGGGGCCCGGCCTGAGGACATCCAGAAGATTATGGGTCACACGGAATACAGCATGACTGCCGATACATATATCGACCAGGACAATTCTACATTGACCGCTGCCGTCCGCATGATGGCATAAAAAGCAGGACCTAAAAGGTCCTACTTTTTTCGCATAGTTACGTAGCAACCGGGTTGCAACCACGTAGCAACCACCAGAAGAACGCATGGAATCACATAGCAACAAAATTAAAAAATCAGGGTAGTTTCTTAGAAACTACCCTGATTTGGTCCGAGTGTCGAGATTCGAACTCGAGGCCTCTTGAACCCCATTCAAGCGCGATACCAAACTTCGCCACACCCGGATATTTTGTTTTGTTTTTTGCTGTTCCCCTCAGCGCTTGGATATAATAACACATCCTGCGAGAAAATGCAAGTACTTTTTTCGTTTTTTTCAAAATTTTTTGAACTTTTTTCTTTCCTCCACAAAGTCAGTGTTCTTTTCCGGCTTTGTGGAGGATTTCAGTTGGTATTTCAAACTTTTTCAGACTGCTTTGTAGCAAAAAATTCCTGTCGCCGACAAGCAGAGCTTGTCCGGTTGATCTGCTTGGGCGGCTTCGGCGGTAAATTTCATCAACGTCGCACCAAGGTGCACCGGGCGAACGGTCACCTCCACAGGCGCTTCGGGGCGCAGGGGCCGGTGGTAATCCACCGACAGCTGCACCGTTGGGGCAATCCCCTCCCCCGGCTTCATGGAATACGCAACAAATCCCATAGCCTGGTCCAGAATTGCCGCCCCCAGGCCGCCGTGGAGGGTGCCATAGGCATTGCGCATCCACGGCTGGGTCTGGCAGCGCATCCGGAAGGTCTTCGTCTGGGGCTGATATTCCAGAAGCTGGAAGTCCAGCATGTCCCCAATGGAGCCAGGAGCCGTCTGGGACAGCTGGGCCATTCTCTGGCGCACCAGCGCCGCCAAATCATTCTCCACGCTCGCTGCTGACCACCTTGCCGATGTTCCACAGGTGGGCCACCGCCTGTTCCGCCTCTTTCTTCTCCTGGTCGTTGTTGTACTCCATATACACCGTGTGGGCGCTGCAATCGGCGCACTCCACCTGTACGCACCAGCCGCCCTCGTGGGTAATCATGCCGGCCCCACGGCAGATGGGGCACTCCTCCAACAGAATCATTTCGTCCATATGATTATTCTCCTTTTTTTGTAAATTTCCTTTTCCAATCGTCTTCCAGCAGAGCCATCAGAATTACATCAGCATACTGCTCCCCGTCTTTGACGGCATCCCGCAGCACGCCCTCCACCTGAAAGCCCGCTTTTTCATAAACATGCCGCCCCCGGGGATTGAAGGAATATACTTCCAGTTCCAGCCGATGCAGCTTCAATTCTCCAAATGCAAAATCCCGGGTAACTTCCGTGGCCCAAGTTCCGATCCCCCGGTCCCTGGCTTCTTTCTGAAACAGGGCAATGCGAAAGCCTGCCTGCTTCAAATTCCAGTCGATTTCATGCAGGACGCTTTCCCCCACAATGCGGCCATCCGGAGCAAAAATCAAAAAATCATACCGCTCCGGGTCATCGGCGCAAGCACAGAAGAAAGAAACCACTTCCTCCCGGGAAAACGTCGGCTTGCACCCGGTAAAGCGCACCACCTCTTTGTCTAAAGGGCAGTAATTTTGTTTATAGTAGGCTTCCGCATCCTCTTTTTCCGCCAGGCGCATAAGATAGCCATTCCGCTCCCAGGCAACTTTGCATTTTTCCACCAAGGGCATGTCCCTTCCGTCAAACTTCACCTGAAGATTTCCTCCGCCTCATTATAGACTTCCAGTCGGCAGCAGCGGACAAAGTCCGGCCGCAGGTGGGGCAGGTAGGTTTCCACCGCCACAGCCAGCTGCATGGGGTTCAGCGCCGGATTCTGGCAGTGGACCAGCGCCCGGAGGGTCAGCTCCTGGGGCGATGTCTGGGTGATTTCCACCCGACGCACCATGGAGGAAATCTCCTGCTGCTGGATGCCCCGCTTGCTTTTTTTCTCCACCGTCAGGTCGTTGCGGGCGAACAGCGCTTCCAGCTCGGCCTTCGCCCCCTCCGGTACGCCGGCATCATATTCAAAGGTCAGCTCCGCTTCCAGCAGCGCCAGGTTTTTCAGCTTGCTGCCGCCCTCGTAAATCTGCCGCACCTGGACGCCCTCTACCAGCGTCTCATTGAGCCGCTGGCGCATGTTTTCCAAGTCTTGGTACGTTTCTTCCAGATCAAAGTCCAGCAGCTCACACAGGCTCTCAGCGCCCAGGCTCATAGGCAGGGCGATGGACACCGAGGGCCGGGGGTTATAGCCCTGGGTGTGGGTCAGGGGCAGCCCAGCCCGCTTAAACGCCCGCTGGAACAGGCGCATCAAATCCAAGTGGGAAATATAGGCCGCATTGCCGGTTTTTTCAAACAGTGCTCTAAGCATCGCAGGCCACCTCCTTCAAAAGGGCATTGGCGCCGCAGCCGGAACAGCCATGGCGGCAGTCCGGGGTCACCACACCTGCATACGCCTGGTGCCGCTCCCGAAGCAGGAACCGCTTGCTCACGCCTACGTCAATGGGGTCCCAGGGCAGGATTTCCTCCTCGCCATAGCCACGGGTGGTGTAAAAATCCGGGTCTACACCGCAGGCTTGGAAGGCATCGAACCACTTGCTGTAGTTAAAATACTCGTCCCAGCCATCCAGTCTGGCGCCGCTGGCCACCGCTGCTTCCAGCACCGGCCCCAACCGCCGGTCGCCCCGGGCGAACACCGCTTCCAGGCGGCTCAGATCCGGGCTGTGGTAGTCGTAGACAATGGACTTGGAATAGAAGTGGGATTTCAGCAGATGGCACCGGCGCAGATATTCCTGGGGGGTAATCTGCTGCTCCCACTGGAAGGGGGTGTGGGGCTTGGGCACAAAATAGGCGGTAGCCACATGGACCCGCAGACCACGCTTCTTATTGACAGCATGTTCCTTCCAAGCCTGAATGACCTTATAGACCAGCTCCGCAATGCCCAGCACGTCCTCGTCCGTCTCCGTGGGAAGACCCAGCATGAAATACAGCTTGACGCTGTTCCACCCGCCCTGGAAGGCCTGGGTGCAGGTGCTCAGGATTTCCTCCTCGGTCAGGTTCTTGTTGATCACATCCCGCAGCCGCTGGGTGCCCGCTTCCGGGGCGAAGGTCAGGCCGGTTTTGCGCACCGCCTGGAGCTTCTCCATCAGTTCCCGGGAGAAGTTGTCCGCCCGGAGAGACGGCACGGACAGGTTGATTTTTCGGTCGGCGCAATAGGGGATCAGCTCGTCGGTCAGCTCCTTCAGCCCCCGGTAGTCGGAGGTGGACAGGCTGGAAATCGTAATCTCATTGAAGCCGGAGTGCTCCAATGTCTCCACCGCCTGGCGGTAGAGCACCTGCGGGCTTTTCTTCCGCACCGGGCGGCAGCTGAAGCCTGCCTGGCAGAACCGGCAGCCACGGATGCAGCCCCGGAACACCTCCAAATTGGCCCGGTCATGGACAATCTCCGTGGACGGCACAATCATTTGGGTGGGGAAATAGACCTTGTCCAAATCCTGCACAATCCGCTTGGTCACCGTCTCCGGCGCTCCCTCCTGGGGGAGGATGGCCGCCAGCGTGCCGTCGGGATTGTATTGGTGCTCGTAAAAGCTGGGGACATACACCCCGGGAATCTTCGCCACTTCCCGCAGGAACTGGTCCTTGGTCCAACCCTGGGCCTTGGCCCGGTCATACAGCGACACAATTTCCACGGTGCTCTCCTCGCCCTCGCCCAGGGAGAAGAAGTCTACAAACTCCGCCAGCGGCTCCGGGTTGAAGGTGCACACACCGCCGGCAAAGACCATGTTTTTCAGCCCCTGGCGATCCCGGGCGTGCAGGGGCACCCCAGCCAGGTTCAGCATATTCAGCACATTGGAATAGGCCATCTCGTAGCCGATGGTGAAGGCGATCATGTCAAATTCCCGCACCGGGTCCTGGCTTTCCAGCGCCCACAGAGGCAGGTTGTTTTGGCGCATGGCCTGCTCCATATCCGCCCAGGGGGCGAACACCCGCTCGCACCAGACGCCCTTCATTTCATTCATCACACCATAGAGAATCCGCATGCCCACGTTGGACATGCCAATCTCATAGGTATCCGGGAAGCAGAACGCCACCCGCACCCGGACGTCATCCAGGTTCTTTTTGATTTCGCCCCATTCCCCGCCGGTGTATCGGGCAGGCTTCTGCACCGTGGGGAGGATGCGTTTTTTCAATTCGGTCATAGTGTTCCCTCTTTCTGTGTACAACAAGTGTTATTGTACCCTGAAACGCCGCCTTTTGCAAGGATTTTTTCCCAACGCATCCAGGCAAAGCCCCACTGCCGCCAGGGCCAGCCCCTCCACACCCCACAGCGCCAGCACCCCCAGCAGCATTGCAAGACGCACCGCCCATTCCACTGCCGTCAGAATCGCTGCACCATGGCGGGGACACCAGGCAAGCAGCACCAGTTCCAACCCCCGGCCGCCGTCTAGGGGCCGCAGCGGCAGCAGATTAAACAGGCCCTGGATGCCGGCGCACAGGCCCAGCCGGGGCATCCAGCGGCACAGAGCTACCAGCGCCAGGCTCCCCGCCGGGCCTGCCAGAATGGCCGCCAGCTGCCTTCCCCGCCCTTCCAATACTGCCTCCATTTTTGCCCCCGCTGCCCCCAGATGCAGCGCCGTCACCCGTCCGCCCAGAAGTCTCACAGCAGCCCAGTGGCACAGCTCGTGGAAAGCCGCTGCTGCCGCCGCTGCCAGCAGCCAGCGAAGCGGCACCAGCAACAGCAGCAGCGCCCCCAGATAGCAGGCCCAGGGGCTAATTCCCATGGCGGAGGATGCTCCTGCAAAAGGCTTCCAGCGCCTGGCTCAGCGGCTCCCCGGTGCGCAGCTGCTGGGTCAAATTCTCCCAGGCTGCCGCCGTCACCGCCGGATTTCCCGGCAGCACCACCTGGCGCAGCTGGTCCGCCCACCGGGGCCACAGGCAGCTGACCAGAAGCCCCATGGCCAGCAGTCCTGCCCCCAGCCGGGCCGTAAAGCGCCCCGGTTTCTTCGCCCCCGGCTCTGTACCCTCGTAGTGAATCTGATAGCCCATGGTATCACCTCAAAGCAGACTATGCCGCCACTTTTTGGAGTATGCGCAAGCGCCGCTTGACAAAATGACACATCCTTGTGGTGGCAATTTTCCCGGCAATATGGTAAAATAGGGGTACGAAAGGAGGCATTTTATGAGCCTATCCCAAAACATTCTCACCCTGCGCAAGCAGCATGGCCTGTCCCAGGAGGATTTGGCAGAGAAAATGGCGGTGTCCCGCCAGACCATTTCCCGGTGGGAGCTGGGCACCAGCGCCCCAACATTAGAAAACGTAGTACAGCTGAGCAAGCTGTTTCAGGTAAGTACGGATTTCCTGCTGGATAACGCCCCGGAATCTGCTGCGCCGTCCTCTGCACCGGCCAAGTCCGGAGTTCCCATAGCCTTTCTTGCCATTTTGGAAGGGATGGCGGTGGTGCTGCAATTGGTTTGCCTGTTTGTACTGCAAAATGAGGTTTTTACCGCGCTGTCCATTCTGCCTATGCTGGGCCTGATTGCCGGATTTGAGTTTGCCTGGCACCGGCATCCGGCTAACAAATCCTACCGCCTGCAATTCTACAAAATCACCGTCTGGTTTGCCAGCTACCTGCCCGTGCGACTGTTCTTGCGGTGCTTGATGACCCTGTATCCCCGCCCCTACTCCCCGCTGGTACTGGAAGCTGTAATCGTACTGGTGTATATTCTCCTCAGCACCACCGTCAACGCACGGCTTTCCCATTTGGAAAAAGCGCCTGCCAACATGTAGCCGTCCGTTCTTGTGGAAATATTGGAATCTTTGGATTTTAGAGGATATGAGCCGCACGTTCCTTTGCTCCCCCACGGACATTTTTCATACAATCTAAAAAGGCATCGTCTGCACGCAAAACAGACGATGCCTTTTTCCAATTCATTACTCAGTTTTCAGCTGGATCTTCCCGTCCTCCACCTGGATGGCAATGGCGTGGATGGGATTGTCGAAGGAGTCGATGATGGCTTCCGAAATGGGGTCCTCCAGCTCCCGCTGGATGGTGCGGCGGAGATTTCTGGCGCCGTAGACGGCGGAATAGGCCTTGTCTGCCAGCCACTGGCCAAGCTCCTGCCCCCAGGTCAGAGCCAACCCACGGGCTTCCAGACTCTGGCGAAGCTCTGCCAGCATGATGTCCGCAATGCCCAGGAAGTCCTCCCGGGTCAGCTGGTTGAAGGTGATGATTTCGTCGATGCGGTTCAGGAACTCCGGCCGCAGGAACTCCCGCAGGGCGCCCATGGTCCGTTCCTTCACCATATCCTGCTCCGTCCGGCCAAAGCCCAGGCCTGCCACACGGCCCTCGGAGCCGGCGTTGGAGGTCATGACGATGATGGTGTTTTCAAAATTCACCACCCGGCCCTGAGAGTCGGTAATCCGGCCATCGTCCAGCACTTGCAGCAGCACATTGAGCACATCGGGATGGGCCTTCTCGATCTCATCAAAGAGCACCACGCTGTAGGGACGGCGGCGGATTTTCTCCGTCAGCTGCCCGGCCTCATCATAGCCCACGTAGCCGGGAGGCGAGCCAATCAGCTTGGAAACGGTGTGCTTTTCCATATACTCGGACATATCCAGCCGAATCAGGCTGTCTACGCTGTCAAACAAATCATCTGCCAGCTGCTTTACCAGCTCCGTCTTGCCCACGCCGGTGGGGCCGACGAAGATGAAGGACACCGGCCGTTTCTTGGGGGAAATGCCCACCCGGTTCCGGCGAATGGCCCGGGCCACGGCTTCCACCGCCTGATCCTGGCCTACAATGTGGGTTTTCAGCCGGTCTGCCAGGCCCTTGATCTGCTCGTATTCCTGGGCCTTGATTTTAGAGGCAGGAATTTTGGTCCACAGTTCAATGATGCGGGCCAGGTTTTCCATGGTCACCGCAGGCTTGGGCAGGGCTTCCAGCTGCTCGATCTGGGCCGCCAGCTGCATCAGCTTGCTGCGAATCTTCGCCAGGCGCTCATAGTCCTGGTTTTCGGTATCCTCGTTGAGCATCCGCAGTTCCAGCTCATAGTCGTCCCGCTCCTTTTTCAGCTCTGCCAGCCGGGAAATCTCCTTGCAGCGCAGGTTTACGTCGGAACAGGCTTCGTCCAGCAGGTCGATGGCCTTATCCGGCAGGAAGCGATCGGTGATATAGCGCTCAGACAGCACCACGCACTGGTGGGCAATCTCCGGGGAAATCTCCACCCCGTGGAACTGGGCATAGGCCTTGGCAATGCCCTGCATAATCTGGCTGGCCTCGGCAATGGTAGGCTCCGCCACCGTCACCGGCTGGAAGCGGCGCTCCAGGGCGGCATCCTTCTCGATATACTTGCGGTACTCGGCAAAGGTGGTAGCGCCGATCACCTGAATCTCACCCCGGGACAGGGCGGGCTTGAGGATGTTGGCAGCGTTCATGGAGCCTTCTGCATCTCCGGCTCCCACCAGGTTATGGACCTCGTCAATCACCAGAATGATGTTGCCGCACTCCTTGATTTCCCCAATCAGGCTCTTCATCCGGCTTTCAAACTGGCCCCGGAACTGGGTGCCTGCCACCAAGGCCGTCAAGTCCAGCAGGAATACTTCCTTGTCCCGCAGCTTATAGGGCACATCTCCGGCCACGATCCGCTGGGCCAGGCCCTCGGCAATGGCGGTCTTGCCCACGCCCGGTTCACCAATCAGGCAGGGGTTGTTCTTCTGGCGGCGGTTGAGAATCTGAATGACCCGCTCCGTCTCCATATCCCGGCCGATGACCGTATCCAGCTTTCCTTCTCTGGCCCGGCCTGTCAGGTTCATGCAGTAGCTGTCCAGGAATTTATGCTTTTTGTTTTTCTTCTGCTTCTCCGGCTCTTCCTTCCGGGAGGTGGGGCGCTGAGGCTGGTCCGGCAGGTTGTTGGGGCCGCCAAGAAGCTGATTGAGCAGCGGGAAGGTAGCCGTCTGGCTGTCGATTTCATCGTCGTCATGGTCCTCGCTGTCGTCCCGCTGGCCGAACATGCTGCTCATCTCGTCGCTGAGCAGGTCCAGGTCCTCTTCGGAAATGCCCATCTGCTTCACCGCCTGGTCAATCTGGGGAATGCCCAGGCTCCGGGCACATTTCAGGCAATAGCCCTCGTTTACCGTTGCGCCGTTTTCAATTTTGGTGATAAACACCACGGCGATATTCTTTTTACATTTGCTGCACATTTTTGGCTGCATGTGTTTCACGCTCCTTATCCAAGGATTTCGTTCCTTTGCGGCTAAGTATAGCATAATACAAAGGAAAAAGGGATAACAAATTATGAACGAACCGACAATGCGCAAATTGACAGTTGGCTCAGGTTCTGCCAACTGTCAATTCAGGAATGGTTACGTCCAGTCGCTGCCGGCTTCAAATGCCTGCACGCCGTCGTCGTACCACAGATGGGTCATGTACAGCCCTCCCGGCGGTACGGTAGGACCGGCAGCTGTGCGGTTGCCGGAATCCAGGATGGCACCGATTTGCTCCGGGAGAATCTTCCCCTCCGCAGCGTACACCACCGTGCCTGCCATAGCCCGGGCCATGTTATACAAAAAGCCGTTGGCGCAGACCTTCAGCAGCACCACATCTCCCCGACGCTCCACGTTGTAATAATATACGGTGCGGACGGTGGATTTGACATCCGTGCCCACACTTCTCACCGCTGCAAAATCGTGGGTGCCCACAAACTGGCTGGCCGCCGCCTGCATGATGGTTTCATCCAAATGCCGGGGATAAAACCAGGCCCGGTCTACATAAAAGGGGTCTTTCAGCCGGGAATTGTAAATCTGGTAGGTGTACTCCTTGCGCACACAGGAGCCGATGGCGTTGAAGTTGTCGTGGACTTCAAAGGCCCTCCGCACCACAATATCGCAGGGCAGATGGGTGTTCAGGGCGTAGGGCAGCCGCTCCACTGGGATGGTAGAGGTGGTGCGGAAATTCGCCACATACACCCGAGCATGCACCCCGGCATCGGTACGGCCGCAGCCGGTGACGTGAACCTCGTGTCCCACCACCATAGCCACCGCCTTCTCCACGGTCTGAGCCACGGTAGGCAGATTTTTCTGCACCTGCCAGCCATGGTAGCGAGTGCCCAGGTAAGTTAAAACCAATGCAATATTCCGCATAAGCCCTCACAGTCCCAACTGGCCCAGGGCCACAACCACTGCCATAAGCCCGCCGCCCACGGCAAAGGACACAAAATCGATGCGGTGGAAATGGAGCTGCTTCATCTTGGTGCGGCCCTCGCCGCCCTGGTAGCAGCGGCACTCCATAGCCGTGGCCAGCTCGTCCGCACGGCGGAACGCATTGATGAACAGGGGCACCAGAATGGGGATCAGCGCCTTGGCCCGGTCGATGAGATTGCCGGTTTCAAAATCCGCACCTCTGGCCTTCTGGGCGCACATAATTTTGTCCGTCTCCTCGATCAGAGTGGGGATAAATCGCAGAGCGATGCACATCATCATGGACAGCTCGTGGACCGGCACGTGAATTTTCTTCAGCGGGCCAAGCAGTGTCTCCAAGCCGTCGGTCAGGGCGATGGGCGATGTGGTATAGGTCAGCAGGAAGGTGCCCGTAATCAGCATCAGGATTCGTGCCATCATCATGCCAGCCTGGCGCAGGCCGCCCAGGGTGATGGTGATTTTCCACAACTTAAAAATCACCGGCCCGTCCTTGGTGAAGAGCAGGTTCAAAAGGCCTGTAAAAATCAGAATCATCACCAGCGGCTTCATGCCCCGCAGAATAGCCTTCGGCGGGATGGTGGAAATGCGGATAACGGTAATCAAAAACACCAGAATTACACCATAAGAAACCCAGCCCTTTGCCAAAAACAGGGCGGTGATGTACACCACCAGCAACAGCAGCTTGCTTCTGGGGTCCAGCCGGTGAACGGGGGAGTTTCCGGGGAAATACTGGCCCAGGGTAATGTCCTTAAGCATGGTGCTTCCCTCCCCTGATTTTACTCAGAGCAGCCACAGCCTGCTCCACCGTGTATACGTTCTCCACATCCAGGCCCATGTGCCGCAGATGGAGAAACACCTTGGTCACCTGGGGGATGCTCAGGCCCATCTGCACCAGCTGGTCTGCATGGGCAAAAATCTCTGCCGGGGTGCCGTCCATGGCCAAGTTGGAGCCATTGAGCACCAACAGCCGGTCGGTAAGGCGCGCCACATCCTCCATGGAATGGGACACCATCATAATGGTGGCGTTCTTCGCCTGGCGGTAAGATTGGATATTGCCCAGAATTTCCGCCCGGCCCACCGGGTCCAGTCCGGCGGTGGGCTCGTCCAGAATCAAAACCTCCGGCTCCATGGCAATCACGCCGGCAATGGCCACCCGGCGCTTCTGTCCGCCGGACAGGTCGAAGGGGGACACCTCCAGCTGCTGCTCCGTCAGGCCCACAAAACCGGCAGCCTCCCGCACCCGGCGGTCCACCTCCTGCGCATCCAGGCCCATATTTTTCGGCCCGAAGGCAATGTCCCGATACACCGTTTCCTCAAACAGCTGATATTCCGGGTACTGGAACACCAGCCCCACCCGAAACCGGGCCTGGCGGGTAAGGGCCTTATCCGACCAGATGTCCTTGCCGTCCAGCAGCACCGTGCCCGCCGTAGGCTTCAGCAAGCCGTTGAGCTGCTGCATCAGGGTGGACTTTCCCGAGCCGGTATGGCCAATGATGCCAATAAACTCCCCCCGTTCTACGGAAAAGGAGACGTTATCCAGCGCTTTGTGCTCAAACGGCGTTCCGGCGCTGTAAATGTACTGCAAATTCTTTACTTCCAGAATAGCTCCCAATGTTCTTCCTCCTGGCGCTGTGGCCTCCTTGGCGGCGGATCAGCCCACCGCTTCCATAAGTGCCTGCGCACATTGTTCCGGGTCCAGTTTTGTCAGCGGCAGCGAAAATCCCAGCTTGTTCAGCTCCCAGCACAGCTCTACTGTCTCCGGGGCCGCCAAGCCAATGCTGTGCAGCAGCTCCACCTGAGAGAAAACCGCCTCCGGGGTGCCGTCTGCCGCCACTTTGCCCTTATGCAGCACCACCACCCGCTGGCACTGGGCTGCCTCGTCCATATGATGGGTAATCAGCACCACGGTGATGCCCTTTTCCCGGTTCAGCCGTCCGATGGTCTCCATGACCTCCCGGCGGCCTCTGGGGTCCAGCATAGCCGTTGGTTCATCCAGCACGATGCACTTCGGCTCCATGGCGATGATGCCGGCAATGGCAATACGCTGCTTCTGTCCGCCGGACAGAAGATGGGGCGCATGGGTGCGGTACTCGTACATGCCCACCTGCTGCAAGGCCTGATCCACTCTGCGGCGGATTTCCGGGCTGGAAACCCCCAGGTTTTCCGGACCGAAGGCCACATCCTCCTCCACCACATTGGCGACGATCTGGTTGTCCGGGTTCTGGAACACCATGCCAACATTGCGGCGGATGGTCATGATCCGCTCCTCGTTGGCCGTGTCGATGCCGCAAACGTACACCTTGCCGCCGCTGGGCAGCAGAATGGAGTTAAAGTGCTTCGCCAGGGTGGACTTTCCGCAGCCGTTGCTGCCGAGGATTGCCACAAAGCTCCCCTGCTCCACCGTCAAGTTCAGATCCTCAAACACGGGAACGCCCGGCCCATCGTCCAAAGCAGGATAGGTGTAGGCCAGGTGCTCCACAGAAATAATGTCTTCCAAAGTATCACCCGATTCCTTTCCCATCAGTCCGGGGTCCAGCGCCCGGTAGCGCCGCAGGGCAGGACCAAGCCGGAGGACTGCACCGGCAGTCCCAGCTCGCCGGCCTGGGTATGGCCGCCATAGAGGGGGCCGAACACCGAATCCGCCGCATAGGCCACCGCAGAGGGAGCAAGGCCGGTGGTGTAGGAATTGATGATGACAAACAGCGGATCCTGGCTCAGCACCTTGGCCACCTCCTGCAGGAAGGGATAGAAGCTGGTTTCCATTTTCCAAATCTCACCGCTGGGACCACGGCCATAGCTGGGCGGATCCATGATGATGCCGTCATAACGGCGGCCCCGGCGGATTTCCCGCTGGATGAACTTGGCGCAGTCGTCCACCATCCAGTGGATGGGCCGGTCTGCCAGGCCGGAAGCCTGGGCATTTTCCTTGGCCCAGGCAACCATGCCCTTGGAGGCATCCACATGGAACACCTCCGCACCGCCTGCCGCTGCCGCCAGGGTAGCGCCGCCGGAATAGGCAAACAGGTTCAGCACCCGGACGGGGCGGTTTGCCCCCGCCACCTTCTGGCGGATAAAGTCCCAGTTGGCTGCCTGCTCCGGAAACACGCCGGTGTGCTTAAAGTTCATGGGCTTGACGTGGAAGGTCAGATAATCCTTGTAGTGAATCTGCCAGCGCTCCGGCAGGGTGTGCTCCGTCCAGTGTCCGCCGCCGGTATTGGAGCGGACATAGCGGGCGTCATAGTGCTTCCACTGGGGAGCCGTGCGAGGGGTATTCCAGATCACCTGGGGATCCGGCCGAACCAGCACATAGTCGCCCCATCTTTCCAGCCGCTCCCCGGCTGTGGTATCCAAAACCTGGTAGTCTTTCCATTCGTCGGAAATCCAAAGCATATCGTTGTCTCCTTCTTTCGTATCACGGCGCAGGCTGTCAGCCGTCATAATTTTCTTCGTCACTCCAGCCGTCGCCCCCCGAGCCTTCGCCCTCCGGGTATCCGTCTCCATCCAGGTCCTCATCCGGCTGATTTTCCTCAAAGTCCGTCCAGGAATCCTGGTTGTGGACCGGGCAGGTGATATAGGGACTGTCACCGCCAAAGCCGTTATAGAAGCCCAGCCAGCCCTCATCGCCCTGGTAATAAACATAGCCGTCCATCAGGTAGGCATCGTTCAGGCCGACACCAGCCGCAGCCTTGATCTGCTCAATTTCATCTCTGGTCAAGCGCACCAAGGAACGGGTATACACCTCTGCATCCGGGAACATGTGGCAGTATTCCGTTGCCACACCGCCGCCAGTGGCGCAGAAGTCCATGGGTACATGCTTGTCACAGCTCTCGGTGGGCACATCTTCCGGGTAGACATTTACATATACCACCCGCTCCATACCACGGGCATCCATCCGGCAGGCATCCGTTGCCAGCTTGCCGGAATCCAGGCAGATGGCCACCGTGCGGAAAGCATTGCCATCGTACAGGCCCTCTTTCGGCAGGCCCTCGTGAATGGGCTGCATCACTTTGCGCCACATGATGGCTGCCGGGTTGCCGGTATTCACGTGAATCTGTTCCGGCTGGTCGTAGCCCACCCACACCGAGGCGGTGTAGTGGCTGGTGTAGCCGCAGAACCAGCGGTCTCGGTTGCTGGAGGTGGTGCCGGTTTTACCGGCAATGGTCTGTCCACCGAAAATAGCCGCACCGCCGGTACCATTGTTTGCAGCGTTATACAGGCAGTAGTTCATATAGTCCACCGTCTTGCCGCTGAGAATCTGGCGGCTGTCCTGGGTGTTGTCCACCACCAGCTCGCCATCGCTGTTATAAACCTTGGTGTACAGGCGGGGCTCCCGGTAGACACCTTCATTGGCAAAGGTGGCATAGGCGGCCGTCATCTCCTGCACCGTGGCGCCCACTGTCAGAGCGCCCAGCGCCAGCGGAGCCTGGCCCACATCGGACTTGATTTCGCCGTCTGCCGCCTCGTAGGAATCCACCAGATGCTCCAGGCCAAAGTTATACTTGGCGAAGTTATATCCATACTCCGCTCCGATGGCATCCAGCGTCCGCACCGAGATGGTGTTCACCGAGGACACAATGCCCTGATACACCGTCCGGGCGTACTGATATTTGCGGTTGTCATTTTTAGGCCAGTTTCCGTTGGCATAGGTCACCGGCAGATCCTTAAACACCGTCGCCGGGGTGACCTGGCCAGACTCAAAGGCGGGCGCATACACGGAAATGGGCTTCTGCACCGAGCCGGTTTGCAGCTTGGCCTGGGTCGCCCGGTGGTAGCCCAGGAAGGTAGTTTTTTCGCCCACGCCGCCGGACAGAGCCACCACGTCGCCGGTGCGGTTGTCAATCACCACAATGGCAGACTGAAGCTGCTGGGTGCTGTTGGTCTTGGGGATGTTGTCCAGGTTTCCGTAAACCTTGTCCACCTGGTCCTGCACCCGCATATCCAGGGTGGTATAGATGTGGTAGCCGCCCTTCTGAATCCGATCCAGGTAAATATCCCGGGCATCCTTATTCAGCTCATCCCAGTTCTTTCCATCCTGCTCTGCAAGGTAGGATGCAAAGTCGATAATCACCGCATCCACAAACCAGGAATAAATCTGCCGGGAAGCGTTGGTGCTCACCGAGGTGAGGCTGCCGCAGTTGGGGCAGTAATAAACGCCGTCGCCCTGGGTGGTAAATTCGCTGCGCACACCGGCAAAGCCGCAGGCGCCGTTTTCACAGACCGTCCAGCGGTCTGCGTCGTCAATGCCCTTCTTGAACACCATTTCCTGATTCTTCGCCGCCTCGTATTCCTCGTCGGACAAGTAGCCCTGGCTGTGCATCTCGCTGAGGACGTTGAGCTGACGATAGCGGTTCCGGCCTGCGCCGTCCCGCTCCTCTCCCTTATAGAGGTAGACACTCTCGGAATAGGGGCTGAAAATCGAGGGGTTGTTGGTGATGCTGATCAAAGAGGCGCACTCCGCCGGGGTCAGGCTTTGCAGCTCCTTGCCGAAATAGTAGGCCGCCGCACTCTTGACACCGTAGCAGCCGCCGCCCAAGTAAATCTCGTTGAGGTAGTACTCCATGATCAGGTCCTTGTCGTACTCCCGCTCGAACAGCTGCGCTCTAAAAATCTCCATCACCTTCCGCTGCACGGTGACGGACTTTTCATTGGTGTGGTTCTTGATGAACTGCTGGGTGATGGTGGAGCCGCCGAATTGGCTGTCTCCGCCGAAGAACATATTCAGGCAGGCCTTCACCGTGGTGATCCAGTCCACACCCTGATGCTCATAAAAGCGCTTGTCCTCAATGGACACCGCCGCATCCACCAGGGCCTGGGGAATTTCATCCAGGGATGCCCACTGCCGGTCGGTGGTGGTGTAGATCTGCTGAAGCTGCTGGATGTCGCCGTTTCCGTCTACATAATATAAGAAGGAAGTGCGCTCCAGGTCATAATCTTCCAAGGACCAGTCCGCCGCATCCGTCAAAATATCATTTTGCAGATAGTCGCCTAGGGTGCCCATAAACACCGTGCCGCAAATCAGCACAATCAGCAGCACCGTGGCCGCTGCACCCACACCGATCTTCAGCACCGACCAAGCCAGAGACAGTGCGCTGTATCCCAGCTTCACCAGCCAGTGGGGCTGCCACTCCTGGCGGGGGCGCTTGGCTCTCCTTCTCGGCTTCTTCTCATCATTTTCCATAGGGTATACCTCCAAGGTGATGGCCAGACCGGGCCGCAGCCGGCGGTCAAAGCCTGCAAAACATAGCAATACGAGTATGATTATAGCATACCCATTTCCAAAACGAAAGCCCCAATTTATAAATAAACCTTAAAAATTGGGGAAAGCTAACCCTGGTATCACCCCCATTTTTCGGTGGAAGGAGCGAATTTGCAATGAAGCGTTTGAATGGGATTTTCCTTTGCCTGCTGCTGGGAACCATCCTGGGCACTTGGAAAGGGTATGTCGCCCTCTTTGACCCCGGTGCCCAGGAGCCGCGGCAGATCTTCTCTTATCGTGTAGAATGCCTCCCTCCCGCGGACCAGGAGGCCCTCGGGCAGGGTATTTTGGTTCGCAACGACCGGGACCTTGCACAGCTTCTGGAAGATTATCTGTCGTAATTCGGCCGCTCTCTGGCAGAAAGCGCCGTTTTTTGTCAAGAGGTGGACCTAATAAATTTTCCCGCAGGATTCTGTACAAAATTCCCTCTTGATTTTCTGCGCTCCAGGCATTAGAATAGAGGCATGAAATCACGGAGGCTTACACGATGACGGATTACGGTTCCGATTTTATTTCCATCACCGATGACGATGGACAGGAATATGAATTGGAAGTTCTGAGTACACTGGAGTATAACGGCTGCACGTATATGGCCGTGATTCCGGCGGAAGACAGCCAGGACACGCTCCAGCTGGAGGTTTCGATTCTGAAATCTGTGGAAGAAGATGGCGAGAGCTATCTCAACACCATCGACGATCCCCAGGAACTGGAAGCGGTGTATGACCTGATTATGGAATCTCTTTACGAGGACGAGGCCGACTGACGTTGGTTTTCTTCCTGCTTGGTGCGTGGTGCGTCCTTTTGGACCCACATTTTTGAATTGGGAAGTTAGACTTCCCGGCCTGTTTGCAGACCTCCCGCTGCCGCTTTGACGGTTGGTGGATGTTGGGAGCAGTGATGGTCGGGAGCGGCAACCCACCTGCCGTTTCGTGCAGGTCATAATTGGGCGTAACACGGCCGAAGCGGGTGCCTGGGGAGCTTGCTCCCCGGGCTTTTTTATTGCCCGGAACCAAACTGAATGCTTCTTGTCCAAATTATAAACTTTTTCAATTTTCTGGATTTTCCCAGCTTGCCCCCTTGCAACCAAGGCGAAAATGGGTTATAATATCCCGGACTGTGCAATTTCCGCGCAAAAACCACTGAGACAACGAGAGGATATGATCACATGAGTGCATCCAACAAGAAAAAGCTCCGCAAAGAGCTCGACGCTGACAAGCTCACTGAGAAGCAGCGCTCTGCTCAGGCCGAAGCAAAGAAAGTCAACCTGTACACCGCCGCCTTCATTGTCGTGATGGCTGTGCTGCTGGTAGTGGCCCTGGTGGTCGGCGTTCGCCAGACCGTGGTCAACACCGGCTTCCTGGCAAAGCGGACCACTGCCCTGACCATTGGAGATCAGGCGCTGAACAATGTAGAGTTCAATTACTACTACATGGACGCTGTGAACAACTTCTATTCCAACTATGGCAGCTATGCCACCATGTTTGGTCTGGACCCCACCAAGCCCCTGAACGAGCAGATCTCGGATGCCGAGACCGGCAAGACTTGGGCCGACGACTTTGTGGACTCCGCCAAGGCAAACGCACAGGCTGTTTATGCCCTGAGCAACGCCGCCAACGCCGAGGGCTTCACCCTGCCCGAGGCTGATCAGACCGTGGTGGACACCACCATGAACAACCTGAATGCCTACGCCGTGCTCTCCGGCTTCCCCGATGCCAAGGCCTATGTGCAGGCCATCTACGGCAAGGGCGCCGATCTGGACACCTACCGTGCTTACCTGGAGCGCACCGCTCTGGCCCAGGCCTATCAGAACCACTATGCCGAGTCTCTGACCTACACCGACGAGGACCTGCGCCAGGCTGAGGCCGAGAACTTCAACGCCTACTCCTCTTACAGCTACAACACCTATTACCTGGCTGCAAGCCGGTTCCTCACTGGCGGCACCAAGAACGAGGACGACACCGTTACCTATTCCGACGAGGAAAAGGCCGCCGCTGTGGCCGCTGCTGAAGAAGCCGCCAAGGCTCTGACCGGCAAGGACATCAACTCTGTGGAGGCTCTGGACACCGCCATCGCCGCTCTGGACATCAATGCCGAGACCGAAGCCGCCAGCACTGCCTACACCAACACCAAGTACAGCGCTCTGAATGCTGCTTATGTGGATTGGCTCACCGATGCCAGCCGTAAGGAAGGCGACGTGGCCTACTTCGCCAACACCACCACTGCCGAGGACGGCACCGAGACCGTCAACGGTTATTACGTTGTCTACTTCCTGAGCAGCACCGACAACGCCTTCCCCCTGTCCAACGTGCGCCACATTCTGGCAGCCTTTGAAGGCGGCACCAAGGACGAGACTACCGGCGCTACCACCTACTCCGACGAGGAGAAGGCCGCTGCCAAGAAGAAGGCTGAGGACCTGCTGGAACAGTGGAAGTCCGGCGATGCCACCGAGGACAGCTTTGCCGCTCTGGCCAACGAATCCTCTGCTGACGGCAACGGCACCACCGGCGGCCTGTACGAGAACATCGGACCCGATACCAACTTCGTTGAGCCGTTCAAGGCTTGGGCCACTGCTGAGCACAAGCCCGGCGACACCGGCATCGTGGAGACCCAGTACGGCTACCACGTGATGTACTACGTAGGCCAGACCGACTACACCTACCGGGACTACCAGATTGAGAACCAGCTGCGCAGCGAAGATGTCAGCGAGTGGTACACCAACACTGTGGAGGCCACCACTGTGACCGACGGCGACACCAGCCACCTGAAGCTGGACCTGGTCCTGAGCAACGGCAAGTAAATCACGCCAAAACTCCCTTTGCACCGAAGTTTGCAAAGGGAGTTTTTCTATCTGTGCAGATACAAAATGCCCTTGCCCGTATGGGCAGGGGCATTTCCAGCTTGTCAAAAAAGTGCCTCGCAGAGTTCGCCGCCGCAGCGGCGAATAAAGTC
>CAUWNA010000049.1:0-48656 GCA_963560135.1 uncultured Oscillospiraceae bacterium | reverse complement strand
GCAGCAGACTGCAAAAACCTGTCGAAAAGCCCCGTGGGGGATTTTCGACAGCCTGTAAGGAGCAGGCGCTTGCCTGCTCCTTTTTGCGGAAGAAAAGAAAACAAAGGGCGCAGCGGCGGAAGGTCCTTCTTCCAGCTCTGCGCTCTTTTTCGGTTGTAAGCTCTGCTGTTTTGCGGTGTCCGGGTGACCGGGTTTTGCGTGCCCCAAGTGCGGCGCTTCTGCGTGTCCAGTTGGCGCTTTTGCTTCTTGGAAAGTTTTTCGTAGGGAATGAATTTCTCCATGGTACTGCCTCCTGTTGGTGTATTCTGAGACAGTATACCACAAAAGCGGGAAATTGCGTTACAAATGTGAAAATAATGCTGCACTTAGCCGGGGATTCTGGCCAGAAGCCGCTGCTCATTCTCTTTGAGCCAGGCTTTGCATTGCGGATAGTTCGGCAGTGCGGCTTCCACTTCTGCCCAGAAAGCGGGGGCGTGGTTCATCTGCTTGCGGTGGCACAGCTCGTGGACCACCACATAGTCCAAAACTTCCTCCGGGGCCAGCGCCAGCAGGCAGTTGAAATTGAGATTGCCCCGGCTGGAGCAGCTGCCCCAGCGGGTGCGCTGGCAGCGGACCGTGACACGGCAGTAAGTAACGCCCAGCGTGGCGGCCCAGAGCGGCAGGCGTTCTTTTAGCAGTGCCTCGGTGCGCTGCGCCATTTGCTGGAGTTCCGCTTGGGAAAACGGCGGCTCTTTGGGAATGGCGGCCAGGCGATTCCGGTGCTTTTCCAGCCAGGCGGCTTTTTCGGCAAGAATGGCTTCTATCCGAGCAATCGGCAGGCCATAGGGGCAGCGGACTACCACCTGATTGTCCGGGGTGAGCTGGATGTTGATGGTTTTCCGGCAGCTGCGGATGAGGCGGTAAGGCGGAAGCTGGGGCATTATTTCAGCTTCCTTCCGTCGCTGAATGCCTTCCCCACCACGTCACCAAGCGCCACATAGGTGTGGTTGCAGGGGTCGAAGGTAAGGGGGTGGAATTTGGAAAGGTCGATTTTGCCGTCGGTGAGGATGGATTCATCGGCGCATACATTCACAATTCTGCCCACCAAGCGGCAGCTTTCCGGGTCATAGGATTTGACCTCGCATTCCAGGGCAAAGGGGAGTTCCTGGAAAATGGGGGCATTGACGAAGCTGCTTTTTTCCGGAGTCCAGCCGCACTTGCGGATTTTATCCGGCTCCCGGCTGCCGGTGGCGATGCCGACATAGTCTGCTGCAACCAACTGAGAGACGTCGGGGAGGCTTACGGTAAAGGCGTGGGTATGCAGGAAATTTTGCGTGGTCTTGTGGTCCTCGGATACGCAGATGGAAATTTCGTCGGCCTCACTGATGCCGCCCCAGGCGGCATTCATGGCATTGGGGTGGCCTTGGTCGTCATAGGTGCCGAGAATCAGCACCGGCATGGGATAGAGCATGGGCTTGGCACCAAAATTTTTTCGCATAGTGGATTCCTCCGATTGAAAAGGTACTTATGGGCATTATAGCATATCGCGGCCGGAATGCAAGGCAGGATGCAGGCCGCAAAAAACAACTAACCCTCGATTGAATGTCATACAGCTTCAATCGAGGGTTAGTTTTCGGAATCATTTGGACTTCTCATTGGGAAATGAGCCTCCTTTATTCGGGAACTGCGTTGGCTTCGTTCCTCTTGTTGACTATAAAATACCACGGCTTGGTGCAAATTGCAAGAGCGCAAATTGCCTGAATTTACTGCTGAAAAGTTGGAAATTGTGCGGATAGACAAGATAAGCGCTGTTTGCTATAATAAAAATGTTGGGCACCTTGCGCCTGACAGCTGTTTTACCATACCACATCCCGGACAGAGCTGCCTCTGTGCCGGGATTTTGCCCTTCCGGCAGGAAACATTGCCGCCGGAGCGGCATAGAGTGCTGGGAGGTGATTGTTTTGGCGATTGTGCAGACGGATGCTCCTATGACATCAGGGCGGTGCGAAGCTGCCATTCGGCAGCTGGTGGAGGCCTACCCCTTTGTGGAGACACGGGTGCTTACCACCACGGCGTATGGACGAGCGGTGATGGCACTGGAATTTGGCTCCGGAGACCGGCGGGTGCTCTACACGGCCGCTCACCACGGAAATGAGTGGATTACGGCAACGGTGCTGCTGAAATTCGTGGAGGAGCTGGCCCATGCGGTGCAAAATGACGGCACGCTCTATGGCATCCATGCGATGAATGCGGTCCAGGCCAGCACGCTGTATGTGGTACCCATGGTAGACCCGGATGGGGTGGATTTGGTCACGGGGGCCATTTCTCAGGGAAGCGAGGCGTATCAGGCGGCCCAAAAAATTGCGGCCAAGTATCCGGACATTCCCTTTCCGGAGGGGTGGAAAGCCAACCTGATGGGTGTGGACTTAAACCTGCAATATCCTGCGGGATGGCTCACCGCACGGGAAATCAAATTTTCCCAGGGGTATACCCGTCCTGCCCCTCGGGACTATGTGGGCCGTGCGCCGCTGAATCAGCGGGAGTCGCTGGCGTTAGCGCAGTATACCGAGACGGTGGACCCGACCTTGGTGCTGGCTTACCACACCCAAGGCCGGCAGATTTTCTGGCAGTTTGAGGACTATGAGATTCCGGGTGCTCGGGATTTGGCGGAGGAATTTGCCAGGCTCAGTGGCTATGGCTTGGATCGGGTGCCATACCAGTCCGGATTTGCTGGCTACAAGGATTGGTTTATCCAGGCGTTTCGCCGTCCCGGTTTCACCATCGAAGCAGGGGAGGGGAAAAGTCCGCTGCCGCTGAGCCAGTTCCCCCAGATTTATCGGGATAATCTGGGAATCCTGATGACCGCAGCCCTGGGGCTGCCCGGTGGGGTGTGAAACAGGAAAATACATGGAAAATTGAACCTGGATGGTGGTGATTTTATTGCAGCTGCCCATCATCCGCCTTCTCTGATGACGAGCCACCTTCCCCCAAAAAAGGGGGGAGGTTCAGACTGTCGAAAATCCCCCATATGGGGCTTTTCGACAGTTTTTTTGCAGTCTGCTGCATGCACGCCTTGTGCGCCTGCGGCGCGCAAGGCGTACACTTGCAGCCTGAGAAGTATTTTCGCCCAGGTACACGCCCCGGTCGAAAATGGATTTTACTTTATTCGCCGCTGCGGCGGCGAACTCTGCGAGGCACTTTTTCGACACGTTGCACCTTCCCTCAAAAAGGAGGGAGGTTTTTGGCTGCGCAGCGAATTGGGGGAACGCCGATGGTGTGGGTTTTCGATCGGCGGCAGGCCGCAGAATTTTGGAAAAATTTTGGATTTCCTCTTGACTTTCTGAGCGAATGTTTATACAATAAGCTTATGCTTAATACACAAAGGAGGCGAGGCTGTGACCCAACGGGAACGGCAAATTTTACAATTGATTGAGGCCAATCCCTTGATTTCCCAGCAGCAGATTGCGGACAAGCTGGGCATCACCCGGTCCTCGGCAGCGGTGCACATCTCCAACTTGATGAAAAAAGGCTGCATTGCAGGTAAGGGCTATGTCCTGCGCAGCGGCAGCTATGCCGTGGTGGTGGGCGGTGTCAATGTGGACATCGGCGGGCGCTCCTTTGCCCCGCTGGTGGCAGCGGATTCCAACCCCGGCCAGGTCCGGATGAGCCTGGGCGGCGTGGGGCGGAACATTGCCCACAACATGAGCCTGCTGGGGCTGGACGTGCGGCTGCTGACGGCCTATGGCAATGACCTCTATGGCGAGCGGGTGGCGGCCTCCTGCTCAGAGCTGGGCATTGATTTGAGCCACGGCCTGCACATCAAGGGCGGCACCACCTCCACCTATCTGTATTTGACAGACCCGGAAGGAGAGATGGCGCTGGCGGTGTCGGATATGTCCATCTGCCAACGCATTGACCCCAGCTACCTGGCGGCCAATCTGCCCCTGCTGCAAAATGCCCAGGTGGTGGTGGCGGATGCCAATATTCCCCAGGAATCGCTGGAATACCTGGCAAAAAACTGTACAGCACCTCTGTTCGTAGACCCGGTTTCCACCACCAAGGCGGAGAAGCTTCGCCCTATTCTTGGTGCCATTCACACCATGAAGCCCAACCGCATGGAAGCGGAGCTGCTGACTGGTGTGACCATCCACGACCGGCAGAGCATGGAGCAGGCGGCCCAAGCCCTGCTGGATTTGGGCGTGCACCGTGTGTTCCTCTCCCTGGGAGCGGAGGGTGTCTATGCCGCCATGGATGACCGCCGCCTGTGGCTGCCCACCATTCCGGGCCGGATGGTCAACACCACCGGCTGCGGCGATGCCTTTATGGCAGCGCTGGTGTGGGCCTATTTAGAAGGCAGTGACCTGGAGGATACAGCCCGGGCCGGTCTTGCCGCCGGTTCCATCGCCATGGAATTTGACGGAACCATCAACCCGGAACTGAATGTCCAGACCCTGAAAGAACGTATGCAATCGAACAGAACCTAAGAAAGGAACATTACTATGGAACTGAACAAGTATTTGGATGTAAACCCTGAAGTTGCCGCTGCCATTGCTGCCGGAAAGCCGGTGGTGGCGCTGGAATCCACCATCATTTCCCACGGCATGCCCTACCCCCAGAACGTGGAGACCGCACTGAACGTGGAGCGGATCATTCGGGAAAACGGCGCTGTCCCTGCCACCATCGCCATCATCGGCGGCCGCCTGAAGGCTGGCCTGACCGCTGAGGAAATCGAGTACTTCGGCAAGAAGGGCCAGGCCATCGCCAAGGCCTCCCGCCGGGACCTGGCAGTGCTGTGCGCCCGGGGCCAGGACGGTGCCACCACCGTTACCACCACCATGATCATCGCCCACATGGCCGGCATTTCCATCTTCGCCACCGGCGGCATCGGCGGCGTGCACCGTGGAGCGGAAACCACCATGGACATCTCCGCCGACTTGGAGGAGCTGGGCCAGACCCCGGTGATGGTGGTCTGCGCCGGTGCCAAGTCTATTCTGGACCTGGGGCTGACCCTGGAATATCTGGAAACCAAGGGCGTGCCGGTTATCGGCTACGGCACCCAGGAGCTGCCCGCCTTCTACACCCGCCAGTCCGGCTTCAGCGTGGACTACCGGGTGGATACCCCCCAGGAGCTGGCCTCTGTGTTTAAGGCCAGCCATGACATGGGCCTCAAGGGCGGTATGCTGGTGACCAACCCCATCCCCGAGGAGTACGCCATGCCTCTGGACACCATCAATGCGGCCATTGACCAAGCCATTGCCGAGTGCAAGGACAAGGGCATCCACGGCAAGGCCACTACCCCCTTCCTGCTGGCCCGGGTGGCAGAGCTCACCGGCGGCGACAGCTTGGCCTCCAATATCCAGCTGGTGTACAACAATGCCAAGGTGGCTGCCCAGACCGCTGCGGCCTACTGCCAGCTGTAATATGGATTCTTGTTGACAAGAATCGGCATAAACATGAAAACATGCGGTGTCCTGCTGTCAGGACACCGCATATTTTTATGAGGATATTTAATGGAAAACCTCAGAGTTTCGCTTATATGCTCAGCGCAGCGCCGATGGCGTAAATCGCCGCCAGATGGGCCGGGTAATACCAGTAGAACATCCGCCCCAGGGAATGCCGCCCCTTTTCGCCGGTGTACAGGGCGAGCACCGGGATGGCCGCCAGACAGAACCACTGGACACCGCCCAGATTCCAAGACAGCAGCACCAGCCCGATGCTCAGCAGCACCAGGCGCTGGGGCCGGGTTTGGCCCAGATAAATCAGCATGGGCAGCAGCACCCCAATCAAGCCGTAATCCACCCCGAAGTCCGTCTGCGGCAGCAGCTTCGGCAGAATTTCGCAGAGAAAGCCTGCGGCAAAAAAGACGCTTCCCAGCAGTAGGGCAGAGGCAGGCGTTGGGTGGCTGCTGTGAGCTTCCAGAAGAAAAATCAGCAGCACCGCCAGGGAGAAGGTCATGAGAATCCCCTGGTACAGAGACCCGGTGACGAGATAATTCACCACTTGGCAGCAGACCCCCAGCCCCAGCAGCCGCAGAAAATAGCGCCAGCGGCTGCGGGTGTGGCGGCACCCTTCGGCAATCATGTAGGCATAGATGGGCAGGGAAAGACGCCCCAAAATCCGCAGAAAAAGAACCTGGGGCAGAAGATAGGCACCCACATGGTCCACCGTCATGGCAGCCATGGCAATGAGCTTCAGTTGATTGCTGCTCAGTCCAAACCGAGTTTTGGTTAGCAAGGCTGTCCCTCCTTTGGAATTTGCTTCCATCATAGCACATGGGCTGCGGTGATACAAGGGGGGAGCGGGATTCGGATCAAAAAGAAGTGACCCCTGACTGGTTCCGTCGGAACAGCAATCAGGGGTCACTTCTGTTCAATTTTTGTATCTAACATCGCTGGTTAACCTCGCTTTCTGCAAATGCAAGCCTCTGCCGCCATTGACAAAATACGAATACCACTGGGGAATACGAAGATGGTGCAGCCGCTTGACGTTCCAGGGATTTTCCAATCCTCTGTGTACAATCATCATAACACGTCCTGTGGAAAACGCAAGATGGAATCTTCCATAAAAAGTTTCCCTTTTCTTTTGACAAAATGCAGAATCTGTGACATTTTCCCCCAATTCACTTGACGAATGGCGAAAAATATCCTATCATAAATACGTTGGGCCAAGCTGGGGGCATCCTGTTTTTTTCTGGCCCGGCGCGCACCCATTTTCCGCTCTCGGAGCCGTCTCGTCAAGATTCACATGATGCCGCGTCAAAAGCCGTCAGAAATTGTCTTTCTGCGAATTGACGCATTTTGGGCCTCATGGTATAATGAATCTGTATTTTTCAAAACCCCTTATGACTGACGGATAAGTGGAGCACCACGTGGAGTAAGGGCGTCGTAATAGCCGACCGTCTGGGCACACTTTCCTCAGTTTCTGGGGTAAGTGCGCCCTTTTTGTTTGTAGGCTGTTCATTTGATTTAGGAGGTATTCCATGAAAAAAGTTGGTATCGTCATGGGAAGCGACAGCGATCTGCCGATTCTGCGCAAAACCATGGACACCCTGGCTTCTCTGGGGATTCCCTATGAGTGCCACGTCTATTCTGCCCATCGCACCCCGGAGCAGGCTCGCCAGTTCGCACTGAACGCCCGAGCCAACGGCTTTGGTGTGCTGATTGCGGCTGCCGGTATGGCTGCCCATCTGGCTGGCGCCATTGCTGCCAACACCACCCTGCCTGTGATCGGCATTCCCTGCAAATCCACCTGTCTCGACGGCATGGACGCCCTCCTTTCCACGGTCATGATGCCCTCCGGCATTCCCGTGGCAACCGTTGCTATCAACGGAGGCGTAAATGCCGCTTTGTTGTCCGCCCAGATTCTGGCGGTGGAGGATGCAGACCTTGCCCGCCGCCTGGATGAAAAGCGGGAAAGCGATGCCCGCAAGGTCCTGGAAAAGGACGCTGCCCTGGCCCAGGAACTGGGTTAATCTTCCCTTAGCCATTCATTTTTTCAACATTTATTTGAAAGAGGTAACAAATTATGGAAAACCTGAAGCTGCTCTACACTGGCAAAACCAAGAATGTCTATGCCCTGCCCAACGGCAACTGCCTGCTGAAGTTCAAGGACGACTGCACCGGCAAGGACGGCGTGTTCGATCCCGGTGAAAACGCCGTGGGCCTGACCATCGAAGGCGTGGGCGATGTGAACCTGCGCATGAGCATCTACTTCTTCGAGAAGATCAATGCCGCCGGCATCCGCACCCACTATGTCAGCGCAAACCTGGATGACACCACCATGGAAGTGCTGCCTGCCAAGGTGTTCGGCAAGGGCCTGGAGGTCATCTGCCGCTATAAGGCCGTCGGCTCCTTCTTCCGCCGCTACTCCGACTACTGCACCGAGGGCCAGGACCTGCCCGCCTATGTGGAGACCACCTTCAAGAACGATGCCAAGGGCGATCCCCTGGTGACCAAGGACGGCCTGGTGGATCTGGGCGTGATGACCGCTGAGCAGTACGATTCCCTGAAGGCTCAGACCCAGGCCATCACCAAGATCGTGGCTGACGACCTGAAGGAAAAGGGCCTGGATCTGTACGACATCAAGTTCGAGTTCGGCTACGATCCTCAGGGCAACGTGATGCTCATCGACGAGATTGCCTCCGGCAACATGCGGGTGTACAAGGACGGCCAGTACGTGGATCCCATGACCCTGAACAAGCTGTTCTTCGCCTAATTCAGCGTTCCATTCAATACATGCTTTCACCACCCAGGCGGTTTTTTGGCCTCCTGGGCGGTCGCTTAACAAGGAGGAACTTATATTATGGGTGGTTTCTTCGGGGCTGTGTCCCGTGAAAACTGCAAATACGACGTATTCTTCGGCACGGATTACCACTCCCACCTGGGCACCAAGCGGGGCGGTCTGGCCTTTTATGACGAAGCCAAGGGCTTCCAGCGCCAGATCCACAACATTGAGAACACCCCTTTCCGCACCAAGTTTGAGTCCGATCTGGAGAAATTCGACGGCTGCATGGGTCTGGGCTGCATCTCCGACACCGACCCCCAGCCGCTGCTGGTGCGCAGCCATTTGGGTCTGTTCTCCATCGTTACCGTGGGCATCATCAACAATGCGGAAGAATTGGTGGAGAAAACCTTTTCCGGCCCGGGCTACCAGTTTATGGCCATGTCCTCCGGCAAGGTCAATGCCACGGAGCTGATTGCAGCCCTCATCAACCGCTGTGACAACCTGGTGGATGGCATCCGCTATGCCCAGGCTGTGATTGAAGGCTCCTGCACCATTGTGATTTTGGACAAGGACGGCCTGATTGCGGCCCGGGATAAGATGGGCCGCCTGCCGATTGTGGTGGGTCAGAGCGAAAAGGGCTGCTGCGTATCTATGGAGTCCTTCGCCTGCCAGAAGCTGGGCTACCAGCTGTCCTACAATCTGGGACCGGGCGAGATCGTCCGCATTACTGCGGATGGCTACACCCAGCTGTCTGCTCCCGGGGAGAAGATGAAAATCTGCGCCTTCCTGTGGAGCTACTACGGCTACCCCAACTCCAACTACGAGGGTGTCAATGTGGAAGTGGTTCGCTGCCGCAACGGTGAGATTATGGCTCGCCGGGAGGAAGAAAACGGCACGCTGCCGGATGTGGACTACATTGCCGGTGTGCCGGATTCTGGTCTGCCCCATGCCATTGGCTATGCCAACCAGTGCCACAAGCCCTTTGCCCGTCCTTTCGTGAAGTACACCCCCACCTGGGCACGTTCCTTCATGCCCTCCAACCAGGAGATTCGCAACCTGGTGGCGGAGATGAAGCAGATTCCTGTGCCGGAGCTGATTGAGGGGAAGAAGCTGCTGCTGGTGGACGACTCCATCGTCCGGGGCACCCAGCTGCGGGAGACGGTGGAGTTCCTGTACAAGTCTGGCGCCAAGGAAGTGCATATGCGCTCGGCCTGTCCCCCCATCATGTATGGCTGTAAGTATCTGAATTTCTCCAGCAGCCGCTCGGACATGGAGCTGCTGACCCGCCGCACCGTCCAGCGCCTGGAGGGCAACATCGGCCAGCAGCATCTGGAGGAGTACGCTGATGCGGACACCCCCAGAGGCAAGTCCATGCTGGATGCCATCTGCCAGGAAATGGGCTTCGACTCCCTGGGCTACCAGACCCTGGACGGCCTGCTGGAAGCCATCGGCCTGGACCGCGACAAGGTCTGCACCTACTGCTGGACCGGCAAAGAATAAGCGGCGGCGGCCAGTGGCCGCTGACAATTCGAGCCTGATACCCTGGTGGTAGACCCACGCCATTGGGGGTCACCCGGTTCGTTATATGGTGATGGACGGACGTTTTGTTGGGTGTGCCGCCGTCGATTGCGAGCCTGTAACCATGGAGGTAGACCCACACCTTTGGGTGTCACCCGGTTCGTTACAGCGCAATAGTTTTGGGAAAGGAAACGCACATTTCGTAGGGCGCTGGCTGCCCCCCCGCCGACCACGTGAGTCTACCGCTGCACCCACCAAGTGCCACTGCACCAAAGCCTTCCCCCTCGGGGGAAGGTGGCTCGCCGCAGGCGAGACGGATGAGGGGCACAGCGTAAAAATTACCGCCCTGCCAAACAAGAACGGCACAGTGCCTGCCCCTATGGCAAAATACCATTTCTCAAATTGTCTATTTTCCAGCCGCTTTGGCGGTTTGGTACAGTATTTACTACAAAGGAGACAACTTTCATGGACCACAAAAATTCCTATTCTGCCAGCTATGCTGCTGCCGGCGTGGACATTACCGCCGGTTATAAGGCTGTGGAGCTGATGAAAAAGCACGTTGCCCGGACCCGCAACGAGGGCTGCCTGGACGATGTGGGCGGCTTCGGCGGCTGCTTCGGCCTGAATCTGGCCGGTATGGAAGAGCCCGTTCTGGTCTCCGGCACCGACGGCTGCGGCACCAAGGTGAAGCTGGCCATCCTCATGGACCAGCACGACACCATCGGCATCGATGCCGTGGCTATGTGTGTCAACGATATCATCTGCGTGGGCGCAAAGCCTCTGTTCTTCCTGGACTACATCGCCTGCGGCAAGAATGTGCCCGAGAAGATTGCCCAGATTGTTTCCGGCGTAGCAGAGGGCTGCGTTCGGTCCGGCGCTGCTCTGATTGGCGGCGAAACTGCCGAGCACCCCGGCCTGATGCCGGAGGAGGACTACGACCTGGCCGGCTTCGCCGTGGGCATTGTGGACAAGAAGAAGGTCATCGACAACACCCGCATGGCCGCTGGCGATGTGGTGATTGCGCTGCCTTCCACCGGCATCCACTCCAACGGCTTCTCCCTGTGCCGGAAGGTGTTCGACATTGACAACAACAACCCCGAGCTGTACATTCCCAGAGAGGAACTGGGCGGCAAGACCATCGCCCAGGCCCTGCTGACCCCCACCAAGATTTACGTCAAGCCCGTGCTGGCTCTGCTGGAGCAGGTGGATGTGAAGGGCATCAGCCACATCACCGGCGGCGGCTTCTACGAGAACATTCCCCGTTCCATCCCCGACGGTTTGGGTGCCAAGATTGACAAGTCCAAGGTCAAGGTCCTGCCCATCTTCGACGTGATTGCCAAGTGGGGCAACATCCCCGAGCGGGACATGTACAACACCTACAACATGGGCGTTGGTATGAGCATCGTGGTCCCGGCAGAGCAGGAGGAGAAGGCCATCGCTGTGCTGAAGGACAACGGCATCGAGGCCTACACCATCGGCACCATTGTGGAAAGCGAAGAAAAGGTGATTCTGGAGTGAGTGCAAACATTGCCGTGCTGGTATCCGGGGGCGGCACCAATTTGCAGGCCCTGCTGGATGCCCAGGGGCACACCCTGACCAGCGGAAAAATCACCCTGGTGATTTCCAACAACCCCAATGCCTACGCCCTGGAGCGGGCGAAACAGGCGGGGGTGGCCACCGCCGTGGTGACCAAAAAGCAGTGCGGCTCCCAGCAAGCGTTTGAGGAGCAGCTCAAGGCCGTGCTGACGGAAAACCACATTGACCTGATCATTCTGGCAGGATTTATGACCATCCTCACCCAGGAATTTACCCGGTGCTATCCCAAGCGAATCCTCAATGTCCATCCGTCCCTGATTCCCAGCTTCTGCGGCGAGGGCTTTTACGGCCTGCGGGTGCACCAGGCGGCTCTGGACTACGGCGTGAAGGTCACCGGCGCAACGGTCCACTTTGTCAACGAGATCCCCGACGGCGGCGAGATCATCGCCCAGAAGGCCGTCTATATCGAACCCGGCGACACCCCGGAGAGCTTGCAGCGCCGGGTGATGGAGCAGGCAGAATGGGTGCTGCTGCCCCAGGCGGCGGAGCAGGTCTGCGCCGAACTGAACCGATAAGCGGAGGTATTTGTATATGAACGTCTACGAAACCAAAACCATGCAGCAGCGGCTGGAAGGCAACACCTACCCCGGCCGTGGCATTGTGCTGGGCATGACTCCCGATGGCAAGCAGTCCGTGGCCGCCTACTTCATCATGGGCCGCAGCGTCAACTCCCGCAACCGGGTGTTCATCCAGGAGCCGGACGGCATCCGCACAGAAGCCTTCGACCCCAGCAAGATGGAAGACCCCAGCCTGATCATCTACCATCCCGTCCGGGAGGTTGGCCGGGGCCTGATCGTCACCAACGGTGACCAGACCGATACCATTCGGGAATTTTTGGAGAAGGGTCTGCCCATGGAGCAGGCTCTGCGTACCCGGAAGTTTGAGCATGACGGCCCCAACTGGACGCCCCGGATCTCCGGCCTGCTCAGCCCCGACGGCAGCTATAAAATGTCCATTCTGAAGTCTGCCGACCCTGAGGGCACCGGCTGCGCCCGGTTTACCTATGAGTATCCCGCCCTGGCAGGCCAGGGCCACTTCCTGCACACCTACGTCTGCGACGGAAACCCGGTGATCCCCACCTTCCAGGGGGAGCCGGAGCGGGTCAGCATTCCCGCTGACATCGATGCCTTTACCCAGGAGCTGTGGGAGAATCTGGACCCGGACAACAAGATCTCCCTGTTCGTCCGCTACATCGACCTGGAAACCCGGCAGTATCAGCAGCGCATTCTCAACAAGCACCAGTAACATCATCCATTTTTCTGCAACACAATCATTTGGAGGAATCACGCAATGAATGAATTTCAGTTAAAGTACGGCTGCAACCCCAACCAGAAGCCCTCCCGCATCTACATGGCTGACGGCTCTGACCTGCCGCTGACCATCCTCAATGGCCGCCCCGGCTACATCAACTTCCTGGATGCGCTGAACTCCTGGCAGCTGGTGAAGGAGCTGAAAGAGGCCACCGGCCTGTGCGCCGTCACCTCTTTCAAGCATGTGTCCCCCACCTCCGCTGCGGTTGGCAAGATTCTGCCTGAGAATCTGAAAAAGGCCTGCTTTGTGGACGATGTGCCCGAGCTGGACGAAAGCCCCTTGGCCTGCGCCTATGCCCGGGCAAGAGGCACCGACCGGATGTGCTCCTTCGGTGACTGGGTGGCCCTGTCCGACGTGTGCGATGTGACCACCGCCAAGCTCATCTGCCGGGAAGTTTCCGACGGCGTTATTGCCCCGGGCTACACCGACGAGGCACTGGCGCTGCTGAAAGCCAAGCGCAAGGGCAGCTACAATGTGGTGGCCATTGACCCCAGCTATGTCCCTGCTGAGCAGGAGACCAAGCAGGTGTTCGGCATCACCTTCCAGCAGGGCCGCAACAACTTTAAGATTGACGAGTCTCTCCTTCAGAACATTGTCACGGACAAAAAGGAACTGCCCCAGCAGGCCAAAATCGACCTGATCGTGGCGCTGATCACCCTGAAATATACCCAGTCCAACTCCGTCTGCTTTGCCTATGACGGCCAGGCTGTGGGCGTGGGCGCCGGTCAGCAGTCCCGGATTCACTGCACCCGCCTGGCAGGCACCAAGGCCGACACCTTCTTCCTGCGCCAGCATCCCAAGACCCTGGCGCTGCCCTTCAAGGAGGGCCTGGGCCGGGCAAACCGGGACAACGTGATCGATGGTTACATCAACGGCAATGAGGAAGATGTGTGCGCCGATGGCATCTGGCAGGAGTATTTCACCAGCCAGCCCCAGCGCCTGACTCAGGAGGAGAAGCAGGAATTCCTGGCCACCTTTACCGGCGTGGCTCTGGGCAGCGATGCGTTCTTCCCCTTCGCAGACAACATTAAGCGGGCAGCAGCCTCCGGTGTTAGCTACATCGCCCAGCCCGGCGGCTCGATTCGGGACGACCTGGTAATCGAGGAGTGCAACAAGCGGGGCATTGTCATGGCCTTCACCGGCATGCGGCTGTTCCACCACTAAGAATTCGATACGAAGATACGAGATGGCTTGCCGAACGGCAGCAAGGCGCAGCCGGCATTTGCGAGAAGCAATGCAATGCGGCAATCCGCTTCCTAAACGAGTGTTTTGGGAAGCGGATTGCCCAACGGCTGCTTGCAGCGATGCTGTCGGGTATCTTCCACAAAGGGGATTTCACCTATGAAACTGTTAGTTGTCGGCGGCGGCGGGCGGGAGCACGCCATTATCCGCTGCCTGAAAAAGAACCCGGATGTAACGGAAATCTATGCCCTGCCCGGTAACGGCGGCATGGCCCAGGATGCCCAGTGTGTCGCCATCGGCGCCACCGATTTGGATGCCATCGTGGCCTTTGCCCGGGAGCATGCCATCGACTATGCTGTGGTGGCTCCGGATGATCCGCTGGTGCTGGGTTGTGTAGATGCCTTGGAGGCCGCAGGCGTTCCCTGCTTCGGTCCTCGGGCTAATGCTGCCATCATCGAGGGCAGCAAGGTTTTCTCCAAAAACCTGATGAAGAAATATGGCATTCCCACCGCTGCCTATGAAGTGTTTGACGACATGGCAGCGGCCCTGGCCTATCTGGAGACTGCCCCCATTCCCACGGTAATCAAGGCCGACGGCCTGGCTCTGGGCAAGGGTGTCATCATCGCTCAGACCCGGCAGGAAGCCATGGAGGCCGTCCGGGATATGATGGAGGGCCACAAGTTCGGCGCCTCCGGCGACCACATTGTCATCGAGGAATTCCTCACCGGCCCGGAGGTCAGCGTGCTGGCCTTCACCGATGGCAAGGTGGTGAAACCCATGGTGTCCTCCATGGACCACAAGCGCATCGGCGACCACGACACCGGCCTGAACACCGGCGGCATGGGCACCGTGGCCCCCAACCCTTACTATACCGAGGAAATCGCCCAGCAGTGCATGGAGCAGATCTTCCTGCCCACCATCGCTGCCATGAACGCCGAAGGCCGCACCTTCCGGGGATGCCTGTACTTCGGCCTGATGCTGACCCCCAACGGCCCCAAGGTCATCGAGTACAACTGCCGCTTCGGCGACCCGGAGACCCAGGTGGTGCTGCCCCTGCTGGAAAGCGACCTGCTCACCATTATGCGTGCCTGCACCGAGGGCACGCTGGCCGAGACGGAGGTTCGCTTCTCTGCCAAGCACGCCTGCTGCGTGATTTTGGCATCCAAGGGCTACCCTACCAGCTATCAGAAGGGTTTCCCCATCACCTTCACCCCGGAGGCCCTGGCCCACACCTATGTGGCCGGTGCCAAGCTCCAGGACGGCCGGCTGGTCACCTCCGGCGGCCGGGTCACCGGCACCACCGCCGTGGCCGACACCCTGGAACAGGCCATTGAGGAAGCCTACCGTCTCAGCGACGGCGTTCAGTTTGAAGGCGCTTACCGCCGCAGTGACATCGGCCAGCGGGCCTTGCAGGCCCTGCGATAACGGACCCATCGGGACCGTCACCAAAACTAGGAGGAGTTTACCCCATGGTTTATCGTATATTTGTAGAGAAAAAGCCGGGCCTGGACAACGAAGCCCAGGGCCTGCTCCGGGAAGCCCGGTCCCTGCTGGGCCTTACCGGGCTGGAAAACATCCGGCTGTTCAACCGCTACGATGCGGAAAACATCACCCAGGAGCTGTTTGACTACGCCGTCAAAACCGTGTTCTCCGAGCCACAGCTGGATATCGCCAGCGCCCAGGTGGACCTGCCCAGTGCCTTTGTATTCGCCGTGGAGGCCCTGCCCGGTCAGTTTGACCAGCGCTCCGACTCCGCTGCCCAGTGCATTCAGATCATCTCCCAGGGCGAGCGGCCCACGGTGCGCACCGCCAAGGTCTACGCCCTGTACGGCCAGCTGACCCAACAGGAAATCGACCTGTTCAAGAAGCACGTGATCAACGCCGTGGAGAGCCGGGAGGCTTCTCTGGAAAAGCCGAAGACTCTGGCCCACGACATCCAGGCTCCCCAGCGGGTAGCCACAGTGGAGGGCTTCACCACCATGGACCGCCAGGGCCTTGGGGAGCTGCTGGACAGCCTGGGCCTCGCCATGGACCTGGACGACCTGACCTTCCTGCAGGGCTATTTCCGGGACCAGGAGCATCGGGACCCCACCATCACCGAAATTCGGGTGGTGGACACCTACTGGTCTGACCACTGCCGTCACACCACCTTCTCCACCCATCTGGACAATGTGGAAATCCACGATCCTCTGGTGCGCCGTGCCTATGAGCGGTATCTGGCTGCCCGGGAGGAGGTCTACGGCAAGGAGAAGGCCGCTGCCCGGCCCCAGACCCTGATGGACATTGCCACCATCGGCGCCAAGACCCTGAAAAAGCGGGGGCTGCTGCCGGAGCTGGACGAATCCGAAGAAATCAACGCCTGCTCCATCCACGTCACCGCCCAGGTGGACGGCAAGGACCAGGACTGGCTGCTGATGTTCAAAAACGAAACCCACAACCATCCCACGGAGATCGAGCCCTTCGGCGGCGCTGCAACCTGCATCGGCGGCTGCATCCGGGACCCCCTGTCCGGCCGGGCCTATGTCCACCAGGCCATGCGGGTCACCGGCGCTGCGGACCCCCGCCGCTCCTTCCAGGAAACCCTGGCGGGCAAGCTGCCCCAGCGGAAGCTGTGCCAGACTGCTGCCGCCGGATATTCTTCCTACGGCAACCAGATCGGCCTGGCAACCGGCCATGTGGCTGAGCTGTATCACGATGGGTATGTGGCCAAGCGGCTGGAGTGCGGCGCTGTGGTGGCCGCTGCCCCGGCCTACAATGTCCGCCGGGAATGCCCCGCCCCCGGGGATGTGGTGATCCTGCTGGGCGGCCGTACTGGCCGTGATGGCATCGGCGGCGCTACCGGTTCCTCCAAGAGCCACAACATGAAGTCCCTGACCACCATGGCTTCCGAGGTCCAGAAGGGCAATGCCCCGGAGGAGCGGAAGATTCAGCGGCTGTTCCGTAACCCGGAAATCACCCGGCTGATCAAGCGCTGCAACGACTTCGGTGCCGGCGGCGTGTCTGTAGCCATTGGCGAGCTGGCTGACGGCCTGGAAATCGACCTGGATGCCGTGCGGAAGAAGTACGACGGCCTGGACGGTACGGAACTGGCCATCTCCGAATCTCAGGAGCGTATGGCTGTGGTGGTGGCACCTGAGGATGCCCCTGCCTTCATCGCTGGCGCTCAGGCAGAAAACCTGGAAGCCTACCAGGTGGCTGTTGTTACCCAGCAGCCCCGGATGGTGATGCGCTGGAAGGGCCAGACCATTGCCGATCTGAGCCGGGAATTCTTGAACACCAACGGCGCTGTGAAGCACGCCGGCGTCCAGGTTCCCCAGCAGGACCAGGCTGCCCCGGCCCAGAGCCGCACCCTGGCGGATATCGCTTCCAACCTGAAGTTTGCCTCCCAGCGGGGCCTGGTGGAGCGGTTCGACTCCACTATCGGCGCTGGCAGCATCCTGATGCCCTACGGCGGCAAGCTGCAGCGCACTCCGGCCCAGGCCATGGCGGCGCTGCTGCCGGTTCTGCCCGGTCAGCACACCCAGCAGGGAAGCATCTTCAGCTGGGGCTGTGACCCGGACCTGCTGAGCCGTGACCCCTATCAGGGTGCCATTGCCAGCGTGGTTTCCTCTGTTGCCAAGCTGGTGGCTGCCGGCGGCGACTATAAGAAAGTTTACCTCACCCTCCAGGAGTTCTTCGAGAAGCTGGGCAACCAGCCCCAGCGCTGGGGCAAGCCCTTCCAGGCACTGCTGGGCGCTCTGGATGCCCAGCTGGGTCTGGGCGCTGCGGCCATCGGCGGCAAGGACTCCATGTCCGGCACCTTCCTGGACAAGGACGTGCCCCCCACCCTGATTTCCTTTGCCATCGCCCCGGTGCTGGCAGGCGAGGTGCTGTCTCCTGAGTTTAAGAAAGCAGACCATCCGGTGTACCTGTTCGGCGGCTGCGCCACCGACGACTTTGCCGGCTGGAAAGCTGCTTGGGAAGCCTTCCACCAGCTGTGCCAGGCGGGCAAGGTCCGTGCTGCTTGGGCTGTGGATGGCGGCGGCGTGGCTGAGGCCGTGATGAAAATGTCCTTCGGCAACAACCTGGGCTTCGTCAGCCAGGCGGATGCCCCCCTGTCCTACGGCCCTGGCTACGGCAGCATCGTGGCCGAGCTGACTGAGGATGTGGACCTGCCCTGCGCCCAGCGGATTGGCCGCACCACGGCCCAGAGCACCATCACCTACGGCCAGGAAACCATGACCGTGGAGGAGCTGTACCGGCGCAATGCGGAGGTTCTGGAAAATGTCTATCCCACCCGGGCAGTGGCTGCGGAGCAGACCATTCCCACCCTGTCCCATCGGGAGCAGAGCAGCCTGGCCCCGGCAGTTAAGGTAGCCAAGCCCCGTGTGCTGATTCCCGTTTTCCCCGGCACCAACTGCGAGTATGACTCCGCCCGGGCGGTGACCGAAGCCGGCGGCGAGGCCGATGTAGTGGTGATTCGCAACCTGACCGCTGACGATGTGGCCCGGAGTGTGGAAGATGTGGCCCGGCGCATTGCCCAGGCCCAGATGATTTTCCTCCCCGGCGGCTTCTCCGGCGGCGACGAGCCGGACGGCTCCGCCAAGTTCATCACCGCCTTCCTGCGCAACGCTGCCATTAAGGAGCAGGTGACGGCGCTGCTGGAGCAGCGGGACGGCCTGATGTGCGGCATCTGCAACGGCTTCCAGGCGCTGATCAAGCTGGGCCTGGTGCCCTACGGCAAGATCATCGACACCGATGCCAGCTGCCCCACCCTGACCTTCAACAACATTTCCCGGCACCAGAGCCGGATCGTCCACACCCGTGTGGTGTCCAACAAGTCTCCCTGGCTGCGTCTGGCTCAGGTGGGCGATGTTTACAACGTGCCCATTTCCCACGGCGAGGGCAAGTTCCTGGCCAGCCCCGAGCTGATTCAGCAGCTGGCGGACAACGGCCAGATTGCCACCCAGTACGTGGATTTGGAGGGCGTTGCCACTGCGGACATCGACTTCAACCCCAACGGCTCCCTGTGGGCTATTGAGGGCATCACCTCCCCGGACGGCCGTGTCTTCGGCAAGATGGGCCACAGCGAACGCATCGGCCCGGACCTGTACAAGAACGTCCCCGGCCAGTACGACATCCAGATGTTCCGCTCCGCTGTCCAGTACTTTAAGTAAGGGAATTTGCCGGAGCTGGTGCACCTTTGGGATGTAGCCAGAAAAAATGCAAGAGCGAGCGGAACATTCCGCTCGCTCTATTTTGCAGCAAAAACAGCCTGACATCGGAAAAAACGGATGTCAGGCTGTCTGTTTTTTGTAGTTTTTAGAATGCGACCTTCATAAACAGGGCCACCAGGCACAGAATCAGGGAGCACAGCACATAGCCAAAGCGGCCCAAATTGTACCAGAGGCTGCCATGGGGTTTGGCTGTGCCCTTGTTGATTTCGTCCAGCAGGTCCTGCTTGCGCATAATCCAGAACCAGGAGATAGCGCCCAGCGTGGCACCGATGGGGATGATGTAGATAGAAACAATGTCCATCCAGGGGCCCCAGGTGGAGATGGGCTCCATGTGCAAGCCGATACCCAGGCACACCACGCACAGAATGACCAGCACCAGGCGGCGGCTGAGCTTGGGGAACTTGTGCTGCAAGGATTCTCCCACAGCCTCAAACATATTTTGCAGGGAGCTGACACCGGCAAAAATCATGGCGGTGTAGAGGATGATGGCGAACAGCCGCCCCAGGGGAACATCCTGCAAAATCCGGGGCAGGGTGACGAACAGCAGGGAAGGGCCGGCACCCACATCCAGGCCGTAGGCGAAGCAAGCGGGAATAATCACCAGGGAGGCCACCAGTGCGGCAATGGTGTCAAACACTGCCGTGCGCACAGACAGCTTCACCACGTCGGCCTTGTCATCCAGGTAAGCGCCATAGACAATCATGCCGCTGCCGGTGACGGATAGGGAGAAGAACGCCTGACCCATGGCCCAAATCCAGGTCATAGGGGAGCGCAGGGCGGACCAGTCCGGGGTGAACATGAACTTGTAGCCCTCCATAGCTCCGGGCAGCATGGCCACCCGCACCGCCAGAATCACGAAAATGACGAAGAAAACGGGCATCATGACCTTGTTGGTCTTTTCGATGCTCTTAGCCCCCAGCAGCAGGGTCAGCAGCGTGCCCACCACCACGATGATGTGGAAGGGGACAACGGAATAGCGCTCAGAGGAAAAGTCGGAAAACCAGGCCTGGGTGTCCACCTGCATCAGCTCGCCGGTGAGGGACTGGAAGAACGCCTTGAGCACATAGGAGATGATGACGGCATAGCCCAGGGCGATGCACATAGAGCCAGCCAGAGGCAGCCAGCCCAGCGCCCCGCCAGCCTTGCCCATGGCAGGGGAGCGGGTAGCCCAAGCTTTTTCATAAGAGCCGAGGGTGCCGGTGCGGGAGCGGCGGCCGATGGCATACTCTGCCGAAAGGCCCACCACGCTGAACAGCACCACGAAAATCAAATAGGCCAGCAAAAAAGCGCCGCCGCCGTTGGCACCCATCTTCGCAGGGAAGCCCCAGACGTTGGCCATACCCACCGCAGAACCCACTGCGGCGAGGATAAACCCCCATCGGGAGGAGAATTTGTGATGTTCTTTCATAGTTGGTCCTCTTTTCTGAATTCACTGGGAGCATCCAATGCCGTGGGATGCGATCCTTGGATAGAATAGTACCACATCCGCCAGCAAGTTGCAAGCATTGAGAGTCTCTTTCGTCAGAAAAAGTCCATTTAAATATTAAATACAAGGAATCCACTTTTTCAATGGTGGCCAGGATTCCTGCGCTTTACAACAGCGAACATCAGGCTGTTGAAATCCGGCAGGGCGCTGGTCAGCCCCTGCTCCACAATTTCCAGTTGGTTTTGGTCCAGTTCCTTGTCGAAGGTTTGGAAGGACACCATGCGGCAGGAGGTTCCGGCCACCAGCATTTTCCCGGACTGGTGACACCGCTCCTGAAGGGTGAAGGCTTGGGAGATATCGCTTTGGGTTTCGATTTCTCCGTCGCCCATGGTGCAGATAAGGGCCAGTCCCTCCGGCTTCAGATGGCGGTGGACGAATCCATAAAACCGGCCCCGGTCCTCGTCCAGAACCAGCATGTGGACAACGGCTACCCCATAGAGAAAGTCAAAGCGCTGGTCTAAGGAATCCGCCAGGCAGTCCAGTGTGCGAAACCGGTCAGCATAGGCAGGCATGGCCTGGCGGCAGTAGGCAATGGCCTGGGGGCTTATGTCCGTTGCGGTGAGACAATACCCGGCGGACAGCACCGCCTGGGCATCCCGGCCTTCGCCGCAGCCGATTTCCAGCAGGTCGGCTTTCGGGGAAATTCCGTATTTTTCCAGGGTTTCCAGAACGATGGGGGTGGGAACGGCGCTGGCCCAGCGCAGACCCTTGCTGTGAACGGCTTGGTAGCGCAAATCGTAGGCGGTGTAATATGGCCCCAATGGCTGCTGCGGCATAGAACAATCAGCCCTCCCAGGAAAAGCCCTGGAACACGGGCACGCCGGTGTAGCGGCTGGCCTGGGCCTGGCCCCGGAGAACTTCCAGCACCGCATCGGCCATGGCCTCCTGCTCGCATTCGCCGGGATAGACCGAGATAGGGGCGATCCAGCCGCAGCGCTGGGTCACGCCCTCCAGAATATCCTGGTAGCGCATCAGACCACCGGTGAGGAGAATGCCGTCCACCCGTCCCTCCAGCACGGCAGCCATGCCACCGATGGACTTGCACAGCTGGTAAATCATGGCATTCCAGACGGTGACGGCTTTGGCATCGCCGGACTCCACCAGGGCGTGGATTTTGGCGGCATCGGAGGTGCCGAAGTGGCTGACAAAGCCGCCGGAGCGGGATAGCATGGCCCGCATTTCCTGGGTGGTGTGGCCCTGGTCTAAGTATTGCAGCACCTCCATCACCGGGATGGAACCAAGGCGGGTGGGGGTGAAGGGGCCATCGCCGCCGGCACCCTCGGTGCTGTCTACCATCCGCCCCGCCTGGTGGGCGGTGACGGTGATGCCGCCGTCCACATGGCAGACGATGAGATTCAGGTCCTGGTAGCGCTTGCCCAGTTTCTTGGCGTGGATGGCGGCGATGCCCTTCTGGTTCAGCACGTGGGTCTGGGCACGGCGGTAAAGCCCGGCAATGCCGGTGAGCCGGGCGTAGTCGCACAGCTCGTCCACGTTGGTGGGGTTGACAGTGTACATGGGCTTGCCGTAGGTTTTGCCCAGCTCGTAGGCCAGCATGACACCTAGCTTGGCGGGGTGGTCGCTGCCTCCCTTGTCAGCGGCGGTGTCTGCCACCAGGCGCTGGTCGATTTCCATTACGCCAGCGGCCTGGGGATAAGCGCAGCCGCCCCGCCCCACAAACACGTCTATGTCCGCCGGGGTCATGCCATGGGCGCTGAGAAAGTCCAGAATCACCTGCATCCGCATCGGCATTTGGTCATTCGTGGTGGGATATTGCAGCAGCACCGGGGCATCGTGGAAAATGCTCTCGGTATATACGTTTTGCTCGTCTTCAAAATAGCTCACCTTGGTAGAGGTAGAGCCGGGGTTGATAATCAGCAGTTTCATGGAAAATTCCCTTTCTTCCAACATAATTCCATTGAGTGATCGCTAAACCCTATCATATCACCTTTTTTGGAAAAAAGAAAGGTCTGGCCCGGAGATAATCGGCAAATATACAAAACCGCCCACGACTTTGACCGTGGGCGGTTGCTGCGTTTTTTAATTGAACAGGGGCTTGATTTTTTGGCGGTAGAGCCGGGCGAAGAGCAGCACGGTGACGATGCCGCTGATGACCTCTGCGATGGGGAAGGACATCCAGACCAGGCTTACTTGGCCGGACAGGCTCAGTAGGTAGGCAGCGGGCAGCAGCACCAGCATCTGGCGGCACAGGGAAACGATGGTGGAATAGATGCCGTTGCCCAGGGCCTGGAAGCTGGCACCCAGGGCAATGCCGATGGCGGCAATGGGGAAGCTCCAGCTGATAGTCCGCAGAGCTACCTGGCCGATTTCCAGGAAGGCCGGGGTGGGATTGAACATGTTCAGCATCCAGCCCGGGAAGAACTGGAACACCGCCAGGCCTACGAGCATAATGCCCACAGCCGCACCACAGGCGTATTTCAGGCTCTTCAGCAGCCGCTCTGGCTTCCGGGCGCCATAGTTATAGGCCATGATGGAGATGGTGGCGTTATTGATGCCGAACAGGGGCATGAAGAAGAAGCTTTGCAGCTTAAAGTACACGCCGAAGACACTGGTGGCGGTTTCGGTGAAGCCCTGCAAAATCTGGTTCATGCCGAAGTTCATCACCGAGCCGATGCCGTTCATCACAATGGAGGGAACACCGACGGTGAGAATGCTGCCCACGGTATTTTTCTCCAGCTTCAGATACTGCTTGCCGAACTGTACCTCCGGGTTATGCCGCCAGTTGAAGAACAGCACCAGCAGCGCACCGGCCCACTGGCCGATGACGGTGGCTACAGCAGCACCGGCAATGCCCATGGCGGGCATACCCAGCCAGCCGTGAATGAGGATGGGGTCCAGGATGATGTTGATGATGGCTCCCAGGCTCTGGGAGATCATGGTGTGCACCGTCCGGCCGGTGGCCTGGAGCAGACGCTCGCCCAGGATTTCCAGGAAGATGCCCAGGCTGAACACGCTGACAATCCGGGTGTAGGCAATGCCGCCCTCCACGGTCTCGGCCACGTTGGACTGCATCTCAAAATAGGGCCGCACGCCGAAGATACCAAAGAGCATAAACAGGGCAGTGACGATCAGCATCAGCACCATGCCGTTGCCGGCGGCCAGATTGGCGGCCTTCTGATTGCGCTCGCCCAGGCTCTTGCTCAGCAGGGAATTGACACCCACGCCGATGCCCACGGCAAAGCCAATTTGCAGGTTCTGAATGGGGAAGGCCAGGGACAGGGCCGTCACGGCGCTCTCAGAAATCTGGGAGACGTACACACTGTCCACCACATTGTAAAGGGCCTGGACCAGCATGGAGATGATCATAGGCAGGGCCATGTTGACCATCAGTTTTCCTACGGGCATAACGCCCATTTTGTTCTCTTGTAGGGTATTTGCTGACATTTTTACTCCTTTTCTGCTTCAAATTCTTCAAATAACTACCTTGGACAGCGGCAGGGAGGACGTTCCGGCGATGCCCGAAAATACCGCCGCAGCTTTATGCTGCGGCGGTACAAGATGCAGACCGAATTACAGGTACTTCTTCAACGTCTCGGGGGCGTTGGCGGGGTCTTCGGAGATGGTCATGGTGATCTCCATGTTGTTGTCGGCGGCGAACTTGGCACACCAGTCAACAAACGCCGCAGCAGCGTCCTTATCACTGCCGATGGTCTTGTACAGGTTGTCGATAAACACATGGGTAATGTCAAAGTTGCCGGCGTGCAGGCCGCTCAGCAGGCCCTTCAGCATCTCAGGGGTGCCAATGCCATACTCCTTGGAGTCCACCAGGCGAACCTTGTAGGAAACGTCATAGGTCAGCTTTTTGCCGTACTCGACACAGACCACATCGCCGTGGGCTTGCTCCACAGCAGCGTTGATGCCGTCGATCAGCTTCTTGGTCTTGCCAGTGCCCTTCAGGCCCATAATAACATGAATCATCGGAAAGTCCTCCTTTGCTTGCCGTTCATTTGGCTTAAGCACATTCTACCAGCAAACGGGAAAATTTGCAACTACTATTTTGTGAATATCACGAAGAATTTTTGGAATTCTCTGAAAGAGCAGCCGTCGCAGTGGATTGACACCCGGACGGCGGCCGTGCTATAATCCCATAAGAAACCATACGTGCAAGGAGATTACGCCATGACCCTGACCCATACGGCCTGCCGCACCGGGCGGCTTTCGTCTTTTTTGCTGGGGGAGATGCGGCTTTCGGCGGGACTGATGAACAAACTCAAATGGGGTACGGCCATCCGGGTCAACGGCTGTCCCCAGCGGACCAATTATCCTGTTTCTCCGGGGGATGTGATTGAAGTGGACCTGCTGGAGCCTGTGCCGGAGTATCCGCCAGAGGACGGGGACATTGCCATCCTCTACGAGGATGATTACCTGCTGGCGGTGGACAAGCCGGCGGGAATGCTCATTCATCCCTCTCGGGGGAAGAATACCGGAACGCTGGCCAATTTGGTGTGGGGTTATTATCAGCGCAGCGGCCAGTGCTGTGCCTACCATCCGCTGACCCGGTTGGACCGGGACACCTTTGGCATTGTCCTGCTGGCAAAAAATGCCTACACCCACGCCCTGCTTCAGCAGACCCCGGTGGAGAAAATTTACCACGCCCTCACCTTCGGCGGCCCGGAGCAGGAGGCGGGGCTGATCGATGCGCCCATTGCCCGCCGACCGCTGCCCAGTTTGCTGCGGTATGTGGATGATTCGGGCAAGCCTTCTCAAACCCGTTATCAAGTTCTGCACCGAGATGGCCCGATTTGTCATTTGGCACTGACACCCTGCACTGGGCGCACCCACCAGCTGCGGGTGCACTGCGCCTACATGGGCTGGCCCATTCTGGGGGACCCCCAATACGGCTCGGAGGAATCTCAGGTGCTGTCGTTGGAATGGGGGCTGCACCATCAGCAGCTGTGTGCCAAAGTGCTGCGGCTGCCCCATCCTGTCACCGGGCAGCCCCTGATGCTGAAATCTGGGATGGGGGTTTGGCAGGAGAAATAAACAGAGAGACCTGGGCGGGAAATTTTCCTGCCCAGGCTTTTTGCGTTGCAGACCGCATCAATCTGCGCTATAATAGAAGCAAACAATTTGGAGGGATGCATATGAAAGCCTTGACTTACGTAGCGCAGGGGGAATTTGGCCTGATGGAAAAACCAAAGCCGGAAATCCTGGACCCCCGGGATGCAGTGGTGCGGGTGACCCTGAGCAGCATCTGCACCAGCGACCTGCACATCAAGCATGGCTCCGTGCCCCGGGCCGTACCGGGAATTACCGTGGGCCACGAAATGGTGGGCGTGGTGGAGCAGGTCGGCTCCCAGGTGACCACTGTCCAGCCTGGTGACCGGGTGACGGTGAATGTGGAAACCTTCTGCGGGGAGTGCTTTTTCTGCCGCAACGGCTATGTGAACAACTGCACCGACCCCAACGGCGGCTGGGCGCTGGGTTGCCGGATCGACGGCGGCCAGGCGGAGTTCGTCCGGGTGCCCTATGCGGATCAGGGCCTGAACAAAATCCCCCAGGGCGTTTCCGACGAGCAGGCCCTGTTTGTGGGAGACGTGCTGGCTACGGGATTCTGGGCAGCCCGCATCAGCGAAATCACCCCGGAGGATACGGTGTTGATTCTGGGAGCAGGCCCCACCGGCATCTGCACGCTGCTGTGCGTGCTGCTGAAACAACCCAAGCGGGTGATCGTGTGCGAGAAGGACCCGGCGCGCCGGGCGTTCGTGGCGGAGCACTATCCCCAGGTATTGCTGTGCCAGCCCCAGGAGTGCCAGGCCTATACCCAAGCCCATTCCGACCACGGCGGTGCTGACGTGGTGCTGGAGGTGGCAGGCGTTCCCCAGACCTTCCAGCTGGCCTGGCAGTGTGCCCGGCCCAATGCCATTGTGACGGTGGTGGCTCTGTACGACGGGCCGCAGACACTGCCGCTGCCCCAGATGTATGGCAAGAACCTTACCTTCAAAATCGGCGGCGTGGACGGCTGTGACTGCGCTGAGATTCTGGCGCTGATTGCCCAGGGGAAGCTGGACACCACGCCCCTGATTACCCACCGCTTCCCCTTGTCGCAAATTCAGCAGGCCTATGCCCTGTTTGAAAACAAGCAGGATGGGGTGATCAAGGTTGCCATTACTCCCGACACGGAGGCATAAGCAGCAACCAGAAAAAACGCTGCCCTGGAGAAATCGTTTCCAGGGCAGCGTGCATTCTGAATGGCAAGAGAATTCAGGCAGGGGAAAAACTGCCCAACATATTTACTATACCACAAAGAAGCTGGCAAAGTCTATGCTCACTTTCGCCAAGGTTTGGCCCGTAATATTATGGAACATCCCATCTTGCAAAGTGAGGAAAAAAGCGTTATGATGAAGCTACAAAAAAGGAGTGAGTCCAATGTACTAACAAAGGCTCCTGAGTTCAGGCGTTGGGTTTGATCAGGAAGACCAAAGGCACAAGCTTCCAAATCTGTAGAAAGTATGAGGTTATGTAAACGATGGAACCTACCTGTGAAATGGAATAACCCTCAGTCAGGCGCAGTGATTTCGGCGTGGTGACTGAGGGTTATTTCGTTGTGTGCCGCCCTGGGGGCGGCGTTTTTTGTTTGACGGAAAGGTGGGGCTGTGCTACAATGAAGCAAAATCATGCTCGGGAGGAACCGATATATCTCAAAGTACCCGCATTGCCGACACCACCAAAGCCCAGCGAATTGCCATTATCCGCAAGTGGATTCCCCAGGATACGTCCCTGGAGGACTGCGATATCGATCTTTGGGAGTTTTATGACGATTACATCCAGGGGAAAAAGGAAATTGCTGAGTGCAACGCTGCCTTTGCCAGCACTCTTGGGAATAATTAACCCTGAGGCGGATGGGCCTCGATGTAGCGGTCCAGAATCTGGGCAGCGGTGACCACCATGCGGGCGCAGGGGCGGGTTTTGTAGTACGCTTCCGTCCGAGGCGTGGGGGCCGGGTCGCTGGGGGGATTCTTGAGAATTTCCCGGCAGACGATGCTGCCTGCCTGCTCCCGGAACTGGCCGGCCAGCTCCTGAACCAGCTGATAGTGGGCCTTCTTGGCGGCATCGCCAGGGCCGGGGTCTGCATAGCCATAGAGCAGTCCGGCCACCATCAGCATGCCGCTGACAGCGCCGCAGACCTCCCGCAGGCGGCCCATGCCGCCGCCGAAGGAAGAGGAGAACTTTGCGGAAAATTCCGGGTCCAGGCCGGTAACATCGGAAAATGCCACCAGCACCGCCTGGGCGCAGTTGCTGCCGTTTAGAAATAGCTCGGCAGCCTTTTCTCTGTGATCCATAGAAAAACCTCCGTAGTGAATTATTGGGGCCGCTGCAAACGCAGCGGCCCCAATGTTTTGGAAATTAGCGGCTGCCCTTGTCGTAGGGAACGCCCTCGGCCTTGGGGGCACGGGACTTCTTGGAGGTGAAGGCCAGCACAGCCAGTGTCACCAGGTAAGGCAGCATCCGGTACAGGTGGGAGCTGACACCAATTTCAGCCAGCATATACACGCCGTCTCCGTTGATGTCAATGGAGCTGTAAGCGGCGGCAATGCACTTGAACAGGCCGAACAGCAGCGAGGCGCCGGCGATGTTCAGGGGCTTCCAGTTGCCGAAAATCATAACGGCCAGAGCCAGGAAGCCGAATCCGGCCACGTCACCGTTGGCGGTGCAGTTGGCGGTGGTCAGGGCGTAGACAAAGCCGCCCATGCCGGCCAGAGCGCCGGAGATGGTGGTGCCGATGTAGCGCATCTTGTAGACATTGATGCCCAGGCTGTCCGCTGCCTGAGGATTCTCACCGCAGGAGCGCAGCCGCAGACCGAAGCGGGTCTTGTAAAGCAGAATGGACAGCACAATGAAAATCAAAATGCACAGATATGTGGCAAGGTATACCTTGTGCAGGAAGGTTTCACCCAGGAAGCCGATGTCGGCGCTCTTGGGAATGCCGAAGGTGGACTTCTTCAGCATGAACCAGGAGGCGGCATCACCGGTGGCCATCATCAGGGTGTTCTGGTTCACCAGAATCCGCACCAGGAACAGCACCAGCGCCGGAGCCATCAGGTTTAGAGCGGTGCCGCCGATGGTCTGGTCTGCCCGCAGGTTGATGGAGGCAAAGCTCAGCAGCAGGGAGAACAGAGCGCCCAGGAGGGCGGCCACCAGCATGGCCATCACTTCCAGACCTTGCAGGGTCATCCACTGCTTGGCCTTGACGGCTTCCACAAAGACATCGAAGCCCTGCATATAGTGGACGAACAGCACGCCGATAAAGGCACCGAAAATCATAATACCTTCCAGAGCCAGGTTGATGATACCGCTGCGCTCAGCGAACACGCCGGCCAGAGCGACGATCATCAGGGGGACTGCGTAGAGCAGCGTCTGCTGAATGACGAATGTCATGCCTGCTCGCCTCCTTTCTGGGAATCAGCATTGAGTTTGGCATCTGTGCCGGGAGTGGGTTCGGCATTGACGTTGGTTTCTGCCTTGCGCTTGCCGGTGAGCATCATGCGAATCACCAGGGAGAAGGCGCTGAGGTAGACAATCACAGCAATGATCACGTCGGTGATATACTCGTTATAAGCGGTATAGCCGGTAAGCTGCTGGCCCACAATGTCCAGCATAGCCATGAAGATGGCGGTGAAGATGACACCGATGGGGTTGCTCACTGCCAGCAGGGCCACGGGAATGCCATTGAAGCCGGTGGCGGGCAGGGACTGGTAGGTAGACCAGTAGAACTCGGTGTTGCCGGAGAGCCAGTACAGGGCAGCGCCGCCGCCGGCCAGGGCACCGGCAATGGCCATGGACAGCACGATGTTGCGCTTGTCGTTGATGCCGGCATACCGGGCAGCGTGGCGGTTGGAGCCGCAGGCCTTCAACTGGTAGCCCAGGGTGGTCTTGTTGATGAGGATGAACATGGCAATGGCAATCACAATGGCGATGAGGATGCCGCCGTTGACCTGGGAACCGGGGAACAGCTTGTCCAGGCCCAGCTTGGGAGTAGCCACGCCGTTGAAGGCGGTTTTGTAGATATAGCCGGCCTTGGTGTTTTCCACCACGTTCTTGAAGTTGCTCACGTCAAAAGCCCAGGTGACGATGTTGGCCGCCAGCCAGTTGGTCATGATGCAGGCCAGAACCTCATTGATGTTGAGGAATGCTTTCAGCAGGCCCGGGATAGCGCCCCACAGAGCGCCGGCGATGCAGCCGCCCAGGAAAGCCAGCACCCAAATCAGCCCGGCAGGGACAACGTCAGAGGGGATGCCCAGGGCAATCATCAGAGAGGCCATGGTGCCCATCAGGTACTGTCCGGGAGCGCCGATGTTGAACAGGCCCGTCTTGTAAGCCACGGCCACGGAAAGACCGGTCATAATCAGGGGCGTGGCCCGGAAGAGCATGTTGCCTAGGGACTGGGCGTTATAGCCCCAGGTCAGCTGTCCGGCGGCATTGCGTCCGGTGGAGAGGATACCGGCAAAAATCAGCCGCACGCCGTCCCAAATGCCGGCAGGAGAGATGGTATCCTTGGTCAGGCCCACGATGACCACCACAATGGTGCCCACGATCAGGCCCACCAGGATGGAAATCAGGGAGGCCAGCACCTTCTTGGTGCCGTCCTTACGATAAATGGTCAGCAGAGTTTCGCTCATGCTTGTGTGCCTCCTTTCCGCTTGGCGCCGGCCATGTACAGGCCCAGTTCCTGGACGGTGGTGGTTTTGGGGTCCAGCTCGCCGACGATTTCACCCTCGTACATGACGAGAATGCGGTCGGCGACATTCATCACTTCGTCCAGCTCCAGCGATACCATCAGCACGGCCTTTCCGGCATCCCGCTGGGCCACCAGCTGCTTGTGGATATACTCGATGGCGCCCACGTCTAGGCCACGGGTGGGCTGGACTGCAATCAGCAGGGGACAGCCCCGGTCGATTTCCCGGCCGATGATGGCTTTCTGCTGGTTGCCGCCGGACATGCTCCGGGTGATGGTAACGGGGCCTTGGCCGCTGCGCACGTCATACTGGTTGATGATTTTTTCAGCGTACTGCCGCACGGCATCCCGCTTGATGAAGCCGAAACGCTGGAACTTCGGGTCCCGGAAGGCTTGCAGGACGATGTTATTCTCCAGGGTGTCGTCCAGCACCAAGCCGTGCTTGTGCCGATCCTCGGGGATGTGGCTCATGCCCGCCTGGCTGCGCTTGTGGACGCTGGCGTGGGAGATGTCCTGGCCGCAGAGGGTGACGTGTCCGGCGGAGGCCTTCTCCAGGCCGGTCAAGCCATAGACCAGCTCGGTCTGGCCGTTGCCGTCAATGCCGGCGATGCATACAATCTCTCCGGCACGAACCTGGAAAGAGACATCGTGAACGGCATTTTTCTTGCTGGTTTTGGAGTGAAGGGTCAGACCTTGCACATCCAGAATCACGTCGCCGGGCTTGGCATCTTCCTTCTGCACCTGCAGCTGAACCGGGCGGCCCACCATCATGTTGGACAGCTCCTGCTGATTGGTGTCGCAGATGTTGACAGTGCCGATGCACTTGCCCTTGCGCAGCACGGTGCAGCGGTCAGCCACGGCCATGATCTCATTGAGCTTGTGGGTGATGAACAGGATGGACTTGCCCTCTTTGGCAAAGCCCCGCATAATGTCCATCAGCTCGTCGATTTCCTGGGGGGTGAGCACAGCGGTAGGCTCATCGAAAATCAGGATTTCGTTGTCCCGGTAGAGCATTTTCAGAATCTCCGTACGCTGCTGCATACCCACGGTGATATCCTCTACCTTGGCATCCAGGTCCACAAAGAGCTTGTATTTTTCCGACAGCTCCTGAACCTTCTGCCGGGCCACCTTCCGCTGCAAGAAGCCCAGCTTGGTGTCCTCCGCACCGAGGATGATGTTGTCCAGCACGGTGAACACGTCCACCAGCTTGAAGTGCTGGTGCACCATGCCAATGTGCAGTGCGGTGGCATCGTTGGGGTTGTGAATGTGCACCACTTCCCCGTTTTTCTTGATCTGACCTGCCTCCGGCTGGTATAGGCCGAACAGGACAGACATCAGGGTGGATTTACCGGCACCGTTTTCGCCCAAAAGCGCATGAATCTCGCCCCGGCGGAGCTGGAGCGTGATGTCGTCATTGGCCACAATGCCGGGAAACTCTTTTCTGATATTGAGCATTTCGATAATGTATTCAGATTGCATTATGAATCGCCCTCCTTCCCGTATTTCAGACAAAGTTATTATAATATGCACAGGGGAAAAAAGCAAGAAAAGAATCCTCCACTGGTGGATTTTTCCCGGAAAGGGCAAAAAATAGTCCGTGCCCCGCTTCTGGCAGGACACGGACGTGGGATTATTTCTTTGTCTTGGGCATAACCAGCCGTTCTTCGATGCGGGTCATGGCTTTGAGCATGCTTTTCTGGCAGTCGTCGGTGACTTTGTCCAGATAATTGGCCTGATAGGCCTGAAGGGCTTTCTCGATACGGACCACCCGCTGCTTTTCGTCGGGACATTCGCTGCTGCGGACGGTGTAAATGGGGGTGTAGCTGTAACCTGTGACCTTGGTGGTGCCGGTGGAAGCATCCTTGGTGATTTCCATGTCCAAAATGATGGAATAGTTGGTGGCGCCCCGGTTGGCATCGCCGTAGAAATCTCCCAGGGAGTAGGCAACCAGCGTACCCTTGGCGGGGTTATACTCGATGGGCTGCAAAGTGTGGGGATGGGTGCCGAGAATCACGTCCACGCCCTGCTTCTGCATCAGCGAGACGATCTGCTCCTGGGTGGAGCTGATATCGTCGTTGTATTCGCTGCCCCAGTGGACCATGGCCACCGTCAAGTCGGGCTTTGCCGCTTCTACATTTTTGAGGATGGCTTCAATGCCCTCTTTGTCTACCTTTTGGTAGTTGGAGTCGTAGTCCTCGTAGAGCAGATTCACCAGGTTTTCACTGCCGGCGGGCATGCCCCGGCCGCCCAGGCCCTTGGTAAAGGCCACGAAGGCCACCTTGATGCCGTTGGCTTCCACAATGGTGTAGCCCTTGGAGGCTTTGAACTCTGCATCGCTGGAATAGGCACCCAGAGGCTCGATTCCGGCCGCCCGGATGCTTTGCAGGGTGGCAGTCAGGCCGTTGAGGCCGTTGTTGATGGAGCAGGAGTTGGCCATTTGCAGCAAATCCACGCCGCAGCCCCGCAGATCTTCCAGCAGCCGCTGGGGGGCGGAGGAGGTGGCGCTGCCGTACGGCTCGCCATAGGTATTGCCCTCGAAGTTCATCACGGTGATGTCCGCATCGGAAAGGACGGCGGCAACATCCTTGAAAGCGCCGGTAAAGTCATAGTCCCGGGCAGCGATGCCGGAGGTGATGACACTGTCGGTCACGTTCAGGTCACCGGCGGCCCGGATGTGGATTTTGGAGATGGGGTTGCGGTTGACCGGGGACGGGGGCTTGGTGGTTTCGGCCGCTTCCGTGGGGGCGATGGTGGGAGCCACGGTGGCGAGAGCGGGCTGCGTCGAATCCTTGGCACCACGGGTCAGATACCACAGTCCGGCACCGCAGGCACCCAGCACCAGCACGGCAACCAGCAGAGTCAGCCGCAGCCGCCGGGCTTGCGCTTTCTGTTTTTGGCGCATGGCCTCCCGTTTTTGCTGGCGGCGGCGCATCTGTTCGTCATTCTGGGGCAAACTGCTCCCTCCCTTTCAAAATATAATGTAGAGCCATTATACCGCATTTTTTTCAATAAAACAAGAGCAAATGTGCGCTCTTGGTGCAAAAACGGAAAAGGAACAGAAAATCTGAAGTCCCACCGGCCTTGTATTTTGCGCCAAAGCATAGTACAATGAAGGAAAATCCGGGGGCAGTGAGGTGCTTTTGGCAAAGCAAAGGCAATGCAGCGACAGCCTGACCGGCGGGTTGCTGCGCCGAAGAGCGCCGGATGTGAAAATGGCAGCCCCTGGTAGGCCTGTTATGGGTATGGAGAATAGGCAAACAAAAAACGCCCCGAACTGGGGCAAAGGAGGAAAAATATGGAAAAAGCATTTGCAGCTGCCTGGGCGAAGGCCCGGGAGCAGGCGGCCCAGGCCGGTGTACGGATGCGGCCGGTGGCGGAAGACCAGGCCTTGCAGCAGGCTCGCCGCTGTCTGGACGGCCATCGCCTCAGCGATGGGTTTCAGGCCCTGGCAGCTGGGGGACATCTGGCGTGGAGCTTGGAAGCCCTGGCGGTGAATCCCAAGTTTACGGGCCTGTTTACCGACGAGCAGGCCAACGAGGCACTGACCCGCCTGCTGGAAGCGGGCTATCGGTTTGAAAAGTAAGCCCCGTTTGGACATATAAGCCGTATTTTGCCAACAAAAAATCCCGCCCATCCGGCGGGAGACAAAAAGAAATAACCCTTGGCTACTGCGCCTTGTGATCAGCACATTTTGATGTAGTCAAGGGTTATTTCTGTTCACTCTTGATATCTAACATCCTTGGTTAACCTCTCTTTCTACAGATTAACAATCCGTTTTTCAGCCCATGTCCTGTTCCTGAATTCCTTATACACTCTTTTCATTTCGAGTCCCTTTCAGCGGGATGCGCTTGATAAGTTGGAATAGACTGCTGAGAAAGGATTGCCGCACGGAGTATTCGACCAAATTCATCTTCCTGTTTCGGCGTATCCAAGCTTTCTCCTTCTGATTGACACGTCTGCTTTTCGGCAAGAATCTCGCTTTTTGAAGGGTAGAACAAGAGGAAAATCCAATGGACTCCACCAAACCCTCTGCAACACCTATCAAAAAACGCTGCCGTCTAAGCTGTCCCACACTGTGGCGTTTTCGTGCAGAATACTCTGCGTTCTACAGCCTCGCTTTTCTTATATTTCCACAGAAACCTAAGAAAATCATCCATTTGGGACTTCATTCTGCTGCCGTACACCCTGTATACAGCCGGCAAAACCAACGATGTTTTGTCATTTGGAACCCGCTTCCGGTTGTACATCTTGATTGGTTCTGGTCGGAGTGTTCTTTCATGCTTTCATCGAAATCGTCTGAATCGTCGTTCTCTCATAAGCCAGAAAAAGGACTCCATCCAAATCAATCGCTGCCGTTTCCCATTTGCGTTTTTCGGATTATCTATGCTGCCTACTTCGGAAAACTATTTGATTGTCAACTCCCAAGAGATTTGCCTTTTTGGGGGCCTCTCTCTTTGTGACTATAAGATATCATAAATTTTCGGAAAATACAAGGGGCAATGCTGTACAAAATCACGAAAAGCGACTTGTATAAAACACAGATTTCCCGGTGAAAACCTTGACACGCCGAGGCAGCTGTGATAGAGTAAAACTGTTGGGCGGCCATTTTGGCCGCCCATTTTTGTCGTTTATTGGGGGTGTGTCTCCAAATAAATCAGCAGCACTGCAATGTCCGCCGGGCTGACGCCGGAGATGCGGCCGGCCTGGCCGATGGAGAGGGGGCGGATGGCTTGCAGCTTTTCCTGGGCTTCCAGCCGCAGTCCGGAAATGGAAGTATAGTCCAGGTCCTGGGGCAGGTGGCGGGATTCCTCTTTCTTAAATTCGGCCACCTGTTTTTCCTGACGGGCCAGATACCCGGCGTATTTGATCTGGATTTCCACCTCTTGGGTGACGGCGGCGGGAAGCTGGGGCCGCTCCGGGTCGAAGGGGGTCAGGTCTGCATACTGCACCTGGGGACGGCGGAGCAGGTCTGCCAGCCGGGCGGAGTTTGCCACCGGGGCAGAGCCGTACCGGGTCAGCATGTCGTTCAGCTCTGGGCAGGCGGCGACGCCCCGGCTTTCCAGCCGAGCCACCTCCCGGCGGACGGCTTCGTACTTTTCCTCCACCTGCTGCAAGCGCTGGGGGGAAACCAGGCCGATTTCTGCGCCGATTTTGGTCAGCCGCTGGTCGGCGTTGTCCTGGCGGTGGAGCAGGCGGTATTCGCACCGACTGGTCATGATGCGGTATGGCTCCTGGGTGCCCTTGGTCACCAAATCGTCGATCAGGGTGCCGATGTAGCTGGTGTCCCGGGTGAGAATCAGGGGCGGACGGCCCAGCAGCTTCAGGGCTGCATTGACACCGGCCACCAGGCCCTGAACGGCGGCCTCCTCATAGCCGGAGGTGCCGTTGAACTGCCCGGCGCCGTAGAGGCCGGAAATGTGCTTGGTTTCCAAGGTGGGCAGCAGCTGGGTGGGGTCGATGCACTCGTATTCGATGGCGTAGGCCGGGCGCATCATCTCAGCGTGCTCCAGGCCGGGGATGGTGCGCAGCATGGCCAGCTGCACATCCTCCGGCAGGCTGGAGGAAAGACCCTGGATGTACATTTCCTCGGTGTCCAGGCCGCATGGCTCGATGAACAGCTGGTGGCGGGTCTTGTCCGCAAAGCGGACAATTTTCGTCTCGATGCTGGGGCAGTATCGGGGGCCGACGCCGGAGATGGTGCCGTCGTACATGGGGCTGCGGGAAAGATTCTCCCGGATGATGCGGTGGGTCTGCTCGTTGGTGTAGGTCAGGTAGCACACGGCGCTGTTGTGGAGCTTGTGCTCTGTGCGGAAGGAAAACGGTTCGGCGGTTTCGTCCCCGGGCTGAAGCTCCATCTGGGAAAAGTCAATGCTGCGGCGGTTGATTCTAGGCGGCGTGCCGGTTTTGAACCGGCGTAGGGGCAGCCCCAGGCTGCGCAGATTGTCCGCCAGGCCCGTGCTGGGGTGCATCCCGTCGGGGCCGGAGGGAATGACACAGGGTCCGGTGATGACGGTGCTGTCCAGATACGTGCCGGTGGCGATGATCACGGCTCGGGCGGTATATTCTGCCCCCAGCTGGGTGCGCAGGCCGCACACGGCGCCATCCTCCGTGAGGATTTCCACGATTTGGGCCTGCTTCAATTCCAGATGCTCCTGAAGCTCCAAAACGTGCTTCATATACTTCTGGTACTCCCGGCGGTCAGCCTGGGCGCGGAGGGAGTGGACGGCAGGGCCTTTGCCCCGGTTGAGCATACGGTACTGGATGCAGCTGTGGTCGGCGGCCAGGCCCATTTCGCCACCCAGGGCATCCAGCTCCCGGACTAGATGCCCCTTGCCGGTGCCGCCGATGGCGGGGTTGCAGGGCATGTTGCCCACGCTGTCTAAGTTCATGGTAAACAAAATGGTGTGCAGCCCCAGCCGGGCGGCAGCCAGGGCTGCCTCGATGCCGGCGTGGCCTGCGCCAATGACGGCCACATCACAGCCGCCTGCGGAATAAATCATGTGTTGCTCCTTTGACGTGAAAATCTTATTCCTGGGCGGGCTTTTTCTCCTCCGGGGGCAGCTGGAAGGGCTGGCAGACCACTTCGCAGCGGTTGATGGGGGTGCCCAGAGCGTGGAATTTTTCCTCGTAGCCGGTCATAATGCCCACGATGCCGTCCTTATGCAGGTCCCGGGTGAGGTTCTTCACCGTCAGGCCGCAGGCGGCAAACTCCTCCAGGGAGAACTCGAACAGGGGGGCGTTGTCGGTTTTGAAGTGGACCTCGCCGCCGGGGCGGACCACCCGGCAGTATTTGTCCAGGAAGCCCCGGTGGGTCAGGCGGCGCTTGGCGTTTTTCTTCCGGGGCCAGGGGTCGGGGAAGTTGATAAACAGCCGGTCGATTTCCTCCGGGGCGAAGATGGCCTCGATGTTTGCCACGTCCATGTCGATGAAAAAGACGTTGGTCAGATTCATGGACTTGGCCTTTTCCATGGCCACCACCATGGCCTCCCGGCAGCGCTCTACGGCGATGAGCAGCACGTCGGGGTTGGCCTGGGCGGTTTCGGCGGTGAATTTTCCCTTGCCGCAGCCCACCTCCACCCACAGCTGGGTGCAGCCGGGCATCAGCGCGCGCCAGCTGCCCTTCCGGGCCTCCGGCTCCGGGATGCGGTAAGCGGCGCAGGCCTCCATCCGAGGCTCCAAATTGCGCATTTTTCTCATTCTCATAGGGCGTTTCCTCCAAGGCGGTTCATTTTTCAGCAATCCATTATATCAGAAACCGGGCTTTCCGTCAAACAAAATTGAAGCCGGGGCCGTACAAATGCACAGCCCCGGCGGTGAGGTGGATTTATTTTTCGTTGTCCTTTTTCGGAGGGAACAGGGTCAGCTCACTGCGAAGTACCGTTACGCAGACACCGACAACCAGAATGGATACAATGACCCAAAATTCCGGAACTTTTCCCATCACAGCTAGGACGGCAAGTATAGCGAACAAAATAAGCAGGGGAATGCAGATGGCATATTTGATGAGCATGGATTTGTTTTTCATGGAAATGCCTCCTTTTCTGTATTATATACATATTATATAAATGCAAGAGGAGAAAGTCAACGGGTTGATAAGAAAAAACAAAAACCGCCGCTGAAAATTATCAGCGGCGGGCGGGATTATGCTTCCTCCAGGGCCATCAGCTTGTCGATGCGGCGCTGGTGGCGGGCTTCGCCGGAAAAGGCCGTACCCAGCCAGGTGTCGGTGATTTCCAGAGCCAGATTTTCCCCAACCACGCCGGCACCCAGGGCCATCATGTTGGTGTCGTTGTGGAGGCGGGTCATTTTGGCGGTCCAGCTGTCGCTGAGCAGGGCGCAGCGAATGCCCTTGATTTTGTTGGCGGAGATGGACACGCCGATGCCGGTGGTGCACAGCACGATGCCCTTGTCACATTCTCCGCTGGCCACAGCCCGGGCGGCAGCAGCAGCGAAGTCGGGGTAGTCACAGCTGTCGGCAGTGTAAGTGCCGAAGTCCTTGACCTGGTGGCCCTGGGATTCCAGATGGGCAACCAGCTTGTTTTTCAGCGCCAGAGCGCCGTGGTCACAGCCGATGGAAATTTTCATGGTGGTTCTCCTTTGCATTGTGAGCGCCCCGATTTGGGACGGGTTTTGTTACAGGACGTAGCCGCCGCTGACCCCCAGCACCTGCCCGGTGACAAAGGGGGCATCCGCCAGATAGGCCATGGCCTGGGCCACGTCCATGGGGGTGCCGTTGCGGCCGATGGGGGAGTCCTGGGCCATTTGGTTCAGAATGTCCGGGTCGACACTGGCGCACATATCCGTCAGAATGACCCCGGGGGCCACGCAGTTGACCCGGATACCGCTGGGGCCAAGCTCTTGAGCCAGGGCCTTGGTCAGGGCGATCACAGCCCCCTTGGTGGCGGAATAGGCCGCTTCGCAGGAAGCACCCACCTGCCCCCACATGGAGGAGACGGTGACGATGCTGCCTTGGTGGGTCTTCAGGAAAAAGGGCATGGCGGCGTTGACACAGTTGTAAATGCCTTTTACGTTTACGGCGAACAGCCGGTCCCAGTCTGCTTCTGGCATGGTGCTCATCAGCCCGGTCCAGCAGATGCCGGCATTGCAGATGAGGATATCCAGCCCTGGCAGCTGGGAAAAAGCCTGGGCTACGGCATCGGTCTGGGAAACGTCACAGCAGATGGCAGTGGTGCCGGTTTTTGCGGCCACGGCTTGGGCAGCCTGATGATTCTGGGCGTACAGGAAGTACACCCGGTCACCTCGGGCGGCGAACAGCTCCACAGCCGCAGCGCCGATGCCTCGGGAGCCGCCGGTGATGACAACGGTGGACAAGGGTCTTACCCCCGGCGGCGGGGTCTGCTCCGATTTTCGGAGTAGGCACGGATGGAGGAGAGCTTGCTGTCCGACTCGGTCATAAAGGCCTTCAGCTTCTCTTCAAAAAGCTGGTCAGCGGTCTTGGGGGCAGGGGGCTGGACCGGTGCACGCTGGGGGCGGCTTTGCTCCCGGTTCTGGTCCCGGCCAGGGCCGCCGGGGCGAGGGCCGCTGCGGAAGTTGGGCTTGCCGCCCTCCCGCTGGGGCTTCGGCTCCAGACGCTTGATGGACAGGTTGATTTTTCCGTTGTCCGTGCCGATGACCATGACCTTCACGTCCTGGCCCTCGGTCAGGTGCTGGCGAATGTCGCTGACATAGGTGTTGGCCACCTCGGAGATATGTACCATGCCGGTTTTATTTTCCGGCAGGGAGACAAAGGCACCGAAGTTGGTGATGGACTTGACTTTTCCTTCTAAGATAGCTCCTACAGTTAACTCCATAATTTGCTCTGCTTCCTCCAAATATAGTAAGGCAATGTTTGCCTGGATTACGGATTGGGTTCAAAGATGATGGTTTTGGGATTGACCAGCCCCAGCTCCTCCTGGGCAATGCGGCGGATGGACTGGATGGAATCCGGGTTTGCGGTGCGGCTCTCCAGCTGAGAGTTGGCGTACTCCACGGCGGCGGCTTCCTGGCGCAGAAGCTCCGTCTGCTTTTGAATGCCGCTGCGTACCAGATGCAGGGCGCTCAGTGCGCCGATGGCAAATACGATCAGCAAGGTCAGGGCAACTTTCACACCGAGACCTGCCGGGCGCAGCTGCACCTTCACGGCGGATTTTTTTGCGGGTTCTGTCATGGGTCTTACCTCCGGGATTGGTGAGCCGCCGTCGGCGGCTGCTTCTTACTATTGTAACCCATTTTTCCCCAGATGCAAACAAAATTTTTGCAAAATGGGGAATTTTTTTCAAGGGCAGGGCTACAAGCGCCCCGATTTTGTGCAAAGATTTCCAAAAAATGGAAAAAATAGGATACAAAGCCCTGCCAAACAGCCAATCCCATCCGGCGGCCCCCAGAATCAGGGCCAGCAGTGCCCCCAAGCGCAGGTCGCCGCCGCAGACCCCAAAGCCCAATTCCAGCCAGATTAGACTCCACCCAGCGAGAAACAGACTGTCCCGCAGCACCACCCGGCGGCCCAGGGGTCGGAGAAATCCGTAGAAGATCCCCAGCGCCGCCCCCAGCAGCAGGGCTATGGCCAGCCGCCGGGCTGCTGTCTGCGGGGTCATTCTGTCAGCCTCCGCCAGAAGCCGGTGCGCCGGGGCTGCTCATAGCTCAGGCTGTTGACGGTGCCCTCCACCGCAATTTGACCGCCCTCAGTGGATAGATTTTTCAGCTGTAATTGCTGGCCCTGAATTTCCAGCAGGCCCAGGGCTGTCTGCACGATGACGGTGCATTCATCGAAGCTGATGACCTCGGATACCCCGGTCATGGTCAGCTTCTGCCGCTGGTTCAGGTGCAGGCTGTGCTGCTCGTCCATGCCATCCCTCCTCGCTTGCCACAGCCTATGCGCCGGGCGGGTGCGGTATGCCGGCGGGGGCGGGAAGGGGAATGCGCCGGATTTTTGGCAGAGAAAAACGCCCCCGAAAATCGGGGGCGTTGGTTGCGGATCAATCAGCGACGTAGGGCAGCAGGGCGATCTGACGGGCACGCTTGATGGCGGTGGTCAGGTCACGCTGGTGAGCGGCGCAGGTACCGGTGGTACGGCGGGGCAGAATCTTGCCACGCTCGGACAGGTAACGGCGGAGCTTAGCGGTGTCCTTGTAATCGATGCTGGTCACCTTATCCACGCAGAATGCGCAAACCTTCTTGCGCTTGCGGGGACGCATACGCTGTTCGTTAGCCATGGGATTTCCCTCCTTGTAAGTCTAGTAGAAAAGTTCTGTTAGAAGGGCAGCTGCGCGTCATCGTCCTCCAGCATCGCAAAATCGGAAGCCGGAGCGCTTGCGGGGGCAGAATAGCCACCGTAGCTGGGAGCAGGAGCGTTGTAGGAATTGCCGGAGAAATTGCCGGAATTGCCATAGCTGTTTCCGCCATAGGCGTTGCCGCCGTAGGAGGAATTGCTGCTTTCGCTGCTGCGCTTGCTCTCGCCGAAATACACGTTGTCAGCCACAACTTCGGCAGAGCGACGCTTGTTGCCTTCTTTGTCCGTCCAGTTACGGATTTGGAGCCGACCGGAAACCACGATCATGCTGCCCTTGGTGAAGTACTTGGAGACGAACTCTCCCGTCTGCCGCCAGGCAACACAGTCAATAAAATCGGTCTCCCGCTCGCCGCCGTCTCTGCCGCCGAAGTCACGGTCGACAGCCACAGTAAAACTGGCAACGGCAGTACCGCTGCCGGTGCGGCGCAGTTCGGGGTCACGGGTCAGGCGGCCCATGATGGTGATGTGGTTGAGCATTTCTTACTCCTCCACAGCAGTGGTCAGGCAGCGCATAACGCCTTCGGTGATCTTCATCACACGCTCCAGCTCCGCGGGGAACTCGGGCTTGGACTCGAAGTTCATCAGGACGTAGTAGCCCTCGGCCATATCGTTGATGAGATAAGCCAGACGACGCTTGCCCCACTCATCGATGGAAGCCAGGGTACCCTCCGCCTCCACCATTGCCTTGAACTTTTCCACAAGTGCTGCGATGCCCTCCTCGCCCAGGGTGGGGTCGATGATGTAGAGCACCTCATACTTACCGGTGATCTTAGCCATGTTGATTGCACCTCCTTTTGGACTTTTGGCCCCCGGCCTCGCCGGGAGCAAGGATTGTCTGATTCACAGACTTGTTTATTCTATCGGATTTTTCAGGAATTGTCAAGAATTTTTTCAAAAAATCCGGCCTGGGAACAAAAAATCAGGCATCCTAAAAAGAATGCCTGAAACGATTGGAGCAGGGTACGGGAATCGAACCCGCCTCTGTGGCTTGGGAAGCGACCATTCTACCGATGAACTAACCCTGCATCGATCTTGCGAGGGTATTATAGCAAATCAAAAGGGAAAATTCAAGTCCTTTTTGGCAGAAGTTTCAAAAGAAGTGGGGGAGAAGCAAATTGCCTCGGAGAGTTGCAAGAGAACGGGGGCTGTGGTATATTATGACTATGCTCACCTCCTCCTTACTGTGGAATTGGGCTGGGGGGATGATACTTCAGGGAATCAGGGATTGCAACAGGATGTTGCGGCTGGTGCAACACATATGTGGTTGCAATTTCAGAGAGGTTGGATTATAAATGCAAGTACAGACCAAGAGTACGGTGGGAAAAAAACTAGCTGCTTTGCGAAAGGCTAGGGGCCTGTCACAGGAAAAGCTGGCAGAGGAGCTTCTGGTCTCTCGGCAAGCTATTTCCCGGTGGGAGCTGGACACGGTGACCCCCGGTGCAGAAAATTTGGGGATCCTGAGCAAAGCCTTTGGGGTAACGGTAGATCAGCTGCTGGATGAAAACATTTCTGCGGAACAGATCGTGCAGCTGGCAGGAGAAAGCCGCCAACGGAAGGGACAGGACAGCCCGGCGGAAACCATGGATCGGCAAATGGAGGACAGACTGCCAAAGAACGGAAACCGCAAAGACCTGCTTCTGGTGGGGGTTGTTTCCGGCCTTCTGGCACTGACAATTTTTGCGGGACTGCTGGGGCTTTTGGGGTATATCCGGGAACGGAAAGAAATTACGCCATTGGAGGCCGGGGAAATTGTGGACCTGGAAAACGATGGGTTCATAGACGGAGGAACCTTCACCCTTGCTCCTATGGATGATTAAAAATATAAGAGAGGAGGTGGGAACATGCAGATAATGCGAAGGATCTGTGCGGTTTTGGCATGTATCTTTATAATGGGTACTTTCACTATTCCGGCCAGTGCGATGGAAGATGCTGATTTGTACAGTAGGAGCGATATTTGCCCTTTTGCGTCGGCTTATTATGAGTTTACTCTTACGCCTAACGAAAAAAAGGAAGTAGACTCCGAATTTTTTCTGGCCGCCGGCGAGACAATAGAGATTGATGCCACTTATAAGCCGGCATCTGCCAGTTTGGACTTTGTCATAGTTACATCAAGCGGAAACGGTTACCGGTTTAGCGGAACGGGCGGCAGTTTTACAAAAACCGTGCAGGTTCCTGAAAGCGGGAGTTATTCTCTGGTCGTTCGGAATAACTCCAATAGTACAGTGGAAGTAACAGGAGAAGTGTACTATTAGGGGACTTCTCACGCAACGCTATTTAAGGAGGAGCAAAACATGAAAAAAGTATTGTCTGTTTGTTTGGCTTTCGCATTATTTCTTGGCCTGTTGCCGATGAATGTATCTGCATCAGAAGTGGAGTATAATGCGTTACAAGAGATGGAGGATGCAATTCGTCAAAATTCGAAAGCGGTGCTTAAGGATTCTGACGGAAATGTTCTGGAAGTTTTGGATTTAGAGGTTAGTGTAGAACCTGTTGCAACAACCAGAGCTATAGGAGCAGGCCGATATTATAAGGTTACTTGCGCAACAAGGGCTAAAAATGATCCTTTTTCAGATGATGCTTCAAGAGATGGATATACTGCTGCACTTACCATGACCTGCAAAGATGTTTTTGGACCTGAGAATCAACTTGTGTCGGTGTATGGTTATTTTGGCGCAAATGAAAGCGATACATATAACCGTTTGGTTGGTTATGCATCCTATAACATGCATGACAAACAGACTAATATTTCACCTGATACGAGCGTAGGGAGTACTTTTTCATTTGCTCCCTCTGACTTTACTGGCTATACATTCCGAGCATGGGGAAGCGCAATAATTTATAATACAGGCAATAAGTTGGAACTATATGTAACAACAACTGATGTATAAATTGTGATGGTGATCACTATGCTTACTGTAAGACGAAAAGCGCGGGTAGTGTGCATGCTGCTGGTATCCTGCGTACTGCTGGTATCTTGCCAAAAGAATGAAGAACCAGCAGTGGAAACCGTGACCATTGGAGACTATGTTCTTCATGTGGAAGAAGCGGTGGGAGATTCGTACAATGTGGGAATCCTTTACTCCCTCAGACGGAGGGATGGGGAACAGATCAATCCACATTTGCGATTTGAAACCATGGAATCTCAGGACATAAAAAGATCCTGGGGCGGAGGAACCGACTTCGAGGTAAGTGCCGATGGTAAGACTTTGTGGATTCGGTCAGAACGGTCGAGTTCCAACAAATATGATAGCAAAGAACTACAAACCGTTATATTCCGGAATTTGGTCTCTGAGGAAGATCGCAATATACCAATCATGGAGGGGCAGTGGATTGTCTCTTTCCGAATAGACATCGACAAGGAGTACATAGAGCTTTTGAGAAGAGAATTGGAAATCTTGCCACCAAATGACCCGGATTTCTATCTTCGTATCTCCACCATACGGTTGTCAGAATTTGGACTCCACATGGAGATGAAAGTTCCGGAGCATAACGTGGAACGCCTGCTGAATAATTTTGATGCAAAACTTGTGATGAAAGACGGAGCAATCATCAAGCTGGAATTGCACCATAGCATTCGGGGGAATCAAGAGCCTGTCCAGGTTTCAGGAGAAACACTCTTTGAAGATCAGATAAAGCTTGAAAATGTAAAGTCTATTATGATTTGCGACCAAGTAATACCAGTAAATATAGAATAATCAACAATATAGTAGTAGAGCCTACTGCGAGATATCTTGCAGTAGGCTCTACTACTATGGTTATCAGTTTTGGATTGGAGATATTTTCTTCTATTATGTGAATTCTCTCAGCGGCCTTTGCACACGATGGCGCTGATGCCCAGCACCGCCCCGTACAGCACGGCGGCTACCGGCCAGATGATCCAGGTGCGTTCCCAGGCCATGGTGACGAAGCTCCATCCTAAGTAGACGGCCAGCACCACGCACCAGTAGATTTGTGCCAGAGGCTCGTTGCGCCTGCTGTCCTGCTTTTTCTTGCGGGTGTAGTCTCCTTCTTCCAGCAGCTTCTGGAAGCTTTCGTAAATGCCGTCGGTGAGCACCAGCTGGTAAACGCCGGCGGCCACCAGGGCAAGCAGCACATCCACGCCTACAATGGGCAGCATGCCGCCGTCATCATAAACCGCTAGGGTCACCAGAGGGACGACGCAGAGGATGCACAGCACCACACCCAGCACCGTCCGGCGGCTGTGGATCGGTTCGTACTTCTGTTGCTCCTTTTCCACCATGCCCTGCACGCCGTAGGCTAAGTCCAGGGGCTCTTTTTCCAGATAGGCATACCGCTCCAATTTTCGGTCTTGCAGAATGAACAGGGCCACGGCGGCGGAAATGATCAGCAAAAGCGCAGCAAGGCCTACGGCGACCGCCAAGCCCTCCGAGATGCGGCAGCCGCCCTCGGCACTGGCAAGTCCGGCCAGGAAAATCAGCACCGCCGGTGACAGGATGCACAGGCTGACCCCCAGGGCGGTTTTGGGGGCGGCGGCACCGGCTAAGGCGAGGTAGGTGTTGGCCTCCTCCAGCGCAACGGTGCGCAGGCCGGGGGCTGCCGGCTCCGGCAGACCTTCGCTGCCCTCCGGGGCAGGCTCCTCAGCTTCCATGGTGTCCTTCAGCAGGTAGTCGGTGCTGACACCGAACAGGGCGCTCATTTTTAGAATCTTGTCCAAGTCGGGGATAGAGGCGGCGCTCTCCCATTTGGAGACGGCTTGACGGGACACGCCCAGCTGGTGGGCCAGCTCCTCCTGGGACCAGCCGTTCTTTTTTCGCAAGTCCGTGATTTTGTCTGCTAAGATCATAGGGATTCCTCCTTGTGTTGGTTTGTGTTTCTGGCCCTACCATAGCAGAAATGGCAGTTGCAGACCACCAACTGGGGCTGGAAATCTGTCAACCGGCCGTTGCGGGGGCTAAAAATACAGCTCTGCGGCCATATTTCCGTGGACATACCAGCACAGAGCCTTGCGGATGAAAGCTTCCGTAACCTGAAAATACTCTGCCAGCTCCCACACCTCGGTGCAGCCCTGGGCGATGGCGTTGTCCAGTTCCTCTACGCTGATGAGGGTGGTCACGGCCCATTTGTCCGCCCGGTTTTCGTGGCGGCGGCGGGAGTCCACGGCGGCATAAATATTGTAAAAGCTGCCGGTGACACAGTGGCCCAGCTCGTGGCTCAGATGCACCCGTTCCTGCACGCTCCCGTCCCGGAGGGAGGGGTCCAGTCCCACGAAGCACTGGCCGCCGTCCAGCATCACCGACATGGAACCGTTTTGGGGCAGGGGATAGGACAGCACCTCAATATTCTCTTGCTGGGCCAGTTGGTAAAGCTGGGCGGTTTGCATGGTTACTCCTTTTTCTCCGCCTCCCGTTGTTTTACGAAGGCGGCAAACTGCTTGACTTCGGCGTACATTTCATCGGTGATGATCCCATCGCCGCCGAACAGAGCAAACTTGATCTGCTCGTCCGTAGGGGCAGATTCGGTGCGCTGCTGGGAGAGGCCCAGCAGATAGTCCGTGGAGACACCAAAGTAATCCGCCAGCTTCCCGGCAGTGGTGCCATTGGGCTTGCCTCCGGCCTTCCACTTGGCCACGGCGGAGCGATTTAGTCCAATAGCCTGACAGGCTCGGTAGACACTGATGCCCTTTTCCTGGCAAAGGGACTGAAATCTGTCGAAAAACACAAAAGTTCCCCCTTCGATTTGTGTAAGCTGCGAAAAGATTACTAAAGTATACAAATTGACCTTGACAAACCGAAGTGGTTGAGATAGAATCAGGACATAAGGCTACTTAAGTAATCTATCAGAGACGAAATTTCCAATTTCCCTTTCATAATACCACACAAAAGGGGGACCGTCAACTGGGATAGATGACTTTTGTAGGCTTGGTGTGGGATTCCGCTCAGGGGGATTCTATCACAGATTCGGTCCAAATAAACGGGTATAAAACGAAGGAGGTATATGCAAATGTATAATTTGGAAGATAAGGTCGATGCCCTGATGCAGCTGTGTGCGGCGCAGCCTGGGGCGGAGCAGGAAAAAGCCAGGCGTCTGGTGCGGGGCATAGCGGCCCAGTATCTGCCGGAGACGATGAATACCGAGGCGCTGGTTCGCCGGCTGCTGCTGGAATTGGGCGCACCGGATCATCTGCTGGGCCATGCCTATACGGTGCTGGCGGTGCGGCTGGTGGTCCAGGACGAAATGTACATCCACTCGATTACCTTCGGTCTCTATCCCCAGGTGGCAGCGGCATACCATACCACAGCGGCCCGGGTGGAGCGGGGCATCCGCAGTCTGGTGGAGGTGACGTGGGAACGGGGGAGTCTGGATGCCCAGGAGCGGTATTTTGGCAGCACCGTCTCCTCAGAGCGGGGGAAGCCAACCAATGCGGAATTTATTGCCCGCTTGGCGAATATTGTGCAAATGCAGCAAAAGGGGGTGTGGAAATGAGGGGGATTCCGGTGGGGATTTGTCTGGGCTGCGTTCACCAAAATTTGAGAGACGGTTCATATTTTGTTGAAATTTGCCTTTTAATTTATATTGTATTCTAGAGCGGTGTGTGGCATCGCTGGAAGGAGGTCAGAATATGGCGGAAATGGAAACGAAGGAAAACCTGTGCCTGCCCCGTCTGCGCCAGCTGCATGAACAGCTGCGGGAAGAGGCGACGGACCTGGAGCTTCAGGCCCAGCAGGTATATGCCCAGCTGCCGGACTATGAGCATCTGGAGGATTGGGAGCAGGCTGCTGGAGAGCTGAAGGGAATTGCAGCGGATATTACCAAATCCAGCGCCCAGATTTACAGTGTCGGCGACGAGCTGAATGCCCGCTGCCGGGATATTCACCAGCAGCGGAAAAAGCGGAAATTTATTGCAACGGCACCGGCCAACAGCACAATTGATGCCCAGGAGACGCTGAAAAATCACTTTGCCCGGGGCATGGGCATTTACAAGCTGCTGCTGGTGTGCTTCATTGGCAGCTTTGCCGGTGTGGTGGTGGAGCTGATCTGGTGCCTGATTCGCCACGGCTATCTGGAGAGCCGGTCGGGACTGGTGTACGGCCCGTTTAACCTGCTCTACGGCGCCGGCGCCGTGGTGCTGACGGTGTGCCTGTACCGCTTCCGCAACCATGGTGCATGGATCTCGTTCCTGGGCGGCATGATTGTGGGCACGGTGGTGGAGTACGCCTGCTCCTGGGGACAGGAATTGGTGTTTGGCTCCCGGTCCTGGGATTACAGCGCCATGCCCTTTAACATCAACGGACGGGTTTGCCTGCTGTATTCGGTATTCTGGGGATTCTTGGGCGTGTTTTGGATCAAGGACCTGTACCCGCGGATGGCTAAGTGGATACTGAAGATTCCCAACAAGCCGGGCAAGATCATTACCGTGGTGCTGACGGCGTTTTTGGCCTGGAACAGTGTGGTGTCCCTGGCGGCGGTTTATCGCTGGTCGGAGCGACTGGAAAACAAGCCGGCCTCCAATGCCGTGGAGCAGCTGCTGGATAAGCGCTTCCCCAACGAGCGCCTGGAACGGATCTATGCCAATATGGAGTTTGGAACAGCGGAAAACAGCGAAAAGTAAAAAGAAATCCCGGGCAATCTTTCCGATTGCTCGGGATTTCAGACTGTCGAAAAAGCTCAACAAAGCTAGGTTTTTTCCGTTATCTATGATAT
>CAUWNA010000048.1:0-49403 GCA_963560135.1 uncultured Oscillospiraceae bacterium | reverse complement strand
ACCCGGGACGATCCGGTTATGAGCCGGAGGCTCTAACCAACTGAGCTAAAGGCCCATACTGTGTTGGTACATCCGCCCATCACGGGTGGTATTATAGCATCGAATAGACCTTCTGTCAAGGGATTTCTTTTGAATTTATCCTTTTTATTTCACCAGGTGACAAATGTCTGCAAAGGTGATACAATGGAAGAAATCATCTAACCGGGAGGTAGATTCTATGAACCAACAACAGATCATGCAGATTTTCCAGGACACGGCCTACGTCCGCATGGGCGGCAGCCCGGAGGAGCTGCGGTGCGCCCAGTACTTGCAGAGCAAGGCAGCGGCCTTCGGCGGCCAGGCGGAGATCGTCCCCTTTGACGTGCAGATGGCCGATATGCTCCAGGCCGAGCTGGTGGTGGATGGCAAGCAAATCCCCTGCAAAGGCTATCTGTGCGCCGGAAGCCAGGAGGTGGAGGCCCCTCTCTATTATCTGCGCAGCCGGGACAGCTATGCCCTGCGCCAGTGCAAGGGCAAAATCGTCCTGCTGGACGGCTACCTGGGATACTGGGTCTATCAGGACCTGCTGGAAAACGGCGCTCTGGGCTTTGTCACCTACGACGGCAACGCCAACTATGCCGACCGGGACATTGACCAGCGGGAGCTGCGGGGCTTCGTCAGCCAGGGCAAGAAAATCCCCGGCGTGAACATCAACGCCAAGGATGCCGTGGAGTTGGTGCGCTCCGGGGCGGCCCAGGCCAAGATCCTGCTGAAGCAGAATGAATACACCGGCCAGTCCCACAACGTGATTCTGGACTTGCCCGGCCAGCGGGAGGAATTCATCGCCTTCACCGCCCACTATGACTCCACTTCCCTGTCCCAGGGCGCTTACGACAACATGTCCGGCGCCATCGGCCTGCTGGCTATGGCGGAGCACTTTTCTGCCAATCCCCACAGCTATGGCCTGCGCTTCATCTGGTGCGGCAGCGAGGAACGGGGCCTGCTCGGCTCCAAGGCCTACTGCGAAGACCCGGAGAATCTGAAAAACTGCGTTCTGTGCATCAATCTGGACATGATTGGCTGCATCATGGGCTTCTTCCTGGGGTGCGTCACCGGGGAAGAAAAGCTGTGCCACTACCTAAGCTACCTGGGCCAGGAGCTGGGCTTCTCCATTAAGGCCCAGCAGGATGTGTATTCCAGCGACTCCACCCCCTTTGCCGACAAGGGCATCCCCGCCGTGTCCTTCGCCCGGGAGGCCAGCTCCTCCGTGGCCACCATCCACAACGGCTATGACACCATGGCCCTGATGTCCGGCGCTCAGATGGAAGCAGATATCGCTTTCATCCAGACTTTTGCCGCCCGGATGGCCAACGCTGCCCAGTGTCCCGTGGCCAAGGAAATGCCGGATTCCATGAAGGAAAAGCTGGATATTTACCTGTGCCGCAAGCGGAAAAAGGACTAAAATTTCCCTATTTCCCTAAAAAAATGTCAGCCTTTCCAACAGTTGGTCAATTCGACGGGAAACGTTCAAAAATAGTTCACATTTTTGTCCCCTTCTCTAATTGTTTTCCCATGAAAACATGATACAATAAATCTGTATTCCAGCAAAAAAACGGAAAGAAAGGTAGAAATCATGTTAGAAAAAGTTTTTAAGCTCTCCGAAAACAAGACCACGGTCAAAACGGAAGTGGTAGCTGGTCTGACCACCTTCATGACCATGGCCTACATCATCGCCCTGAACCCCAACCTGCTCACCGGATTCGGTTCCGCCGGCGCTGAGCTGTGGAACGGCGTGTTCCTGGCTACCTGCATCGCTTCCGCTGTGGGTATGTTCTGCATGGCCTTCCTGGCCAACAAGCCCTTCGCCATGGCCCCCGGCATGGGCCTGAACAGCTTCTTCGCTGTGGTTGTGGGCAACATCGTTGCCATGACCGGCATGAGCTATGTGGCCTCCTTCCAGGCCGCTCTGGTGATCATCCTGGTGGAAGGCATCGTGTTCATCATCCTGTCCCTGTTCAACATCCGGGAGAAGATTGTGGACTCCATCCCCCTGGGCATCCGTCTGGGCATCTCCCCCGCCATCGGCCTGATGCTGATGAACATCGGCCTGGGTTCCAACGCCGGCATCTACAGTGAGAACGGCGGCCCCTTCTTCATGATGCGGGACTTCTTCGGCGCTCTGACCCCCAGCGTGGCCCAGACCACCATGGGCAGCGGCTATGCCGCCATGGTGCTGACCGTGGTCACCACCTTCGTTGGTCTGTTCGCCATCGTGGCCATGTCCAAGAAGGGCATCAAGGGCTCCGTGCTGTACGGTATGCTGATCGCTTCCGTTGTGTACTGGGCCGGTTCCTTCCTGTTCCTGCACACCAACCCCTTCGCTTCTCTGGCCACCGCTTCCTTCGTGCCTCCCTTCGCTGACATGGTGAGCACCACCCTGTTCAAGTTCAACTTCGCCGGCATCCTGGACATCGGCTGGTTTACTTTCCTGACTCTGATCATCACCTTCTGCATCATTGACATGTTCGACACCATCGGCACCCTGGTGGGCACCGCTTCCCGGGCCGGCATGGTGGACGAGAACGGCAACATGCCCAACATGAAGGAAGCTCTGCTGTCCGACGCTGTGGGCACCGTGGTGGGCGCCTGCACCGGCACCTCCACCGTCACCACCTTTGTTGAATCCGCTTCTGGCGTGGAAGCTGGCGGCCGCACCGGCCTGACCGCTGCCGTCACCGGCATCCTGTTCCTGGCCTGCATCTTCATTGCCCCCATCGCTGCCATCATTCCCCCTGCTGCTACCTCTGCCGCTCTGATTTACGTGGGCGTGCTGATGCTCCAGGGCCTGAAGAATGTGAACTTCGAGGATATGGATCAGATGGTTCCCGTGGCTCTGATGCTCATCGGTATGCCTGTTTCCGGCTCCATCGGCCACGCCATCGGCATCGGCTTGATCTCCTACACCATCATGAAGGTCTTTGGCGGCAAGGCTAAGGAAGTTTCTGTCCTGACCTACGTCATTTCCCTGCTGTTCCTGGTGAAGTTCTTCCTGGCTGTGTAATCCCAAAAATGAAGTGCCTGCTCAACCGAGCAGGCACTTTTTTATTCCGACCAAATTAGCTTGCCGCCCAGATAAATCTGGGTAATGCCCGCTTTTTCCACGTACATGCTCCAATCGCCGTCGGTACACCAAGGCGAAACCGGGACCTTGCGCAGGGTAATGTGCAGCTGCGTCCCTTCCTGGCGAAGCTGGGCTTCATCCCGGAACGCAATGCCGGAGGACGGGGTGGTCACATAGATGTTGACCTGATTTTCCAGCTCCTCCACATCGCAGATGACGGTCTCCCCGTCCACCGGCTCTCCAATGCCGAACACCCAAACCGCTCCAATCGCCGCCAGCAGAAGCGCAGCGCATAGCAGAATGCAGAGCATCTTCCAAATAGGTTTCACAAAACCCCCTCCTTTCCTGTGATTATACAGGCAATCAACACTTGGCGCAAGGATTTTTAGAAACGTTAAGAAAAGTATAAAAAATGCGAACCGCAAATACGGTTCGCATTTCAATTTTCATCCTTACAGCTCGCAGTTGCCCACGGTTCTGGGGAAAGGCAGGACATCGCGGATGTTGCCCATGCCGGTCAGGTACATGACGCACCGCTCGAAGCCCAGGCCGAAGCCGGCATGGCGGGCGGAGCCGTACTTGCGCAGGTCCAGGTAGAACCCATAGTCCTCCGGGTTCATGCCCAGCTCCTCAATACGGTTCTTGAGGATGTCGTAGTCGTCCTCACGCTGGCTGCCGCCGATGATCTCGCCGATGCCGGGCACCAGGCAGTCCATGGCTGCCACAGTCTTGCCGTCGGGGTTCAGCTTCATGTAGAACGCCTTGATCTCCTTGGGGTAGTCGGTGACGAACACTGGCTTCTTGAACACCACCTCGGTCAGGTAGCGCTCGTGCTCGGTCTGCAAATCGCTGCCCCAGTGGACAGGATACTCAAACTGGTCGTTGTGCTGCTCCAGCAGGGCCACCGCCTCGGTGTAGGTGATGCGGCCGAAGTCATTGTGCAGCACGTTGTTCAGCCGGTCCAGCAGGCCCTTGTCCACGAACTGGTTGAAGAAAGTCATCTCTTCCGGCGCATGCTCCATCACATAGGAGATGATGTACTTGATCATATCCTCTGCCAGGCGCATATCGTCGTCCAGGTCGGCAAAGGCGATCTCCGGCTCGATCATCCAGAACTCGGCAGCGTGCCGGGTGGTGTTGGAGTTTTCCGCCCGGAAGGTGGGGCCGAAGGTGTAGATATTGCGGAAGGCCATGGCGAACGTCTCGCCGTTGAGCTGGCCGGACACCGTCAGGTTGGTGGGCTTGCCGTAGAAATCCTGGCTGTAATCCACCTTGCCGTCCTCGGTTCTGGGGACGTTGTTCAGGTCCAGCGTGGTGACCTGGAACATTTCGCCAGCGCCCTCACAGTCGGAGCCGGTGATCAGCGGGGTATGGACATAGACAAAGTCCCGGTCCTGGAAGAACTGGTGAATGGCCATAGCCGCTAGGGATCGGACACGGAACACCGCCTGGAAGGTGTTGGCCCGGGGCCGCAGATGGGTGATGGTCCGCAGATACTCCATGGAGTGCTTCTTGGGCTGCAGGGGATAGTCGCCGGTGGAAGCGCCCTCCACGGTGACGGAGGTCGCCTGAATCTCAAAGGGCTGCTTGGCATCCGGGGTCAGCTCCAGCGTACCGGTGACGATCAGCGCTGCGCCGATGTTGATTTTGGAAATTTCCTGGAAATTTTCCAGATTATCATTATAAACCACCTGAACCGGGGTGAAATACGTGCCGTCATTCAGGATGATGAAGCCAAACTGCTTGCTGCCCCGGCGATTGCGTACCCAGCCACCGACGGTAACGGTCTTGCCTGCGTAACTTGCCGTGTTCTTAAACAGATCACGAACGGTGATAAGTTCCATTTTGCATTCCTCTTTTCTTGCAGTTGATAGGGTAAGTATACGCCAATTTGGTAGATTTTACAAGAGGGAAATGCGTTATTTGTGAAAAATATTGAAAGAATTCTGTTTCTTTCTGTACACGGACAAAATTCTGTGGTACAATAGGGAACCAAGTCGACATCTGTCGGCAAAAAGAGAAATTTTACATCAAAGGAAGACGTCTCCCATGTCCATCGCCACCGAAACCAAACCGAAAACCAAAGCCCGTGTCCGAAAAAGCGGGCCGTTTTTTCTGCTCATTGCTGCATTTTTCTCCATTGAGCTGTTTGCCTTTTTCCTGCTGACCCCTGCCCAGGGCCGCAGCCTTGCCCAGCTGTGGCCGCTGGCCTTTGGGCTGCTGTGGGCCGTGGGCCTATCCTGCCTGCTGCGGCTGCTTCCGGCGGCCGGGGCCAGAGTCGGCTTCGGCATCCTCTATTTTCTGCTGCTGATCTATGCGGCGGTGCAAACCGGCTACTACCAGCTGTTTTCCCAGATGATGTGGCTGTCGGACTTCCGCTATGCTTCGGAAGGGTCGGATTATTTTGACGTATTGCTGAGCTATCCCGCCGCCTGGTGGCTGGGGTTGCTGGCCCTGGCTGTGCTGGGAATTGCCGTGCTCTGGTTCTTCCCCCGCTGGGAAAAGGGCTGGCGCCGCAAGGTCAGCGCCCTGTGTCTGGCGGCAGCCGCCGGTGTGGGGGCTTGGTTTCTGCCCCAGGCGGTGTTTCTCAGCGACAGCGGCATCCGCTATGCCGGCTCGGACTATGGCCGCTCCCAATCGGCGGAAGCTGCCTATGAGAACATGTTCAATACCCACCGACTCTACCAGGTATGCGGCCTTTGCCAGACCCTGGCCAAGGACATCTGCGTCAACGAAATCTACCCCCACACCCCCGGCTACGCCCAGGTTCGGGAGGCAGGCATGGAGCAGGTGGATGCCTACTTTGCCCAGCAGCCCACCCCGGCGAACAATGCCATGACCGGAGCCCTGGCGGGAAAAAATGTGGTGCTGGTGCTGATGGAGTCCATGGACGACTGGATGATCGGCGAGCACACCCCCACCCTCTGCCGGCTCATGGAGGAAGGCATCCAGTTCACCCGGTTCTACACCCCGGGCTATGGCGGCATCCGCACCTTCAACACGGAGTTCTGCATCAACACCGGTTCCTTCCTCAGCAGCCAGGGCGGCTACGCCTTTGACTATGTGACCAACAGCTATCCCCAGTCCCTGGCCAGCCTACTGACCCAGCAGGGATACAGCGCCCTGGAATTTCACTACAATTCCCCGGATTTTTACAGCCGTGGGGTATTCGCCCCAGCCCTGGGGTACGAGGAATACGTCAGCTACGAAGACTACCTGCCCGGGGTGGACAGCAAAACCGCCCAGAAGCTGCTCTATGACGATTTGCTTCTGTTTGACAACCAGGCCCTCAAGGAGCGGTTCTTCCGGCCGGGGCAGAAGCTCAACTTCCTGGTCACCCGGTCGGCCCACCTGAGCTACAAGTACAACGAAGTCCTCAGCTACTGGGGCCTGCAAAAGTACCCCCAGTACTACGGCCTCACCGGCAACGAAGAAACCGACTGCGCCTACCTGAAAGCCCGGCTGGTGGACGACCTGTTCGCCCGGCTGCTGGAGGAGCTGGCGTTGGCTGGGGAGCTGGAAAACACCGTCATTGTGGGCATCACCGACCACTATACCTACGGCTACAAAAATGAACCGGCCCTGATGGAGCTGTCCGGGGTGTCGGACAAGCTGCTGCTGGAAAAGACGCCCTGCTTCATCTGGAGCGCTGACCTTGCCCCCATGACTGTGGATAAGCCCCTGTGCACCACCGATTTGCTGCCCACGCTGCTGAATCTGCTGGGGGTGGAAAGCCCCTATTTCTACTTAGGCCGAGATGCCTTCGACCCTAACTACCCCGGCTTCGTCCCCTTCTCCGACGGCAGCTGGATCACCCCCCAGGGCGCCTACACCGCCACCGGCAAAAAGCTGCTGCCCCTGGACGAAACCACCCCGCCGGCACCCCTGGACAAATCCCAGCAAACCGCCCTGACCCAAAAGGTCCAGGAATTCATCCGCATCAATAACCTGATCCTGGAAACCGACTATTTCCGGGAGGAAGAATAAGAAACAGTCCAGCTGGCCACTTCACCAGCTGGACTGTTCCATTTCTATTCAAAATAATCTGCCACATCCTCGGTCTGCTGCACTGGGCGGCTGGCTGCCGCCTTCTGCGCATCCGCCCACAGCAGATGCCACAGGGGCTTGAGCAAGTTTCTTGGCGGCAGGGCACTGCCCCAGGTGGTTAGGTATCGCCGCAGGCGTTTCTGGAAGGCGGCAATGGTCTCGGCGCTGGCCGCATTGCCCGACAAATACCAAAGGGCATCCAGGTAGCTTCTGTCAAACGCCCGCTTTAGCTCCGGCCAGGCCTGGGCCACTTCCTGGCGGCGCTGGTCCAGGGCCTGGGCCGCATCCAGCAGCCGCTGTTCCGCCGCCTGGGGTGAGGCCATCACGCTGCTGCGGCGCTTGCGGTAGTTGTAGACAATCCGCTCATCCCACACGATTTTCCGCTCTTTCAGAAAGCCACGGTAGGTAAAAAACTCATCGTCAATCTTGTGGCCCTCCACAAAGCGCACCCCCTGGTAAATCTCCCGGCGGTAGAGCTTGTTCCACAGCAGGGCGCAGGTAAAGTCCTCCGGAAACCGCCCCAGATAGGCCCGGCTGTCCATCTCTGCCCTGCCCTGCCACTGCCGCTGGTCCTGGGTGTGGGTTCGGTACACCTCCCGGAAGTTAAACTGGGCGGCATCCGCCTGATGCTCCTCCATCAGGGCCACCATGGCGCCATATACGTTCGGCGCCAAATAGTCGTCGCTGTCCACAAAGCTGAGATATTCCCCGGTGGCCAAGTCCAGGGCCGCATTTTTCGCCGCTGCCGCCCCGGCGTTTTTCTGGTGCACCACCTGCACCCGGCTGTCCCGATGGGCATACTGGTCGCACAGCGCCCCGGAGCCGTCGGTAGAGCCGTCGTCCACCACCAGTACCTCCAGGGCCTCATAGTCCTGGCCTAGAATGCTGTCCAGGCATTGCGGCAGATACGCCGCCACATTATAAACCGGCACGATTACCGAAATAACACCTTTCACCCGGCTCCTCCCTTTCCTGCCCTGCTCACCAAGTACCAAACCGGCTTGCAGGGATACGCCGCTTCATAGGCCCACTGCTGCTGCCGAAGGCTGGTGCAGCCCAGCTCCCGGCCCAGCTTCAGGGCACTGCGCAGCTTTCGCCGCAGCTCCTTGCGGTAGACCACCGGGGCCTGGTTCAGCTGCTCGTAGCTGGCATACAGATACTGCTGGGCGCATTTTTCCAGCAGCCGCCGGCTGTTGCGCCCCTTTGCAAAGGCAATCTGCTGCTCAAAGGCTTCCAGCATATCCATCCGCCGGGGATTCCATTTGGCGTGAGTAATACCATCCGGGTTCTGATAATAGGCATAGAGCCTTGCCTGGGACAGCCCCACCTTTCCGGCGGCGTAAACCGCCTGGTAGGTGGTAAACTCATCCTCATGGAGCTTGCCAATGGGGTAGCGCAGATTCTTAAACAGAGACTTGTGGTAGAGCTTATTCCAGGCCACCGCCGTCAGGCCCTCGTGATAGGGGCCGCAGTAGTATTCCTCCGCATCCAGGCACAGGGGCACCTCCGGCTCCAGATCCGGCAGCGGCTCTCCGGCGGTGCGGTACAGGCCGCACACGCTGAGCTTGCACAGGGTCTGCTCCGCCGTTTGGTAAAGCACACGCAGATACTCCGGGTGTACCCAGTCGTCGCTGTCCACAAAGGCCAGCCAGCGGCTGTCGCTATTCGCAAAGGCCCAGTCGATGCCGGTATTCCGGGCAGCGGACAGGCCGCCGTTCTCCTGGTGGATCACGTGAATGCGGCTATCCTGGGCGGCATAGTTTTCGCACAGCTGCCCGCAGCCGTCCGGGCTGCCGTCGTCCACCAAAATCAGCTCAAAGTCGGAAAAACGCTGGTTCAAAATGCTGTCCACGCACCGGGGCAGAAACTTTTCCACCTTGTACACCGGCACAATGACACTGATGGCAGGCATTTACTCGCCCCCTTTTCCCAGCAGCTTTTTCAGGCGTGCATAGCCCTGCTCTCCCAGCAGCCGGGTTCCGATGGCCACCCGCCGCTGGCTGCTGCGCTCCTGCTGGCGCTGCTGCCGCTCCAAAAGCAGCTGCTGCTCCTCCTGCTGGGTATGCCAGCTGGCCAAAAACCAGTGGATCACCACGGTTTTTCGGGTTTTATGCAGCTTTTGGGTGTCAAAATCCACCGGGCAGAATACCTCCCGGGGATAGACGGCCAGACCGTCCACCACCTGATAGCGGTCGTTGCACTGCAAGCCTCTGGCTGTGCATAGATTCGTCAGCACTTCTACATTGGTGGTGGTATCCTGGGTGCCGTCCGGGCGGATAAACTGGGCGGTGTCATAGTGATGGAGAAACTCCACAAACAGAGGAAAGCCCGGCTCGCAGGCCAGCAGCCCGGTCTGGATTCCCTTGCTGCTTTCAAACCCGGCAAACGCCTGGTGCTTTAAGTAGGGGTCCAGCGGGCGGATCACCTCCACGTCGGTGTCCATGTACACGCCCCCCTGCTCCGTCAGCGCCCGCAGCCGCACATAGTCGGTGACGAAGGCCCAGCGGCCGGCCTCATAGGCCTGGCGCACATAGAGCGGGGTGTCCTGCAAGTCAAAGTTTTCCTCGTTCCACTCCCGAATCTCATAGTCCGGGCAGAATTTTTTCCAGCTTTGCAGGCATTTTTGGGCCAGCTTCGGCTTGGGTTTTCCGCCGAACCAGCAGTAGTGGATGATTTTTGGTATCACGATGTTTCCCCCTTTCCCAGATGGGCGCATACCTTCCGCCACGCCCCGGCGATGCCCCCTTCTTTCAGGGTGCGCACGGCCCCGACCAGGGGCCAGTACAGCCGGATGAGCTTGGGATGAGCGGCATCCAGCATCTCTTCTCTCGTCTGCCGGGAAATGGTCAGCTGCTCCTTTTTCAGGAAGCGGCATCCCGCCCGGTAGACGGCCAACGCCTCCCGGTGGCATTCCAGCTCCTGACCCAAGCCCCGGACGGCGCTGGCCACCGCATCCCCATACCGCTGGGCGAAGCGCTGGCGCAGCTGGAAATAGCCCGCCTGGCCATAAAAGCGGATGATCTGCTCCAAAGCCCACAGATAATCCAGCTTTTTCCGGGAAAACCTGGACTGGGTGGTGCTCTCCGGGTTGGTGCGGTAGAAATACAGGTCTTCCTCCACCACCGCCAGCTTTCCGGCGGCCAGGATCCAGTGGCACACCGCTTCGTTATCCTCGTACACCCGGCCAGGACAGAACCAGTGGCTGTCCACCACATCCCGGCGAATCAGCTTGGCGCAGGCCACCCAGGCCGGGTATTGGTCCCGGTCGTGGAGGTCCACCAGGGTCTGTTCGTCCATCCTCAGGCTGTGACTTGCAAAGATTCTGGGCCGGAAGAAATCAGCAGGGAGCTGGGCCTGCTCCGCCATCTTCGCCATGCTCATGGGGGCATCCTCCTGCCGGGCCGCCTGGTACAGCAGCTCCAGGGTCTGGGGATGGATCAAATCGTCGCTGTCCACAAAGCAGACCCAGGGCGCCGATGCCTGCTCCAGGGCATGGTTCCGGGCCGCTGCCTGACCCTGGTTTTCCTGGTGAATCACCGAAACCCGCCGGTCCTGGGCGGCGAAGCAGTCGCACATGGCGCCGCTGCCGTCCGGGCTTCCGTCATCCACCAGAATCAGCTCAAAGTCCGGCTCCGTCTGGCTCAGGATGCTCTCCACGCACGCTTCCAGGTACGCCTGTGCCTTGTATACCGGCACGATCACGGATATTTTGGGCACAGGCCCACCTCCTTAGTTCTGTCTGTGTTCCAGCAAAAATCGCTGAATTCTGGCCCAAACCGGCCGGAAATAGAGCAAAATGTCAAAATCCATCCAAAATTCGATACACCCGGCCTTCCACATCCGCCGCAGCAGCCTGGGAATCTGCCGGTCCATCCGGCGAATGGCCCGGCGAACCTCCGGCGTCTGCGCCGCCTTCCGGGCCGCCTGGTAGTTGACCATGGCGTTTTCCAAATACCCCCGGTAGCGGAAGTTGACCAAATCCTGCCGCCCCTGGGCCTGGAAGAAGGCGATCTGCTCCTCATAGGCCACCCAGGCTTCCAGCATTCTTGGGGTCCAGGGCCGCTTGGTCAGGCCGCTTTCGTTGATAAAATAGGCATACAGCGGCGCCGGGATTACCGCCATGCGCTCCTGGGCATAGAGCATTTTGTAGGAGACAAACTCATCGTCAAAATAGTTGTCCGTGGGATGGCGAATGTCTTTGTAGCAGCTTTTGTGGTAAAGCTTGCAGCAGGTCATAATGGCGTTGACATAGTGCTGCTGGTAAAATTCCATGGTGCTCCACACCTGGATCACCAGGTCCTCCGGGCGGATCTCCGGGTCTGCCCCGGTGGTCTCGGCATAGCCGCAGGCTACGATTTTCACCTGCTTTTCCCGGGCCGCCGTCAGCATACGCTCCAGCATCTGCCGGTCTGCCCAGTCGTCACTGTCCCAGAAAATCACCCACCGGCTGTCGCTGTGGGCATAGGCCCAGTCCAGGCAGTTGTTCCGGGTGATGCACACGCCGGAATTGGGCTGGTGCTGCACATGAAAGCGGCTGTCCCGGGCCGCATACTCGTCGGCAATGGCCCCGGTGCCGTCTGTGCTTCCGTCATCGGTGATGATCACATCGAAGTCCGAAAAGCTCTGATTTGCAATGCTGTCCAGCGCCCGCCGCAGGTAGGGCGCTGCATTGTACGCCGCCATCATTACTGTAATTTCTGCCATGTTGTCCTCCTGCCGCCCAGCGGCCGTTGTCGTTACTCCTGCACCAGCTCCAGGAACATGTCCTCCACTTCCCGAACCATCCGCTTGCCGTCAAAATAGGCACTGCGCCGCTGAGCCGCCGCCTTGCACTGGTCATAGAACGCCGCATCCGTCAGCATCCTGCGAATGCCGGCTTCCAGGCTGGGCGTATCATTTTCCGTAATCAGGCCGCAGGGTTCTTCGCCGAACACCTCACCCACCGACGGAACCGCCGACACGATCGGCGTTCCCAGGCACAGTGCCTCCATGGCAATGACTGGGAGTCCCTCTGTAAACGAGGAATTCACCAGGAATTTACACCGCTTCATATAGGGATATGGGTTAGCCTGGTATCCAGCCAAAATTACACTGTCCTCCGTGCCGGTCATGGCAATGACACGCTCCACAAAGCCTCTGTCAATGCCGTCGCCCACCAGCAGTAGCCTGTGGGCAATTCCCTGATCCAGAAGCCGCTTGTGGATATACACCAGACGTTCAAAGCCCTTCTCCGCCGAAAGACGGCCCACCGCACAAACCACAGGCAGATCCTCTGGAATGTCCACCGGCTCCTGGGCGCACCGCAGCACCGTCTCACTGTCCAGGGGGTTAAAGTGCATCTGCACCGTGTCGTGAATGCCGGTGTAGTCTTCAAACGATTTCCTGGCTGCCTCCGACACGCAAACAATTCGGTCGCAGCGCTTCAGCAAGTCTATAGGGCTGAGAGCCTCCTCCCGGAACTGCCGGTTTGTCGCCACATCTCCGTGGATGTATTTTACCGACTTGGCCCCTGCGGCAAAAATCATTTCCTCATTCTCCCACTCGGAGTAGGATACCACAATATCCATACCGGGGCAGCACACATCCAGCAATCCCTTGCCGTTTTCCCGGTAGGCTTTCCGGGTTTTCAGCTTCTTAACCACATTTCCGGCCTTTGCGATTGGATTCCAGGTTGCTTCTCGGCAGGAATAGTCGTAAATCAAGTGGATTCCCGCCTCCCGGAACTTGCCATCCCAGGTGCCGGTATCCCGCTGGGCAAAGACCGTAATATCAAACTTCGATTTGTCCATCAGCTGGATCAAATCAAACAGTGCCTTTTCTGCACCACCCACCAGCAATTCATGCTGCACAAAGGCAATTTTAATTTTTTCCATACGCCGCCTCACAGTCAGGACTGTCGCTCTACTTTCGCATCGGGGAATCGAATGTGGCCCCAGTTGGATGCGTTCCAGTTGATGTCCTTTGTTTCCTCTTCTTCAATACGGAATGCCGGCAGCAGCAGCTCCTCGTCGAAAATCATCCCCAGCTCATCCACGTCAAACAGCACCAAGTCTACCCGATACCGCCCTGTGGTCAAGCCAATGGGGTCCAGCTCCACCGTGTATTCCCGCAGCTCTCCTTCTTCCAGTGCTCCCAGGGACACGCTGGGCATGGTGCCCACCGGAGCGTCGTCCCCATACAGCACCTCCAACCGCAAGCGCAAATCCTGGAATGCCTTCTTCGCCCGCACACGCATCAGGAATCGCACCTTCTCGCCATTGGCGTAAAGGGCATCCTCCTTGCCCAGCAGCCGCAGATATTCCACCATTGCGCCACCCCGGCTATAGGAAGAACGGGCCGTGGTCTGGAAGTAACTGCATTCTGTCATGCCCTCCGTCCATTCGTTTTGGACAGTTTCTTTGTGCATGTAGATTTCGATAGCCTGCTCCACATCGCCGTCAAAGACGATTCTGCCCTTATCCAGCACGATGCAGCGGTCGCACAGGCGGCGAATGGTATTCATATTATGGCTGACGTAGAGCACGGTGCGGCCCTCCTGTTTGGCCGCTTCCCGCATTTTGGTCAGGCATTTCTTCTGGAAGGCCATGTCACCCACCGCCAGCACTTCATCCATGATCATGATTTCGCTGTCCAAATGGGCCGCCACGGAGAAGGCCAGCTTGACGAACATGCCGGAGGAATAGCGCTTGACCGGGGTGTCGATGAAGTCCCGGACCTCGGAGAACTCGATGATATCCTCGATTTTGGCATCGATTTCCGCCTTGGTCATGCCCAAAATGGCGCCGTTCATGTAGATATTCTCCCGGCCGGTCATTTCGCCGTTGAAGCCCGTGCCCACCTCCAGCATGGAGGCCACCCGGCCGTAGAGGTCGATCTCGCCCTCCGTGGGGGCCGTGACCCGGCACAAAAGCTTCAGCATGGTGCTTTTTCCTGCGCCGTTGCCGCCGATGATGCCCAGGGCCTCCCCCTGGTACACCGTCAGGTCGATGCCGTTCAGGGCCATGAACGTCTTTCCCACCAGGCGCTGGTCCGTGCCGATCATGGTGTTGGGGTCTTCCTTTCCCCGGACTCTGGCCCACCAGCTTTGCAGGTCTGCCGTCAGGGTGCCGCCGCCGATCTGGCCCAGCTTGTATTTTTTCTTGATTCCGGAAAGCCGGATGGCTATCTTCTGTGTCTGTTCCATAGCTTTCCCTCCTTACACCGTATCCATAAAGTTCCGCTCAACCTTGTTGAAAATCATAATGCCCAGCACGGCCACCGTCACCGTCAGCACCCAGGACAGGCAGTAAAAGCCCAGGTGGAACGTGCCCTTGCCCAGCACGGCGTAGCGCATCAGCTCCACGCTCACCGTCACCGGGTTGCACATCAGCGCCGTGCGCATCCAGCTCTCGCTGGCGGTGGACAGGGGGTAGACAACGGGGGTCAGATACATCCACAGCGACACGCCGAAGTCCACCAGCACCGTCAAATCCCGGTACTTGGTGGTCAGACTGGAAATGATGATGCCGCAGCCCATGCCCAGCACGCCCAGGTGCACCAGTTCCACAGGAATCAGCAGCCACGCCGCCCAGTTGGGGTGGACCTGGCCCTGAATCAGGAAATACACCATAAACAGCAGCACCAGAATCATCTGAATGCCGAAGCGGATGGCGCTGGAAATGATGTTGGAAATGGGGGTGGTCAGCCGGGGAAAGTAGACCTTGCCGAACATATAGGCATTGGCCGTGAAGGTATTGGCATTGCCCGACAGGCAGCTGGCGAAAAAGCCCCAGATGGCGTTGCTGCACAGATAGAACAGCAGCATGGGAATCCCGTCCGTCTCGATGCCGGCAATGCCGCCGAAGACGAACGCCTGGACGATACTGCTGAACAAGGGTGTCAGAAAAATCCAGGCAGGGCCGAGAATGGTCTGCTTGTAGGACACCACGAAGTTGCGCTTGGTAAACAGATAGATGAGATCCCGATAATGCCAAACCTCTTTCAGGTTCAGATCCAGCCAGCGGTGTTTGGCATCAATGTGAATATGATAGTCGGATTGCAATTGTTCAGCCATGATTTACCTCTTTTCCCGAAGAATTTGAATGGTTTTGTGTACAAGTTTCATTGGCCCCACCAGCACCAGGGGCATGCCGATATACTGGGCAATCTGCCGGTCGGTGCACCGGTCCATGGCATCGCACAAAAAGCCGTACCACATCCCCACCCGGGTGGGGAAAGAATAGTGGAGGAAGTCGGCTTTCTGCCGGAAGAATAGCCCTGTTCCCTGGGGATTGTCCAGAAACACCTGGTACCCAGCCTTGGTCAGGCCATCCGGCTTGTACTCCCAAATCCAAATAATGTCATTATAAAAACGCAGCTTGTAACCATCGTGGGCCATCAAATCCCAGGTCACTGCTTCCGTCAGGAACTTTTCCCCGGGAAATTCAGGATACAGATACTTTCTGTGAATATCGGTATAGAATACAAACGCTCGCTCTCCATCCACGCAGCCATACCGATCCAGAGCGGTTCCATCCAAGAAGCCGCCGTCAAACAGCCGGTTCGGTGTCTGCTCCGGTGTCACGCCCCGGTTTGCCACAAAGCCACAGAAGTTTCCGTCCTTCGGCAGCTCCCGCTCCCACCGGTCCACCTTTTCCAGGGCATCGTCGGTGAGATAATCGTCAGAATCCACCGTAAAGAACAGTTCCCCCTGGGCAAGCTTCAGCCCATGGTTGATGGCCCGGCACTTGCCGCCGTTTTCCTGGCGGACATAGCGAATAGGAAAGGGATTTTCTTCCGCCATCCACCCTGCCACCAGGCGGTCTGTATCGTCGCCGGAACCGTCGTCCACCACCAGCCACTCAAAATCCCGGAAGCTCTGGCGCTGCAAAGAGCGGTAGAGGTTTTCCAGAATATAGGCCCGGTTGTAGGTGGGGGTAAACACCGTAATGCGGTACTGTGCCTCCATAGGCTCCCTCCTTAGTTCAAAATGTGCAAATCGATCAAAATGTTCAGCAGCCTAGCCGCTGTGGGCAGAGAATGCCGGGCCAGGGCCAGCAGCATCCGCCGCTTGCCGGAATCCGGCACCACCGGGGGCAGCTGGTCAGCAACCGCTCCAATTTCCTGCTTGGCCAGGGCCAGCTCCTCTCCGCTTAAGCCCTTTAGACTGCCCTGCATGGCGTACAGGCAGGTCATCCACAAATCTTCCGCCGCCAAATCCACCAACTGGGGCATCCGCTCTTTCAAATATGCCAGCCGCTGCAATTTGGCCTGCATCCCTTGCAGGCGCTTCCGGGAAAAGGGCTTGTGCATGGCGCTGTCCGGCTGCTGGCGATAGGCATACATCCGGGCCTCGCTGTGGACCAGCTTTCTGGCCCGGCCCAGCACCCGGTAAGTCCAGAATTCGTCATCGATCAGGTTCCCCTCCGGGAAGGAGATCCCCTCCACCACCTGGCGGCGGTAAAGCTTGTTGGGCGGGGTCTGGCAAAACAGCCGGTCTTGGATGTGCAGGGCCATGGCCTCCTGGACCGTACACGTTACGGTCTTGGCTTGTGTACCGTCGTCAAAGGGGCAGTCATCGGCTTCCGTTATGGCAATGGCGCACTCGGCAATGTCCGTTTCCCCATCCATAAGGCTGTATAGATGGGCATACAAATCCGGGGAAATGTAGTCGTCGCTGTCTACAAAGCCGATCAGCTCCCCGGTGGCTTGGGCCAGGGCCACATTTCTGGCCTGGCCGGCGCCGCCGTTTTCCTTGTGAATCACCCGGATGCGGCTGTCCTTCGCCGCCCAGGCATCGCAAATCTGGCCGCAGCGGTCGGGAGAGCCGTCGTCCACCAGGAGAATTTCCAAATTTTCATACCGCTGTCCCGTCACCGAGGCCAGGCAGGCATCCAGATACGCCTCCACCCGGTACACCGGGATGATGACGCTGATTGTTGGGTTTTCCATCTTCAATGCTCCTCCTGCCGCTGAAATATCCCGCTGTACACCCGGTAGGCCAGGGCAAAGGCCCAGCTCTGCCAGCAAATCAGCCAGGCCAGCACCCGGTTGCGCCGGGAGAGCACGGCAAAGTCTCCCCGGTGGCTGCGCAGGAGCTGGCGCACCATGCGGCGGCCTGGGTCATAGGTCTTTTCCGGGAACTTCACCAGCCAGCTGTACAAAAACAGGGCGTTGCGCAGCAGGGCATCCAGGGCCGTCCGGCGCAGCGGCTCCGGGCACTGGGCCAGAATTTTCTGCCGCACGGCAATCTGGTCCTGCAAAATCTTCTGCTCCGGCGGCCGCCGGAAGGAAGCAGAGCCTTCCCGCAGCAAATAGTGATAGGGGCATACCCCCTGATACACGGCGCTCCGGGCCTGGGAAAACAGGTAGAAGTTCATCAGCAAATCTTCGTTATAGCGGATGGCAGGGTCCATCCACGCTGCCAGGCCCTGAAACAGGTCCCGGCGGTAGAGCTTGGTACACAGCCCGGACTCGATCTGCCGGCCGTCCAGCAGCGCTTTCAGCGCCGTCAAATGGTCCTGGAGGCACACGGCCTCCGACGTATCCACGGCGCTGGTGCGGCCGTCGGGGAAGACAATCTGCTGGCCGCAGTGGGCGATGTCCGCCCCATGTTCCCGGGCGTTTTCCAGCAGCCGCTGGTACATCCACGGCTCCACAACATCGTCGCCGTCTACAAATCCGATCCACGCTCCAGCCGCTTCCGCCACGCCCCGGAGCCGAGCCGCCGTCACCCCCTGGTTTTCCTGAAACAGGGGGCGAATGCGGTGGTCCTTTTCGGCGCACCGGGTCAGCACCTGCCGGGTATCGTCGGCGGAGCCATCGTCCACCACCACAATTTCCAGACTTTCCCAGGTCTGGGCCGTCAGACTGTCCAGGCACCGCTCCAGCCAGGGGCCGCAGTTGTAAGCCGGAACGATTACCGATATATCCATAATTCTCTCCTTTATTCCCAGCGCCCGGCATACACCCGGCAATAGCCCTGGGCCATGGTCTGCTGGGAGAAGCGGCCGCTCTCGGCCAGGGCCTTCTGCCCCAGACGGCGGCGCAGGACTTCGTCGTCCAGCAGGCGGTTGATGGCTTCCAGCATGGGCGCCGTCTCACAGGGCCGCAGCAGGGCGCTGACATCGTCTGTCACCATATCCGGGATGCCCCCAACGGCACTTGCTGCAATGGGCAGGCCGCTGGCCATGGCCTCGATGATGGTCATGGGATTCCCCTCGTATAGAGACGGCAGCCAAAACACATCCGCCTGGGCAAGATAGGGCCGCACGTCCGCCTGCATCCCGCAGAAGTCCACGCAGTCTGCAATGCCCAGCGCCTGGGCCTGGTCCTGAACCCGGGGAAGCAAATCCCCGTCCCCCACCAGCACCAGGCGGCAGGCAGGATGCTGCTCATGGAGCTTTGCAAACATTTCCAGCATTCCCTTGTGATTTTTCGGCACGTCAAACCGGCCCACATGAATCAATCGCACAGGATTTCCCAAGCGATAGTCGGTTTTCGGGGTGTACCGGGACAGGTCGATGCCGTTTGGCACCAGGGGGATTTTTTCCGGCGGCAGGCCGTAAAATTCCTCAATCGACTGGCAAACCAGGGCGCTCAGCCCCACCGGCACAGACCAGCCATGGCGGTAGTAAAAGCCGTTGATGATTTTCTGGGCCTTGCCCTCCGCCTCCTTCTGGGCCACGGAGTGGACGGTGTGGACACACCGGGCAACGCCTGCCAGCTTGGCTGCCAGGGCGGCATATTTGATCACATCCAGATGGGTGTGGACCACATCCGGCTGCTCCTGCTTCATCAGCTTCGTCAGCTTGTTCACCATGGACACATCCAGCCCCAGCTTCTTATCCAGGAAGCGGACGGGAATCCCCGCCTGTTCCAGCTGCCGGGAAATGGGGGTTGGCTGGTTGTAAAGGCACACCGCCACCACCGTATGGCCCAAATCCCGCAGGCCCAGGCATAGATTTTTGCACATGGTCTCCGCCCCGCCGAAGCAGAAATACGGAAGCACCTGCATGATTTTCATGTTGTCACTCCCTGGCGGTAACACGCCTCGATGCACTGGTGGTAGGCGTTGGCATCGTTGATTTTGTCAAAATGCTCCTTGGCCGCAGACGCCACCGCTGCCCGGCGTTCAGGCTGCTGCATCATTTCCAGCAAATTCTGGGCCAGCACCTGGTCGTCCTGGCTTAAAAAGCCGCTGACGCCGTCGGTAAGCAGATCCTTCATGCCGTCGGAGGGGGTGCTCACCACCGGGGTGCCCAGAGCCATGGCTTCCAGGGCACACATAGGCGTTCCCTCCCAGCGGGAGGTGAGCACCAGGGCCTTGCTGCAAGATACCATTTTCATGGGGTTACTCTGAAAGCCCAAAAACTGCACATTGTCCTGAATCCCCAGCTCCCGGCACAGCTGGCGGCATTCGTCTTCCAGCTCTCCCGTGCCCACAATGGCGGCTTTCAAATCCGGCTTGCTTTCTTTCAGCCGGGCGCACAGCCGCATCAGCCGCTGGGGGTCTTTCTGATAGGTCAAGCGGCCTACATAAATCAGGTCGAAGTCATAGGTATGTTCGTCCTGGGCGCACTTGCGGTAAATGGCCTCAGTGTCGATGATGTTATACAGCACGCTGCTTTTTTTCGCAAACAGCTTGTGGAAGGCATAGCCGTCAAAGGAGCTGTTGGACACCCAGAAAATATGCTTGGCCTTCCACCCCGCCAGCAGGTAGGCGATGGACTTGGGGCTGATGCCCCGGGCGTTGTAGGCGTTGTTGTGAATGTGGGAAATCAGCGGGATTTTGCCGCAGCACAGGGCGCTGACGAAGCTCGCCCGCATATCGTGGGCGTGAATCAAGTCCGGCTTCTGCGCCTCAATCACCTGCTTCAGATTTTTGGGGGTCAGCTCCGGAATGGACAGGTAGGTTACATTCTGCTCTTGCAGCATGGAGCGGACAATGTCGCTTTCCGGGCTGCAATAGACCATCTGGATATCGGCAAAATCCCGGATGATCTGGCAGACCACCTTCTCCGCCCCGGAATAGATCCGGGAGTTCAGCACGTGCATCACTTTCATGGCTGTTTCTCCTTTTCCAGCAGCCGGGCAGCCTCGCCCATGTTCCGGCTACACATCCCGTAGCGCTGGTGCAGCTGCTGATAGTATGCAAAAATCTCCTCCAGCTGGGCCAGGTGCTCCTGGGTCCGCACCCCCACGTTATGGGGATGCCACCACAAATGGAAGGTCAGCCCATTTTTCGCTGCATGGAGCATCTGGGCCTTGATTCTTCTCATTTTCAGTCCCTCCAGCAGGCGAAGCTGGGGGAAAATAGGCTTAAACATCCGGCTGCCGGTAAGGTTCCAGATGCCGCCCTCATTTTTGGGGGTATAGCCCCCCTGGCCAGTGAGGGGCAGGTACACATCCGCCAGCCGCAGCATCCGCATCAGGGGGCGGAAGGGAATTTTCTCGTGAATCCAGTCGTTTTCTTCATCCCGGTAGGCGGTGAAGCCCTCCTGCTGAAGCACCTGGGTATAGGGCAGCTCGCACTGGTTCCGGGGCAGAATCACGGAGGTCAGGTCATAGCCATTTTCCTTGGCAATGGCCCTGGCTGCACGCATATCCGCCCGGAACTGCTCCACCGTCTGCCCGTCCTCCCGGCAGTAGTAGTGGCAGAAGGTGTGGCTGCCAATCTCCTGCCCCGGCGTCTGGGCAATCTGCCGCAGCAGGGAGGCTCCATAGAAGCAGGGTGCTTCCTGTTCGTCCTTGCCAATCTTTTCAAACCAAGGGTAGGGATTCAGCTTGGGGTTGGCATAGCTGGGCCGCAGGGCCTCCTCCGGGAAGTAGCGGCGCAGCTGCTGGGCATTCTCCCCAAAGAGGAAGCCCACCGCCGCCCAAGTGGCGTGGATGTCATAGCGCCGGAACAGATCCAGCAGCTGGCCAATGGCCTGCCGTCCGCCCAGCACGTGGTCCTGGTATTCTTCCAGGGGGCACACATCCAGCATCCCCCAAAACAGCTCAAAATCCAGCGAGACGATCAGCGTCGGCCCCATTGCACCCACTCCTTACCCATGTAATACGATTTCAGTGTAAATACAGCTGCTTCACCTGTTCCAGCACAGCCTGTTGGTCAAAATCCGCCGCACGGCGCTGAGCTGCCGCCCCCAGGGCTGCCCGCTGCTCCGGCTGGTCATACAGCTGGGCAATGGTCTGGGTCAAAGCCTGGGGCGTATTCTCCACAAAGCGGCCGGTTTTTCCGTCCTCCACCAGGTCGGTGTTGCCTCGGATTTCGGTGCACACCACGCACATCCGGCTGGCCATGGCCTCCATCAGCGCCACCGGCAGGCCCTCCCGGTAGGGAACGAATACGAACAGATCCCCCGCCTGATACAGCCGGGGCGCATCCTGCCGGTAGCCCAAGAAATGGACGTGGTCCGCAACCCCCAGCTCCTGCGCCGCCTGCTCCAGAGCCGGCCACTGCTCCCCCCGTCCGCAGATGAGGTAGTGCATGCGTTCATAGCAGGGCTGCTGCTTCAGCTGGGCCAGGGCCTTGAGCACGGTGATGTGGTTTTTGTTGGCGGTCATTTCCGCCACGGTCAGCAGCAAAAAGTCCTCCGGCCCGAAGCCCAGCTCCTGGCGGGTCTGACTGCGCACCGTCTCGTCCAGGTGGAAGCGGCTCGTGTCAATGCCCACCCCAGGCACATAGGCCAGCTGCTTCGGATGCAGCCGTTTCTTCGCCAGGGCATAGTCCTCGGCGTTGATGGTGATGAGCACATCCGTCAGATAGGACAGCGCCCACTCCACCGGGTAGAACAGCAGCCAGTTCATCAGGGGCGCACCCTTGAAAAAGTGGAAGCCGTGGGCGGTGTAAATCACCCTGGTGCCCCGCTTCCGGGCAGACCTGGCCGCCAGCCGGGCCAGCATAGCCCCCACCGGGGTGTGGCAGTGGATGATGTCGTAATCCCCCTGGTCGATGACCTCTTTCAGCATCCGATAGGCCCGGAAATTTCCAATTTTCCAGGGCATCCGCTGGAAGGGAATATCAAAATAGGCATCGCACCAGGGAATCTGGCAGTCCGCCGGATTTTCGTAATCGTTGCGGGCCGCCACCGCCGTCTGCCAGCCCATCTGCTGGAACATCCGCAGGTAGGGCAGGTGAAACTGCATCATATGGGTCTTGACCACCGTGGCCACAAACAGTACCTTCTTTGCCATGCCATCTTCCCCCGAAAACCGAAAAATACGCTGAAAAAATGCAGATAATTTCGGTGATATTATACACCATTCCCCCTGCAAATGCAACCCTGGAAAACATTTGCCAAAGGCAAAAAGACCGCCCTGCATTTTTGCAGAGCGGTCTTTCTCTTGAAGTATTGTGCTTAAATCAGCACGCCTCGTTTTTTGATTCGCACCAGCTCCCACAGGCCGATGGCTGCCCCCAGCAGCCACCGCAGCAGCCACAGTCCCTGGGTCAGATACACCAGCGCCAGCACAGCGAAAAATGCCAGGGCATACCGGCCCCACAGGCCCAGCCGGAAGGGATAGTCCTGCCCGCCCAGCCGGAAGCGGACGTACAGGTGGTGGGCCAGCAGCTGCAAGCTGTGGGAAATCACCGTAGCCACCGCCGCACCGGCCATGCCCATAGCCTGAATCAGCACCCAGTTCAGCGCCACGTTGATCAGCGAAGCGGTAATGGTCACCACCGCCACCGGCTTGGTCTGCTTGCGGAAATACTCGTAGTTGATGGGGAAGGTACACAGAAAGTTCAGGTAGTAGCTGGCTACAAACAGCGGGATCAGCCAGGTGCTGTCCCAGAAGTCCGGCTCTACCGCCACATGATACACCTCTGCGGACAGCAGGATGAAGCCCACGGACAAAACCGTAAACAGCTCCAAAAAATTCGCCGCTTTTCGCTGTACCTGCTCCTGCTTTCCCTGCTTCATATCCTCGAAGAAGAAGGGACACCAGGTGTTGTTCAAGGCAGAGAAAATGGTGAACATCACGCCGCCCAGCACCAGCGCCGCTCCATACCGTCCGGCGAATCCGTCGCCCAGCATCTGCTGGACCATCACCTTGTCGCTCTGGCCCAGAATCAGGTCCGACAGGTTGTAGCACACCACGGGAATGGCCAGCCCCAGGCAGAACCGCCAGTAATCCCGGCGGAAGAAGGTTTTGCCCCGCATCAGGATGTAAATGCCGCTGGGAATGCCCAAAATGCCATAGGTCAGAGCTATGGCCAGAATCCGGCCATAGTAGCGCTGCTCCTGAGGCATGGGCAAAATCAGAGCCAGGGACAGCCCCAGAGTCACCAGGGTCACCACCAGGGACATGACCATGTTTCGTCCGGCCTTAAACTCATAGACGAACTTCATATTCAGGAAGTTGATGCAGTATGTACCAAACGCCTGCACCAGCATCAGCACGACGAGCAGCTTCGGCAGCTTCAGCGCCTGGGATACCGGCCCGATGGCCAGCAGCACCAGCGCCGCACACACACCGAATACACTTAAGGACAGTCCCATGGCTGCGGACTGGTACTTTTCCTGGTCCTGCTCCGGATACTCCACCCGGGCATTGACCAGGGTTCCCTGGGTTTGCATGGTAAAAATCACCGCAATCACCGTCACCCAGGTGTTGTAGATCTGGGTAACGCCGTAGCCGCTGTCCCCCAGCAAACGGGTGAACAGGGGCATGGTGAAAATGGAGATTCCCCGCAGCAGCAGCACGCTGAGGATGTTAAAAAATGCCACACGATTTTGTCGTTTCATCATAGCCTCTCACTTTTTTCTTGCCAACCGAGTCAGCCGGTACAGATTTCCCTCCAGCAGCAGCTGGCGCAGCCGCTCCTTCCGGGACAGGTAGGGGCTTCTCAGGGCGAAGCGGGTATGCCGCCGCAGCTCCTGCCGGGCCTGCTTTGCCTGCTGTGCATAGGTGCGCCGGGTTTTTGCATCCGCCGAGTCCAGCAGCAGCAGCAAATGGGTCAGCGACCACACCCGCAGATATTCCGCCTGTGGCTCCAATTCCGGCCAGTTTTCCTGGATATCCCGGTAAATCCCCTGGGTATTCTGGGAAAAATGCAGACTTTTCGGAGAAAAATCCGACTGCGAAATGCTGCCGCTGCGGTGGCAGTAGTGGTAGAAGCGGCCGTTCCAGGCCAGCGCCTTTTCCGCCCGGAGCACCACCCGGTAAGTCACCGGCACATCCTCGCACACCCGGCCCACCGGGTAGCGGATGCCGTCAAACAGCTCCCGGCGGTAGAGCTTGTCGCAGGCGCTGGAATCGCAGCCATCCCACAGAAAAATCCGGCCCACCAGCTCCCGGCCGGTAAGCAGCTCCGTTTTCTCCGGGCACAGCCCCGGGGTCATTTCCCCGGTGTCCTCGTCCACGTCATACCGGCCGCCGCAGACCAGCTGCGCCCCCTGCTCCCGGGCCAGGGCCAGCATGGCTTCATACGCCCCGGGGGCCAGGTAGTCGTCGCTGTCTACAAAGGTGACAAATTCTCCCCGGGCCGCATCCAGCCCCGCATTCCGGGCGCTGCTCAGGCCGCCGTTTTCCTGGTGGATCACCTGCACCCGGCTGTCCCGGCTGGCGTATTCGTCGCAGATGGCGCCGCAGCCGTCCGGGGAGCCGTCGTCCACCAGCAGCACCTCCATATCCGCCACCTGCTGGGCCAGGATGGAGTCAATGCACCGGGGCAGATACGCCTCCACCCGGTACACCGGCACGATGACGCTTAAATCAAGTTTCCGTTCCATGGCGCTCCTCCCCGATTTCCTGATAGATTTCCAGCAGGCGGGCCAAATTCGCCTCGCTGTTATGGGTCTTCCGGGCATGGGCCTGGGCGGCCCGGCCCAGCGCCTGGGCCCTGTCCTCCATGGCGAACACCTGCCGGATGTGGTGGGCCAGAAGATAGGGCGCAGTGGACTGGTACAGCCGCCCCTCCGCGCCGTCTTCCAGCAAGCTCCCAACACCGCCCACATTCGCCGCAATGCAGGGCACCCCCAGCAGCATGGCCTCCCCCAGGGCGTTGGGGGAATTTTCGATGGTGGAGCTGAGGCAGAACACATTGGCCTTCAAATATTCCGCTTTCATCTGCTCCTGGGTCAAATGGCCCAGAAATTCGATGTTGTTTTCCAAATGATACACTTTCGCCAGCCGGGCCAGATACCGGCCATAGCTGCCCTGGCGCAGTTTTTCCTTCGATGTCAGATGCAGAAAGTCCTCCCCCGGCACTGCCAGAGTTATGTCCGGGTACGCTTCCCGCACCTGGGACGCCGCTTCCAGCAGGTAGTGGAAGCCCTTCACCGGATAGTCACAGCTGGAAGCAAAAATCCGGTGCCTGCGGCAGCCGGCATAATCCCACGTCCCTTGGTAAAAGGCCGGGCGCAGGGTCTCGTTGCAGCTGTGGTAGCGGATTTTAGGATTCAGCTCCAGGGCGCAGGCCCGGTCCCAGTGGGTCCTGCCCACCACGTGGTGCAGCTGGGCCATGGCCTGGGCCTCCATCCGGCCCCGCTGGCGAAACTTCTCCTGCTGCTGCGCCAAATTGTCCCGGCGCACCACATCCCGGAAGGTGCCCCGGTGCTGCTCAGCGCAGGGAATCCCCTCGTTGTAGTGGCAGGCGATATAGTGGCACAGCCCCTGGATGCTGGCGCACATCCGACCCAGCATTCCCTCCTCCCGGGCTGCATTCACCAGGGCCAGGGTGTGGCCGTATTCCAGGCCCCAGCTGTGGATCACGTCCGGCTGGAACCGGCGCAGCTCCTGGCGAAACAGCGCTTCCAGCTCCGGGTAATACTTCTGGGGCAGCGGCTCGTCAAAGCCTAAGTAGGTGCAGCCGTCGTCCAGCGCACCCGCCCCGGGCGTTCCCCGGAACAGCACATGCAGGCACAGCCCCTGCCTGCGCAGACCCTCCAGCACCTGGTCCACCCAGTTCACCGCCTCCACCGGGGTATGGTTCTGGTGGGCACGGATCACACCGGGGGCATTGTTGCACAGCCACAGCAGCCGCATGGAGGTCACATCCTTTCCAGCAAATCCAGGATCTTTTTCGCCTGGGTCACGTTGTTTTTCTCCCGGAGGACAAAGTCCCGGGCTGCCTGCCCCTTTTCCAGCAGCTCCTGGTCGCTATGGGAGAGCACCTGGGTCAGGGCCTGAGCGATGCCGGGGGCATCCTCCCGGAAAATGCGGTAGACATAGTCGTGGTATTCCGGCGGCATTCCCGGCAGATCGGTGGTGAGCACCGGGGTGCCGGAGGCCATATACTCCATGGTCTTGGAGGGGAAGGAATACTTCACAAATTCCTCGCCGGTGGGCCGGGGATTGACAAGCAGCGTCGCCTCCCGCTCCCGCTGCACCACCTGGCTGCTCAGCAGCATGCCGCCATAGACGATGCGGCTGTCCTGCCGGGCGATCTGCTCTAACTCCGGCACATAGTCGCCGGGGCCGTAGATGTGCAGCTGGGTGTCCGGCAAATTCGCCAGCCGGAAGCCCTCCACCAACTCCGCCAGACCATAGTCCCGGCTGACACCGCCTGCGTACAGGCACACCCGGGGCTTGTGCTTTTCTTCCAGCGACGGGGACACCTGCCCCATGGCGATGTCCGCATGGCCCTCCAAAATCACATAGGGCTTCTCGTCCGGATTCAGCCGGTCGTTCATGGCCTGGGTAAGAAACACATAGCCGGTGCAGTGGCGAATGACGAATTGGGAAAGGCGGATGGACATGCCGCTGCCTGAGAGCATCTCCGGCAGGTCGGTGACGATGCCGATGCAGGCCCGGCTGCGCAGCCGGGCCGCCGCCAGGGCCGCCAGAGCGGTGACCCGGTTCAGCCCGTCCACCACCACGGCGCTGTCCCGGTCCGCCCGGAACAGCACCTGGAAAAAGGTGCCGAAGCCCACCACCAGGGCCTTGACGAGAGGATTGCGCACCGCCGGAAGGTTGTGGTACACCGCACCGCCCTCCTGCTCCCGGGGCATACGGACAAACCCCCGGCTCAGCACCTGACGGTTCACCGGGGGATTGGCGATCACATCCACCTGCGTATGGGCAGCCAGGCCCTCCAGGAGCAGGCGGTGGTATTTCTGCGCCTGAAATGCAGGCTTCACCGCCACCTGGTCAAACAGGCGGCGGTAGGCTGCATCGGAGCAGGTTGTCACAGCATAGAGAATGTGCATGGTCAAACCTCGTTTTCAAAAAAATCCACGTGCACCCTGGCCATGTTTTCCAGGGTATAGGGACGGATGGTTTCCAGAGCCGCAGCGCCCATCCCGGCATAGTCCCCCAGCAGCACCCGGTGCATGGCATCCACCAGGGCCTGCCGGTCCTCCACCGGCACCAGGCAGCCGTTGACGCCCTCCCGCACCAGTTCCAGCCCCGCCACACAGCGGTCCGTGGTGATGACAGGCAGGCCGCAGGCCATGGCCTCGTTGATGACCAAGCCCCACACGTCGCTGTGGGTGGGCAGGACGAACACATCCGCCGCCTGGTAATACAGCTGAAGCTGCTCCTTGCGCCGGAAGCCCACGAAATGGACGTTGGACAGGTTTTCTTTCTCGCAAAATTCCAACTGGGCCGGTGTCGGCTCCCCGCCGACGAAGTAAACGCCGGTGTCCCCGTCCAGGGCCGTGGCAGCATCCAACAGGGCATCCATCCCCTTCTCCCGGGTGAAGCGGCCTACATACAGCACGATTTTGCGCTCGCCCATGCCCAGCTCCCGGCGCAGGGCCAGCTTTTGCTCCCCGGTAGGGGCCTGGGGCAGAATGTCCCGGGCGTACAGGGAGGTAAAGGGGTATTCCCGAACCCGCTGCCGGTCTGCGCCGTAGTGCACCAAATAGTCGGTGGTGTGGGGGCCGCTGCTGAGCCAGCACTTGGCATGGCGCACCAGCGCCCGCTTGAAGCGGAACTTGGCGCCGCTGTCCTGACGGATCAGGCCGCCGTCCACCTCCATATAATAGGGAATCCGATGCAGCCGCAGCCAGCCCATGGCCAGCATGGCCGTGGGGGAAGAATAGCCGCAGATGACAATGGCATCATAGGGCTTTTTCAGCCAAGAAATCACCTGGGTGCACAGATACTCGCCCCCGATTTCCCGGGCCTTGGGAAGCTGCACCAGCTGAAAGCTGCCATCGCCGGATTCAAACCATGCCTTGTCCCGGTGGGTGATATCCGCCACCGGGTCGGTGCACAGCACCGTCACATCCAGGCTTTTGCCCAGCAGGTCATAAAACCGCACCCGATAGGGCGAGGGATAATTGGTCAGAAACAACACCCGCTTCATAGGGTCGGCTCCTCCCCGTCGCCAAAGTCCACTTGGACGATCTGATGGCGGTTTTCCCGCTGGTCCTCCGGGGGCAGCTGCATGTAATCGCCATAGTAAATAGTCAAAAATTCATCATAGGCCCGAGGTGCCGGGAACTGCTCCCCTTCAAAGGTGTAGTTTACCAAATCCTCGCACCACGCCCTGCGGACATACAGGGGCTGTGCCATGCCGCTCTGCTCGCTGACGGTGTCCGTATCCGGCTGGGCCTCCGCCAGGGCATCGTAATCCCGGGCCAGGGCCTGCTTGCCGCAGAACAGGGCCTGAAGCTGATAGAACAAATACCCCAGCCGCTTGTGCCAGAGCACCTTGTCCTCCTCCATCCAGGGCTTATAGCCGCACTTCATCAGCCGCAGCCGGTACAGCCGCAGCAGGTGTTTGGCAAGCTTCTGCCGCTGCTGCAGATCCTGAGGCACGCTGTCAAAGGGGAAAATATCCACATAAATCCCGTTTTCCTGGAGACGGCGGGATTTTTTGCTCTCCAAATACACGGTGCCCCGCTTCATCACCTTACCAAAGGGCAGGCCGTAGTTTGGCTCCGTGTACCAGGTTTGCAGGCAGTAGTCCGGCCCCAGCTTTTCCGGGGCGATGCGGCAGAATTTTTCATACTCCCCCCGGAGCATGCCCAAATCCATATCGTCATCCCAGGGAATGAAGCCCTGGTGGCGCACGGCCCCCAGGTAAGTCCCTCCCAGCAGGAAGAAGCGGATGTCATTTTCTTCACAGACCCGTTTGATCTCCCGGGCAATCTCCAGCTGGGTCAGCTGGACCCGGCGAAGCAAGGTTTTGTCCATGTTTGTGTCCCTCCAAGGGCCGTTCGCTCCACCGCTGGGCCAGCGCCAGCACCGGGAACAGCCAGAAAAATACGTCTGCCACCAAATTCTGGGTGTTAAATGACAATAGCATCACACCCACCAGCCACAAATTCCCCAGCAGACAGCGCCGCCGGTCCCAGAGCATCCACACCCAGACCAGCAGGCCCAGGCTGCCCCCTGCCGCGCCCAAAATGGCATACAGAATCAGGGTGGAGCTGGTATTGTGGGCGGTGCTTTCAAACACCTGGGCAATGGGCGCGCCCACAATGGGGTTTTTCCAAAGATAAGACAGGTCCGTAAGCACGGCGTTCATCCGGTCGTAGGAGGACTCTCCCCCGCTGGTCAGCCGCAGGAACATGTCGTAAAATTCATAGTAAATGCTTCCGCCAAACTGCTGGGACATCAGCGTATATGCCAGGTGCGCCAGTCCAGCCAGCACAGCAAGGCCCGCCGCCGCCAAAGCCCATCGGCCCTGCCAGGTGCGGTAATACTTTTTGTCCCAGTAGAGGAAAACGGTGAAAGCGCCAAGCGCCGCCACGCCTGCCACGGAGAAGGTGCTGAGCATGGTGACGGCCAGCACGCCGTTGCACAGCCACAGCTTCCAGGGCTTGTCCCACTGGGCGGCATAGTTGTTCAGGTACAGCCCCAGCAGCAAAAAGAACTGGTACACCCCCGGCTCCCGGAAAATGCCAAAATTCCGGAACCAGGCAGGCCACGTCACCACAAAGCTGAGGCCAAAGTTGTAAAAGGGCCACTGGCTGGCGTTTTCAAACACCGGCAGGCCCTGGGCCATGCCTTTCAGCACATAGGTGCACAGCAGCGAATAGGCCGCCAGTGCGGCAATCATCTGCACATACGCCTTGGCCGCCTGCTCCCAGCGCACCGCAAAGCTGGCGGCAATGGCCAGCAGCGGGCAGAACAGGATGCTGAAATACATCATCTGCCAGTCCCGTTTCAGCAGCATGGGTACCAGCAGCCCTGCGGCAAACACCGCCGCAAGAATCAGCCGACGGTCCCGGCAGATGAATGGCAGCTGCCGGCGGTTGTACACCGCAAACACCAGGGCCAGCACCGCCGCCAGGGCCATGCCCAGCAGCTGGGCGGTGGTAAAGCCCACCAGGCAGCTGGTCAGCAGGGTATCCCGGGCCAGCAGCAGCAGCAAAAACAGCGCCGTCCACAGCACGGCCCGTCCGGCTCTGCCCCCGGGGAAGGGATATTGTTGTTTCATGGATTTGGCTCCTTTGTCAGCTTGTGCACCGCTTCCAGCAGGTTCTCAGCGCCTCTGGGCACCGCCAAACCGCCGAAGGTCTGAGCCACTTCCTCGCAGGCGGTGTCTGCATAAACCACCGCCGGTGTGCCGCAGCGCTGGGCTTCCAGCACCGTCATGCCGAAGGTTTCCTCCACGCTGGGATTTAAGAACAGGTCTGCGGCGGAGTAGATTTCCGCCAGCTCCTCCACCGTGGCCGTCCGGGGCAGGGCCAGCACATTTTCCGGCAGATTCTGCCGCTGCTGGGGATTCAGCCCCACCAGCACGATGGTGTAGTTCTCCTCCAGCATCCCCGCCAGCTCCAAAAAGTCCGCCAGGCCCTTACGCCGGTCCCAGACACTGGCCACGCCCAGGAGGATGGTTTTCCCCTCCAGGTGGTGGTCCTGGCGGAAGGTGCTGGGTCTGGGGCGGAAGATGGTGCGGTCAACCTGATGGTAGCACACCTGCACCGGGTACTTCCCCAGAAAGCTCTGCTTCACCCGCCGTTCCAGCCAGTGGGAAGGCACGATCAGCTCCATCTGGGAAAGGCTTGTAAAGAGTTCTCTTTTCTTCCGGTAGTTCCGGCGGCTGCCGTCCAGCAGCAGGCTCTTGGGATAGGCGTGCTTTTCCGGGCAGTGGTGGCAGCCGGTTTTCCACCGCTGGCACTGCACATAGTCAAAGTAAGCGCAGTGGCCGGTAAAGGCCCAGCAGTCGTGGAGCGTCCACACCACCCGCTTGTTCCGGCGGCGCAGATAGGCAAACAGCTGGGGCAGGTTGAGATAGTAGCCGTGGAGGTTGTGCAGCCAGACCACATCCGGGTCGTATGCCTCCACCCATTTTAGAAAGCGCCGGGTAGCCAGCCGGGAACCAAAGCCCTGGTCGTCCAGCAGACGGCTTTCCAGGCCATGGATTCGGCAGGCCAGGTCCGAGCCGATGCGCACGGTGGGCACATCGGCGCAGTCGCCGCACGCCCGGCCATAGGCCAGCACACACTGGTGACCCTGGGCCATCAGCGCCTGGCAGCTCTCCACCGCCAGCCGCCCGGTGCTGCCAAAGCCCGCCACGGAATTGATAAACAGGTACTTCATCTGGATTCTCCCTGGTGTTCCGGCCTAGGCCGCCGCATCGTTAGTACTTTCTCCAAACCATCTTGTCCACCACGCCGGTGTAGGACTGGATCAGCTTTACCACCTTGGTGGACACATTTTCTTCCACATAGTCCGGCACGGGGATGCCATAATCGCCGTCCAGGTTCATCTGCACCGCCGTATCCACCGCCTGAAGCAGGTGGCCCTGGTCGATGCCCGCCAGCACGAAGCAAGCCTTGTCCAGCGCCTCCGGCCGCTCGGTGGAGGTGCGGATGCACACCGCCGGGAAGGGATGGCCGATGGAGGTGAAGAAGCTGCTCTCCTCCGGCAGGGTGCCAGAGTCGGACACCACGCAGAAGGCGTTCATTTGCAGGCAGTTGTAGTCATGGAAGCCCAGAGGCTCGTGCTGAATCACCCGCTTGTCCAGCTGGAAGCCGCTCTGCTCCAGCCGCTTCTTGGAGCGGGGATGGCAGGAATAGAGGATGGGCATGTCGTATTTTTCCGCCATGGCGTTGACGGCGGTGAACAGGGAGAGGAAATTCTTCTCCGTGTCGATGTTTTCCTCCCGGTGGGCGGAAAGCAGGATGTATTTGCCCTTTTCCAGGCCCAGCCGCTGGTGGATGTCGGAGCCTTCAATGGCCGCCAGGTTTTTGTGGAGCACCTCCGCCATGGGCGAGCCGGTGACGTACACCCGCTCCTTGGGCAGGCCGCACTCGTGGAGATATTTCCGGGCGTGCTCGGAGTAGGCCAGGTTCACATCGGAGATGATGTCCACAATGCGCCGGTTGGTTTCCTCCGGCAGGCACTCGTCCTTGCAGCGGTTGCCCGCCTCCATGTGGAAAATGGGAATGTGCAGCCGCTTGGCCGCAATGGCGGACAGGCAGGAGTTGGTATCTCCCAAAATCAGCAGGGCATCCGGCTTCACGGCGGCCATCAGCTTGTAGGAGCAGTTGATGATGTTGCCCACAGTGGCGCCCAAATCGTCTCCCACAGCATCCAGGTACACTTCCGGGTCCTTCAGGCCCAAATCGTGGAAGAAAATGCCGTTGAGGGTATAGTCATAGTTCTGCCCGGTGTGGGCCAGGATGCAGTCAAAGTACCGGCGGCACTTGTCGATCACCGCCGCCAGACGGATGATCTCCGGCCGGGTGCCCACAATGATCAGCAGCTTCAGCTTGCCGTTTCCGGAAAAGGAAATGTCCGAATAGTCCAGTTTCATCTGCGTGCCTCCTTCTCCTGCTTCCAGGCAGCCAGCTCGTCCTGGATGTAGCGCAGGCTCAGCAGCTTTTCCTGGACCTGCTCCACGGTGAGAAGGTCGGTGTTGCTGGAATTGAACTCCGTCAGGGTGTTGCGGGCGGTGTTGCCCTCTTTGAAATACTTGTCGTAGTTCAAATCCCGCTTGTCGCTGGGAACTCGGTAGAAGTTGCCCAAATCCAGGGCATTGGCGCACTCCTCGTTGGTCAGCAGGGTTTCGTACATCTTCTCGCCGTGGCGAATGCCGATGACCTTGATCTCGTGCTCCGGCGCAAACAGGCCGGTGACGGCCTTGGCCAGGGTCTCAATGGTGCAGGCCGGGGCCTTCTGCACCAGGATGTCGCCGCTGACACCGTTTTCAAAGGCAAACAGCACCAGGTCCACCGCCTCCTCCAGGCTCATAATGAACCGGGTCATGGACGGCTCGGTGATGGTGATGGGGTTGCCCGCCTTGATCTGGTCGATCCACAGGGGGATGACGCTGCCCCGGGAGCACATGACGTTGCCGTAGCGGGTGCAGCAGATTTTGGTCTTTTCCGGCTCCACCGTCCGGGACTTTGCCACAATGACCTTCTCCATCATGGCCTTGGAGGTACCCATGGCATTGACGGGATAGGCAGCCTTGTCCGTGGACAGGCAGATGACGGTCTTAACGCCCTCGTCAATGGCGGCGGTGAGCACATTGTCCGTGCCCAGCACGTTGGTCTTCACCGCTTCCAGGGGGAAGAACTCGCAGGAGGGCACCTGCTTCAGAGCCGCTGCGTGGAAGATGTAGTCCACCCCGTGGATGGCGTTTTTCACCGACTGCAAATCCCGCACGTCGCCGATGAAGAACTTGATCTTCCCAGCCGCCTGGGGCAGCCGGGCCTGGAACTCGTGGCGCATGTCGTCCTGCTTCTTCTCATCCCGGGAAAACACCCGAATCTCCCGAATGTCCGTGTCCAAGAATCGATTGAGCACCGCATTGCCGAAAGAACCGGTGCCGCCGGTAATCATCAGAGTCTTGCCTTCAAAAATGCTCATAGAAATTCTCCTTTATCTTCTTTCTTGGGGGCCAAGCAGCTCCCGGAACAGCTCGCAGTATGCTTCCGCGCCCAATTGGGCGCTGTAACGCTGGGTATAGAGGCTGCGGCAGGTTTCCGCCATGGCCTCTCGCCGCTGGGGGTTCTCCGCCAGGGCGGCCAGCTCCTGGGCCAGGCGGCTGCCCTCGCCGCTGCGCACCCACAGTCCGGCCCCCGCCTGGATATCCCGGACGATGTCGCACTCGTCCAAAATGGCAGCCAGCGGGATGCCGTGGCGCATGTAGCAGTAGGTCTTGCTGGGAACGCACAGGCCGGTGGCTCCCTTTTCCAAGCTCACCAGAGCGCAGTCGCTGACGGCCAACGCCTGCTGGAACGCCTGCCCATGGAGGAATGGAACAATTTGCACCTGGGAAAGCCCCTCGTCCTGGACCACCTGGCGCAACTGGTCCATTTTGTTGCCGTGGCCAGCAAAGAGGAAGGCAATGTCCCGCCGGTCCTTCAGATGCCGGATGGCATCGAGAATGGTCTGCATGTCCTGCATGGTGCCCATATTGCCAAAGTAGGACACCAGGAATGTTCCCTTTTTGTCCGGCGCATGGGCAAGGGGCGGTTCCGGCCGCTCCGGGTCCCAGTTGGGAATCACCCGGACCTTCTCCGCCGCCACCGGGCGGTGGGCTAAGATGTACGCCTGCTGTTCCGACGAAAGGCTCACCACCTGGTCACAGCGGCGGTAGACACATTTGTTGATGTGCTCCATCAGCCGGCAAATCAGATTGCCCTGGCGCAGAGTGCCGGTGACGGTGGCTACCTCCGGGTACAAATCATAGGCCACAAACACCAGTTTGGTGCCAAACAGCGCCTTGGCCCAGGAGGCCACCCAGGGCAGCACCGGCGGGTTGGAATAGACCACCACCGCCTGGTAGCGGCCCATGGCGAAAAGCCGGAGCAGCACCATCATGGTAAAGGAAAAGTAATTCACCAGCCGCCCCAGAAAGCCGGAGCGGTCCATCTGGATATAGCGCAGCCGCCGGATGGTCACGTCCCCCAGCTGTTCTGTCCTGGGAATCTGCCCGCCGTCCAGATACTCCCGGGGATAGCCGCAGAGCACATCCACGGAAAAGCCCGCCTTGCTCAGGGCCATCACCGTATCATAGGGCAGCTGGGCTGAGGAAATATATTCCGGATAGAAAAACTGACACAAAAACAGAATATCCCGTTTCTTCCCCAAGGGGCAGGCCTCCTTCCCGGCGGTGCGCTTATTGAACGCCCTCCGTCTCCAAAATCGATTCTTCCAAATTTTTCACGCAGTAGTCCCGGTGATAGCAGCTCAAGTCCCGGTCATAGCACAGGCTGCCGAACGCCTTGTCCACCATGGCGGTGGCGTGGCGCAGGCCGTGCAGGCTCCAGGTAAAGCCCGGCACCAGCAGCAGATGGCGGCCATGGGCCTGGGCGATTTTTTGCACCATATCACTGGTGTTGACATACTCGTCATTCTGGGGGCAGAAAATGCCCCGGGCTTGATCGTCCAGCAGTAGCTTGACAAAATTGGCAAGATTTTCCATATACAGCATGGACCGCTGGTTTTTCACCTTGGGAAACAGCGGCAGCTTGCAGGCAAGCTTTGCCAGGGTGACGTAATTGCCCTTGCAGCCCCGGCCGTAAATCATGGGCGGCCGGAGAATGGCCACTCGGAAATCGTCCGTTTCCAGCTCCTCCAGCCCCCGCTCTGCCAGCATTTTGCTGCGGCCGTAGTTATCGGTGGGATTCAGCGGCGTATTGCGGGTAATCACCACCGTCTGTCCCAAAGGCGCTGTAAGCCCATACACGCTGGCAGAGCTGAGGAACAGGAACTGCCCCACCCCGTCTGCCTTGGCTTTCTGGGCTGTTTCAATGGCCAGGTCCGTATTGACCTGCTTATAATGCGCCCACTGGGCAGGGTCTTCCTTGGTTTTGCTCTGATGGACCAGGCCTGCCACGTGGAGCACGGCATCATAGCCCTGGAAGCTGGCGCTGCGCCAGTTTCCGTCCACCATACCGATGGTATCCACCAGGTACGCCTCCGGCCATTGGGCCAGATACCGCTCCACATAGGTGCCGATATAGCTGGCAGCGCCGGTAATCAGGATTTTTTTCATGGATCTTGTTTCTCCTTTTCCAGGCGGCCCGTGCCGCCCTCCACCACGCCCTCATGGCGCAGCACCGACCGAATGGTGCCGAAAAAGCACTTGCAGTCGAACAAAAAGCTGATGTTTTCCGCATATTCCCCGTCGAAGCGGGCCTTTACCGCAATGTCCAGCTCATCCCGGCCATTGATCTGCGCCCAGCCGGTAAGACCGGGACGGACATCGTTGGCGCCGTATTTGTCCCGCTCCTGAATCAGGTCGTCCTGGTTCCACAGGGCGGGCCGAGGTCCGATGATGCTCATTTTGCCGGTAAAAATCTGAAAAATCTGGGGCAGCTCGTCCAGAGAGGTCCGCCGCAACAGCCGCCCTACCCGGGTGATGTAGCGCTCCGGCTCTTCCAGCAGGTGGGTGGGCACATCCCGGGGACTGTCCATCCGCATGGTGCGGAATTTCAAAATTTCAAAATGGGTTTTGTAGATGCCAACCCGTGTCTGCCGGAAAAATACCGGGCCTGGGTCATCCAGCTTGATGGCCAGCGCCACCAGCAAAAACACCGGGCCGAGCACCACGATGCCGCAAGCAGACAGCAGGATATCCAGCAGCCGCTTGCCGAATTTTTGATACATGGGAATTCTTCCTTTGTTTTTCGTTTTCTTAGGAAACCTCCGCCTTGCGCCGGTAGGTTGGGACAATTTCTGCCACAATGTCCTTCATATTGCTGACCTCTGCCTTGCAGGCCTTTTCCAGGCGGTCCAGCTGCTGGCAGAACTTTTCATCGTCCATTTCAATGGGTTTGCCGATGTGGATAAGCTTATTTTCCGTATCCTGCATGCCCTCTTCCTTCATCAGCAGCTCCTCATAGAGCTTCTCGCCGGGGCGCAGGCCGGTATAGACGATTTTGATATCCACATCCGGCTCGTAGCCGCTGAGGCGGATCATGTTCCGGGCCATGGTGTCGATTTTCACCGGCTCGCCCATATCCAAAACGAAGATCTCTCCGCCCTTGGCATAGGCACCGGCCTGGAGCACCAGGCTCACCGCCTCGGGAATGGTCATAAAATAACGGATAATGTCCGGGTGGGTCACCGTCACCGGGCCGCCCTCGGCAATCTGCCGCTTAAACAGCGGGATTACGCTGCCGTTGCTGCCCAGCACATTGCCGAAGCGCACCGCCACAAACTCGGTATCGCTGCGGCGGTTCATCATCTGCACCACCATTTCACACAGCCGCTTGGAGGCGCCCATGATGTTGGTGGGATTCACGGCCTTGTCCGTGGAAATCAGCACAAAGCGCTGCACCCCAAACTTCGCCGCTGCCTTTGCCATTTTGTACGTGCCAAAGACATTGTTCTTGATGGCTTCGTTGGGGCTGTCCTCCATCAGGGGCACATGCTTGTGGGCGGCTGCATGGAAAATCAGCTCCGGGCGATACTTGCCCACAACGTACTCCACCCGGTTGGTGTTGCGCACCGACCCGATAAGCACTTCCAGGTCCAGTTCCGGGTGGGTGTGCCGCAGTTCCATTTGAATGTCATAGGCATTGTTCTCATAAATATCGAAGATGATCAGCTTTTTGGGCTTTGCCTGGGCAATCTGGCGGCACAGCTCACTGCCGATGCTGCCGCCTCCGCCGGTGACCAGCACCGTCTTGCCGCTGACGTAGCCCATAATTTGCTGCAAATCTACCTGAATGGGGTCTCGGCCCAGCAGGTCCTGGGGGTCTACCCGGCGCAGCTTGCTGACACTGACCTCGCCGTTGACCATCTGGTAAATGCCCGGCAGCAGCTGAACCTCCTTGCCGGTGGTGGTGCAGATGTCCAGAATCTCCTTCCGGGTTTTGGCGGAGCAGCTGGGGATGGCAATCAGGATCTTATCCACCTGATATTGCTTCACCGCCTTGGGAATGTCGTAGCGGTTGCCCACAATGGGGGCGCCGCACAGCCGCTTGCCCCGCTTCACCGGATTGTCATCGATGACGCAGGCCAGGTGGTCCTTAACAAAGTCGCTGTTGACAAACTCCAGCGCCAGCGCCCGTCCCGCATCTCCGGCACCGACAATCATCACATTTTTCAGCCCCGAAGCATGGGCCGCATGGCTGATGCGCCGCAGGGCCGTGAGCCACAGCCGATAGGAAAAGCGGATGGCAATGCTGCACACATAGCTGAACAAAAAGCCCACCAGCATACTGGACCGGGGCATCACCGTGCCGTCAAAGGGAAACAGAATCAGGCCAATCACCGCCAGCACCCCATAGGCCCCGGTGATGCGGAACACCTCCGACGTGCTGACGAACGCCCAGATGCTGCTGTACAGCCGGAAGCACCAGAACACCGCCACGGTGATCAGGCACCACGGGCCAATGGCCGACAGGTAGCCCTGCCAGTGGACCTGGCGCATATTTTCAAACGCAAAGTCCGCCCGGAACCACAGCCCCAAAAAGAAGCTGACCATGGTGGCAATCACATCCAGCAGCATAATGGCTGTCACTTTTGCCGCCACATGGATGCGTACCGATTTCTGATTTTGAGATGCCATGTCCCGTTCCTCCAGCTTAGCCGGCATCTATTGTGCCGGTTCTCTTTGTATTGTCTGCATAGTTTGGATTATTATAACATATTCTGCCTGCAACAGCAAGGAAAAGTTTCTCCAAGCCTGCACCCTTCCAGGCACGGCATTCCTGCCGCCCGCAGCTTGGTCCGAATGCAAAAAAGCCGCCTTTCGGCAGCTTTTTTTGCACTATTGCGCCAGCACCTGCTTCTCCCGGTCCTGGCAGGTAAAGCAAAGCACCTGCTGCTCCTGCCCCAGCTCCTTGAGCACCGCCACGGCAGAGGCCAGGCGGGCATCGTCGAAGCGCACCAGCGCATCGTCCAGCACCAGCGGTGCCTGGGGTGTCAGCTCCTGGGCTACCGCAAGGCGCAGCGCCAGATACAGCTGGTCGATGGTTCCGTCACTGCGCCAGAGAATCTGCCGCAGGGTATCCTCCCCCTCGGCCCCTGTCTGCAAGGTAAATGTCTCATCCATGGTCAGGCTCTGGTAGCGCCCCTGGGTCAGCCGTCCCAGCAGCTGCTGGGCACGCTTGGTGATCCGGGGGGCAAACCGCCGCTGCAATTCCAGCCGGGCCTGCTTCAAGGCTTCCTGGGCAATGGTCAGCGCCACATCGGTGTCTTCCAGCTGGGCAATCCGCCCGTTCAGCGCCTGCTCCCGGTCCAACAAAGTCTGCCGGTCTCCCAGAATCTCCATGCGGCCCTGGTACTGCCCCAGGCGGTTTTGCAGCCGCTGCTGCTCCAGGGCACATTCCGTCAGCAGCTGTGCTGTCTGTTCCGGGGTCTGGGTCAGGCTGTCCGGCTCGGACGGTTTTTCTACAGGCCGAACCATGGCCCGCAGCGTTTCGTAGTGCTGCGATGCCTGCTCCGTCTCCCGGCGCAGGGCGTTGCAGCAGCTCCAAGCATCCACTGCCTGCTGCCAGCGCTCCACCAAGGTCTGGGGCTCTTCCTGACCGCACAGGGCCTCCCGGCGCTTGCGCAGCACCATCCAGCGCACTTCCGCATCGCCGCTGGCTTCCCGGTACTGCCGCAGCTGGCGGTGGTAGTCCTCCAGCTCCTCCAGGTATTCGTCCAGTGGTGCTTCCCAGCGGCTGCTGTCACCGTCGCCATACTTGCGCAGCAGCGCCTTACGGCGTTTTTTCCCGGCCAGGCGCTCAACCACGCCCCAAATCAGGGCCGTCAGCGCCGCCACGCCCGCCACGGCCGCAAAGCCATAGGCCTGCAAAAAAATCAGTCCCACAGCCGCCGCCAGACCCAGCAATCCCACCACCATGAGCACCATCGGCATTTTTCCAGAGGATGCCTCTGCCAGGCTCTGCCGGTCTGTGCGCACCATTTCCCGAGCCTCCGGCTCCTCCATTCCAGCAAAGGGCGGCGGCAGCTGGGGCTCCTCCGGTTCCTGAGGCAGGCTCTGGGTCTGGCTCTGCATAGACAGCCAATCCTCCTGGAAGGCACGCAGCTGCTGCAAGCTGCTCTGGGCCTCCTCCCGGCTGGGGAGAGCTGCGCAAATTTGCTCCTGCCGGTGCAGCTGCTCCATCAGGCTGTCCCGATTTTCCCGGGCTTGGGCCACCCGAGCGGCGTTTTCCTCCGCCTGGGCATAGGCCAGGGCCTGCTGGTGGTTATACAGTTGGCCCAGCCAGATTTTTACGTCCTCCAGCTGTCGGCGGACGGTTTGGCTCTGGGCTTCCAGGGTGTCCAGCTCCGTCAATTTCTGGCGCACCTGCTCCCGTTCCTCCTGGGCCTGGGGCAGCAGACCGGTGCGGTTATAGCGGCATTTGTTTTTCAGCTCCTTCAGCTGCATGGCCAGCCGATCTGCCGCACCGCTGTCATCCCCGGTGGTCACCAGGGCGTTGAGCCGGCGGCGCAGGGCTTCGTCTTGGGTCACTGGCAAATTTGAAAAGCGGATAAAGCCGGCCCGGGTGAACACCGACTGCTCCACACCCAGCAGCATCTGGCCGCAGTTGGCCGCCGTCAGCTCCTCCACCGGCAAGCCGGAGTCCGTCTCGTATGCCCGAAATTCTCCCAGCGGTGTGCGCCGCTTGGTGCGCCGCTCAATGGTGATGTCCCGGCCGTTCCAATTCAGGTCAATGCGCCCCTCCATAGGGCTGCCGGACCAGGGCGCATAGTGCTCCTTGTCCGCCAAAGCCGTCCGGGTAGACTTGGCCCTGGTATCCAGGCCATAGAGCATGGCCACCAAAAAAGCGCACCAGGTGCTCTTGCCCCACTCGTTGGGGGCGGAGATGATGTTCAGCCCCGGTTCCAAGCGGAGGGTCTGGTGCTCCAGCTTGCCGAAGGTGGCTGTCATGGCATAAATTCTCATAAGGTGACCTCCCGCCCGGAAAGCAGCTTTCGGGATATCAGAGCAGCCAGCTGCACCTGATTTTCCAGCTCCGGGTGTTCCTGCATCAGCTGCCGCAGCAGATGGAAATAGACACCCTCCAAGGTGTCCTCCCCGGCATCCGGCCACACCTCCAGAGGCGGCTGGGTATGGTCCACCACTTCCAGATTGGGAAATCCCGGAAAATGCAGCCGGGACACGTCCACAGGGCCGTCCCCTTCCAGATACACCCGGTAAAAGTCCAGGCTTCCCGCCGCCGGAAGCACCGCTTCCACCGCCCCTGCGGGGTCTGCGCCTGCATCCACATGTTCCTCCAAGAAGCGAGGGCCTTCCAAGCCCACCGCCTGAATCTGGGCCGGGCCGTCCAGCGTCACGATGCACACGCCCTTGTCCCCAGTCTCGTCCCAGCCCCGTCCCATGGGGCAGCCGGGCCAGGCGCACAGGGTATCCCCCGCACGGAACGCACCTGCCTTGTGGATATGGCCCAGGCCCAGATAATCCAGTCCGGAGTTTCGCACCTGGGCCGCCGTCACCGGGTTGTAGGGAGAGTTCACCTGGGTGGGGTCTCCGTGGAGCACCGCCACGCAGTAGCGCTCCTCCCCGGCTGCCTGGAAATCTTCCAGCAGTGCCGGGCAGTCCATCCCCCGGAAGCCGGCGCCATACACCCGGCAGTCCAGGCTCTCCACCACCACCGATTCCAGATTCCCGGCGAAAACAGTCACATTATCCGGCCAGATTTCTTCCAGCCAGGGGCTGCCCGGCTGGCAAAAATCGTGGTTGCCCGGTGCAATGAACACCGGCACACCAGCCTGGGCCAGGGCCGCTTTCAGCCTCTGCACCGTATCCCGGCTGGGCTGGCCGTCAAACAAATCTCCTGCCAGCAGCATCAGGTCGCACTCCTCCTGCCGGCACAGCTCCACAATCCGCCGGGGCAGCTTGGCCTGCTCCTGCTTTAGGTACTGCCGCTGCTCCTGGGGAAAGCCCGCAAAGGGGGAATCCAGATGCCAGTCGGCTGTGTGTAACATTTTCAGTCCCATTCGTCCACCCTTTCTGCCCGCAGGCATCGGCCGGTGTCTGTATCAATGGTGAACAGCACCGCTTCCAGCTTCGTCGGTCCCGGTGCCCAGCGGTAGCGCTGGGGCAAATCGCCCCGGAACTTGGCAATGGACAGGTCTGGGCGAATGCCCAGCACCGAGTCCCGAGGCCCGGTCATGCCCAGATCGGTGACGTAGCCCGTCCCCTTGGGCAGCACCCGGTTGTCCGCTGTGGGCACGTGGGTATGCGTGCCCCACACGGCGCTGACCCGGCCATCCAGCAGGTAGCCCATGGCCAGCTTCTCAGAGGTAGCCTCCGCGTGCAGCTCCACCAGAATGATTTCGGCCTGCACCTGGCTAAGGATTTTCTCCACCACCTGGAAGGGGTTGTCCGGGCCATAGTCCATGCCGCATCGGCCGATCAAATCGATCACCGCCACGTCCCCGGCCTTGGTTTCAAACACCTGCCAGCCCCGCCCCGGTACCTGGGGTGCAAAGTTGGCAGGGCGCAGAATCTGGGGGCATTCTTCCAAGTATGTCACAATATCCCGCTTGGACCAGGTGTGGTTTCCCAGGGTGATGGCATCTGCTCCGGCATCCAGAATCAACTCCGCCTGCTCCGGCAAAATACCCACCACCGCCGCATTCTCCCCGTTGACCACCGTAAAGTCCGCCCCGGTCTTTTTCTTCAGCTGCCGCAGATGCCGCCGCACCCGTTCCAGCCCCGGGTCACCTACCACATCGCCCACAGCCAATACTCGAAATTCCATCCAGATTCCTCCCCCTACCCCGTAATTTTCTAACTATTATACACCACTTCCCCGTTTTGCGCAAGAGGGATACAGCCTCATACAGGGTGTATCCCGCTGTATACGGTCGTATACAGAAATAGAAAGAGAAAGAGAAAAAGAATAAGAAATAGATATAGATACAGAAAAAGAACCGGGAAGCTGCCTCCCCGGTCTTTTAACGCATCCAGTTTTTTACCCGGCTTACCAGTCTCTTACCGCACGGATTTTGCGTATTCCGTGGGGGTGATGCCGAACTTCTCCTTGAACTGCCGGGAGAAGTGGTGGACGGTGGAATATTGCAGCTCGGCGGCGATTTCCGTGAAGTTCAGGTTGTTCTCCCGAATCATCTGCTTGCTCTCCTGGAGCTTAATACGGCGGATGTACTCGCCGGGGGAAATCTGCAAATTTTTGTGGAACAGGGCCGTCAGATAGCTGGGGCTGACATCCACCTGCCGGGCCACCAGGGGCACCGACAGCTTCTGCCGGATGTGGGTGCTGATGTACTGCTGGGCCTGACGGATAATTTCATTTTCCGAATGGATGGCATTGGCAGTTTGCAGCTTGCCCCCCTTGGGCGAGGCCGCCTCCCGCAACAGCAGAAGCAGCAGCAGATTCAGCTGGGACAGAATAATATCGTTGGAAAACTGGTCCATCCGCTCCTGCTCCCGGAGCATGTTGGTCAGCACCGACACCGCCGTCTGGGGTGCGGTAAATTTCCGATTCAGCAGCGGCGCCAAGTCCGCCCCGCTGATGTCGAAAGACAACGTCACAAATCGGGGGGCTACTCCAATGTCCGCATACTGCATGTGCCACTGCCCCGGGCCGTAAATCACCAAATCTCCCTGCTTCAGCAGAAGGTCCTGGCCATCCGCCACGGAGTGCACCGATCCCTGGTCCACATAGGTCAGCTCTGCCATGGGATGCGCCTCCCCCGGGAACAGGAACCCCTGCTCCTTCTCCTGGTAGAAGAAGGTATAAATACCGTCTACCCGAAGCTTGGAGTCCACCCGCAGGCTGTCCGAACTGCGCTGCCCAATCCGCTGAGGCCGCTCCTTGGCCCATACCTGCACCGTGGCTTCTCCCAATATGGCACTGAGCGAAAAGAAAATGCCCTGGTGGATGCACACGGTTTTGTCCAAATAGTACTGCTGATAATTTCCGTCCTCAGCGCTGACCGACAGCACGCACATACCGCTGCCGCAGCTGATCCACGTATCGCTGATTGCCTGGTACAGCTCCGGCTCGGACTGAGACAGCTTCCACTCCTGCACAGCATCACGGTTCGTCTCCTTGCCGCTCTGGCTGCGCTCCGGCGGCACAATACCAAACCCCTGAAAAGTCATCTGATTCAAATTTCGGATCATGGCGTTCCCTCCGAAAAAATAACATACGCCACAGCTGTGACGTATGTTATTATAAAGGATTCAGTCGAAAATGGCAAATACTTTTTCAATTTTCGGTGAAATATTTTTTATTGTTGGGCATTCCCCGGTTTACGCCCGGTTTTAGCGCTGATACTCAAATTCGATATCGTAAATATCCACAGTATCGCCGTCCTGGATGCCCTGCTGCTCCAGATGCTGGAACAGCCCCACCTTGCGCAGCTGCTGGTCGAAATAGTTTCTCGACTCGTAATCGTCGAAATTGATATTCTGCACCAGCCGCTCCAGCCAGGTGCCCGTCACCAGCCAGGTGCTGCCGTAGTGCTCCACCTGGAAGGCGCTGGGATCGTTGGGGGCCTCAATAACCTCCACATACTCCGGTTCGTAGATGGTCACCGGGGGCAGGGTCCGCAGCTTTTCCGCCACCACCCGCATGAGATTCCGGGTGCCCTGGGTGGTTCCGGCGCTGATTTCATACAGCTCGCATCCGGCTTCCTCTGCCGCCGCACGCAGCCGCTGCAAATTGTCGCTTTCCGGCATCAGCAGGTCGCACTTGTTGGCCGCCACGATCATGGGCCGGTTGCTCAGATCCACGCTGTAGTCGCTCAGCTCAGCGCAGATGGCCCGGAAGTCCTCCACCGGGTCCCGGCCCTCGCTGCCGGAAACATCCACCACGTGGACCAGCAGACGGCAGCGGTCGATGTGCCGCAGGAAGTCGTGGCCCAGGCCAGCCCCCTCCGCAGCGCCCTCAATGATGCCGGGGATGTCCGCCATCACGAAGGACACGCCCTCCTCCACGTAGATCACGCCCAGGTTGGGATACAGGGTGGTAAAGTGGTAGTTGGCAATTTTCGGCCGGGCGTTGGAGGTCACCGACAGCAGGGTGGATTTGCCCACGTTGGGGAAGCCCACCAGGCCCACGTCCGCCAGCAGCTTCAGCTCCAGAATCACGTCCCGCTCCTGGCCCCTCAGGCCCGCCTTGGCAAACCGGGGCACCTGCCGGGTGGGGGTGGCATAGTGGGCATTGCCCCAGCCGCCCCGGCCGCCCTTGGCCAGGACGAAGTCCTCCCCGGTGGACATATCCACAATGATCTGATTGCTTTCCGCATCCCGAACCACCGTGCCCCGGGGCACCTCGATGATCAGGTTCTCGCCCCGCTTGCCAGCCATCTTCCGGCCCTGGCCGTTGACACCGGCCTGAGCAGTGTACTTGCGCTTGTAGCGGAAGTCCAGCAGGGTGGACAGGTTGTCGTTGACCCGGAGAATGACGCTGCCGCCGTGGCCGCCGTCGCCGCCGTCCGGGCCGCCGGAGGCCACATATTTTTCCCGGTGGAAGGCCACCGCACCGTCGCCGCCCCGGCCGCCAATGACGGTAATTCTAACTTTATCTACAAACATCGTTTTATAACCTCCAAAATCGTTAATGGACAGTTGACAGTTGACTGTACCGTTCCTGGGGATTTTGCCGGAGCGGCACAATAAATTGTCAATTGTCAATTAAGAAAAAAGCTGCCGCAGGTAGTTTGCGGCAGCTTTTCGGCATTATACGCTTTTTACTGCTCGGCGTAGACGCAGCACTGACGGCGGTCCTTGCCCAGCCGCTCGAACTTCACGGTGCCGTTGACCAGAGCGAACAGGGTGTCATCCTTGCCGATACCAACGTTGGTGCCGGGATGGATGTGGGTGCCTCTCTGACGGACCAGGATGTTGCCGGCCAGCACGTACTGACCGTCAGCACGCTTGACGCCCAGGCGCTTGGACTCAGAATCACGGCCGTTCTTGGTGGAACCGCCGCCCTTGTGGTGAGCGAAGAACTGAATACCAATCTTCAGCATGGTGTTACACCTCCAAAACTTCGATATAATCAGGATAGTCATCCCGCAGGGAGCAAAGATACAGCATCATGCCAGTCAGAACTGCCTGGACGCTGTCCTCCTCATCGCAGGAGACAGGGAGAGTCAGGGTGATACGAGCCTGCTCGTCCTTCACCCGGACCTTGGCCTTGGCACCGCACACATCGTTGATGGTGGCTTCTGCCATGGCCACGGCTGCGGAAACGGCGGCGCACACAATGTCGCTGCCTGCTTCGGCATAGCCGGAGTGACCCGAGACGGAAAAACCGGTGATCCGGTCATTCTCGGTAAAAAATTCGCATCTGGTCATAGCTTACAGTGCGACCTTGGTGATCTCCACCTTGGTGTAGGGCTGACGATGGCCGATGTGGCGCTTCTCGTTCTTCTTGGCCTTGTAGCGGATGATGTCCAGCTTCTTAGCCTTGCCGTTCTTCAGAACCTTAGCCTCGACAGCGGCGCCTTCCACGACAGGAGCGCCGATCTTGGTGTTCTCCCCGTCCAGCACAGCCAGAACCTGGTCGAACTTCACGGTGGACTCAGCCTCAGCGTTCAGCTTCTCAATGTAGAGGATGTCGCCCTCGGCCACAGTGTACTGCTTGCCACCAGTCACGATAACTGCTTTCATTTGTTTCACCTACTTTATGTTGTGTAGTCTCGCTCTTGGGGCGTGGATAGGCACACCAACTTAAAGCCCCTTCAATGCGGCCTGTATAGTTTACCATTCACGCCGAAAAAAGTCAAGAACTATTTCCGGATTTTTCTTGCGTTTTCCGCACAAATTTGCTATACTGTTCCCGAATCCCTCTGTGGATTCTTCCAAAGACAGCGCAAGGGGGATTCCCATGAAAACCAAAACCTGGATTGCCCTGCTGGCAGGGGTGTTTGCCCTGTGCCTGGGGCTGAGCCTGCTGCTTCTGCGGCCCAGAGAGCCTGCATCCCAAGTGCGGATCCTCAGCGGCGGCCAGCCGGTGCAGACCGTAAGCCTGAGCCAGGACCAAACCATTCTCGTCCCCGCCCCCAACGGCGGCAGCAACACCGTCACCATCCAAGGTGGAAAGGTGGCCGTCACCGCCGCCACCTGCCCGGACCAATACTGTGTCCACCGGGGCTTCTGCAACAGCGGCGCCCAAATCGTGTGCCTGCCCAACCAACTGGTCCTCCAATTCCTGGGTGAAACCCAGCTGGACGGGGTCAGCGGCTGAGATTGCAAAATTTTTCAAAAAAGTGAAAATAGTGCTTGACAAATCCGCCGCCATCCGATATAATAGGCCACGTGCTTGAGACACAGCCACTCGGACGATTAGCTCAGCTGGCTAGAGCATCCGCTTGACGTGCGGAAGGTCATAGGTTCGAGTCCTATATCGTCCACCATAGCAATTCCGAGTATCGACAGTGTTGGTACTCGGAAACTTGCATACTCAAAGCTAATTTGGATAGCTGTGAGTGGATCGAACAGGGTGCAGACAGGTTATCTTTACATCTCCAAACTGTTTGACGGGTGTTAACCGCCCCGGAGCGTTTCATTTTTTCAGTCCTGCGGTACTCTGCTCCCCGTCTTTCCAATGTACTCCTTGGCTGCTTGTAAGCAGTATCAAGACGGATCCCCGCAGCAGTGACCGAGCTGCCCTTACCATAAAGTTAGCTGGCAGCCTGACACCTAAGCGTCCCCTCTGCACTATGCAGACCTCGCAAAAATCCAAAAAAACATTTGACAAACCGTTCTGGTTTGTGCTATGATGAATTCAGCAGATTTCTGAATTTCTGCGAGATCGTTGTCGCACGAGCTTATCTTCCCGGTATCTGTTGGTAGCAGATGCCGGGAAACTTTTTTAACTCACCCGTGTTTCCCTGCTTCTGTCCAAAAAAGCAAACCACAGAAGCGGCTGCGGATTAAAGCTGCCCTTGCCCTCTGTTCTCAAGACATTGGTGCGTTCATCCGCTTGTTATACTTAAATTTACCACATTCTCAGAAAAAACGCAAGACGAAATTTTAACGAACCATGAATTTTCTGAGGATGAAGGTTTTGCATTTCATCGCTTTCAGCGTTCGTAGTGTGTCCACAAGCTGATGATTTTTACTGTTTTCATATCCTCATAGACTTCGTATACCAAGCGATGTTGGGAATTAATTCTCCGAGAATACATCCCCTGAAGATTTCCCACCAATTTCTCATAACTGGGCGGAATCTGATAAGAATTGACTCGTAACAGCTCAATCAGTTTTTTGGCACGGTCGTCCAAGTGGGCTGCCTTCAATTTTTGCGTATCTTTTGCAGCAGTCTTGGAAAAAACTATGGTGTACACTTACCAGTCAACCTCACTCTCAGGGATACACTCCGAAAGAGGTGTGTTCTTCCCTTCCAAAAGGATTTCCTTCATCACCGGATTGGCCATAAGGCTCAGTGTCTCCATGATGCCATTGTAATCCTCTTCGCTCATGATTACTGCATTGCCTTCCTTTGTGCTGATATTCAAGGTTTCATTATACTTAACGGTCTGCTCCAGCATAGCAAAAATATTCTTTCGGAAGCTGGTAATATTCGTATTCAGCATTTGAGCCACTCCTTTCTATATGTACATAATAGCGTACATCTCCATAAATGTCAAGAACTTTCACCAGAAAAAATAAATTTTCTGAGGATGAAGGTTTCTGAAGAATTGCTGATACAGGAATTGTAGCACCATTCCTGTCCATTAAACCGGACTGTTCCAGCATCCAGGACCAAAGCCCTGCACTTCCCGACAAGTTGTCGGGAAGTGGGTTATTACACCCATGTTTACCAGTTCAATCTTCTTCCTCTAGGAACTCACTTATTGCTTTTTTAGGGATCTCAGAACGGCTGATCCCCAGCTGCTCACATTTCTCTCTGTACTCCTCAGCTTGTTCCTTCGGAATATAAATCGTCAGCCGGCTGTAGTTCGCCTCGTTCCACCGCCGTTTGACGGCAGTGCTGGTGGTAGTCTTTCGCTTCTCCGCCATTGACTTCTATCCCCTTTTGTGATATTATAATGGGCAAGAGGGGAGACCTGCTTGCGACAGGTACTCGGCTATCCCTCGTAGATTTACAATCTGTAGAAATGCCGGTTCCTGTTTTACAGGGGCCGGTTATTTCTTTGTTGCCTGAATGACACCAAAGACAACCACGGCTAACAGGTTAAGTAATCCAAGGACTTCCAAAACCGTCATGCTGTCACCCCCTAACCTTTTGTAGGTGGAGGTCTAGCCGTTCCCCTCTTGCTTGTCTATATTATAACATACTCTCTTTAGTATGTCAATACTTTTTCGCGAAAAACGCAGTCATTTCTCATCATTATTAAGGATTTTCCAAATTTATTTTATCGTTTTATATCAACGCACCCACAATCCAAGCAGCGGTCACTTCCCGACAAGTTGTCGGGAAGTTCTTTTCTAAGCAAATTTTCCAAAAGATCATGCCATGATGTAATGTATAGAGGGTGGATTACACCAAAAAACATTACATCATGACTG
>CAUWNA010000047.1:0-50735 GCA_963560135.1 uncultured Oscillospiraceae bacterium | reverse complement strand
TAGTTGTTGAAGAAGGGAGTATGACGGCCGCCTTCTTCCTTGGACAGGACGTAAACCTGGCCCTTGAACTTGGTGTGAGGATGGATGGAACCGGGCTTGCACAGAACCTGACCACGCTCGATGTTCTTCTTGTCGATACCACGCAGCAGAGCGCCGATGTTGTCGCCGGCTTCTGCGTAGTCCAGCAGCTTGTGGAACATCTCGATGTCGGTCACGACGGTAGCCAGCTTGTCCTCACGCAGGCCAACGATTTCCACGGGCTCGTTCTTCTTGACCTGGCCACGCTCCACACGGCCGGTAGCAACGGTACCACGGCCGGAGATGGTGAACACGTCCTCGACGGGCATCAGGAAGGGCTGGTCAGCCTTACGGTCGGGAGTGGGGATATAGTTGTCAACAGCGTCCATCAGCTCCTTGATGCAAGCATACTCGGGAGCGTTGATGTCCTTGGACTCGGAGATCAGGGCGTTCAGAGCGGAACCCTTGATGATGGGGGTGTCGTCGCCGGGGAACTCGTAGCTGGACAGAGTCTCACGGATCTCCATCTCAACCAGCTCCAGCAACTCTTCGTCGTCCACCAGGTCAGCCTTGTTCATGAAGACAACGATGGCGGGCACGCCGACCTGACGAGCCAGCAGCAGGTGCTCCTTGGTCTGAGCCATGGGGCCGTCGGTGGAAGCGATAACCAGGATTGCACCGTCCATCTGAGCAGCGCCGGTGATCATGTTCTTGATATAGTCGGCGTGGCCCGGGCAGTCAACGTGAGCGTAGTGACGCTTCTCGGTCTCGTACTCAACGTGAGAGGTGTTGATCGTGATACCACGAGCCTTCTCCTCGGGAGCCTTATCGATGGAAGCGTAGTCCTCGAAATCAGCGAAGCCCTGCAGAGACAGGTACTTGGTGATTGCAGCGGTCAGAGTGGTCTTGCCGTGGTCAACGTGGCCGATGGTGCCAATGTTAACGTGGGGCTTATTTCTTTCAAACTTCTGCTTTGCCATTTGAAATATTCCTCCTGTTATGATTGTAAAAATGGATTTTCAAACAAAGTTGGTGCGTAGGCTTCGCACATCGCATATATCATACTACACAATGCGCAGAAACTCAAGAGAAATTTTTGATTTCTCCCGAAATTATTCGTAACTTCCAGGGCAAACCTTGGCCTGCCCCGGATATATTACAAAATTAGTCTCTGCTGCGAGCCTTGATGATCTCCTCGGTCTTGGACTTGGGCAGCTCGGCGTTGTGGCTGGGCTCCATGGAGTAGTTGCCGCGGCCCTGGGTCTTGCTGCGCAGGTCGGTAGCGTAACCGAACATCTCTGCCAGAGGCACGTTGGCGTCCACCTGGACAGCACCGGTACGGGTGATCTGGCCCAGAATGTTGCCGCGGCGGGCAGTGATATCACCGATGACGGTGCCCATGTACTCATCAGGCACGGTCACGGAGACCTTCATGATGGGCTCCAGAATGGCGGGATCAGCCTTACGGCAGGCCTCCTTGAAGGCCATGGAACCGGCAATCTTAAATGCCATTTCGGAGGAGTCAACTTCGTGGTAGGAACCGTCGAGCAGGGTGACCTTCACGTCAACGACGGGGTAGCCAGCCAGCACACCGGCCTCCATTGCGCCCTGAATACCGGCGTCAACGGCGGGGATATATTCCTTCGGCACGCTACCGCCCACGACGGCGTTGATGAACTCGTAACCCTTGCCGGGCTCGTTGGGCTCCACACGGATTTTAACGTGACCGTACTGGCCCTTACCGCCGGACTGACGGGCATACTTGGTATCCTGCTCCACAGCCTTACGGATGGTCTCCTTGTAGGAAACCTGGGGAGCGCCCACGTTGGCCTCCACCTTGAACTCCCGCAGCAGACGGTCAACAATGATTTCCAGGTGCAGCTCGCCCATGCCGGCGATGATGGTCTGCCCGGTTTCCTTGTTGGTGTAGGTGCGGAAGGTGGGGTCTTCTTCGGCCAGCTTGGCCAGGGCGATGCCCATCTTCTCCTGACCAGCCTTGGTCTTGGGCTCGATGGCGACCTCGATAACAGGCTCGGGGAACACCATGGACTCCAGGATGATGGGATGCTCTTCGTCGCAGAAGGTATCACCGGTGGTGGTATTCTTCACGCCCACAACGGCGGCAATGTCGCCGGCGTAGACAACGTCGATATCCTCCCGGTGGTTGGAGTGCATCTGCAGGATACGGCCCATGCGCTCCTTGGTGCCCTTGGTGCAGTTCAGCACGGAGGTACCCTTTTCCAGGGTGCCGGAGTAGACACGGAAGTAGCACAGCTTACCAACGTAGGGATCGGTAGCAATCTTAAAGGCCAGAGCGGAGAAGGGAGCCTCGTCGGAAGCGGGACGGAAGTCCTCTTCCTCGGTCTCCGGGTTGATGCCCTTGATGCCCTTCTTATCCAGGGGGCTGGGCATGTAGTCAACCACAGCGTCCAGCACCTGCTGAACACCCTTGTTCTTGTAGGAAGTACCGCAGACCACGGGCACCATCTCGTTGGCAATGGTAGCCTTCCGGATGACAGCCTTGATCATGTCCACAGGAACCTCTTCGCCTTCCAGATACATCATAGCGATGTCGTCATCGAAGACAGAGATGGCATCCATCAGCTTCTCCCGGTACTCGTTGGCCAGATCCACCATGTCCTCGGGAATCTCTTCCACACGGACGTCCTTGCCCATGTCATCGCAGTAGACATTGGCCTTCATGGTGATCAGATCGATGTTGCCCCGGAAGAAAGTCTCGGAGCCGATGGGCAGCTGAATGGGCACAGCGTTGCACTTCAGGCGCTCATCGATCATGGTCAGCACACGGTAGAAGTCAGCACCCATGATGTCCATCTTGTTGACGTAGATCATACGGGGGACCTTGTACTCGTCGGCCTGACGCCAAACGGTCTCAGTCTGGGGCTCGACACCGCCCTTAGCGCACAGAACGGTAACAGCACCGTCCAGCACACGCAGGGAACGCTCGACTTCCACAGTGAAGTCCACGTGGCCCGGGGTGTCAATGATGTTCAGACGGCAGCCCTTCCAGAAACAGGTGGTAGCAGCAGACGTGATGGTGATACCACGCTCCTGCTCCTGAGCCATCCAGTCCATGGTAGCAGAGCCGTCATGGGTCTCACCGATCTTGTAGTTCTTACCGGTGTAGAACAGGATACGCTCGGTAGTGGTGGTCTTACCGGCATCGATGTGGGCCATGATGCCGAAGTTTCTGGTATTCTCCAGAGAATACTGTCTAGGCATTGGTTTTCTCCTTTATTACCAGCGGAAGTGGGCGAAGGCCTTGTTGGCCTCAGCCATCTTGTGGACATCCTCACGCTTCTTCACAGAAGCGCCGGTGTTGTTGGCAGCGTCCATGATCTCAGCGGCCAGCCGCTCCTTCATGGTGTTCTCGCTGCGGCCCCGGCTGTAGGTGGTGATCCACCGCAGACCCAGGGTCTGACGACGGTCGGGACGAACTTCGATGGGCACCTGGTAAGTGGCACCGCCCACGCGGCGGGCCTTCAGCTCCACGGCGGGCATGATGTTTTCCATAGCCTGCTGGAACACTTCCAGGCCGTTCTTGCCGGTCTTATTCTCGACGATTTCAAAAGCACCATAGACAACTTTCTGGGCAACACCCTTCTTGCCGTCCAGCATGATGCTGTTCACGAGCTTGGTAACCAGAACGGAATTGTAATTAGGATCCGGGAGGACCTCTCTTTTGGGAACATTACCTCTTCTGGGCACTTTGCTTCCCTCCTTCATAATATAATGATTTCATCGGTACTCGAAAGTGAAACTTTCGTTGTGCCTGGCCAGAGGTTTTTATATCACAAAACATATATAAAAACGCTGTGGCAAGGCTTCGCCTTGCGAACGGGCGTAGGAATCAAATTTGGGTCAGGCGGAAGGAGAATTACTTCTTCTTGCCGGCCTTGGGACGCTTCGCACCATACTTGGAGCGAGCCTGCATCCGGTTCTGCACGCCCTGGGTATCCAGAGTGCCGCGGATGATGTGGTAACGCACACCAGGCAGGTCCTTAACACGACCACCACGGATCAGCACCACGGAGTGCTCCTGCAGGTTATGGCCAACACCGGGGATATAAGCAGAAACCTCCATACCGTTGGTCAGACGCACACGGGCGATCTTACGCAGAGCGGAGTTGGGCTTCTTGGGGGTGGTGGTACGAACAGCGGTGCACACGCCACGCTTCTGGGGAGAGGGCAGAGTAGTTGCCTTGTTCTCCAGAGTGTTCAGACCTCTCTGCAGAGCGGGAGCGGTGGACTTGTAGGTGACCTGCTGACGGCCATTTCTCACGAGCTGGTTAAAAGTAGGCATTGAATTTCTCCTTTCTTTTGTTCTCGCCATGTCGGCGGGTATTTATTCTACGGATCAATTCCGATAGAATCAAACCGAGCGCACCACGGCAGCCGCCGCAGCGCCCACATCAATTCCGCAGCTGTGGCCAAGCTGGGCCATGCTGGGGACCCAGGAAACCTCTACACCCCGCTGCTGACACAGCTGCTGCAAAGGACCTGTAATAGCTGGATCGGCGTTTTCCGCCAGAAATACGTGCCGAGCCCGTCCGGCATCCACAGCTTTTTTCAGCTGCTTCGCCCCGACAACAACCTGCCCGGGACCAAACTCCGGCCAATCGCCGCAGTGTGGTATTTTAATAATCGTTTCCTTATCCATACAAAACCATATTATACGCTGTTTTTCAAAAAAGTCAACAAAAATATGGGAATTATTTTTGGGAGAATGCTACTTTTTCTTTGCATATTTCCCGCCAAAGCAAAACCGTGCCGCCAGAATCCCAGCAGCACGGTTAAAACAAGCATTATCTTTTCAGGCGCACTGCACGTGCTTGCGTTGATGCGCTTTTTTCCATTTCTTCCAAAGCTCCCCGATTGCATCCCAAACCAGGGCTGCGGCAAGGCTAATCCCCAGCACAGCCAAGGGTCTTATGTACTCCGCCGCCTGACCGGCATGTGCCAGCATCGGTGCATCCAGGTAAGCATCGTAGAAAAGGCCAATCATCAGGTGAAAGATGTAAATCCATGTCGACAGCCGCCCGCACTTGGCGCAGAACCTCTCCATCCATCCCGCCTCAGAAATCACAGGATGTCCCAGCAGCAGCAAAAACAGTGCCGGCAGCGCCAGCAGCATTCCAAAAGGAACCAAGCCGGACTGCACCCCCGTTCTTTGCAGCAGGCTTAGAAAAATCCCCGCTGCCAGCAGCAGAATCAGCTTCCCGTCCGTCAGCCGGAACGCCCGCACCACCTGCTGCTGGTACTGGTGCAGCCACAGGCCCGCAGCAAAAAACGGCAATCCCAAGAACCAGCCGTTGCGGCACTCCATTGCCGGTACATCCGACGAAAAAACAATGGGCCACAGCACGCCATAGACAAACAAAACAACAAACAAGCACAAACCCAGCCCATAAAACGCTCCGTAGTTCACCTGCCCCTCCTCCCAGAAGCGCACATATAGGTAGTATACCAAATAAACGCCCAATCCGGCCAGTAAATACCAGTAATGTCCCGCATAGGGATGAATGTGTAGAAACAGCAGCTTTACCCATTCGTCCGCCTCCAGCGGCACCGTACGCAGATAGGCGATGGTGCTGCCGCCGGAAAGTTCCGTGACTATGCAGTTGTAAAGCAAATGCACTGCAGTTCCCAAAATCAGCAGTCTCAGCAGGTGCAGCATGCGCCGCTGAACCTGCCTAGCGCTGGCACAAAAATTGAAGTAGCCGCAAATCAAAAAGAAGTACGGAACCGCAATGCTTCCCATGCAGGTAAGCACCCCTCCAAGCTCCCCCGGGAAGGGTGTGTGTATAAACACCACCAAAACAGCTGCCAGTAGCTTAAACAGTTCCATGGTCTGATTTCTCTGGGTCCGTGCTTGGATTTGTTCCATAGAATACCTCCGCAAACGCATTTTCCCCTCCCCGTATCGGGAAGGGAAACCGACTATATTATACCGAAGGCCGTCAAAAAATGCAAGGGAATCCGGAAAAAAATCCCCGGAGCGCAGACAAATGCAGACACAATTTTCTAAGGTGACGGCAACATGCTTTCCTGGCACATAGATTTACATAACGCATTTGCCATCGAACAGCGCAAAAACCGTGCCGCCGGAATCCCAGCGGCACGGCTGCATCTCCCCGTTCATCGGGAAATGGTCCACAAATACATATTCATCAAATACAGCGCCGGGAACAGGCAGCAACCAGCTTTGACCAGCGTAGCATGGCTCCCCTTCAGCCGTATCGCAGAATTGTTCATAGCGAACAGCGCCAGCAAGGGCAGTATCGGAATCAGGTAGCGACCTTGGATTCCAAAAATGGTATAACTCCCCACTTCAGTCCACCCTAAGGCTGCTACCGCCGTTAGTGCGAACACCGCAGCCGATAGCACCAAGCCAAGCCAGCGTTCTGGCTTTCCCACCAGCTCTCGCCCCTTTTCTTGACACAAGCTCTCAATCAGCAGCAAGGCTAGCAAAATCAGGCCCATAGTGTCGCTGCTTCCCAGATTGATATCCGTCAACTGCAGCGTATTCATGAAGAATGTACCCACACTTTCCCGCAGTGTATTCAGCACTACCATCAGTGTTCTAGGCAGGTTTTCCAAGATATAAGCAAACGTGAACATTTTGGGCTGTGCTACAGCATGAACCGCTGCCGCAGCCTGTTGCACCACTTGCTCCACCTGGCCGCCGCCTTGGAATATATGCCTCAAGTGACTTACCAACTGGGAAATTACTGTTTGTACATGCCCACTGCCAAAGCAGTACATCATCACCAGCATGGGCAGAATTCCTGCCGCCAAGTAGCTCGCAACCTTCGTCCACTTTGCCCGCTCCTGCACCACCAGCCGCCGGTACAGCGCCGCCAGCCAAAACAGGCTGATGGGCAGATACACCCCCTTGCAGGGAGCCAGCAGCGCTCCTGCCAACCAAACCACCGCCCAGTCCAGGAATTTAGGCATTTTCTCCCCATAGGCCAGCGCCAAGACTTTGGCCACCACAAAGAAACTCAGCCCGATGATCACCGCATCCCGGGTGACGGACATGGTCTGTACCATAACCGACGGCAGCAGGGCCAGAATCAAAAATAGCCGCTTTCCAAATGGCACCGAGCGGATGGCAAAGAACATCAGCACCACGAACACCCCATAGGACACCAGCCGCCCCATTTGCACCATGGGTAAAAAGCCCATGCCCAGCAGCCGGGCAATGGCAAAGCCCACGCCTGCCGGCAAATAGAGGATCTGCCGCTGGTCGCCAATGAAGCCCTGGTTCGCCTCCACCAGAATCAGCTCCGTGTCCTCTTTCTCCGGACGCAAGTCTTTCAAGGCTGCCTGCATATCCGTGTAGTTATCGGAAACCCAATCCTCCCGATAGAACTGAAATTGCGAATAGTCGTCGCAAATGCGGCGGTAGTAATGGGCCGGCTTGTTCTCCGGGTCCGCTCTGGATGGCTGGTAAACGGCACCCTCCAATCCCAGCAGCTCGTTGGACACCACGTAAGCGCTGTCAAACTGGAACCGCATATCAAAGCCATACAGCGGTGTCACATCGAACAGCATCACAAGGCCGAAGCCTGCTGCCAGCAGCAGATAGAGCAGATGCTCCTTCACCTTGCCAAACAGCACCAGCCACAGCCCCAGCAGCGCCGTGACGCAGGTTACAGCCGTCAGCAGCGGCACCAAAACGGACGGCGTATATCCCGCTGTACGCAGCACGCCGAAGTCCACCGCTCCGTCCAGAGCCGTCTGCCCCAGCCGCAAGCTGCCGCTGTACACCGCCCGGTCCATGTTCAGCGCCGTTTCCTCCCGGCCGCTGTTTTGCATGCAGAGCACATAGTCCCGGCCGCTTTTCAAGAGCACCGGCTCCGACAGGGGGAATGCTGCCAGCTGCTCCTTCTTCGTCTGATCCTCCGTGGCAAGCTCCTCCATCTGAACCGCCGAAGCCTCCACCTGAGCCAGCACCTCCCCGGTATCCTGAGCCGTCAGGGTGACGGTCAGCTCCGGCAGACGTGTCTGCCCCTCGGGCACTTTCAGATAGATTGTCTGGCATTCTCCCACCAGACTGCCCATTGCCGTAAAGGACTGCTCCAAGCTCTGCCCCGGCAGCAGTGTCACCGTGTCCGGCGCTTTGGAGCGAGGGTCATAGCGGCCGCTGCAATAAAACTCCTTCGTCGTCCGCCAGGGCAGATTGAACCGGGACATGTGCAGGGTCATTGCGGAAAATCCGGCGCACAGCGCCGCTGCCGCCAGCCAAATCAGCAGCTGCTTCCAGTTCTTTTGAAACCAGGCTCCCAGCCACCCAAGAAATTGTCCGCTGCGAATCGCCTGGATCATACAGCTTCCTCCCGTTCCTCCGAATGGCTCTGCTGTTCCTGGTCTTCCAGCTCTCGAATGGCAACGGTCTGGGTCAGCGCCGCCACCTGTTCGCTGAGTCGGGACAGCCGCAGAGTGGTGGTAAACAGCTTCAGCACCAGCAAGAAGATAATCGCCAGGTATACCAAATTGGCAGGAGACTCAATGCCCATCTGGGCCGACAGCCAGTAGATCGCCCTGGGCACAAAGGCCAGCACCAGCAAAATCAGGCCAAACACAATCCAGAAAATGGAGTGGTTGATTTTCACCCGGTTTTTTCGGATTCCTCTGATAAAATAGGAAAAGGTGAGCAGCGCGCCCACAATTAAAATCAATCGCAAACTAAACGGCATATGTATTCTCCTTTTCTCCCATCTCCGCCCCGAGGCTTGGCAGGCGATCCAGGTCCAGATTCCGGCGGAATTTCTGAATCAGGACAATGGATACCCCCATCTGTACCATGTAGGCCGCACTGCGCAGCGGGCTTAAATAGCTGACACCTGCCGTCCGCTCCCGCATCTGCACCTGGATCTCCACCGTTTTGGCTCCGCTCTGAATCAGGTAGGCAATGGTATCCGGCTCCGGCTCAATGTTCAGCTGGCTGGCAAACTGACCAATCACCCGGCGGCTGTACATCCGCATGCCGCTGGTGGGGTCCCCAAGCCAGCACCCGGTGGTGAGCCGAATAGCCAAGGCAATCAAGGCGCTGCCAAACATCCGCATAGACCGCGGCTTCTTCTCGGTAACAAAGCGGCTGCCAATGACAATATCATACCCCCCCGTCTCCATGGTTTCCAGCATAAGCGGCAGATACTCCGGGCGGTGCTGCCCGTCGGCATCAAACTGCACCGCCGCATCGTATCCATGGCGGTAGGCATACTTCATTCCCGCCTGCACCGCCCCGGACAGTCCCAGATTCACCGGCAGGTCCAGCATATGCAGACCGTGCTCCCGACAAATTGCCGCCGTGCGGTCTACAGACCCGTCGTTGACCACCAGATAGTCATACTCCGGGCAGACTCGGCGCAGCTCCATCACGGTTGCCAACACATTTTCCTCCTCATTGTAGGCAGGAATAATCACCAACAACTTCATCATATATTTGCCTCCAACAAAAACAGCATTCCTAAAAATACAATAACGCACCATATTTTCTTATTATAATCCATCAATCTCCAAAAAGCTAGTAGCAATTCCTGCAAAGAACCCCGGTTGCTTTTTTTCGGGTTATGGTGTATGATGGAGGAAATTCAGTACTTTTAGGAGAATCCTATGGGATATACATTTTTGCTTGTCTCCGCCCAATACCTTCCCACTTCTGGCGGTGTGGAGCGCTACACCTACAACCTGGGCCGCAGACTGATGCAGGACGGGCATCGTGTTTGCATCCTCACCAGCGCCCTGCCTGGGCTGCCGGCGCATCAGCAGGAGGACGGAATGGAAATCTACCGGCTTCCCAGCATTCCCTTTATGTCCGGGCGGCTGCCTCTGCTGAAGCCCTGTCCCGCCTTTTTCAGGCTGGCCCGAACCCTTTGGGCGCAGAAAATCAACTACTGCCTTATCAACACCTATTTCTATCCCCTGAGCATGTACGCCGCCCGCTGCACCAAAAAAAGGCACATTCCCACCGTGCTGGTCAACCACGGCTCCGCCTGGCTGATGACCGGCAGCAAGCCGCTGGTTTTGGCCGGACAGCTCTATGAGCAGCTCGCCGCCCGGGTGTGCCGCCACTATGTCCCCGCCTTTTACGGTGTCTCCCAAGCCGCTGCCCAGTGGCTGACCCATTTCTCCATTCAAGCCAAGGGAGCCATCACCAATGCCATCTGCCCGGAAGCGGTTCAGAAAACCGTCAGCGGGAAGAATTGGCGGCAAGCGCTGCACCTTCCTGCCGATGCGCCCATAATTGCGTTTGTAGGCCGCATGATCCCTGAAAAGGGTGTCCTGCCCCTTTTGGATGCCATATCCGAAATCCGTGCTGCCCACCCATCTGCGCAGCTGGTTATGGCCGGTTCCGGCCCGCTTTATACCCAGTTTCAGCAGTCACCGCCGGAAGGTGTCACCCTACTTGGCAGCCAGACGTATCCTGACGTACTGGCACTGCTGGCGCAGGCCGATGTGTTTTGTCTTCCCAGCCGCAGCGAAGGATTTGCCTGCACGGTTTTGGAGGCCGCCGCCCTGGGCTGCCCCATTCTCACCACCCCCACCGGCGACAGCCCCCAGCTTCTTCCGGATGCCAGTTACGGAATCCTGCTGAAGGACCAATCTCCCCAAACCATCGCCCAGGCTTGTATTTACGCTCTGTCCGACCCGGATTGGCGTAAAACCGCCAGCGAACATACCCGCCGCCGTCTGGTAGAAAACTACACCTGGGAAAATTCCATCGCCCAGCTTTATCAGGCTTTCGATTTGTCCTAGACTGACAGGGCTTTTCCGCATCCTTTCAAAACACAAAATGCCAAATGCGAAAAAATGCATTTGGCATTTCTTATTTTCACCTCAGCCGCCCTGTTCATGCACCCCGGTGACGGCGAAGGCGGACCACTCGGCTACGTTGGTGCAGTGGTCGGCGATGCGCTCCAGGTACTTGGCGATCATCAGGATGTCTAGGGCATCCTCGCCCTGCTCCGGATTCTCGGCAATGCGGGCAATCATCCGAGACTTGATGGCGGCGAAGTGAGCATCCACGGCATCGTCGCTGGCCATGACCTGATGGGCAAGATCCAGATTACGGTCTACATAGGAGCGCACCGCTTGGCGCACCATATTCTGCGCCGCAGAGGCCATTTCCAGCATTCGCCCGTCCAATTCCTGCCCAGTCATATGTCCCAGCAGCTCTACGATGTCCTCCGCCTGGTCGCCGATGCGTTCCAGGTCGGTGATCATCTTCATAGCCGCACCGATTTGCCGCAGGTCTCCTGCCACCGGCTGCTGCCGCAGCAGCAGCTTGAGGCAGGCCGTTTCGATGGTGTGCTCGCTTTCGTCGATTTGCCGGCCGATCTGTTCGGTCTGATTTTTCAGCTCCGGGGTATAGGCGGTCAAAGCCTGGGCTGCCAGATCGATGATCTGCTGGCAGCTGCTGCCCATTTCCTCCAGCTCCTGCTCCAGCTGCTTCAGCTGGCGCTGATATGCGTCTCTCATAACCTTCCTCCTTAGCCGAACCGGCCGGTGATGTAGTCCTCGGTGCGCTTGTCCCGAGGCTTGGAAAACAAGAGTTCTGTGGAATCGTACTCCACCAAATCTCCCAGCAGGAAAAATGCCGTCCGATCCGAAATTCGGACTGCCTGCTGCATATTGTGGGTAACGATAACGATGGTATAATCCTTTTTCAGTTCCATGGCCAAATCTTCAATGCGGCCTGTGGAAATGGGGTCCAGGGCCGACGTCGGCTCATCCATCAGCAGCACCTTCGGCTCCACCGCCAGTGCCCGGGCAATGCACAGCCGCTGCTGCTGACCGCCGGACAAACCCAGGGCGTTCTTTTTCAGCCGGTCCTTTACCTCGTCCCAGATGGCGGCGCTGCGCAGTGCCTTTTCCACGATTTCATCCAGCTGTGCCTTGTTTTTGATGCCGTGGGTCCGGGGGCCGTAGGCAATGTTGTCATAGATGCTCATGGGGAAGGGATTGGGCTTCTGGAACACCATGCCAACCTCTTTGCGCAGCTGGCTGACCTCCCAGGAGAAAATATCCGCACCCTGATAGTGCACCTGGCCCGTCACCCGGACACCGGGCACGAGATCGTTCATTCGGTTCAAGGTCTTTAAGAACGTGGACTTACCGCAGCCGGACGGCCCAATCAGCGCCGTAATGGCGTGTTCCGGAATCTCCATGCTGATGGATTTCAGTGCCTGGCTCTGGCCGTACCAGAGGTTCAGGTCTTTCACAGAAATAATCGATTCGCTCATACGATCTCCTCTCTATCTTCAAGCAATATCCATTTTCCGACGGTAGTGGCGGGTTACGGCGCTGGCGCTGAGATTGATCAGCACAGCCAGCACCATCAAAATAGCCGCAATGCCAAAGGCTACACCAAACTCACCATTTTCCTTTGCGTAGACATACAGCGCCACTGTCAGGGTTGCACCTGCACTGGACAGGCCTTCTACAAAGCCGTTGACTGCATGAGCAAAGCCCGCTGTGAACAGCAAGGCCGCAGATTCACCCAGAATCCGGCCCACCGACAGGATACATCCCGTTAGCACACCGTCCACGCACCCGGGGAGCACCACCGTGCGCACCACGCGCCACTTGCCTGCTCCCAGACCGAAAGCGCCCTCACGATAAGACTGCGGCACGGTTTTCAGGCTCTCCTGGGTATTGCGCAGGATGGTGGGCAGGTTCATGATCACCAGGGTCAGCGCACCAGCCATCAGGCAGGTGCCCATGGAGTTGGAGAAAATCAGCATACCCACCAGGCCATAGATGATGGAAGGGATGCCGCTGAGGGTCTCGGCAGCATACTCAATCACCGCCACCATACGCTTGTTGGAGGCATACTCCGTCAAATAGACCGCAGCGCCCACGCCCAGGGGAATCACCACCACCAAGGTGGCCAGGATAATATAGACCGTATTCAGAATATCCGGCAGAATGCCGATGTTTCCGCTTAAGTAGCTGGGTTTGGTGGTCAGAAAGTTCCAGCTTATGTTGGGGATGCCCTGAAAGAGCACATAGCCCACCAGGAACAGCGTCAGCGCCGCAGTCAGCGCCGTGGCTACATACATACCGCCCCGAACGCACCACAAAAACCGGCGGCGGCTGTTAGACAGCTTTTTCATTTATTTTTGCCTCCCTTCAGTGCGTAGTTCAGCACACCGTTAATCAGCATGATGAACAGGAACAAAACCAGTGCGATGGAGAACAGGGCCTGCCGCTGCAAGCCGCTGCTGTAACTCATCTCCGAGGCCACAGCCGTGGTCAAAAACCGCACCGACTGGAACAGGGAGTTGGGCATATTCGGCGCATTGCCTGCCACCATCATCACCGCCATTGCTTCGCCAATGGCTCGGCCTACACCCAGCACCACAGATGCTGCAATGCCGCTGCGGGCAGCCGGCACAGACACCCGAATCCAAGTCTCCTCCGGGGTAGCGCCCAGGGCCAGAGACCCTTCCTCGTACTCCTTCGGAACGGCTTCCAGAGCCGTGATGGACATTTTGATAATCGAGGGTAGAATCATGATAGCCAGTACGATGATCGCCGACAGCAGGCCGGAGCCGTCCGGCACACCGAACAGCTTGCGGATACCGGGAACCAGCACCATCATGCCCACCAAGCCGTAGACCACCGAAGGAATTCCTGCCAGCAGAGAAACCGCTTCACCCATCCACCGCTTCACACCGGCCGGGGCCATCTTCGACAGATACACCGCCGTGAGGAACCCCACCGGAACGCCCAGCACGATGGCACCTGCCGTGCCGTAAATGCTGGTGAGCAGGAAGGGCAGAATGCCGTACTGCGGCTGCGCCGCCGTGGAGGCCCAGGTATCTCCAAAGAGGAATTCAAACAGGCCGATTTCCCGGATGGCCGGAATGCCGGAGATCACCAGATACACCGTGATCAGCAGCACGCATCCGACGCTCACCAGGCCCAGAATCAAAAACAGACCGTGAATGACTGTTTCTAAAGCGTTTTGCTTTGTTTTCATACAAGCTTCCTTTCCATACAGACCTTTTTGTTTCTTCGTGATTATCCTAGCACGTCCATGTAAAGAGAAAAACAGGTCCAATGTAAAATGCTTGTGAAGCCGCCCGGCTGCGTTACAAAAAAACCGAGGGTATGCGGTGCATACCCTCGGGGCAGATTGTCAAAAAAGTGCCTCGCAGAGTTCGCCGCCGTAGCGGCGAATAAAATCAAATCCATTTTCGACCGGGGCGTGTACCTGGGCGAAAATACTTATCAGGCTGCAAGTGTGGAATTTGTTCGCCAACGGCGGACAAATTATGCACGCAGCAGACTGCAAAAAAACTGTCGAAAAGCCCCGTGGGGGATTTTCGACAGCTTGTCCCGAGGGTATGCGGTGCATACCCTCGGGGGAGGACATTGGCTTTATTTAGTTGGCGGGCACCACACCGGTGGCAACGATGATTTCGCTTGCTTCCGCAGAGGTGATGTAGTCGAAGAAAGCCTGCGCAGCGGGGCTGAGGGCTACATCCTGCTTGGTAGCCAGGACGAAGGGGCGCTGGATGGCGTAGGAAGTATCCTTCACGGTCTCCTCGCTGGGAGCCACACCGCCAACCTTCAGGGCCTTCACAGTGTCCTTGACGGAAGCCAGGGAGGCGTAGCCGATGGCGCCGGGGTTCTGAGCCACAGTGGCGATGACGTCGCCGGTGGAGCTCAGCTCCTGACGATACTTGCACTGATCCTTCACTTCCACGATTTCTTCGAAACCGCTGCGGGTGCCGGAACCGGCTTCCCGGCCGATGAGGACGATCTCAGCATCCTGGCCGCCCACTTCAGACCAGTTGGTGATCTTGCCGGTGTAGATGTCGGCAATCTGCTCCAGGGTCAGGTCTTCCACGGTGTTGCCAGGGTTCACAATCATGGCAATGCCGTCGTAAGCCAGAACGGTTTCCACCAGGCCGGAAGCCTTCTCCTCGTCCTTCAGAGCACGGGAGGACAGGCCAATGTCGCAGCGGCCTTCCTGCACAGCCTGAATGCCGGAGCTGGAACCGGTGGGGTTGTAGGTGAACTTCACCTGGTCATTGGCCTCCATGAAGGCCTCGCCCAGAGCGCCGATGACCTTCTCCATGGAGGTGGAGCCGTCGGTAGAAACGGTGCCGCTGATGGACTCGGGAGCGGCAGGCGCCTGAGTTGCGGGAGCCTCGGCTGCGGGGGCCTGGGTCGCAGGTGCCTGAGTTGCGGTGGTGTCAGAATTGCCGCAGGCGGCCAGGCTCAGAGCCAGCACCGCTGCCAGAATCAAGCTAATGGATTTTTTCATGTTTTCATTTTCTCCTTGTATGATGATGTATTGATCATGCGGACTTCCATCCGTTACGCCCTCATCATACGCCTCCACTGTAAAATCCAAAAGTAGGCAACTGTAAAGCTTGTGTCAAATTCCCTGCTGTGCCAGCACCGGGATGTCGCCGACACCGTTGAGTACCAGATTGGGCCGGTAGGCAAAGTGATCGATCTCCTCCCGGGTGGTCACACCGGAGAGCACCAGCACCGTGGACATACCGCTTTCCAGACCAGAAATGATATCCGTATCCATGCGGTCACCCACCATCACGGCCTCGCCGCTGTGACAGCCCAGAATCTTCAGGCCGGTGCGCATCATCAGCGGGTTGGGCTTGCCGCAGAAATAAGCCTGCTTGCCTGTGGCCAGCTCGATGGGCGCCACCAGCGCCCGGCAGGCGGGGGCAATGCCATTTTCAATGGGTCCGGAAATATCCGAGTTGGCACCGATCAGCTTGGCCCCTGCCAGCACCAGGTTGGTGGCTTTGGTCAGGGTGTCCAGGCAGTAGCCCTTCCCCTCCCCCACAACTACATAGTCGGGATTTACGTCATTCATGGTGATGCCGGCATCGTACAGGGCATTCAGCAGCCCCGCTTCGCCGATGGCATACACCGAGCAGCCGGGCGCCTGCTCTTTCAGAAAAGCAGCCGTCGCCAGTGCGCTGGTATAAAAATGTTCCTGGGGCACTTCCAGTCCCATCCGGGCCAGCTTCTGCTGCAATTCTCTGGGGGTGTAGCCGCTGTTGTTGGTCAAAAACAGATATTGCTTCTCCTCCCGCTGGAGCCAGTCAATAAATTCCGCCACTCCCGGCAGGATTCGGTTTCCGTGATAGATGACACCATCCATATCACAGATAAATCCCTTTTGGCTGCTTAAATCCATATTTTTCCATCCTTTCCTATGGTTTTTTCTTTAGCATAACACCAACACCCCAAAAAGGGAAGTCTTCTCCCGTAAAGATATGGTCAAATTTTTGTAAAGTTTTATGCCCAACGGAAAACGCCCCGGATTTTGGTCAGCACCACCAAAATCCGGGGCATTTTTTCATTCTTAAGCGTACCTCACACCTGCCGGTTCAGCACCTGGTAAACCAGGTCCATGTCCAGCCCTTGGCGCACCGCCTGGGCGAGCAGGTCATATTGGCTCTGTTTATAGGCATCGGCATCGTAGTGCGCTGCCGCCTCCATGGTCAGCCCACGCTTTTGGCACAGGGCCTGCACCAGGGCATCCGCAATCCCCGGCCCATCAAAAATGCCATGGACATAGCTGCCATACACATTGCCGCCGCCAGCCAGCACCGGCAGATTCTCCCCGCTGCGGCCCATGTGAATTTCATAGCCGGTATAGGCCAGCCCATTCAGCCCGGACAGCATTCCCGTCACCTGCGAGAACACGCCGTGGGTCTGTGTCTGTACCTTTTCTGCCCGGAATGTTGTGGTATGGGGCAGCAGGCCGAGGCCGGCAATCTCCGACACATCCGCCGCTTCTACCCGGTCCGGGTCGCAAATCCACCGGCCCAGCATCTGATACCCGCCGCAGATGCCGAACACCAGCACCCCCGCATCCGCCGCTTTGGAAATGGCCGCTTCCAGCCCGCTTTGGCGCAGCCATTGCAGGTCGGCAATGGTGCTCTTGGTGCCAGGCAACAGAATCAGGTCGGGACTTCCCAGCTGAGAAACCCGGTCTACGTACCGCAGCGACAAATTCTCATACCGCTCCAGAGGGGAAAAATCCGTAAAATTGGAAATTCTTGGCAGCCGGATTACCACCGCATCCAGCAACTTCCGCCCTCCGTTTGCCCCAAATCGGCTGCTTAAGCTGTCCTCATCGTCGATGTCCACGTGAACATAGGGCACGACACCGGCCACAGGCACGCCGCACAGGGATTCCAGCGTTTTCAACCCCGGCTCCAAAATGGCCCGGTCTCCCCGGAATTTGTTGACAATCACGCCCTTGATTCGCTCCCGCTCCTGCTGTTCCATCAGAGCTACCGTACCATACAGCTGGGCAAACACCCCGCCCCGGTCGATATCTCCCACCAGCAGCACCGGCGCGTCCACCAGCTCTGCCAGGCCCATGTTGACAATATCATCCTGTTTTAGGTTGATCTCTGCCGGGCTTCCCGCCCCTTCGATGACAATAATATCATTCTCGGCGGCCAGACTGTTGTAGGCCTGCAAAATCTGCGGGATGTAGCTTCGCTTTTTCCGGGTATAGTCTCTGGCGCTCATATTGCCTTGGGCCACCCCGTTTACAATCACCTGACTGCCTACATCGGTGGTGGGCTTCAGCAGCACCGGGTTCATCCGTACGTCCGGCAAAACCCCGGCCGCCTCAGCCTGAACCACCTGCGCCCGGCCCATCTCCCCGCCGTCTGCGGTGATGAAGGAGTTCAGCGCCATATTCTGGCTCTTAAACGGCGCCACCCGATATCCATCCTGCCGAAAAATCCGGCACAGTCCGGCGCATAGAAGGCTCTTGCCGGCATTGGACATGGTGCCTTGGATCATGATGTTTTTTGCCATGGTTGCGTCCTCCCCAGGGCCTGGGCCACCGCCCGGACCAGCTGCTGATTTTCCCGGCGGCAGCGTACCGCCGTGCGATACCATCCCGGCCCAAGGCCAAGATAATTGTCACAGCTGCGCAGGGCAATGCCCTCCTGGCGCAGCTGCTGCCCCAGATTTTCCGGCCCCTGGAACAATAGATAGTTGGCCTGAGAGGGGCAGACCCACAGTCCCAGGCTTTCCAGCTGGCGGCATAGCCACGGCCGCTCCTGGGCAATCAGCGCCCGTGTCCGCTCCAAAAACGCAGTTTCCGACAGCGCCGCCTTCCCTGCCGCCTGGGCGGGGGTGGACACATTCCAAGGCTGGACACACGCCGCCATTTTCCCCAGCAGCGCCGCATCGCTGCACAGGCAGTAGCCCAGCCGCAGTCCTGCCATGCCGTAGCTCTTGGTGAATGCCTTCAGCAGCAGCAAATTGGGGCTGTCTGCCAGCCGATCCTTCATGGTCTGCTGCCCGTCGGACAAATCCGCAAAGCACTCGTCCAGGAACAAGCGTATCCCCTGCTTCTTGCACAGCGCCAAAATCGCATCCAGAAGCTCCCGGTCTATCACCTGCCCGGTGGGGTTGTTGGGATTGCACAGAAACACCGCCTGGGGCTGCTGCCGCTGCAAAAAGTCCAGAAACCCCCTGTCCAGGCGGAAGGCATTTTCCTGCTTCAGGGGATAGCGCACCAGGGTACTTCCCGCCTGGTGCAGCCCCAGCGCATACTCCGAAAAGGTAGGCGCCAGCTCCACCGCCGCCACCCGTCCCAAGCTGGTGCAGTAGGCATAAATCAGCTCCGCCGCTCCGCTGCCGCAGAGAATCCACTCCGGCGGCACCCGCTCAAAGGCCGCAATGGCCGCTACCAGTTCCCGGCAGTAGGGGTCCGGGTAGCGGTGCAGCTGCTGCAAGCACCCGGAAACCGCCGCCAGCACTCCCGGCGGTGTTCCCAAGGGGTTGGTATTGGCGGAAAAATCCAGCCGGATATCTCCGCCGTAAATATCCCCACCGTGGGGGTTCTCCGTTTGATACAGCATGGCGCTCCTCCTGCATGGTTACGAAAAAATCAGCCACAGCCCTGTCTGTGCCGCCAGACACACCGCCAGAGCCAGCATCGCCGTAGCATAGAGCAGACGGCAGGACAGCGGAATGTCCTCTTGGGCAATGGGCCGCAGGTCATCTCCAATATAGGACTTTTTGTGCAGCACGCCATGGTACCAGGCATCCCCAGCCAGCCGCACATCCATCAGCCCTGCACACGCCGCCTCCGTCTGGGCGGAGTTGGGGCTGGCATGGCAGAACCGGTCTCGGCGGAAGATTTTCCAGCCGTTTTTCCAATCCATGCCCAGCAGGCCTCCGGCCAGCAGCATCAGCACTGCCGACAGCCGGGACGGCAGATAGTTGAACAGGTCGTCCATCTTGGCGCTGACATAGCCAAAATCCCGGTAAGGCGGCTCCACATACCCCAGCATAGAGTCCATGGTATTCACCGCCTTGTACATAAATCCCAGACAGGGACCGCCCACAGCCAGATATACCAGCGGCGCAACAATGCCGTCAGAGGTATTTTCCGCCACGGTTTCCACCGCCGCCCGGGTCACTCCCTGCTCATCCAGCCGGGATACGTCCCGGCCTACGATCATGGACACCGCCTGCCGGGAGACTTCCAAATCTCCCGTACCCAAGGCGTGATAAACCTTCATACTTTCGTCCTTTAAGGACTTGGTGGCCAGAATCTGGGCGGTCATCACCGTCTGCAAGGCCAGCCCCAGCCAGGGACTTACCCAGTAGCTCAGCTTCAGCAGCGCCCAGGTGGTCAGCCCCGTCAGGCCCACCACCGCCACCCACAGCACGCCGCCAGCCGCCTTTTCTCCTGCCGGTGTTTTGGGGAACAGCCGCCGCAGCAGCGTTTCCCCGGCGGAAATCAATTTGCCAATCAGCACCACAGGGTGCATCAGCCCGTGGGGATCTCCCACAATCAGGTCCAGGCAAAAGCCCAGAGCCAGTGCCGCTATGGCGTACATACGCCGCCCCCTTCCATAGTGAAGATGTAAATGGGATTTTGTCCCATCATCAGCTGATATGGCCCAGCCTGCCGGGCCTTGGCCACCGTCAGGCTCACCACCTCCCGATAGGAAAAGCCCAGCTTCCCGGCGCACCGGGTCAGCTCTGCCACCGATTCCAGGGCAATGGCTGTGGCCACGATTCGTGCCGCCGGATTCTTTTCCAGCACCAGGGTCAGAATCTGCTCCAGATTGCCCCCGGTTCCGCCCAGAAACACATGGGTCGGCTCAGGCAGCTCCCGGCAGGCCTCCGGGGCTTTCCCCGGCACGATGGTGATATTTTCCAGGCCGAAGTGGGCCTTGTTTTCTTCCAGCAGCTCCAGCGCCTCCCGGCGGTACTCGATGGCATACACCTGGGCCGCCCCCAGAGCCATCTCCACCGACACGCTGCCGCTTCCGGCACCCACATCCCAGACCACCGCATCCTCCGTCAGGCGCAGCTTGCTCAGGCAGACACTGCGCACCTCGCTTTTGGTCATGGGCACCGACTCCCGCCGCAAAAAGCACTCGTCCGGCAAGCCCCAGGTCAGCGGCTTGCTGGCCTTGGGGTTTTCCACATATACGGCGCTAAGGCTGGGAAATACCTGCTGGGCCAATTCTTCGGCGGTGCCCCGGGTAATGCGCTCCGCGGGATAACCCAGCTCCTGGCCCACCGCCACAAACACGTCGCCCAAGCCCTGGCTGCAAAGCCGCTGGCACAGCTGTCCGGCTCCGTTTTCTCCCCCGGTCAGGGCAAACACCTGGCGATTGCGCCGCACATCGCCGCAGATATCCCGCTGCCGCCCATGAAGGCTCACCGCCAATGTCTGCTCATAGCTCACACCCAGCCGGGCGCACAGATAGGACATGGAGCTGATGCCGGGAAGCAGCCGCACCCGGCAGTCTTGAAGCAGCGGCAGCAGCTTCTTGGTGCCGCTGAAAAAGCCGGTATCCCCAGACATTACCACCGCCCAGCGGTGGTAGCGCCGATTGCTGCGGATGCACGAGGCGATGGCCTCTGGGGCGATGGCCTCCATCTGGGCCTGACCCGGCCGGGCGGTGCTTTGGAGCATCCGCCGTGCCCCAATCAGACACTGGGCATTTTCCAGGGCCTGCTCTGCTTCCAGCGTTCTCTGGCCACGGCCGCCGGGGCCGATGCCCACAATATCCACCTGGGGCCGCCAAGTCAGATTGAAGCGGCTGCACAGCAGCTCCAGCGTCTGGTCCCAGTCCAGCCCCGCCACCTGGGGCGGGCGGCCGATGCACACCAGTGTCACACCTGCCTCCCGAGCAGCTTCCGCCTTTTCCGGGAAGCCCCCGGTGGCGCCGGAAGCCTTGGTCACCAGGTACTTGCTCTGGGTCATGTGCAGCATGGCCAGGTTCATCTCCTTGGAGAACGGCCCCTGCATGGCGAGGATATGGGCTGGCGCCAGCCCGGCCTTCCGGCACAGTTCCAGGGATTCTTCCATAGGCAGCACCCGGGCATACGCCCGCTCTGCAAAATCCCGAATCCCGGCGAAGGCGTGCAGCTCCTTGCTGCCGGTGGTGAGCAGGATATTTCCCTCCACCTTATCTAAGTAGGCAGCCGCCGCTGCCGCATCCTCCACATACACCCCATCCCCACTTTCGGCCCCATCCGGTCGAAGCAGCCGCAGATAGGGTGTTTGGGTGTCTTCACAGGCGCTGCAAATATTCTGTGTCACCGCCTGGGCATAGGGATGGGTGGCATCCACCACCAAGTCAAATTCCCGCCGGGCAAACAGCTCCTGCATCTGCTCCCGGGTCAAGCGCCCGGTCAGCACCTCCAGGTTTCCCCCCCGCAGCAGGGACCCGCCATACTCCGTCGCCACGCAGACCACCGTCTGCACCGGCTGGCCCGCCAGAAATTCCGCCAGCTCCCGGCCCTCGGTGGTTCCTGCAAATACGCACAGCTTATACATCCCGGTATCCTCTGGGGGTCACCATGTTGCCGTCGATTCTGCGTGTCATGGCGTTTCCGACGAACACGGTGCAGAACATATCCACATCCAGCTGAGGAAGCTCTGCCAAGGTGCACAGCTGCCGGCTCTGTCCCTCCCGGCCAATGTTTCGCACCACGGCGCACAGCCGGTCCTGGGGCAGCACCCGGCTCAGAATTTCGCAGGCTCTGCGCAGATGATCCGGCCGGCCATGGCTGGCAGGGTTATACAGTACCATGGACAAATCCGCCTGAGCCGCCAGCAGCAGCCGCTTTTCAATCAGCTCCCAGGGGGTCAGCCGGTCGCTGAGGCTGATCACCGCAAAGTCATGGGTCAGCGGCGCACCCAGCAGCGCACCACCGCTGCATGCCGCCGTCAGGCCGGGAACCACCTGGATTTCCGGTTGGTTCTCCTCACCCCGCAGCTCATACACCAGCGCAGCCATACCATAAATGCTGCTGTCGCCGGAGCAGACCAGGGCCACCGTCTCCTCCCGGGCCGCATCCAGTGCCATCTGGCAGCGCTGCACCTCCCGGGTCATGGGCGTGGTGGTGTATTGCTTTTCCGGATACCACTGCTTTACCAGGTCCACATATACATGATAGCCCACAATCAGGCTGCTTTCCTCCAGCGCCTTCACTGCCTGGACGGTCATATGCTCGTAATCTCCCGGGCCAATGCCCACAACATACAATTTACCCAAAGTCTACCTCCCATGGCATCTGTGCCACAGCCACCGTTACCGGGCCGTGGCAGGTTTTCTCTACAATCAGCTGTCCGCCTGCGGCCAGTGCCGCCCGCTGGCAGACATTATCCGCTCCCGTAACCCTGCGGACGAATTCCGAGGGTGGGAACGTGCCGGGAACCGCCATCAATTCTTGGGCGGTGTAAAACACCGGCTCTGCCCCCAGCTCCCGGCAAAAGGCCAGCAGCCCCGGCTCTTGGGCTTTCAAATCCACCGAAGCTATCCGTGCAACCGCCTGGATATCCAAATTTTCCCGTTCCAGCGCCGCCTCCACCGCTTGGCGAATCTCCTGGGCGGAGGTTCCCCGGCGGCAGCCGATGCCCAGGGTCAGCACCTTGGGCACCAGGCGCAAAGTGCAGTCGAAGGGCGTTTCCCGGCGGCAGCTGATCAGAATGCCCACCGGCCCATCCGCCCCCAGCCGCACCCCATTGGGCAGTGCCGAGCAGATGGGAAACGCACATGTTAAGGGCACATCCCCCTCCAAAATGGCGGCGGACACCGCCTTGGCCTCCTGCAAGCCGCAGATGGCGCAGCCGCTTTTGACTGCCCAGGCATCCACGCTGAAGCGGCCATGGAGATCCGTGGCCGTGGTCACCACCGCCACCGCACCCAGCTGCCGGGCCAGCATCCGGCACAGGTTGTTGGCCCCGCCGATGTGGCCGCTGAGCAGGGAAATCACAAACGTTCCCAGCTCGTCCACCACCAGCACCGCCGGGTCTTGATCCTTGCTGCCGACCCAAGGGGCAATCTGCCGCACGGCTATGCCGCAGGAGCCGACGAACACCAGCACCTGCTCCGACGAAAACAGCTCCCCATAAAAGCTGGCGCTGGGGCTGGGAATGGGGGCAAAGTCCCCTTCTGCTAAGCGCTGAGGGGCGAAGGCCCGGGTGATTTCCGGCAGAGCCGCCTGTATTCGCCGGGCGGTTTCCATACCGGTGCGGCTGTAAGCGAATACGGCGCCGCTCACCGGCTAGCCTCCCGGAACTCCGTGGTAAAGCCCGGATGGTACAATAGCGACCGCTCATAGGTCTGCCCCAGGCAGTCCCCCACCACGATCAAGGCCGTTTTGCTCAGGCCGTTTTCCGTCACCGTCCGATGCAGGGTTTCCACGGTACACGGGTACACCTTTTCCTCCGGCCAGGTGGCCTTGTACACCACCGCCACCGGGGTGCTGCCGGGATAGCCGCCTGCCAGCAGTTCCTGCTGAAGCTGCTCCGTCAGGCCGGTGCTGAGGAACAGCACCATGGTAGCCCGGTGGGCCGCCAGGGAGCGGATGCTCTGCCCCTGGGGCACCGGCGTGCGGCCAGGCGCCCGGGTGATGATCACCGTCTGGCTCACATCCGGCAGGGTGTACTCCGCTTTCAGCGCTGCCGCTGCACCGCAGAATGCACTGACACCGGGGCACACGTCATAGGCAATGCCCAGCTTCTCCAGCTCGTCAAACTGCTCCCGCACAGCGCCGTAAATGCTGGAATCGCCGGTGTGGAGCCGGACGGTGGTTTTGCCCGCCTGCTCCGCCTGCTGCATCACATCCAGCACCTGTTCCAGGGTCATCCGGGCGCTGTTATGAATCTCGCACCCTTCTTTGCAATAGTCCAGCAGCTGGGGATTCACCAAAGACCCGGCATAAATCACCACGTCCGCCTGGCCCAGCAGTCTGGCGCCCCGGACCGTAATCAAATCCGCAGCGCCGCTGCCTGCTCCTACAAAATGCACCATACGCTTATCCCTCCTTGATTTTCTTCAGTAGCTGCCAGGCATTTTCGGTTTGGCCCAGCAGTCCATATTTCTGCGAAAACACCATGGCCCCCATCTCCAGGCCGTCTCCTGCACGGTATTGCAGGTGAAAGCCAATACGCTGCACCAATGTTTTCATCATTTCTTCGCTGCACCCGGCCTGTTCCGTCAAGGCCAGGGCATCGTCACAGGCCACGCATTCCAGCAGCCTGCCCACCTGCTCCGGGGGCAGCCCTGCCATGGCGGCGTGGGCCGCCAGAATTTCCATACGGCAGTCGCCATATTTGGAGTGGGTGTTCAGCATCCCGCCGCCGATTTTCACCAGCTTGCCAAGATGCCCCACCAGCAGCGCCCCCCGGAAGCCCAACTCCCGGCAGATGTCCAGGCTGTCCCCAATAAAATTGGAGCACTGCACCGGCATATCCGGGGAAATCCCCAGGGTTTTTCCAATAAACTCCGAGCCATAGTTGCCCGGGGTCAGCAGCACCACATCCCCAAACTGCCGCTTCTGCCGCAGCTCCACCCGGATGGTGTCCACCAGGGCCTGTTCGCTCATGGGCTCTACAATGCCGGTAGTGCCCAGAATGGAGATGCCGCCCTGGATGCCCAGCCTGGGGTTGAAAGTCTTTTTTGCCAGTATCTCCCCCTCCGGCGCAGAAATCACCACCTGCAAGCCGCCATGGTAATCTGCCAGGGCCATCATTTCCTCCACCGCCTGGACAATCATCCGCCGGGGGGTGGAATTGATGGCAGCGGCCCCCACCGGCTGGTCCAGTCCGGGCTTCGTCACCCGGCCGATGCCGACACCGCCGTCAATCTCCACACCGGGGGTGTCCACAATGCGGACGGCGGCGTAAATCAAGGTCCCGTTCGTCACATCCGGGTCATCGCCGCTGTCCTTTTTCACGGCGCACTGCACCTGCCCGTGCTGGCGGTGTATGTCAAAAATTTCCAGTTTCAGGGAAATTCCCTTGGGGGTTATCAGGGAAATGGTTCGCTTTTCGCCTCCCAGCAGCAGCATCCAGGCCGCCGCCTTGGCAGCGGCAGCGGCGCAGGAGCCGGTGGTGTAACCCAGGCGCAGCCGCTTGCCCCCTTTTTCCATGTATGCTTCCATAGTCAGCGGGTAATTTGGTAGAGCAGTGCATTGCAGATGGCCGCTGCCACATTGCTGCCACCCTTGCGGCCTCTGGCCACAATGTACGGCACCGGCAGGTCCAAAATCAGCTCCTTGCTCTCCACCACGTTGACAAAGCCCACCGGAACGCCAATAATCAGAGCCGGATCAACAGCCCCTGCCTGAACCAATTCATGCAGGCAGATCAGGGCGGTGGGGGCATTGCCGATGGCGAAGATGCAAGGCTTTTCCAGCTGCGCTGCCCGCTCCATGGACACCATGGCCCGGGTCACGCCCCGCTCCTTCGCCAGCGCCGCCACATCCGGGTCCGACATAAAGCAGTGGACATGCCCTCCCAGCCGGCCCAGGATGGTCTTGTTGATTCCCGCCTTAGCCATTTGGGTATCGGTGACAATGTCGCAGCCGTCTTTCAGGGCCTGAATCCCCCGCTCCACAGCCTGCGGGGAAAAGCTCAGACTCTCCACGTAGGAAAAGTCCGCTGTGGTGTGGATGACCCGCTTGATGACAGGCTCCTGTACGGGGTCCAGCACCTGGTCCCCCAGCAGCTCGGTGATGATTTCAAAGCTGCGTTTTTCAATATCCGCCGGTTTCACTGTTTCCAGCATGGCGCAATCTCTCCTTTCGGCAGGCTTCATAAAAATTCCGGGCAGTCTCCGGATTGGCATAAAAGGGAATGTGCGGGAATCCGGCATAAAGCCGCTGGTTCACAAATGCACACTGCCAGCTTCGGCCGCTGGGCTTCTGGGCAAGGAAGGCCTCCCCGGTGTCGGTGGCATCCCAGCGGTGAAATTCATGGGCGGGAATGGTCATCCCCGCCGGCCCAAAAAGGCTGTCCTGCTGGGTTTCCAGGGTGACATAACCGAAGCGTGTGAGCCTTCCGTTATCATAGCACCTGCCCGGCAGGAAATCTACCATAGGCTCTCCGGCAATGTCCCGGCACAGATACATAAACCCGCCGCACTCGGCAAGGCAGGGCAGGCCGTCTTCCAGCGCCTGCCGCAGCTTTTTCCGCAAGGACACATTTTCCGCCAGCTGCCGGGCGTAAAGCTCTGGGTAGCCGCCGCCCAGATACAGCCCGTCCACGTCCTCCGGCAGGGCCGAATCCGTCAGGGGGCTGAAATACGCCAGCTGCGCCCCCAGCTCCTGAAGCAGCTGCAAATTCTCCCCATAGTAAAAGCAGAACGCCCGGTCCTTGGCCACGGCAATCCGCACCGGCGGCCCCTGGGGCACAGTCACCGGCTGGCAGGAAATTGGCTCTGCCGATGCCGCCAGGGCCAGCAGGCCCGGAAGATCCAGGCTCTTTTCCGCCTGCTCTGCCAGCACCGCCAGCTTCTGGTGCAGGTTTTCCACCTCAGCTGCCGTCACCAGTCCCAAGTGACGGCTTTCCAGGCTGCACTGGGGCAGATTGGGCAGGTAGCCCAGGGGTTGAATCCGGCCGCCAAAATGCTGCCGAATGGCCTTGGCCAGGCCCGCATAAGCCATGGGGCTGCACCGATTCAAAATCACGCCCCGGATTTGGTTATCCGGCAGAAAATCCAGAAATCCCTGAATCACCGCCAGCACCGACAGCGCCGCCCCGGCCGCCCCCACCACCAGCACCACCGGGGTATGGGTAAGCCTTGCCACCTGATAGGTGCTGGCGCTGGAGCTGTCCAGGCCAATACCGTCGTAATAGCCCATGACTCCCTCCAAAACCGTCACGTCTTTTCCGCCTGCGTGTTTGGAAAGCAGGTAGTTCATGGTATTTTCCGAGTAGAAAAAGGCATCCAGATTGCCGCTTTCCGCTCCGATGATCCGGCTGTGGAACATGGGGTCGATGTAGTCCGGGCCGCACTTCATGGCCCCGGTTTTTACCCCCCGGTTCACCAGGGCTTGCAGCAGGGCGCACACCGCCGTGGTCTTGCCGCAGCCGCTGTTGGTGCCTGCCAGCAGAATTCTTGGCACGTTGGTTTGCATAGGATCATCTCCCTTTCTCAAGCGCTGCCCGTTCTACCGGAATGCCCCGGCTTTTTGCCAGCTCCAGCAGCGCCCCGTTGCACCGGTTCAGGGTCCCCAGGGGCGTTCCCGCATCGATGACCCGGCTGCATTGCAGCAGCATGGCTTGCGCTGCCGTCTCCACATGAGGCGGAATTTCCTCGAAGGCCGGGGCGAGAAATACCTGGCGGCTCAGCGCCTGGGCCACCTGGGCATCCACATCGTTTTCAAAAAGGATACCCGTGGCAAAGGGAATCTGCTGCTTTTGCAGTTTGCGGTACACCGGCGCTCCATATCCGGCACCCGCCACCACGAACACCTCCGGCGTTCCCTCCGGTCTTGCCAGCTCCACACTGCCAAAGAGCTGGTTGTATGCCCCCTGCTCCATGTCATACAGCCGCTCTATTTCCCGGCTGCCCAGGATTTCCTCCGGCGGCCCAAAGGCGTGGATGGTCTCCCCCTTGACGCACAGCAGCAAATCCGACACTTTCATGGCCAAATCAATCTCGTGCAGGGACAGTACAATGGTCATCTGCTTCTGCCGGGCCATTTGCCGCAGGATGTCCAGCAGTTCAATTTTGTGCCGGATGTCCAGATAGGCCGTCGGCTCGTCCAGCACCAGCACCTGCGGCTCCTGGCACAGCGCCCGGGCCAGCAAAATCCGCTGCCGCTGACCGTCGGACAGGGTGTCAAAATCCCGCCGGGCCAAATCCTGGGCGTGGACCAGCTCCAGCGCCCGCTCCACCGCCTGCCGGTCCTGAGGGGTCAGCCGTCCCAGCATATTGGTATAGGGATAGCGCCCCATGGCCACCACTTCGGCGCAAGTCATCAGCTCCGGCCGCACCCGGTCCGTGAGCATCACTGCCACGGTGCTGGCAAACTCTTTGCCGGACCAGGCGGCAATATCCCGCTTTCCAATTTCCACCGTGCCTCGGATAGCGGCCAGCTGCCGGGTGATGGACTTCAAAATGGTGGATTTTCCGGCGCCATTGGGGCCAATTAGGGTGAGCACCGTGCCTTTTTCCAGGCTCAGGCTGATATCCCGAATGAGGGTCCTGCCCCGATAGCCCACGGACAGGCCCTTGGTTTCAAAAAACGGCTCCATATCAGCCCTCCTCTCTGCTGCGGCGCTTGACCATCATCCAGATCACCACCGGCGCACCTACGGCGGAGGTCACGGTGCTGATGGCAAGCTCCGTGGGGGCCAGCGCCGTCCGGGCCACCAGATCGCAAAATACGCAGAACACACTGCCGCCCAAAAAGGTAGCGGGAATCACCAGGCTGGGCCGTGCCGTTTTCAGCAGGCTGCGGATGATGTGGGGCGCTGCAATGCCTACAAAGGAAATCGGCCCCGCCAAAGCGGTAACGCAGGCCGAAAGCAGACTGCTTAGCAGAATCAATCCCACCCGGAAGGGCTTCACGGCGATGCCCAGGCTTTGGGCATACCCCTCTCCCAAGGCATACGCCCCGATGGGCTTGCTCATCAGCCACGCCCCCACGACACAGGGCACGCATAGCACCGCTGCCGTGCGGACACTGGGCCAATCCGCACCGGAAAATGTGCCCATGGACCAGCCGGTGAGGTTCATAATGTCCTGCTCATCCGCAAAGGTGATGCAAAAATCCGTTACGGCGCTGCAAATATACCCCACCATAATGCCCACCACCAGCAGCATGGACATATTTTTCACCCGCTGGGAAAACACCAGCACCAGGCAGGTAATCAGCAGCGAGCCGACAAATGCGGCGGCGATCAGCATCCCAGGCCCGGCCTGGCCCAGCTGCTCCGCCAGAAAAATCACCGCCAGCCCCACTACCATCTTGGCGCCGGAGGAAATACCCAGCACAAACGGCCCAGCAATGGGGTTTCGGAAGAAGGTTTGCAGCAGGAAGCCGGACACGGACAGTGCCCCGCCCAGCACCGCCGCCAGCAGCACCCGGGGAAGGCGGATGCGAAACAGAATGGTTTCAGCGGTGGTTTGAATCGCCTCGCCGCCCCACAGCCGGTGATGCAGCATGGAGAAGATTTCTCCGGCAGGAATCTGCACCGAGCCGGTATTCACATTCAGCACCAACCCCCACACCAGCGCCGCCCCCAGGCACAGCATCACCACAGAAAACCGGGTAAGGCTGCCCAGCAGCGGTTCCTTTTTTTCGTTCATTTCCTTCCCTCCCATTTCCCCTTACACCAGATGGGTAAAGAAACTCAGTTCCAGTGTATTCGGGTCCTCTGCGGTAAAAATCTGCCGCAGCTGCTGGGTCATCTGCCCCAGCTGTAAAATTTCCTGGTACATATTCTGACTGGTGCACCAGACATTGCCGGTCTGCACCGCCCGGAACTGTTCCAGCAGCGGATTCTTGGCCACCAAATCCGCCAGGTGCTCCACCTGGCCGCTGATGGCGCTGTTGTAGATGATGATATCTGCATCCTTCGCCGTGGCGAAAAACTGCTCCATCTCCATATTCACCGTGGAGGTAGCCTTCTCCGGGTCGCCCAGGTCCTGGAACACATATTCCCCACCGGCAAGGTCAATCATCTTGCACACATAGTCGCCGCTTTTGCGAACCACAGCATTGCCTGTGGAGCTGATGTAGAAAAACGCCACGGTTTTTCCCGTCCGCTCTCCCTGAGATGCCTGTTCCAGATAAGCCTTCTGCTGATCAAACAGCTCCAGGGCTTTTTCCTCCTCCCCCAGCAGCACGCCATAGAGCTTGATCCACTCCGTCCGGCCCAGGGGGTGGGTCTCGTGGCTGGCCTGATCCACCAGCACCGGGATGCCCAGTTCTTCCAGCTTCTGCTTCACATCCGAGGCGTGGCCGATCATGGTGGATTCCACAGCCAGCTGGCAGTTTTCCCGCAAAATCAGCTCGTAGTCCGGCTGGTTGTACTTGCCTGCATAGAGGAGCTTACCCTGGGCCATGGCCTGCCGGGCGCTGTCAATGTACCACCCCTCCTGCTTGGTTCCGGACAGCCGCAGAGAATCCATCCGATCCAGGCCGTCAAACAGGCACATGGCCGCCGTCGCCGCCAGATAGATGTTTTCAACAGGCTGGTGCAGCACCCGGATATCCCGGGCGATTCCCTTCGGCACCTGGCCATTCTCCGGCACCACCAGAAAGCGGCTGCCGTCGCTGAGGGTAATCAGCTTACAGTCTTCCGGATAGTACGCCACGGAAAATTCATGGGCATAGTCCAAGGGCATCATGCCTTCCGGCTCCCAGCCATTTCCAAGGCCGCTTTTTTCCTGACTCTGGCCGCAGCCGGTCAGCAGCAGGCATACCAGCGCAGCCAGCGCAATCCAGCGCCTCATGGCGTGACTCCTTCCGCCTTTTGAAGTCCCCGAGAAGAAATCCGCAGGGTGTAGTCAATCAGGTGGGGCTGGCTCATGGCCACTGTGGAAGCGCTCACTGCCAGGTCCTCATCGAAGCGAACCGGGATGCTGAATGTTGCGCCGCCCTCCAAGGTCACCGGCTCATAGCGCTGGCCATCCACCAGCATATATTCGTAACTGCTGCTGCTCCAGACGATGGTGGCCATGGCGCTGCCCTGGGTCACTGTCACCTGTGCAGGAGAGGCTACGCTGGCCCGGCCGCTGCCGCCGGAAAGGCTGACCTCGGCCAGATAAACACCATCCGTCACCTCAGCTGTGCCGCAGCCTGTCAGCAGCAGGCAGATCAGCACCAGCACCAGACTAAGTTTCTTTTTCATGGGTTATGCCTCCAAAAATGCCTCCTGGGGCAGCAAATCCGAGCAAAATACCAACTCTCGGTCATACCACTTTTCCTTTTTCAGGCTCCAGGCGGCGCAGTTGATCTTCTCATTCAGAGCCGTTACCGGCACCGTAAACACCTTTGCACCCTCTTCGTCCAGGGTGAAGGGAATTTTCTCCTCTTGCGCTGCCTGTGCAGCCTCTTCTCCAGTGCCCAGGAACACAAAACCGTAGCCCTGGCCGCTCATGGTCATGTCGGCAGTCATGGTTCCGTTTTCCACAGTCAGCACGCATTTGACAATCTTAAACATGGACGAGCTGGAATCTACCGTGATTTCATAGCTTCCATCCTTCAGCTGCTGGGCCAGCACCGGCTGGAGCGCAGGCTCCGTCTGAGACGGCACGGTTTCTGTGGCCGGAACCGTCTGTGCTGTGGTGGGAACCGCCGTGGTCTGCACCGGTTCCTCCTTGGCAGCGCAGCCGCACAGCAGCAGCGTCATCGCAAGCACCGCAAACAGTTTCATCTTCTTCATCATACTATCCTCCTTAATAATACACGGAAAGCTCCCACAGGGCATTGCCCCGTGGAAGCTGACCGACGTTATTTCTTATTTTGCCATGGTTGCGCCTGCATGGTCCACCAGGATCTGGCGGATAGCAGGATACTCGCCCAGGCCCTGGAGCACGCACTCCACCTCATAGCCCTGTGCAGTGAGGACGCTCTTCCAGGAGTCTTCCTCATCACCGGCCATGTCGTTATTGGCGTGGTCGCCTGCCACAATCATCAGGGGCATCAGGACAACCTTCTTGGCGCCGCTGGCCTTCACGGCAGCAGCCACATCGTCCAGAGAGGGGGTTGCCTCCACGGTGCCGATGATGTAGTTCTCGTGGCCGGCAGCATTCAGCTTCTCCTGAAGCTTGGTGTAGGTGGCGTTGGCTTCATGCTCCGTGCCGTGGCCCATGAACACCAGCACGGTGTCATCTGCCTCGTAGCCGCTGTTCTGGGCCACCAGGGCTTCCACCACGGCATCATAGTCCGCATCCTCGGTGAGCACCGGGGTGGAGATCTTCAGGCTGTCGAACTTGTCGGCAAAGGCGGAAACTTCCTTCACCATGTCGTCGTACTCAAAGCCCGTCATGATGTGGGTGGGCTGCACCACAACATCCTTCACACCGTCTGCAACCAGACGCTCCATGGCCTCGGTCACATTGTCGATGGTCAGATTCTCTCGCTCCTTCAGGATGTCGATGATGATCTGGCTGGTGAAGGCACGGCGCACCTGGTAGTCGGGATAAGCCTTTTGCAGCTCGGCCTCCACAGCATCAATGGTCTTGGCCCGGGTCTCGTTGTAGCTGGTGCCGAAGGACACCACCAGCAGCACCGGCTTGGTCTGGGTGGTCTCGGTGGCCTGGGTGGTTTCCGCAGCCTGGGTCTCGGCAGGCTTGGTCTCAGCAGGCTGGGTTTCAACAGGCTTGGTTTCAGAGGGCTGGGTCTCGGTATTCTTGGCGCCGCAGGCGGTCATGCCCAGCACCATGCAGGCGCACAGCGCCACAGACAGAATCTTTGTAAACTTCATAACTATCCTCCGTTGATTTCTTGGCTCACAAAATTTCGGAATCGCCGAATTGGCACTTCCAGATCTATTTCCATGCCGGTTCGGGCGGTACCAGCCGTCACCAGAGCATAAAAATCGGGCTTCTCCCTGGCCGCCAGTCTGAGGCGGCACAGAGGAGGAAACCACCCGCGGCACATGGGCAATCCGCCGCAGGCAGGGCCGAAAGGGGGCACGGCCCATACAAAAAAATCGGCCGGGAGCAGTTCAACACGAACTGCCTCCGGCCGTTTTTCCGTAAGCAAAACAAACGCACCTGTTCTAATACTCGAAAACAGGTTGCATTCCATACATCGTGAGCAGGTCTCCTGACTTACGCTTCTGCGGTTCGGGCACGCCTTCTCAGGGAAGTTCCCCAATGACTGACTTTCGTCCTGCGCCCGACCTCCACGCTTACAGTGGCGGTACCGTCCCGGATTCACACCGGGTTTCCTATTCTCCGCCAAACGCCCGCAGGCCTTAGGCGGCACTCCAATGCTATGTAATTACCTAGATGATACCCCGTTTTCCCCATTTTGTCAAGTAGCTGCCAAAATTTTTCCCTGTCCCTAAAATTTTTCTGATTTTTTCCATTTTCCCTCTTTACAAACCGGCAAACTCCTGCTATAATGAAGCCCGTTCCGATTTGGCACACGGCCCGGTGGTGCAGTCGGTTAGCACGCCAGCCTGTCACGCTGGAGGTCGACGGTTCGAGTCCGTTCCGGGTCGCCAAGAAAAACACACCCATTCGGGTGTGTTTTTTGTTTCCCCCTACCCAAACAATATGCCCCGCCAGAAAAACTCCGGCGGGGCACTTTTGATTTACTCTGCCTTTAGGCTGTACACCACGCCTGCCTCAATGGGGGTGGTGTCGGCGGAAGTAACGGCGTACTCACCGCCTACGTAGAAGGCCCAGTACTTGCCATCCTTGTCCCAGTCCAGGCTCTGGCCGTTGACTGTGGTGATGAACAGGCCATACTCGCCCATCTCGCCATCCACCAGACCAACCTCCTGGAGGGCTTCGCCCACGGAAGTCTTGTCGGTGTGGATTTCAAAGGTGCTGGTCTTGCCCTCCAGGTCCGTAACCTCCAGGGTGAACACAGTGGCGCCCTCGCCCAGCACGCTGCCGTCTGCCTGCACTGCCACGGTGGCAGCGGTGGTCTCCGGCGCAGCGCTCTGGCCGCAGCCGGTCAGGGCCATTACCAGGACCAGCAGCACCAGCAAAACACTACATGTTTTCTTCATTGCAATTTTCTCCTTTCAAGTTTGTGTATTGCCCTGGGGATTATAGCACAAACTTCTGCCCTTGGCAACCACCAAAACCCAGTCTTGACAGCATCTGCCATTGGTGCTATTGTGAAGACGAGGTGATGATTATGGACCAAACTGCACTCATCGATTTGGCTGTGGAGGAAGGCTTTGCCGCCGCTGCGGTCATCGACACCCAGCAGATTCCCTTCGATCCCATGTTCCGCCCCTTCTGTGCGGAAAATCTCTGCGGGCAATATGGTGTCAACCATTCCTGCCCGCCGGACTGCGGCACCCCGGAGCAGATGAAGGCCCGGCTGCTGGCCAAGCGCCAGGCGCTGGTGCTGCAAACCATCTGGCAAATCGAGGATCTGACTGACCAGGCCGCCATCAAAGAGGCCAAAGCCGGCCACAACGCTGCCGAGCTGCGGCTTGTAAAGCGGCTGCGCCAGCAGGGCATCGACGGGGTCATTGTCGGCGCCAGCGGCTGCGCTCTGTGCAAGCCCTGCCGCAAAGCCCAGGGACTGCCCTGCGTTTTCCCGGATTTGCAGTACTCCTGCATGTCGGCCTACTGCATCTTTGTCAAGAAGCTGGCTGACCGGTGTGGCATGGAATACGACTGCGGCCAGGGGCTGCTGGCTTTCTTCGGACTGTACGCCATGGATGATTTTCCAGCAGAATAACCTCCCTGTTTCGGAAGAAAAAGCGGGAGAAATCACAGCATTTTGTGATTTCTCCCGCTCTATTATTTGTTCCTTGCTTATTTGCCCAGGAAGTCCTTGGCAACCTCCACAATGTGGTCGGCGCACAGGCCGAACTCCTTCAGCACCTGGGTTGCCGGGCCGGAGAAACCGAACTCGTCATTGACACCAATGCGCTTGACGGGGGTGGGATAGGTTTCAGACAGGAAGCTGCACACTGCTTCGCCCAGGCCGCCGATGACGCTGTGCTCCTCGCAGGTGATGATCTTGCCGCATTCCTTGGCGCAGCGCAGCACCAGTTCCTCGTCCAGAGGCTTGATGGTGGACATATTCACGATCCGGGCATTGATGCCCAGCTCGGCCAGCTTCTCACCGGCCTGGATTGCCTCGTAGACCATCAGGCCGTTGGCAATGATGGCAATGTCGGTACCCTCACGCATGATTTCGCCCTTGCCAATCTGGAACTGGAAGTTCTCCTCATGGAACACGGGCACAGCCAGACGGCCCATGCGCAGATAGACCGGGCCTTCGTAGTCATACGCTGCCTTGGTCGCTGCCTCAGCTTCCACACCGTCGGCGGGGCAGATGACCACCATGCCGGGGATGGAGCGCATCAGGGCGAAGTCCTCACAGCACTGATGGCTGGCGCCGTCCTCACCCACAGACAGGCCGCCGTGAGAGGCACCGATCTTCACATTCAGGTGGGGATAGCCGATGGAGTTACGAATCTGCTCGAACGCGCGGCCGGAAGCGAACATGGCAAAGGAAGAAGCAAAGGGCTTCAGTCCGGTGGAGGCCAGACCTGCCGCCACACACATCATATCCGCTTCGGCAATGCCGCAGTTGAAGTGGCGCTCTGGGAACGCCTTGGCGAACATACCGGTCTTGGTAGAGCCGGCCAGGTCCGCATCCAGCACCACAATGTCATCGTGGGCCTTGCCCAGTTCTACCAGGGCTTTGCCATACCCATCACGGGTGGCCATTTTCTTCACGTCTGCCATTTATCTGCCCTCCAATTCCCCAAGCTGCTGGCGAAGTTCTGCCATTGCCTGGGCGTACTGCTCGTCGTTGGGTGCCACGCCATGCCAGCCGGCCTGATTTTCCATGAAGGAAACGCCCTTGCCCTTCACCGAGTGCATCACAATGGCGCAGGGCTTGCCCGTAACGGTCTTGGCATGGTTCAGCGCCTGCTCGATGGCATCGAAGTCGTGGGCATCGATATTCACCACGTCAAAGCCAAAGGCTTCCAGCTTCTCGTCAATGGGATAGGGGCTCATCACCTTGGCCACGTCGCCATCGATCTGCAAGCCATTGTTATCCACAATGACACAGAGATTATCCAGATGATAGTGGCTGGCGAACATGCAGGCCTCCCAAACCTGGCCCTCCTGAATTTCGCCGTCACCCAGCAGGGTGTACACCCGGTAGTCCTGCTTTTTCAGCTTGGCAGCCAGCGCCATGCCGCAGGCGGCAGAAATGCCCTGGCCCAGAGAGCCGGTGGACATATCCACACCGGGGACGGTGTTCATGTTGGGGTGGCCCTGCAAATAGCTGCCCACCTTCCGCAGAGTCAGCAGATCCTCCACCGGGAAGAAGCCACGATGGGCCAGAGCCGCATACAGGCCAGGGGCGCAGTGGCCCTTGGACAGCACGAAGCGGTCCCGATCCTCCCACTTGGGGTTGGCGGGATCCACCCGCAATTCCTTAAAGTACAGGTAGGTGAACATATCCGCAGCGGACATACTGCCGCCGGGATGGCCGCACTTGGCTGCATGGGTGCTCTCAATAATTCCCATGCGCACCTTGCAGGCAGTGATCTGCAGCTGCTTCTTTTCCTGGGATGTCATAAGGCCCTCCTTATAATTCAGCGATTTACCGCCATAGTTTCGCTAGTATATTCATATTATACAAAATCTCCCCCTGCTTTGTCAACACAAAAAGGACACAGCAAACGCCGTGTCCTTTGGGTTTATTCCACAAAATTTCGGATTTTTTCATCTTTTTGTCCGAAATGGCAGGTCAAAAGGCTGATGATCACCACTGCCGCCAGGCAGGCGCTCATCACGCTGTAGGCAAGCAATGCCTCATTTCCCCGGCGCTGGACGTAATACTCCATATATCCGGCACCGCTCACGGCCGCCGCCTGGGCCAGCCACAGAAGCGGATACCACCACCGAAAGCCCCGGGCCTTGCACAGCCGCACCGCAAACACCACTGCCGCCAGGGCCATGGCCACGGCTCCCACCACCTGGACGATGCTGACAAAGCCGTTGCTGCGGAAAAACAGGGAATCGTAGCGGGTGCTGTCCAGCACCACCTGGCTGGCTCCGTAGCACAGCAGAAACAGCAGCGCCCCATCGCCGTCCCGGTGGTATTTTCCCCGGCTCAGGTACCACGCCCCCAAGCTCACGAACAGGATCAGGGCCACCACCGCCTGGAACAGGAAGGTAGCCAGCCGGTACTCCTGCGCGCCGGAGACGGTGTTGGTCACCGGCCAGGATACGGGCAAAAAGGTGAGCACCTGCACCACCTGCCCCCGGTCCCAGCTGTTGAAGAAGCAGGCCAGCCGCCCCACCGCCATTCCGGCGCACCCGGCAATGGCCATGCAGTCCAGCATCTGGGGCAGGTTCTGGGTCAGCTGAAGTCCCCGCACCAGCAGCGCCGCCAGCAGGCATCCGGCGAACACCCCCAGCAGGGCAAAGCCGCCGCTGCTCCAATCTGTCATGGCGGCGAAGAAGCTGTCGTAGCTGTCAAACCGGCAGTACCAGTGTACCAGCCGGGCCAGGGCCAGGCTGAGCACCAGGCTCACCGGCACCGCCACGAACCCTGCCACGGCGCTGCCGCCCCGGTGCAGGTACAGCGCCAGGAAGAAGCAGATGGCCACCGCCGCCCCCAGGGTCAGCAAAATGGAGCTCCAATAGTACACGTTCTGGCCGGAAATGCATGCAATTTTGTCCATACCTCAGCCCCCCTCCGGCACTGCCGTGGCAAAATAGATGATGTCGCTGATTTTCCGCTGCTGGCCATAAACCGGGCGGTTGATCAGCGCATCGTTCATCACGATGGTGGCCGTCTGGCCGCCGTCCAGGCAGTAGGCCATGCGGCAGCCGGTGGCGGCGATGTGCTTGGCAAAGTTGGCAACGGTGGGAATGTCCTGGTAGGCGCCTGTGGTGTTGGCCGCCGCCACGATGTAGTGCAGCGGTGCCATCTGGCACAGGGCCGCCCGGGCATAGCCCTCGGTAATCTCGCCCACGCCGTACCAGGTGTGCTCCACCAGCTGGTAGTCATCCACCAGCACCGGGCCGAAGGCCAGGCTGAAATTGATGTCGTGCTCGTCCACAAAGGCCTGGACCTGCTCCACGGTGGTCACGTCTCCGCCATAGGTAAAGTGCATGTCTCCCTGCCGGTCAATGTAGCAGGTTTCGGCATACGTGCCCTCCACCCGGCGGGCCACACCCTCATAAACCACGGCGCCAAAGTCCCGGAAGCGGTAGAAGTCTCCCGCCGAGGCCACCACCGCATTGACGGAGGCCGCCATTTCCGTGGTCAGATACTGCATTTCCGAGCCGTATTCACCGCCGGCCAGATGCCGCCGGAACTGGGAAGGATCGGCAAGCTTCACCTCAGAGAAGGTGTACACCGACCCGTCGTGAACCTCCCGCCAGGTCACGGCAAAAATACTGTCGTCCAGATAATACTGCACCGGCTCATTGTCGTAGCGTGCCCCCTCTGGGGAGAAATACATGGGGTCATCCCCCAGCAGCCAGGCGGCATCCTCCAGCAGCTTATTCAGCTGGGCGGCATCCCCGGTTTTTCCGAACTTGCTCTGGTCCGGCTCCGGTGCCACCTGGGCATCGTCTGCAATGGTATAGTGCTGCCGGGGCACCGTCGGCTCCGGCAAATCCGGCTTATCCACCGTCTGAAGCCCCTGACGGGCCTGTTCCATCTGGCTCAGCAGATAGCTGTCGAAATCCTCCCGGAGGCTGGAATTTCCCATCGCCGCCGGGGCGGACACCTTAGGCCGTCCCACGGTGGTGAGCATCTGCCGCAGCAGCAGAACCCCGGCAAAAATAGATGCCGGAATCAACAGAACGCCCAGCACTGCCGACAGCACCCGCTGCCCTCGACTGGGACGAGGCGAATTTTTCTTCTGCCGCTGTGGCTGCGGGACCGATGCCTGGGGTTTGCGGGCGTATTTGGGTTGATATGCCATGGTCTACCTCCTTACGCCCCTGGGGCAAAGGCTTTCATAAGCCCCTGGTCCGGCAGCGCCTGCCACCGGCCGTCCTGGCTGACAAAGCGGACGCTGCCCTGATACTGGCGCAGCTGCGGCTGGGCTGCCAGCGCTTCCTGCACCGCCTGTTCCAAAGCCTTATCCATCAGCTCCTGGCGGAAATTTCCCGCTTCATCGTACAGCTCCTCCCGCAGTGTGGCAGCGGCCATGGTCTGCTCCAGAATCTGCCGTGCCCGTGGGCCGATGGCCCCGGCCAGGGCCTGGATATCCGGCACTGATACCATGGCCGTGCGGGTATAGCCGCTGGCGGCAGGGGAAAATTTCCCGGTATACTCCCAGGTGATGCCGCTGCAGAACACCTTCCAAAAACTTTCCGTCTGGGCATCTCCCGGCTCAATGCCCAGCTGGGGCTGCCCATAGAGCAGGCTCTGGAAGCTCTGCAAATCCCCGGATTCCAGAGCCGTCTCCAAATCCTGGGCGCACTGCTCCAGGCCCTGGGGCAGCTGGGCCACCTGGGCCGGCTTGTTGAGATTGCCAAAGCACCACACCAGCGACAGCACCATCAGCACCGTGCCCAGCGCCGCCAGCAGTCCGGCAAATACTTGTTTCATAACGCCACCTCATTGTTTCTTTGCCCCGAAAAAACGCACCATCCGGCTGATGGACGGTGCGTTGGGGCTGCCGGATGCACACCGGCTTCCGATTTTCTTACAGCACGGACTCGTAAATGTTTTCAATGGCCTCGCCAAAGGATTTTTTATCAAACGAGGCTGCAATCTCCTCGCTGCGCTTGGCAGCGGCCGCCCGCCAGGTGGGGTCGTGGACCATTTCGTCAATGGCCCGGAGGAACTCCTCTGCGCTGGTATATTCGTAGCCGTTCTGGCCCTCTTCCAGCACATCCGTCAGGCAGTCATCCTGGCGGCACAGCAGGGGCAGGCCATTGGCCGCCGCCTCTATGTAGGTCAGGCCCTGGGTTTCGCTGGTGGAAGCGCTGACGAACACATCGCCCAGCTGATAATAGTACTGCACCTGGCTGGGGTCTACCATGCCGGTGAAAATCACGTCCTGGGCCACGCCCAGCTCCTTCGCCTGGCGTTCCAGGTCCTCCCGGGCAGGGCCATCGCCCACAATGAGGAATTTCAAATCCTTGTTCTTCTGCCTAGCCTCGGCAAACAGGGTCATCAGCTCACCCAGGTTTTTCTCTCCGCCCAGCCGTCCCAGGTTGATGAGTACCTGGTCGGTGTCCGCAATGCCCAGGGCCTGACGGCGAGCCTGGCGCTGCTGGGGTGTCAGCCGCTTGTGGTGCTGCTCCAGGCTGATGCCGCTGGGCACCACGCTGATAGGCACATTCAAGCCATAGCCATGGAGGGCATGCTCTACCTTGGTGGTGGGGGCCACCAGAGTCTTCACATGCTTCAGCCGGGTCCGGGACAGCAGCTTCACCACCAGATCTCCCAGCCGCTTGTTGGGCACAATGTAGCTGGTGAGGTACTGCTCATACAGGGTGTGATAGGTATGGACAATGGGCGCACCGGTAATTCGGGAAATCCGGGCGGCGAATTGGTAGCTGAAAAATTCGCACTGGCTGTGGACCACGTCCGGCTTCCAGTCGATAATCTCTTGAATCAAGCCGTTGCGATAGGTAGTAGGCATCCGCAGATCCGGGTAAACCGCCTTAAAGGGCACAGAGCGAATGTAGTACACAGCCCCATCCTTATGGGAATGGAGATTGTCGGAAATGGTCAGGATTTTGACATCATGGCCGTTGGCCGTCAGCTCGTCAAACAGATTTTTCACCGAGGTCACCACGCCGTTGGTCTCGGTGGTATACAGGTCCGTGGTAATTAGGATCTTCAGCTTGGTATCCTGGGATGCCATGGGGAAACTCCTCCGTATCTTGGTGTAATTCTCTCCAAAAGCCGACAGCTTCCCGCCGCCAGGCTTATACGGTTTCTATTATACACATATTCTTCACAAATTTCTACTGGCAAACTTCTTAAGTTTTCCTTAGGTTTCCCCGGAGAAACTGTGTATCCGGCATTTTTTGCCCCGGAAAATTCCTTGCATCTTCGGCTTGCCTATGGTATCATATGACTGATTATTTGCTTGGAGGATACCCATGGGCACACGCACCAAACGGTTTATGCTGGTCCTTCTGCTCTGCCTGCTGATTGTCGGCTCCGTGCTTGGCGGCCTGTACTGGTACGACAACAATGTAGACCGCAGCGGCTGGGTGGAAAAGGACGGCATTCGCTATTATCAGGACTTTCATGCCGACCCGGTAAGCGGTTGGCTGGATTTAGAAGAAGGACGTTACTATTTCCACAGCGACGGCACCCCCACCCTGGGCTGGATGGAGCTGGACGGATTGCGCTATTATTTTGGCCCCGACGGTGTTATGACCACCGGCTGGCTGAAATTGGACGGCAAAACCCACTATTTTGGCGACAACGGCGCTCTGGTAGAGGGCTGGCTGTGGCTGTCTCAGGACCGCTACTATCTGGTGGACGGTGCCATCGTCACCGGCTGGCAGGACATCGAGGGCAAGCGCTATTATTTTGACGACCAGGGCCGGATGCTCCGGGGCTTTTCCCTGCTGGAAGGGCAGCAGTACTACTTTGATGACGAGGGTGTGCTGGCCACCGGGCTGACCGAGCTGGAGGACGGGATGTACCTATTCTCCCCGGAGGGCGTGATGCAGACCGGCTGGCAGGATCTGGAAGACGGCCGCCACTACTTCTGCGACCAAGGCCCTATGGCCATCGGCTGGCAGGAGCTGGAATCGCAGCTTTACTACTTTGACGAGACCGGTATTCTGCAAACCGGCTGGCTGACCCTGGGCGAAGACCGCTACTACCTGTTTGAGGACGGCCACGCCGCCATCGGCCCGGTGGAAATCGAGGGGCAGCTGCACCACTTCTCCCCCAAGGGCATTGAGGTGATTCTGGTCAATGCCCTGCACCCCATCCCGGAATATTACACCATGGACATCAAAAACGTGGTGGGCTACCACGATGTGGATGCCCGGTGCTACGATGCTCTGGTGCAGATGCTGGCTGACTGCGAAGCCGCCGGAATCGAATATACCTTCAACTCCGCCTACCGCACCATCAAGGAGCAGACGGAGATTCTGGAAATCCGCACCCAGGAGCATATGAAGGACTTTGACCTGACCTTTGAGGAGGCCCGGAAAATGGCCCTGGACACTGTGGCCCTGCCGGGCACCAGCGAGCACAACATGGGCCTGGCGGTGGATTTGCTGGGCAAAGAGGCCATCGCCTGGTTCCAGGAGCACTGCTGGGACTATGGCTTCATCCTCCGCTACACCGCAGAAAAAGAGCCCATCACCGGCATCACCGATGAGCCTTGGCACTTCCGCTACGTGGGCAAGTCCGTGGCCTTGGACATGAAGGACTCCGGCCTGTGCCTGGAAGAATACCTGGGCGCAGAAGCCGTAGGCAATGTGGCGGAGGATACGCTGCTGGGGGCTTGATACAAGCCCGGCGGGAGCCGGGTCGGATGCGGTGGTGCCCCGCCAGGTGCGTTTATTGCCGCAAGCGTGGCCCTCTCAGTCACGGCTTGCGCCGTGCCAGCTCTCCCACTGGGAGAGCCAAGGGCGGCCCGATGGTTTTGGAATATGAAAAGGGCACTTGCCAATGTGGCAAGTGCCCTTTGCTTGGGAAAACACCTTCTAAGGTGTTTAATCCGGGGTTACTGACCCATCTCCACGTCGCCCAGGCGAATCTTCTCATAGGAAACCTGGATGGGGTGTTCCTTCACCAGATCGTCGATCATCTGGCGGGTCTGCGTCTGAATCCAGTCCTGTTCCGCCACATAGCTCCACTGGGGATAGCGGTCCACGAAGTACATCACGTGGTAGCCGTACTCCGTCTTGACCAGGCCGTAGTCACCGGCCTTGCGGCTTTCGTCGAAGCACCAGTCGTTGAACGCCGGCACCATCTGGCCCTCATAGACCCGCTCATACAGGCCGCCGGTGCCCTGAGAACCGGGGTCCTGGGTCTTTTCCGTGGCCAGCTTGGCAAAGCTTTCCTCGGTCTTGTCTCCGGCCAGCCAGGTGTCCAGCACCTCCTGGGCCTTCTTTTCGCACGCTGCCCACTCCTCGTCGGTGTAGGTGGTCTTTCCTTCCTCGTCGGTGGCGCCGCCCTCGGCCATCACCAGAATGTGGCGCACATCCACAAAGTTGTCCTCTTTGGTCATGCCGCCCTCGGCATACTGCTGCTCATGCTCAGCAAAGAATGCCTCCAGCTCTTTTTCCGTGGGCTTCAGCTTGGATACTTGAGCATCGAAGTAAGAGTAGCCGCTGTGGAACACTTCTTGGAAGTAGCGGTAATCCTCCCGATCAACGCCAGGACCAAAATTTTTCAGCAGTAGCTCCTCCACATCTACGGAGAAGGATGCAGCAATCTCCTCCAAATTCTTGTCCAAATTATCCAATTCTTTTTTACTCCGCTCGTCCATGCTATGTCCTGCTTCTTCAGCCGCTAGCGAAACAGCCAACATCTGCTGCCAATCATTCAGGGCGCTCTGCAGGAAATACTGCTGCCAGGTCAGGCCCTCCGCCTGGGGGCAGAGCTGAGTATCCAGGCTCTGCGTCGGGTTCAATCCCAAGTAGACAGCATAATTACCATAGTTGGCCAGATAATTCTGGATAACCATTCTGTAGTACACCTGAAGCTGGCTGTTGGTTAAGGTATTCTCGCCCATGGTAGCGACCACCGTATCCCGGTCAGCCAGAACGGCCTCGTCCGCAGCGGTGTAGCTGCCCTTGCAGGTCACGTCGTCAGGGTTGCCGTCAGAGGGAATGGTGGGCGGCGTGGTCTGCTCCGTAGCAGCGGTGGTGGCAGCAGGGTCCTGCTCCTGCTCCGGCTGCTTCGTGCCGGAAACCACCAGGGCAATCAGCACTGCCAGCAGCACCACGATGCCGGCCACTGCCAAGGCGATTTTTCCCGGGCTGCGAACGCCCTCTTTGATGGGAGCGGCCAGCTCCTCGGGCTTTTCTTCGGTGGCTTCTTCCTGAGCCGGCTGCTCGGCCTGCATCTCAGCAGTCTCTTCCTGGGGCTGCTCCGTCTGGGGCTCGGCAGCGGCTTCCTGGGTTTCCACCGTCTCCTGAACGGTTTCTTCTGCCTGTTCTGCCGCAGGCTCCTGCTGGGGCTGGTCGTTGTCCCGTCCGCAGCTGGGACAGATGCTGGAATCCTCCGCCAGCTGAGCCTGGCAGAATTTACATTGTTTCATAAAATCGGTCCTCATTTCTTGGAAATGGAATGTCATACCGGCTCAGTTTACCATGGATATGCCCCAAATGCAAGGCGGGACATAGAATGTTTACATTTCCTTCCGGTGCGTTTTGCTGCTGCATTGCTTGCATTCTGGTGGGCAGTATGGTATTATGGTGAAAATATGCGCATTTCAGATAGAAGGGTAGGTTCTTGGGAATGAAAAAATTGAGCCGGGCTGCTTATGAAGATATGAAGGGCTTTGTCCGGGTGGTGGAAACGCTGGCAGAAGTGCTGATTATGACACTGCTGTACTACGGCGCCTGGAAGCAGGGATATTCCCTGGATTACTTTGCATACAAAGGAAAATATGTGCTGATGGGGGTTTATGCCCTGCTGATTTATGTATTTTTCCACAACTCCGAGTGCACCATGTTTGGTCAGCTCCACCGGGTGGATTTGATTCTGGGCCAGGTGATCTCCCTGTTTTTGGTGAACTTCATCACCTATTTCCAGCTGTGCCTGATTGGCAACGCCATGCTCTCGCCTATGCCCATGGTGCTGCTGCTTCTGCTGGAAATCGCCGCTGCCATCGCCCTGGTCTACCTCTACACCGGGCTGTACCACCGGCTGTACGCCCCCCACAACATGGTGCTGATTTACGGCAGCCAGCGGGGCGTGGGCCTGAAAATCAAAATGGACACCCGCAAGGATAAGTATAACATCCGCAAGCTCCTCAGCATCGACCAGGGGCTGGAAACCATTTACCGGGAGATTCCCAACTACGATGCAGTGATTCTCTCCGATGTCCCCGCCCCGGAGCGCAACGACATCCTGAAATTCTGCTACCGCTACCGCATCCGCACCTATGTCTCCCCCAAGCTGACGGACATTATGATTCGGGGCGCCAAGAATATCAGCCTGTTCGACACGCCCCTGCTGCTTGTCAAGGGCAACGGCCTGACCCCTGCCCAGCGGGTGGGCAAGCGGATGATGGACCTGCTTCTGTGCGCCATTGCCATGATTCCCGCCGCCCCCATTATGGCGGTGATCGCCATCGCCATCAAGCTGGAGGACGGCGGCCCGGTGTTCTACCGCCAGAAGCGGCTGACCCGCAACGGTGTGGAGTTTGACATCCTCAAATTCCGCTCCATGATCGTAGATGCCGAAAAATATGACGGTGCGGTGCTGGCCACGGAGAAAGACCCCCGAATCACCCGGGTGGGCCGGTTTATCCGTCCCCCACGCCTGGACGAGCTGCCCCAGCTGCTAAACATTCTCAAGGGCGACATGAGCATCGTCGGTCCCCGGCCGGAGCGGAAGGTCATCGCCGACGAATATTACAAGGACATCCCGGAATTTGCCTACCGGCTGAAGGTCCGGGGCGGCCTGACGGGCTATGCCCAGATTTACGGCAAATACAACACCAGCCCCTATGACAAGCTGCGGCTGGACCTGATGTATATTGAAAACTACTCCCTGCTTTTGGATGTGAAGCTGATTCTCAGAACTCTGCGGATTCTGTTCAGCCGAGAGAGCACCGAGGGCATCGACGTAGCCGAAGAAAACCAGCGCAAGGCCGAGGCCCTGCTGGACCAGCTGGAACAAGACGAATCTTAATCTTTCCGCCGCCAGGCTGCCGGAACTCCCAGGCCTGGCGGCGGATTTGTTTTTTGGGGATATTTTTCACTTCCGCCCTTGCCAAAACCGGGATAAAATGGTATGATATGTTGTTGAAATCACGTTTTTTACGGAAATTGCCATTTCGCCCCGGTTCCCCCAACCGGGCGCTGACAAAGGAGCGCTTATGAATACAAAAACCACCCGGATTACCCCTGAACAGCTGACCGAGCAATTCGCCTGCTGCGACCGCATCGCCGCCTACTGGCAGCAGCTGGGCCGCACCCCCACCGCCTATGTGGAGACCTATGGCTGTCAGCAGAATGAAGCCGACTCGGAAAAGCTCCGGGGCTATCTCGTCCAGAGCGGCTACCAAATCGTGCACGATGCCGAGGGTGCGGACGTGGTGGTGATGAACACCTGCGCCATCCGGGAGCACGCCGAGCAGCGGGTGTTCGGCAACCTGGGCGCCCTGACCCACACCAAGCGCCGCCACCCGGAGCAGAAGATTTTCCTGTGCGGCTGCATGGCAGGCGAAACCAAGGTCTCCGACCGCATTCAAAAGAGCTATCCCCATGTGGACGGGGTGTTCTCCACCCACCATCTGTGGCAGTTCCCGGAGATTCTGTGGAAGGTTCTCAGCGGCAAAAAGCGGCAGTTCTACATCGCCGATGAACCCGGCTCCATTGCCGAGGGCATTCCCCAGGTGCGGGACTCTCAGCTGAAAGCCTGGGTATCCATCATGTACGGCTGCAACAACTTCTGCACCTACTGCATCGTGCCCTATGTCCGGGGCCGGGAGCGCAGCCGCCAGCCGGAGGAAATTCTGGACGAGTGCCGCCGCCTGATCGAAGGCGGGGCCAAGGAAATCACCCTGTTGGGCCAGAACGTCAACTCCTACGGCAAGGATTTGGATGCCGGCATGGACTTTGCGGACCTGCTGGCGGCCATTGCCAGCCTCCCCGGCGATTTTCTGGTGCGCTTCATGACCAGTCATCCCCGGGATGCCTCCACCAAGCTGTTTGACACCATGGCGAAGTATCCCAAAATCGCCAAGCAGCTCCACCTGCCCTTCCAGTCCGGCTCCAGCCGGGTGCTGAAAGCCATGAACCGCCACTATGACCGCCAGACCTATCTGGACAAGGTTCTGTACGCCAAGTCCGTCATGCCGGATTTGGTGCTGACCTCGGATGTGATCGTGGGCTTCCCCGGAGAGACAGAGGAAGAGTTTGAGGAAACCATCTCCCTGATCCAGCAGGTACACTACGACAGCCTGTTCACCTTCATCTTCTCTCCCCGACCCGGAACTCCGGCGGCCCAGATGGAAGACCCCACCCCCAAGGAGGAGAAAAACCGCCGGTTTGACCGGCTGTGCGCTGTGCAGAACGCCATTTCCGAGGAGATTCACAGCCAGTATATCGGCAAGACCCTGCGCTGCCTGGTGGACGGCAGGGACAAGGACCTGCTCACCGCCCGCACCGAAGGAGGCCGGCTGGTGCGCTTTGCAGGGCCGGAGGAACTGATTGGCTCTTACCAGCCGGTCACCATCACCGGCGCCACCACCTGGAGCCTGACCGGAGAATTGAATTGAAATTGAGGTAATAGAGGGAGAATTTTACTATGGACATTACTAAATATGTTAAGCCGGAACTTTTAGAAAAATATGAGTTTTTAAGCTATGGTCATGCTTTGGAGATACTGCACGATGCTTTTCCTGTAGAATGGGAAGAACTTCAGGACTGCTTGAAAAAATTTTCGCTCACGCACCAGGATATTAGGCAGGCTGGTGGAAACGAGTCACCCATCCCAAAAAAGTTTGATGAGGTGCTTTATCCGTATGGATGGCGGGAAATCCGAATTAAGGGTGATCTTATTGTGAAAAAGTACCCCCGTCAGACAGCACAACGCAGAGGATACTTCTCTAATGATCCGTTTGAAACAGAAATGATTGAGGGATATATAGACGGGCATAATATTGACTTTTTGAAGAACAAAGTTGCATTTGATTTGGAATGGAACAGTAAAGATCAGACTTTCGACCGAGATTTGCTGGCAATGCGAACATACTTCGATTGTGGGTTGATTCATGTTGGCGTAATTATTACACGGTCAGAAGAATTAAATGACATTTTTAAGCAAGTATTGGATGACAAAGGTCAGCCGATTATGAAAAAATATGGAGCGAGTACGACATGGATTGGCAAGCTAAAATATAGACTTGATTCAAGAAGAAATGGCGGATGCCCGATTTTAGCAATAGGAATAAAAAAAGGATGTGTGAAATAGAAATGTCGGATTTGAATAGTACAATTTTAAGTTTGCAAACTTTCACGAAAGAAAAGCAATATAACACAATCTATGCGGACCCACCATGGCAATTTCAGAACCGTACTGGAAAAGTTGCGCCAGAACACAAGCGGCTAAATAGATACCCAACCATGACGCTAAATGATATTAAGGCTCTCCCTGTTGGCGCAATCGCAGGGGATAAAGCTCACCTATACCTTTGGGTTCCTAATGCGCTTTTGCCGGAAGGCTTAGAAGTTATGGATGCTTGGGGATTTGAATACAAAGGAAATATTGTTTGGGAAAAAATCAGAAAAGATGGGGGCCCTGATGGCCGTGGTGTGGGATTTTATTTTCGTAATGTTACAGAGTTGCTGCTCTTTGGCATAAAGAAAAAAAGCGCCCCAAATCGGACTCTAGATCCAGCAAGATCACAGGTTAATATTGTCCGCTCCATGAAGCGTGAGCATAGTCGCAAACCTGACGAGATCATTCCGATTATTGAGGCCTGTAGCCAAGGCCCCCGTATTGAACTGTTTGCGCGGGGGGTTCGTGAAGGTTGGGATATGTGGGGCAATCAGGCATCTGCGGATTATGAGCCTACATGGGACACATATTCTAATCATACGCTGGCAAAAAAAACAGCCAATTCATAAATTTTTTGTAAAGCGAGGTTACGCCCATGGCAAAACCCACCAATGAATTGACCCCCATGCAGCGGCAGTACCAGCAGATTAAGGAGCAGAACAGCGACTGCATTTTGTTCTTCCGGCTGGGAGACTTCTACGAGATGTTCAACGAGGATGCCAAGGTGGCCGCCCGGGAGCTGGATCTGACCCTGACCAGCCGGGACCGCAGCAAGCCCAAGGAGGAGCAGACCCCCATGTGCGGCGTGCCCTATCACAGCGTGGACTCCTACATTGCCCGACTGGTGCAGAAGGGCTACAAGGTGGCCATCTGCGAGCAGATGACGGACCCCGCCCTCAGCAAGGGGCTGGTGGAGCGGGAGATCACCCGCATCGTCACCCCCGGCACCGTCACCGAAAGCTGCATGCTGGACGAAAACAAGAATAACTACATGGGCTGTGTCTATGGCGAGGGCGGCCGGTTCGGCCTGGCCTTCTGCGATGTGTCCACCGGTGCTTTTTTCGCCACGGTGTGCGCCGACCCCCAGAGTGTGGCCTTGGAGCTGGGGCGGTTCTCCCCCAGCGAGGTGCTGCGCTACGGCCAGCGGGTGGACTGCGAGACCATTGACGATGCCCTGTTCCGCCGGCTAAACTGCTGTGTAGACGAGGGAAAGCCGGAGCAGTTCCGGGTGGAGGAAGCGGAAATCCTGCTGGAAAAGCACTTCGGCCAGACCCTGGCCCAGCTGGGCCTTGGGGGCATGAACGCCGCCGTCACCGCCAGCGGTGCCCTGCTGCAAACCCTGCTGACCCTGCAAAAAAATGACCTGGCCCACATCCGCCAGCTGCAATACTACACCACCGGCCGGTTCATGGAGCTGGACCTGGATGCCCGGCGGAATCTGGAACTGACGGAGACTATGCGCTCCAAGGAGAAAAAGGGCACCCTGCTGTGGGTGCTGGACAAGACCCACACCGCCATGGGCGGCCGGATGCTCCGCTCGTGGCTGGAAAAGCCTCTGCTGGACCCGGCCCAGATCACCTGCCGCCACAGCGCCGTGGAGGAGCTGGTGGACAATGTGATGGTCCGGGGCGAGCTGGAGCAGGCCCTGCGGGAAGTGTCGGACTTGGAGCGGGTGCAGACCCGCATCGTCACCGGCACCGTCAACTGCCGGGACCTGCTGGGCCTGGCCCGGGGCCTGCGTGCCCTGCCGGAAGTCAAGCGCCAGCTGCAATGCTGCGAAAGCCCCCTGCTTAAAAAGCTGGAACAGGCCATCGACCCGCTGACGGACTGCGCCGACGAGATCGAGCAGACCATCGTGGACGAGCCGCCGCTGACCGTCCGGGAGGGCGGCATCATCCGCAAGGGAGCCGACCCGGAGGCCGACCGGCTGCGGGACATTATGGAGGGCGGCAGCGGCACCATTGCCGCCATTGAAGCCTCCGAGCGGGAGAAAACCGGCATCCGCACCCTGAAAGTGGGCTTCAATCGGGTCTTCGGCTACTATATTGAGGTGTCCAAGTCCTTCCAGGACCAGGTGCCCCCGGAGTACATCCGCAAGCAGACCCTGGCAAACTGCGAGCGCTACATCACCCAGGAGCTGAAGGAGCTGGAAAACCAGGTCCTTACCGCCAAGGACCGGCTCACCGCCCTGGAATACCAGATTTTCACCCGGCTGCGGGAGAACCTTGCCCAGCAGGCCGCCCGGGTGCAGCAGTCCGCCGCTGCCGTGGCCGCCGCCGATGCCCTGTGCTCCCTGGCCGCCGTGGCGGTGCAGCGGGGCTACTGCCGGCCGGAAATCACCCTGGGCCGGGAAATCTCCATCACCGACGGCCGCCACCCGGTGGTGGAGGCCATGCTCAAGGACAGCCTGTTCGTCCCCAACGACACCCACATCGGCTCGGACCAGGACACGGTGTGCATCATCACCGGCCCCAACATGGCCGGTAAATCCACCTACATGCGCCAGGTGGCGCTGATCGTCCTCATGGCCCAGATGGGCTCCT
>CAUWNA010000046.1:0-53968 GCA_963560135.1 uncultured Oscillospiraceae bacterium | reverse complement strand
GTGAAAACCACCTCCGCTCATTTTAGGGGTTGACTTTTAATAGTTAATCTTTCTTGTAAAAAATGGGCCGCCGCAAATGCGGCGGCCCAAAGAAATCATGGGATCTATTTACTTCGCAGCGTTAACCAGCTCAGCGGTATCCTGTGCAATCATCAGTTCCTCGTTGGTGGGGATGACCCAGACAGCGACCTTGGAATCCGGAGCGGAAATCAGCATTTCCTTGCCGCGGACCTTGTTCTTCTCGGCATCCAGCTTCACGCCCAGGAACTCCAGACCCTCGCAGACACGCTCACGGGTCTCGGGAGAATTCTCACCCACGCCGGCAGTGAACACCAGGCAGTCCAGTCCGCCCAGAGCAGCAGCGTAAGAGCCGACATACTTGCGAACCTCGTAAGCGAACTTGTCCAGAGCCAGCTGGCAGTCCTCGTTACCCTGCTCAGCCCCTTCCTCGATGTCCCGGAAGTCGGAGGAAACACCGGACAGCGCCAGCACGCCGGACTTCTTGTTCAGCATGTTCAGGCACTCGTCAGCGCTCATGTTGTACTTGTTCATAATGAACTGGACCACAGCGGCATCCAGGTCACCGGAGCGGGTGCCCATGGGCACACCGGCCAGAGGGGTCAGGCCCATGGAGGTATCCTGGCACTTGCCGCCGGCCACAGCGGACAGGGAGGAACCGTTGCCCAGGTGGCAGTTGACCAGCTTGATGTCCTTGGTGCCCATCAGCTCGCAGGCCCGCTTGGTCACATACTTGTGGGAAGTGCCATGGAAGCCGTAGCGGCGGATGGAATCATTCTGATAGTACTCAGTGGGGATGGCATAGCGGTATGCAACAGGAGGCATGGTCATGTGGAAAGCGGTATCGAACACAGCCACCTGGGGAGTCTTGGGCATAACAGCCTGGCAGGCACGAATGCCCATCAGGTTTGCAGGGTTGTGCAGGGGGCCCAGGGGGATGCACTTTTCGATGGCTGCAATGACCTCGTCATTGATGATGCAGGAGTCGAAGAACTCCATGCCGCCGTGCAGCACACGGTGACCAACGGCATCGATTTCGTCAGTGGACTTGATAACGCCATCCACAGGGTCCACCAGAATGGCCAGCACAGCCTGGATGGCCTCGGAGTGGGTGGGCATGGGGATGTCCTTGACCACCTTCTTGTCGCCGACCTTGTGGGTCAGACGGCCATCGATGTAGATGCGCTCGCACAGGCCCTTGGCGGACACATCGCCAGTCTCCGGGTTCATCAGCTGATACTTCAGGCTGGAAGAACCAGCGTTGATAATCAGAACGTTCATGGGAATTGCCTCCTAAAATAAATATTTTCATTTTGGGGAAAACGTGATATGATAGCCCATAGCTACTGCTATTATAGTGTATATTCTCTCATTTCTCAACCCCTTAAAAGAAATTTTTTGCAAAAAGGCGGGAAAAGTTTGAAAACTGTTGGAATTATCTGCGAATACAACCCTATCCACTTGGGCCACGCCCGTCAGCTGCGCTGGATTCGCCAAACCCTGGGCGAAGAAACCGCCATTGTCTGCGCCATGAGCGGCAACTTCGTCCAGCGTGGTGCCCCGGCAATCGTGGACAAGAGCCTCCGTGCAGAGGCTGCTGTGCGCTGCGGTGCTGACCTGGTTGTGGAGCTGCCGCTTCCTGTGTGCCTGTCGTCTGCGGAGGGCTTTGCCGCCGGCGGGGTGGCCATTTTGTCCCGGCTATGCCAATCTCTCTGTTTCGGAACAGAGACTGCGCAAGCAGACCAGCTGCTCCACACCGCCCAGGCACTGCTGTCGCCAGAGTTTTCTCATCAGCTGCGCCAGGCTTTGAACACCGGTATTTCCTTCCCTGCCGCCCGGCAGCAAGCGCTGGAGGCGCTGGGTGTTCCCAGCTTTGCACAGCCCAACGACATTTTGGCTGTGGAATACGCCAAAGCCATTCTGGCACAGGACAGCCCCATGGAGCTGCTGTCGCTGCACCGGCCAGGCAGCTATCACGCCCAGACCGTCCAGCCCGATGCCCCATCTGCCACGGCCCTGCGGCTGCGGATGGAAGCCGGTCAGAGCTGGCAGGAATTTCTCCCGGAAGCGGCGGCATCTATTCTGGAGGATGCGCCCCTGCACACCCTGGCCGCTGGGGAGCGGGCCATGCTGGCCCGGCTGCGCTCCATGACGGAAGCAGACTTTGCCGCACTTCCCTACGGCAGCGAGGGTCTGTGGCGCAGGCTGTACCACGCCTGCCGCCAGGAATCTTCTCTGGAGGACATTCTTACCGCCGTCAAATCCAAGCGCTACACCCGCACCCGGCTGGACCGGATGGTGATGTGCGCCTTTTTGGGTCTATCTCTGACGGACATGGAGCAACCGATTCCTTATGCCCGGGTGCTGTCTTGCAGCAGCCGGGGCAGAAGCCTGCTGGCCTCGGTTCGCAAAAGCGGCTTCTTCCAAAATCCCGGCGTAAACACCCACCACCCCTACTGGGACATGGAGCAGCGCTGCCAAGATTTGTACGACTTGTTCCAATGCGGCGACATCCCCCCTGCCGGTGCAGAGAAGCGCCGGCGCATCCGCTGCCTGGCTTGACTTTTTGAAAAAATATGGTATATTGGCTATTAAAAATGAAAGGAAAGTCTGTATACCATGTCAAAAATCCTACCAAAGCTCCGTTTTTCTTCTTGCGTTGTAGCCTTTCTGGCATCGGCCTTTCAGGCCTTCGGAATGTACAACGTCCATGCCCTGTCCGGGGTTACAGAGGGTGGCATCTATGGATTGGTGCTGCTGCTGGATCACTGGCTGAACATTTCGCCTTCCATTTCTCTGTTCGTTATGAACGTGATTTGCTACGCCCTGGGCTGGAAGGTGCTGGGCCGCAGTTTTATCGGATACTCCGTTGTGGCATCTCTTGGCTACTCCGTGGCCTATGCCATCTGCGAGTGTTTTCCCCCGCTTTGGCCGCAGCTGGCGGACATGCCGTTTGCAGCCTCCATTATCGGTGCGCTGTTCATCGGTCTGGGCGCCGGTCTGTGCGTGCGGGTAGGCGGTGCGACCAGCGGCGACGATGCTCTGGCTATGAGCCTGACCAGTCTGACGAAAATTCCCATTCAGTGGCTGTATCTTATCAGCGATCTGAGTGTGCTGGCCCTCTCCCTGAGCTACATTCCCCTGCGCCGCATTGGCTATTCCCTGCTGACCGTACTGCTCTCCGGGCAAATTATCGGCTGGATACAAAAAATCCCCATTGGACACGAAGAAGTCGAGCCCAACAAGGCCTAATAAAAGCGGTCCCGTTCTCCTGTTGGAAGAGCGGGACCGCTTTTTTGCAGATCCTGTTTGGTTACGAAAGGGACAGGCCCGTGACCTTTGCAATTTCCCGAATCTGTGTTTTCAGGCCCTCCCCGCCGCCGCTCTGGGCTTCACAGGAGGCCGTCGCCACAATATCGATGGGTTTACGGCCGGCACAGGCAGATTGGTACAGGGAAAACGTGCCAAACAGCAGCGCACACCGGCGAATGTGGTAGTCACTGCTCACCAGCGCCACATGCTGAATCTGCGGGTATTCTTTCAGCAGCGCAAAGCTGCGCTGGGCATTGGCCGTAGTACTGTAAGAACGGCCCTCCTGCAAAATCCGCTCCGGTGCTACTCCATGGTCTATCAGCCACGATGCCATCACGGAGGCTTCGGTGGTATCCGATGCCTCCGCCGTGCCACCGCCTGTGCAGAGCACATAGGCATTGGGATACTGCTGCGCCGCGGCCAAAGCTACCTCCAGCCGGTCCAGCAACTCTCCTCGTGGTGTTCCGTCTGCATTTAAGGCGTAGCCAAATACCACAATGCACAACGATGCATCCTCAGGCAAGTCCGTGGGCAGAGCTCCACCGCCAACCTCCATTTCTCGGTAAATGGCGCTCCAATTCTGCAAAATCCCCTTCCAGAGCGCCGCCCTGCCGGGATAGGTCTGCTCCATTTCGTTCATATACGCCCGTGGCCGCTCCACCGAACCATCCACGCCGCCAAACAGGCTGCCAAGCAATGCCGCCGCCAAATCTGCCGAGCCATCGGGTAACGCTTCCCCATTCCGGAAAAACTCCGGTGATTTCTGGGAGGCTTGGTTTTCATAGGGAATTTCCGTCAGTGCTAAGTAGTCACTGCGGATATAGCCCACCTCGCCGCCGCAGAGGACCTTGTACCAGCCCCGGTTCACACCGAGGATGTAGCATAGCTCCCCTTCGCTGGCTGTGGTTGCTGCGGCATAGGATGTAGACGGCCCCTGGCGCAGGTTTACGCTGGCCGCCAGGACTCTGCCCCATCCAAGCTCAATATTTTCCGCCTGGTGAAGTTCCAGCCCCTCCTGCGCCATATAGCCGGTTTGCAGGTTGTACTGGATCTGATACCATGGGCCATCTTCTCCGGTCACCACGACCCAGTCTCCGGCAGCTCCGTAGTCCAAGACCTCGCCGGTTTCCGGGTCGGCATACAGCGGCCAATCTTGCTCCGCAATCTGTGCCACACCCAGAATCGGCCCTTCTGCCGCCGCAGCAGGCAGTGCCGCCCAAAAGGGGCAGAGCAGCAAAAACAAGGCCAGAATGATTCTGAAAAATTTCAACCGGTTCCACACAACTTTCTGATTTTGGAATACTCCGGGAGTTTCCTCCCAAAACGCCGGCTTTCCGGCAAACACTGCAAAATTATGCCATGCCCCAACAAAAAAGTCAAGTTTTTACGTAAACCTAGCATATTTCCACTTGTTTACATAACTTCCATGTGGGTTTCGTTTTGCTGCCTCCGGAAAACAATGCCTGGAAATTCTAACCACCTTTCTCTTCTTTCATTCCCCAATCAGAAGCGATTCTGCTGCAAATGCGCAAAAACTCCCAGGGCAGCCAACGGCCTTACCCTGGGAGTTTTTTCATATTACAGGTGGAGCACCCGGTCCTTGATTTCCTGGGTACGGCCCTGGTTCCAATACTGGGTTCCGATGTAGCCGCAGGTCCGGCGGGCTACATTCATCTTGCTCTGGTCGGTGTTGCCGCACTGGGGGCAGACCCAAATCAGCTTGCCGTCCTCATCTTCCCGAATCTCGATTTCCCCGTCGTAGCCGCAGCACTGGCAGTAATCGGACTTGGTGTTCAGTTCGGCATACATGATGTTGTCGTAGATAAACTGCATCACTTGCAGCACCGCATCAATGTTCTGCTGCATGTTGGGCACTTCCACATAGCTGATAGCGCCACCGGGAGACAGCTGCTGGAACTCCGCCTCGAAGGCCAGCTTGGTGAACGCATCGATCTGCTCAGAGACATGCACGTGGTAAGAGTTGGTGATATAGCTCTTATCGGTGATGCCGGGAATCATGCCGAAGCGATTTTGCAGACACTTGGCAAACTTATAGGTGGTAGACTCCAGCGGCGTGCCATAGAGGGAGAAGTCAATGTTGTGCATTCCCTTCCACTTCTTGCAGGCATCGTTCATGTGCTGCATCACTTCCAGAGCAAAGGGCTTTGCCTGGGCATCGGTGTGGGACTTTCCGGTCATATACTTAACGCACTCATACAGGCCGGCGTAACCCAGAGAGATGGTGGAGTAGCCGCCATAGAGCAGCTCATCAATGGGCGCACCCTTGGGCAGGCGGGCCAGTGCGCCATACTGCCACAGAATGGGGGCTGCATCGGACAGAGTGCCCTTCAGCCGCTCGTGACGGCACAGCAGCGCCTTGTGGCACAGCTCCAAACGCTCATCAAAAATCCGCCAGAATTTATCCATATCCCGGCCGGAGGACAGGGCCACGTCCACCAGGTTGATGGTGACCACGCCCTGGTTGAACCGGCCGTAGTACTTGGGCTGGTTGGTCTTGGGGTCCACATAAGGGGTCAGGAAGGAGCGGCAGCCCATGCAGGTGTAGCAGTGGCCCTCGCCGTTCTTGTCCACCTTCAGCTCCAGCATCTTCTTTTCGCTGATGTAGTCGGGCACCATCCGCTTGGCGGTACACTCCGCTGCCAGACGGGTCAGATAGAAGTAGGGCGTGCCCTCCCGGACGTTGTCCTCCTCCAGCACGTAGATGAGCTTGGGGAAGGCGGGGGTGATCCACACGCCGTTCTCATTCTTCACACCCTCGTAGCGCTGGCGCAGAGTTTCCTCGATGATCATGGCCAGGTCCTTCTTCTCCTGCTCGCTGCGGGCCTCGTTGAGGTACATGAACACGGTAATGAAGGGCGCCTGTCCGTTAGTGGTCATCAGGGTCACCACCTGGTACTGGATGGTCTGCACGCCCCGGCGGACCTCCTCCCGCAGACGGTCCTCCACCACCTTGGTGATGGACTCCTCGCTGGGCTGGATGCCGAAGACCTGCATTTCCCGCTCCACAGTCCGGCGAATCTTCTCACGGCTAATCTGGACGAAGGGTGCCAGGTGGGTCAGGGAGATGGACTGGCCGCCGTACTGGTTGGACGCCACCTGAGCAATGATCTGGGTGGCGATGTTACAGGCGGTGGAGAAGGAATGGGGCTTTTCAATCAGGGTACCGGAGATAACCGTGCCGTTTTGCAGCATGTCATCCAGGTTCACCAGATCGCAGTTGTGCATGTGCTGGGCATAGTAATCGGAATCGTGGAAGTGGATGATGCCCGCCTCGTGGGCTGCCACGATCTCCTGGGGCAGCAGAATCCGCCGGGTGATATCCTTGCTCACCTCGCCCGCCATATAGTCCCGCTGAACGGCGTTGATGGTGGGGTTCTTGTTGGCATTCTCCTGCTTGACTTCCTCGTTGTTGCACTCGATGAGGCTGAGGATGCGGTCGTCGGTGGTGTTGGACTGACGAGCCAGAGAACGGATATAGCGATAGGTGATGTACTCCTTGGCCACTTCAAAGGCGCCATGGGCCATGATGGACTTCTCCACCAGGTCCTGAACCTCCTCCACGGAGCAGCTGCGGCCCATTTCCTGGCAGGAAATTTCCACACTCTCCGCAATGCGCTGAATCTGCAGCGGGGTCAGACGCACAGCTTCGTCTGCTGCACGATTGGCCTTGGTCACGGCCATGACAATCTTCTCAATATCGAATACGGCCTCGGCACCGTTTCTCTTAATAATCTTCATCGGGTGTTCCTCCTTGGTCCTAAAAACTGCATAGTTTCATTAGCAGGGCCTATTATACTACATCTTGTGGTTTTGTCAATAGTGGGGTACAAAATATAGTGCACAAACTTTTCGGCAGAAAATCTGGTCATTTTCCCGCCGGGACAGATTTCACAGAATCCGAGAGAAAGTACCCATTTTCCTGCTCTGGCCGAAAGAAAGGTTTGAAATTCCCGCCGGAATATAGTATAATCACGAAAAGCGATCTTGACATAATTTCCTAAATTCTGCACCAAAAAATGAAAGGAGCCAAAACCATGCAAGAAATTTTCGGCACTTTGCCCTCTGGGGAAATCACCAATCTGTACACCATATCCGGGGGCGGTCTCACCGCTGCGGTGAGTGATTACGGCGCTACCTTGGTTCGGCTGCTGGTCCCGGACAGCCAGGGGCAGCTGGCAGATGTGGTGCTGGGCTATGACGACTGCAACGGCTACCGCCAGGGCAGCGCCTGTCTGGGAGCCACCGTGGGCCGCAGTGCCAACCGGCTGAAAGATGCCAGCTTCTGCCTGGATGGCAGAACCTACCATCTGACCCCCAACGAGGGCAGCAACAACCTCCACTCCGGCCCGGATACCTACTACACCCGGCTGTGGACCGTGGCAGAGCACCTGGAAAACGCCATCACCCTGACCCTCCACAGTCCCGACGGCGACCAGGGCTATCCCGGCAATGCCAAAATCCGGGTCACCTACTATCTGGACAACGACGGCGGCCTGCACATCCTCTATGATGCCGTCAGCGACAAGGACACCGTGTTCAATCTGACCAACCACAGCTATTTCAACCTGGCGGGCCACCAGCAGACCCACACCGCCATGAACCAGGAGCTGACCATCCCCGGCCGGTTCTTCTGCCCCGACGATGCCCAGAACATCCCCACCGGGGAGTTGCGCAGTGTGGAGGGCACGCCTATGGACTTCCGCTCCCCCAAGCCCATCTGCCGGGACATCGACCAGGACTACGAGCCGCTGCACCTGCAAGGGGGCTACGACCACAACTGGGAGGTTTTCTGCCAGCCCTGCGCCATTCTCACCGACCCGGTGTCCGGCCGCAGCATGTCCGTCACCACCGACTGCCCCGGCGTTCAGTTCTACGCCGGAAACTTCCTGGACGAAACCGGCAAGGGCGGCGTTTCCTACGGCAAGCGCTCCGGCGTGGCTCTGGAAACCCAGTTCTACCCCGATGCCCTCCACCATCCCGACTGGCCCCAGCCCATCACCAAGGCCGGCCAGACCTACCACAGCGAAACGGTCTACCGCTTCAGTTGCCTGTAACCGCTGCATACGCCCGATGCCAGGATTGCCAGGTGTCGGGCGTTTGCTTTTCCTGTGATTGCACTTGCATTTCTTCCCCCATCCGACTACAATAAAAGCCGGAGGTGGATGCTATGAAAACCATTGCCGTGATTGATGATGACATTTACATCGGCGCCATGCTGGAAGAATTGCTCCAAGGCCAGGGCTATGCCGTCCTGCGGGCCTACTCCGGCACGGAGGCGCTGTATCTTCTTTCCCAGCACAAGCCGGACCTGGTGCTGCTGGATTTGATGCTGCCGGGGCTGTCCGGGGAGGAGGTCCTGCCCCATATTGCAAACATCCCGGTGATTGTCCTCAGCGCCAAGGTGGACGTGCAGGACAAGGTGAGCCTGCTCCTGGGCGGCGCTGCCGACTATATGACCAAGCCCTTTGACACCCAGGAGCTGCTGGCCCGGATCGCCGTCCAGCTGCGCAAGGCAGACCACCGGGATGCCGGGGCGCTCCTGAGCGCCGGGGATCTGACGTTGGACACCGCCACCCTTTCCCTGACGGTGCAGGGAAAGCCGGTGAAGCTGACCCGGACGGAATACGCCATTTTGAAGCTTCTGATAGAAAACCAGCGGCAGGTGCTGACCAAAAGTGTCCTGCTGGACCGCATCAGTCTGGACACCCCGGACTGCACCGAACGCTCCCTCAAGCAGCACATCAGCAACCTGCGCAAAAAGCTGCTGGATGCCGGCGGCGTGGACTATATCGAAACCGTCTGGGGCATTGGATTTAAGCTGGCGGATTTTTTGACCAAATCTTGACGTTTTCCTTGACCGCTTTCTTGACCTTTCTCCTGTAATATGGTGTGCATCCAAAGGAGGAATGAATATGGACTATATTCTGAAAACAAACAGCCTGACGAAGCGCTACCGCCATTTTCAGGCGCTGGACGGACTGACCATGCGTATCCCCAAAGGGGCCATCTATGGTCTGGTGGGCAAGAACGGGGCCGGCAAGACCACCCTGATCCGTCTGATCTGCGGCTTGCAGGAGCCGACTTCCGGCGATTTTACCCTCTACGGCATCCGCAGTGACGACCGGCAGATTTCCAAGGCCCGCCGCCGGATGGGGGCCGTGGTGGAGACTCCCGCCATCTACATGGACATGACGGCGGAAGAAAACCTGAAGCATCAGTATCTGGTGCTGGGCCTTCCCTCTTACGAGGGCATCCCGGAGCTGCTGAAGCTGGTGGGGCTGGAACACACAGGCAAGAAAAAGGCCCGAAATTTTTCCCTCGGCATGAAGCAGCGGCTGGGCATTGCCATTGCCCTGGCCGGGGACCCGGACTTTCTGGTGCTGGACGAGCCGGTGAATGGCCTGGACCCCCAGGGCATTGTGGAAATGCGGGAACTGATTTTGAAGCTGAACCGGGAAAAGCAGATCACCGTGCTGATTTCCAGCCACATTCTGGACGAGCTGTCCCGGCTGGCTACCCACTACGGCATCATTGACGGCGGCCGGATGGTGAAGGAGTTGAGCGCCCAGGACCTGGAGCAAATCAGCCGCAAGAGCCTGCGCATCGAGGTCAGCAGCACCGCCGCTCTGGCCCGGGTGCTGGACGGCATGGGCATGGAGTACAAAATCCTCTCCAACACCACCGCTGATATCTTCGCCAAACCCAACGTCACCCAGCTGACCCTGGCCCTGGCCCAGCAGAACTGCGAGGTCCTCTCTATCCAGGAGCGGGACGAAAGCCTGGAAAGCTACTACATCTCTCTAGTGGGAGGTGACAGCCATGCGTAATCTGTTGGCTGCAAACTTCCGACGGCTTTGGAAAAGCAAGCTGTTTTGGCTTCTGGGAATCAGCTCTGTGCTATTCAGCACCATAGCATACGTGCTTGTGGGCATCAATGTAAAAAATTTAGGCAGTCATTGGATTCTGAAAAATGCCAATTTCTACTTTTTCCTTGTAGGGCTGTATGTCGGCATATTCTCCGCTATTTTCTCCACGTTGTTCTTTGGCACAGAATACTCTGATGGAACGCTGCGTAATAAACTCTCCATCGGGCACAGCCGCAAGGATATTTATTTCAGCAATCTGCTTCTCAACGCAGTCGTTGCCATTCTTTTCATCGTAACCCATTACATAGCAGCTGTAATCGTCGGAATTCCCCTCGGCGGAACTGAGGTTGTTACCGTAATCGAGCAAATGGGCTTAAAAATTCTTTACAGCATGGTGATTGCGCTGGTATATGCCTCTGTGTTTACGCTGACCACCTTGCTCAACAGCAGCAAAGCAAGCTGTGCCATCCTCAATATTCTTATTGCCTTGTTTCTGCTCATTGCCGGTTTCTTCCTTTTCAGTGCACTGGAACAGCCTGAACTGAAATACCAAATGATCCAGCAGGCCGATGGCAGCTACCGAATGGACGAAAGCATCCCCAATCCCCGCTACGTCGGCGGGAATCTGCGCATGGGCTATACCATTCTGGAATGGGTCATGCCTGCTGCCTTTGCCCTCAGAATAACCTCCGGCGGTTTCACTGTCTGCCATAGTGTTGGGTGCATCCTGCTGAGCATTCTGTTGACTGCCGCTGGCATAACCCTCTTTCAAAAGAAAGATATCCGCTGAGGTGACTGCTATGAGAAAGCTGCTATCTGCTAACCTATACCGCCTTGTGCGCAGTCGGATTTTTTACGCCATGGGCATCCTTAGTTTTGGGTGCGGTCTGATCTGCTATGGCATTGCCGCCTATAACGCCCACGCCATTAGGACTCCTTGGCTGGTCACCAACGCCCACGCCCTTTTCTGGCTGCAAGCCTTCTTGCTGCCGGTTCAGCTGGCACTGTTCGCCTGTTTTTTCCTTGGTACGGAGTATTCCGACGGCACCATCCGCTGTAAAATCAGCACCGGCCACCGCCGCAGCTGCATTTGGCTGGCCAGCTTCTTTACCGTCTATCTGGCGGGAACCGCCTTTTCCCTGCTGTACAGCGCCGCAGCGGTTTTGGTCGGTCTGCCCCTGGCTGGCCAGGAAGTTCTCACCCAGGTATCGGCCCAGCCCTGGCGCATTGGAAATTTCGCCCTGGCGATGGCGGTTTATGCCGCTCTGTTTACAGCCGCATCCCTGACCGATGAAAACAAAGCCCGCAATGTGGTGGTCTGTCTGGCCATTGCCGCCGGGATGATGATTCTGGGCTTCGCTGTCTATCGTCAGCTGATCCAGCCCCAGTATATCCAGTATGCCTGGCAGGAGCTGGACGGCAGCATCACGTTCACCCAGGGGCCGCCCAATCCGGACTATCTGGCAGGCCCCAGGCGGCAGGTCGTCCACTGGCTTTGCAGGCTGCTTCCCCAGGGGGCCGCAGTCTTAAGTCTGGACAAAGAACTGGGCTTTGACTGGCTCTGCCCCCTTACCTCCCTCGCCATGGCCCTTTCCCTTGGCGTCGTGGGAATGGTCACTTTCCAAAAGAAAAATATCCGATAAACATTTTTCACAGGTACATATTATGGAACGACTTCTTCTGATTTTGGCTCTGATTTTGGTGCTGGGGCTGTCCGGCAAGGTGGTGCTTCTGCGCCATGGCATCCGGCAGCTGCGCAAAGATCTGGACGACCACTTTGCCCAGGAAACCAACACCCTGCTGGATACCGCCTCCCGGGACCGGGAGCTGCGCCAGCTGGCTTCCTGCCTAAATACCCAGCTGCGGCTTCTCCGGCAGCAGCGGCACCAGTATCTCAGCGGGGACCGGGAGCTGAAAGAAGCCGTCACCAACATCTCCCACGACCTGCGCACACCGCTGACGGCCATCTGCGGGTATCTGGATCTGATGAAGCAGGAGATTCTGCCTGAAAATCAGCAGAGATATCTTTCCCTGATTCAAAACCGGGTGGATGCCATGCGCCAGCTGACAGAGGAGCTGCTGCGCTACTCCGTCATTCTCTCCCGGCAGGAGCTGCCTATGCAGACGGTCTGCATCAACGACGTTTTGGAAGAATCCGTGGCCGCCTGTTACGCCAGCCTGGTCAGCCGGAACATCCAGCCCCGGCTGGACATCTGCCAGCAGCCCGTCCTGCGGCAGCTGAACCGGGAGGCCCTGGGCCGGGTCTTTGGCAACATTCTCAGCAACGCCCTGAAATACAGCGAAGGGGATCTGTCCATCACCCTGGAAGAAAACGGCAGTCTCCGCTTCTCCAACACCGCCTCCAAGCTGGACGAGGTGCAGGTAGGGCGGCTGTTCGACCGGTTTTTCACCGTGGAAACCGGCCGCAATGCCAATGGCCTGGGGCTGTCCATCGCCAAAACCCTGACCCAGCAGATGGGCGGCACCATCCAGGCCGTTTTGCAGGAAGGCACACTATCCATCTGCCTTGCCTTCCCAGAATGCCGCCCGGCCCATGCACTTCCCGCCTCCCGCAGCATAGACTGAGCTATAAGCGTTTGCGCTTATTTTCAACACGGGAGGTATCCACCTATGGCAGAACAAACTTGCGACACCCTGCGGTGCTGTCCGACAGAACGGCCCCAGGATATGTCCATCCACACCCGAAAAATCACCGACTCTTGCCGGGATAAGGACTGCATCGAGGACCTGCGGGTTTATCTCACCACCGGCTCCCAGGAAATCCTGGACAGCTGCGCCAATGCCCGGGTCCGCAGCGCTGAGCTGCTGTACACCTACATGGATGTGGAGCCGGTGGCCTTCGACCGCAGCCACTACTGCATCGACATCACCTTCTATTACCGCATCCTGGCCGATGCGGTGGTGGGGGTGTCCCGTCCGGCGGCGCTGTACGGTCTGGCAGTCTTCTCCAAGCGGGCCGTCCTCTGCGGCGAGGACAGCCGTGCCCACATCTACCGCAGTGATACCCGCCTGGGCCAGCCCGACGGCCTGAGCCTGCACTGCGCCAACCTGCCCACGGCAGTGGTGGAGGTCCTGGACCCCATGGTGCTGTCTTCCAAGGTGCGGGAGGTTTGCGAATGCAGCTGCGAGTGTCCGGCCCAGATACCTGCCGCCATCCGGGGCATGTTTGACGAGGAGCTGGTGCTCTCCGGGGACCGGCGGCGGCTGTTTGTCACCCTGGGGCAGTTCTCCATCATCCGCCTGGAGCGGGATGCCCAGGTGCTGGTGAACGTGCTGGACTACGCCATTCCCAGCAAGGAATGCTGCGATGCCCCCGGCGGCGGCGAGGATCCCTGCGAGATGTTCAGCCGGATTCCCTTCCCTGCTACGGAGTTCTCCCCCAGAGACTGCGACGGCAAAGACGATAAATGCCGCCCCTACAACACCACCTGTAAATAGGTTACACCCCCAGCCGGGCAGGAACTTCCTGCCCGGAAATTTTTCCTTCCACCCTCTTGACAATCAGATATCACTTTGGTATCATATAGATGCCCAAATATAGAAAGGACAGATTTCTATGACAGAGAAAATTTTAAGCAAACGGAAAAACGGCATGGCCATGCTGCTGATTCTGCTGGCCGGCATTGCCCTGGGACTGGTTGGATTCTTCTGGTGCATCGATGCCGAGCTCTATCCCCTGTCTGTGCTCCCCGGTCTTGTTTCGGTGGCGTGCATGGTGATGCTGGCCGGTCTGAAGGTGCTGCGCCCCCAGGAGGCCCTGGTGCTGACCCTGTTCGGCAACTACGTGGGAACCCTCAAGGGCGAAGGTTTCTACTGGGTCAACCCCTTCTGCGCCAGTGTCAACCCCGCCGTCGGCACTCAGCTGAACCAGAGCGGAGATGTCAAATCCTCCCGGGCCGGCGGAGACATCGGCATGAAAATGTCCCTGAAAATCATGACCCTCAGCAACAACAAGCAGAAAATCAATGATTGCCTGGGAAATCCCGTAGAAATCGGCATTGCCGTCATGTGGCGCGTGGTGGACACCGCCAAGGCTGCCTTCAATGTGGACAACTACAAGGCGTTCCTCTCGCTGCAATGTGACAGCGCCCTGCGCAACATCGTCCGGCTGTACCCCTATGATGCCGCCCCCAATGTGGACACCACCGGCGACGGCCTGGCCGACGACGGCAGCCTCCGTGGCTCCAGCGAAGTGGTGGCCCAGCGCATCAAAGAGGAAATTCAGGCCCGTGTAGACGAAGCCGGCCTGGAAATTGTGGATGCCCGCATCACCTATCTGGCCTATGCCCCGGAAATCGCCGCTGTGATGCTCCAGCGCCAGCAGGCCAGCGCCGTGGTGGATGCCCGAAAGCTGATTGTGGACGGCGCCGTGGGCATGGTGGAAATGGCCCTGGAGCGGCTCCAGGAGAACGGTGTGGTGGACCTGGACGAGGAGCGGAAGGCCGCCATGGTCTCCAACCTGCTGGTGGTGCTGTGCGGCAATAAGGATGCCCAGCCCATCGTCAACTCCGGCTCTCTGTACTGATATGGCTTCAAATCCCAACAAGGACGGCGCTTCCCGTCCGGAAAACACCAAAAAGCAAATTCCTCTGCGGCTCTCCACCAAACTGTACAACGCCATTGCCGCCTGGGCAGAGGATGACTTCCGCAGCGTAAACGGACAAATCGAGTACCTGCTCACCGAATGCGTCAAGCAGCGCCGGAAAAACGGCGGCTATGTCTCCGACGAACTGGACAAGCCCTTCGACCTGGACTTTCTGAAGGAGGAATCCAAATGAATATGTCTTACTTAAAATTCTTCTGTGTGTGGTTCGGCAATCTGGCCGTTCTTGTGGTGCTGGATACCGTGCTGAGTCTGCTGCCTGAAATGACTCTGGTGGATAAGGCCGCCGTCTACAGCCTTGTGGGCTTTTTCCTGGGCCTGGGCGAGCTGGCCCTGTGGGACCGGCTAAAGGGGAATGATGTATAACGTCGCTTCGCTGCCATGACGGTTTTTCCGCAACGGAAAAGGGACTGAGCTTTTCGCTCAGTCCCTTTTTTCAGTTCAGTTCCTTCTTCATAGCCTGGTAGCCGATCAGAACAGTCCAGACGTAGGCGCAGGTCTTGGGAATCATCAGCATGCCGATCATGGGGATCACATCCGCCCACAGCACCACCGGGATGTAGAAGCCAAAGCTCAGTACAATGGTCAGCCACATAAACCGGAAGGTCTTATCCTGCTTTTCTTTCGCACTCTGGTAGAACAGCACGATAATCAGCAGGCCCAGCAGAGCGAAAGGAATGTTGCGGTAAATGCCCCAGGACAGGGGTGCCTGGGCGCTGAGCCACTGGTTCTGAGGCATCAGGCACAGACCAATCCGCAGAGCGGACAGCACATACACTGCCACGGTCAGGCCCTTCCGGCCCTCCACCTGGTAACGAACCCGCCAGACATAGTACAGCAGGATGTAAAACACCGTCATGGTAATCGACGTAATGAACTTACCCGTTCCCAGCGCTGCCGTGAAGTTTTCCAGGCCGGTGGTGCACAGGGCCAGCGCACGAGGCACCAGGTGGAACGAATCTCCCAGACCCAGCACTACGGCCATCAGGCCAAACAGCCAGAACTGGCGGCTCTTCTTCCCTTTCACCATCATCACAATGCCGATGGTCACCACCGACACCAGATAGACCGCATCGAACAGGGTTTCTACGATTGCTTGCATCTTGTTTTCCTCCTAATTTGAACATTGTTCATATTATGTTACAAAATTACATGCGCTGGCATCCCACCATTTACAAGGCAAACGCTGGCGCATGAAATTTATGTGCATGATAAGCAGACTTAAGATCTATTTGTATAGCAGCCGCCGGAGCATCGTCTGAATTGGCACCGGGTCATAATCGTGGCGCATCAGCGCCGACAGGAGCAGCGAGAATAGAATCTGCGCCAAGTCCTCCCGGGTGAATCCCTCTGCAAAGGCATCCGGGGAAATTTTCTGGTCACTGGCCAGCACGGCGGCGATTCCCTGGCGCATGTGCAGCCAGGATTGGGCCATCCGCTTCTGCCCCTCTGCCTTTCCTTCTCCCAGGAATGCCATGGAGTGCATGGAGAAGAAATTGGGATAGCGGCGGCTTCCCTCCTCCATACAGGCAAACATCCAGCCCACACAGTCCAGGATATTGTCAAACGGGGTCTGCCCCGGAGGAATGCGGAAAATATCCAGCCACACGCTCTCCACCGTTGCGCCCACCAGCTGGGACTTATCCTGGAAGTAATTATAGATTGAGCCGACGGAGATGCCACAGGCACCGGCCACCGAGCGAATGCTCACCGCCGACCAGCCTTGCTGCTGAATCAGCTCCCGGCAAACCTGCAAAATCTGCTCCCGGGATGTTACCACTGTATTCACCACATCTCCCCCTCTCATGCTGAACAGTGTTCAATATAGCAAATTCCCTTTCTTTTGTCAAGCACAATCTTTCTTTCCTTCGCCAAGTTTACTATGTTCAATCAATTTTATATTTATTTCAACATTCTTCTTGGCAACTCTGGTTGAATGCTGTAAACTAAAAGCAGCTCAGTTGAACAAATTAAACCGCAAGGAGGTTTTCCCCATGGATGTACCCAAATTTTTGAAAGCGAATACCGATTCTGTCTAATTCTCTGGGCAAACGAACCGATCCGCTCCCCGAAGCTGGTGGAGCTGTGCCATGACCAGCTGGGTTGGAGCAAAGCCACCACCTACACCGTCATCTGTCGGCTGGCCGAGCGTGGCGTGCTGGTCAACGAAAACACCGTCGTCCGCTCCCTTGTCAGCAAAGAGCAAGCCCAGCAAAGCCGTCTGGACGATTTGGTGGAGGAAACCTTTGAAGGCTCCATTCCTGCTTTTATCGCCGCCTTCTCCCGCAGCGGCCGCATGCGCAAAGAGGAAGTAGCGCAGCTGCGCACCCTCATTTCGGAATACGAGGAGAAATCGTAAATGCTGCACAACATTCTGACTGCCAGCATCCATGGCAGCATCGTCATCGCCGTGGTTATGGTGCTGCGGCTAGTTCTGCGCAAGGTCCCTAAGAAATATATCTGTCTTTTGTGGCTCTTGGCCGGGATTCGGCTGCTGCTGCCCATTCCCGTGAAAAGTCCCTTCAGCTTGCAGCCCAATTTCCAATTTATCTGGCCGGACAGCATCTTCCTGCACCAGCTGCTTCCCCTGGTCACCATTCTCTGGGGGGGTGGTAGCCCTGGGCTTCGGCCTGTACAGCATTCTGTCATACCACCGGCTGAGGCAGCAGGTTCAGGATGCCGTCAAAATTCGGGGCGGTTGGGAAAGCAGCCGCATTGACACCGCCTTTATTCTTGGCTTTCTCAAGCCGAAAATCTACATCCCTGCCGGTATGAGCAGCCAGGAGCGGCGCTATATCCTCGAGCACGAGCGCACGCACCTGGACAAGGGCGACCACTGGATCAAGATGATTGGTTTTCTGGCCCTGGCGCTGCACTGGTTCAATCCCCTGATATGGGTGGCCTACATCCTGCTGTGCAAGGACATTGAAATGGCCTGCGACGAGCGGGTGGTGCAGTTTATGGAGCTGGACGAGCGCAAGGGCTACTCGAACGCACTGCTGTCGTGCAGCGCCCCCAGATTTCATTTTGCCAGCCCTGTGGCTTTCGGAGAAATCAGCGTAAAGGAACGCATCCTGTCGGTGCTGCGCTACAAAAAGCCTGGTGTGTTTTTCAGCCTGCTGGGCATCCTGGCGCTGTGCTTTGTGACGGTATGCCTGGTGACCAACCCGGATACCCCCAAGGACGTTCCCCTGACTCCGGAACAGCAGGCCCAGCAGGACACCCTGACCCAGTGCTACCAGGATGTGCAGCAGCTGCTTTCTCAGGATACCTTCTATCTGGAACTGCTCGGTGGGAACTATACCACCGAGGATCGAAGCGGCGTTACTCCTGTCTGGTTTGTGACCTTGTGCCGCCAGGACGGGAATACCCTCTGGGAGTACATCCCCAGCAGCAGCCCAGAGCCTACGCAGGGCTTTCTGTCCCTGGATGGGGAAACCTACACCCTCTATCAGGGGAAGTGGGTTCAGACGGATCAGGCCGATTCCCAGTGGCAGGCATATCTGGATGCCATTCTGTGGGACCCGGAGACGGTCCAGTTTTTCAGGAAGAAACCAACGAACGGGGCCGTTCTGTCCACTTCACAGCCCAGTGGCAGGATGCCCAGAAAACCACTTACACCAACACCATCCGCTGCACCTATAATTCAAGGGGCAAATTTGCAGAGCTCAAGATGGATACCTCCCGCTTCCCGGATGCGCAGGTGCTCATGCTCTCCCCCCACGTCGACATGCCGGGTGAGGAGCCTGCGGACATCGGTCAGATGATGCGCACCCGGAAAGAATCCGTCCAACCCGGGCAGGTCACCGGCCAGGAGCTGGCCGCCGAAGCCGAAGCCCTCAGCTGGGGCGTTTCCTTCCGGGTGGACGACGACCGGCTCAGCCCCTCCGGCTCCGATGTCTATGTCGGCCAGACAGCCACCGGAAAAGGCTCCCTCTCCACCGGCATGGAATACTGGCTGGAAAAGAAGGTCAACGGCCAGTGGGAGAAACTGCCCACCATCGCCGACGCTCCCGCCGTCACTTCCGACGGCATCTCCCTGGCCAAGGGCGGTCCTTCCACCTATGGCTACCTGGACTGGACCCCCCTCTATGGTCAGCTGGAAGCCGGCGAATACCGCATGGGCAAGCTCTTCCGCAATTACTACAACAACAGCATCTCCACCCTCACGTTCTATTCGGAATTTGCCATTGTGCAGACGGTAGACAGCAATTCCCCCGAAGCAGCTGCCGCCGTCCAGCGGTGCTATGATGCCGTGGACGAGCTGAAAGCCCGGGATCACATCCATTTCAAAGAAAATTGTTTTGGTGCTGATGAGTTCTGGATTCACGGGAACAATTATCTGAAAATCCAGGATTTTGGTCAGGATAACCCGGACATGCCGGAAAACAACGGCCGCATCGACATTTCTGTCCGGTGGGACAACATCGGCTACCAGCAGGTCTGGAATGACCCAGACGTTCGGGGCAGCGGTGTTCGGGGCACGGCGCTTTCCTCCCTGGATGCCAGCAACTGGCGTGGTTCCTTTGCCGAAAGCAGCTTCAACCTCTCCTTCTTTGAGCGCAACAACATGACCGCCAGCTTCCCCGAGGGCGTTGGGGTCATCAGCGACGAAATGGTGCGCTTTGTCCTGACCTGGATGTTGGGAGACACGGAGCACAGCAACCAACTAACCTACTACTTTGACCCCAGGGGACAGCTGACCCGTATGGAGTATCTGTCGAAAGAGCAGGATATCGAACTTATCTATTTCATCGAAATTCTGGACACCTCTGCCGAGGAAATTGATGCCAAGATCCGCTCCTACACCAAGGATTTGATCGTGGACAGCTTCTCCTGGCAGGAGGCCCAGGCCAAGTACACCGCCGAAGACTTCAACATCCGCCAGGATGGCTTTGCCAACAACGGCGGCAGTCCCATCACCGGCCCGGTGGATGCCGCCAAGCTGGCGCTGAAAGAATACCCCAATCTGGTGGACTATCTGGGGCTGACCGTATTCCGGGATGAATCCGCCGGCATGTGGAAAGTCACCATCCGGGCCTATGTAGACTACCAATCCACTTATTCCTTCCGGGACGTCTACCTCACCAACGACGGCCAAACCAAACTTCTGGTCTACGAAGGCCCCCTATCCTTCGACGAGCCCCGCAAATAACGGGCGGCGTGTCGTCGCAGTCAATGGCCAGCCTGCAACCCTGGTGATTGACCACCGCCTTTGGGTATCACCCGATTCGTTACGGCTCAGTTGTTTGAACAAAGGGAACGTACAGCCGTGCGTAGGGCGGGGGCATGCCCCCGCCGCCCCAGCGGTTTTCCCCCGCACCTCCCCAGTTCCACCGCACCAAAGCCTTCCCCCTCGGGGGAAGGTGGCACGGCGAAGCCGTGACGGATGAGGGGCCCAGCGTAAACATTACCACCAGCGCCAAACAAGGACAGCCAAAGACCGCAACCCAAGCACTTACCACCATCCCAATCACCGACATAAGGAGGACACCATGTACTATTCTCTTTGGATTGACTGGATTCGGCGGATCGTCTCCTTCCAGGAAGTGGACGGTTTTGAAGAACTGCACTACGAAACCCACCAGGAGATGCTGAACTTCGCCGTGGGTAAGGGCTTGGACGGCTTCGCCATCCAGTGACACACGCTCCCCTTTGGGACATACAAAAGGCGCTGCTGCAATCGTGCAGCAGCGCCTTTGCGCTTTACTTATAGGATGCCACGCTCTTGCGGACCAGCGCCCGGTGGAGCCGGGCCTCTGCCAGCTTCACGTCGGTGTCGGTGGCCGAGCTGTCGTGGAGCACCTTGTCTGCCCGCTGATAGGAAGCCTCAGCACGGTCCACATCGATGCTGTCCGCCCACTCAAAAGTAGTGGGCACCAGAGTCACCTCGCCGTCCACCACGCTGAGCATGCCGCCAATGCAGGCGGCAGTGCGGCGGTTTCCGCCTGCCTCCACCACGGCCCGGCCCATGCCCAGGGCAGCCACATAATTGATGTGGCGAGCCAGGATGGCCACGTCGCCGCCGGTGGTGCGCACGATCAGCTTCTCCGCCGGGCCGTCAAAAATCAGGCCGTCGGGGGTGACGATTTTCAGGGGAAAGGAGGTCATGCCTGCTCACCGCCCCGGTACTTGGCAACCACCTCGTCGATGGAGCCGGCAAACAGGAAATAGGACTCGGGAATTTCGTCGTGCTTTCCCTCGATGATTTCCTTAAAGCTGCGGATGGTCTCCTTCAGGGGAACGTACTTGCCCTGGTAGCCGGTGAACTGCTCAGCCACGTGGAAGGGCTGGCTCAGGAACCGCTGGACCTTTCTGGCCCGGTTGACGATCAGCTTATCCTCGTCGGACAGCTCGTCCATGCCCATGATGGCGATGATGTCCTGCAGCTCCTTATAGCGCTGCAAAATGCCCTGAACCGCACGGGCGGTCTCGTAGTGCTCGGTGCCCAGGATTTCCGGGGACAGAATCCGGGAGCTGGAATCCAGGGGATCCACAGCGGGATAAATGCCCAGGGAGGCAATGCCACGATCCAGAACGGTGGTGGCATCCAGGTGGGCAAAGGTGGTGGCAGGCGCCGGGTCCGTCAGGTCATCCGCAGGGACGTAAACCGCCTGAACGGAGGTGATGGAGCCGTCCTTGGTGGAGGTGATTCGCTCCTGGAGGGCGCCCATTTCCGTAGCCAGGGTGGGCTGGTAGCCCACGGCGGAGGGCATACGGCCCAGCAGAGCCGACACCTCAGAACCGGCCTGGGTGAAACGGAAGATGTTGTCGATGAACAGCAGCACGTCCTGATGCTTCACATCCCGGAAGTACTCAGCCATGGTCAGGCCGGACAGGCCCACCCGCATACGAGCTCCTGGCGGCTCGTTCATCTGACCGAAGACCATGGCGGTCTTGGAAATAACGCCGGACTCGGTCATTTCATTGTACAGGTCATTGCCCTCACGGGTCCGCTCACCGACACCGGTGAACACGGAGTAGCCGTTATGAGCAGTGGCGATGTTGTAAATCAGCTCCTGAATCAGCACGGTCTTGCCCACGCCGGCGCCGCCGAACAGGCCGATCTTACCGCCCTTGGCGTAGGGGCAAATCAGGTCGATGACCTTAATGCCGGTTTCCAGAATCTCGGTAGCGGGCTGCTGCTCCTCATAAGAGGGAGCGGGCCGGTGAATGGGCCAGCTTTCTGCACCCTGCACCGGGGGCTTGTTGTCAATGGGCTGGCCCAGCAGGTTAAACACACGGCCCAGGCATTCCTCGCCCACAGGCACGGAAATGGGAGCGCCGGTATCCACCGCTTCCACCCCCCGCTGCAAGCCGTCGGTAGAGGACATGGCGATGCACCGCACCACATTGTCGCCAATGTGCTGGGCGACCTCGGCGATGATGGTATTGTTCCCGTTTTGAATCTGGATGGCGCTGAGCAGCTGGGGCAGCTGGTCGTCGGCAAACCGAATATCCAGAACAGGACCCTGAACCTGGATCACAGTTCCTTTGTTGTTGGCCATTGGGTTTCAACTCCTTTATGGGTTCCATCCGGCAGGACACGCCTGCCGGGTGGGACGTTGGATTTTTAAGAACCGGCGACGATCTCCGTAATCTCCTGGGTGATGGCCGCCTGGCGGGCCCGGTTGAATTTCAGGCTCAGCCCGGCGATCATGTCGTCGGCATTCTGGGTTGCGGAGTCCATGGCAGAGCGGCGGGCCGCCTGCTCCGCAGCACGGCTCTCGCACAGGGCGCCATAGACGATGCCCCCCAGATACTCCGGGATAATGGCAGCGAACACCTCTTCGCTGTCCTGCTCGTAGAGAATCAGTCCCGGTCTTGTCCCCTGGTCGTCCTGCTCCGGCTTGGTCAGGGGCAGCAGCCGCAGAGGCTGCGGGGTCTGGGACAGCACCGAGACAAAGTTGGTATACACCAGGTGAATCTCGTCATACTGCCCTGCCAGGAACGCCTGGCTCAGCTGCTTGGCAATGGAGAAGCAGTCCCCAATGGACACCTCCGCTGCCTCAGCATAAAGATCCGTCAGCACCGGCACACCCTTGGAGCGGAAGAAATCCACCGCTTTTTTACCAATGGGCAGCACCGTAGCTTCCTTCCCCTCCATCTCGGCATAGGCTAACTTCAGAATGTTGCTGTTATAGCCGCCGGCCAAGCCTCGGTCACCGGCAATGACCACATACATGGCCCGATTGCCTTCACGCTGCTTGAGATAGGGGGATTGAAACTCCCGGTTGGTGCGCAGAATGTCATGAATGGTATCATAGAGGATGCCGAAGTAAGGCCGAGAATTGGCAATCTGGGCCTGTGCACGGCGAAGCTTGGAGGCAGCCACCATTTCCATGGCCTTGGTGATCTGCCGGGTAGATTCCATGCTTCGGATGCGGTTTTTGATTTCCTTGGTGGAAACGCCAGCCATGGGCAGCCTCCTTTCTTAAGATGCCAGTTGGGCCACAAGCTCGTCCAGGGCGGCCTTCAGGGCGTTTTCGGTATCGGTTTCCAGCTTGCCGGTGTCCCGGATGGCTTCCAGAACGGCATGGTGGTGATTCTCCATGTGCTCTTCCAGCCGCTTTTCAAACTCAGGGATCTGGTCAACGGCAATGCCGGTAAGATACCCGTGGGTAACGGCGTAGATGATGCACACCTGCTGGGCCACTTCCTTGGGAGAGCCATTCTTCTGCTTCAGCACGGCCACGATCCGCTCGCCCAGGGCCAGACGGCTCTTGGTGTCAGCATCCAGGTCAGAACCGAACTGAGCGAAGCTCTGCAGCTCCCGGTACTGGGAGTAGAGCAGCTTCAGCGAGCCGGAGACCTTCTTCATGGCCTTGATCTGGGCATCACCGCCCACACGGGACACGGAGATACCGGGGTTCACAGCGGGCATAACGCCGGAATTGAACAGCTCCGACTCCAGGAAAATCTGGCCGTCGGTGATGGAAATAACGTTGGTGGGAATGTAGGCAGACACGTCGCCGGCCTGGGTTTCGATGATGGGCAGAGCCGTCAGCGAACCGCCGCCCAGCTCCGGGGACAGCTGCGCTGCCCGCTCCAGCAGACGGCTGTGGAGGTAGAACACGTCACCGGGGTAAGCTTCCCGTCCGGGGGGACGGCGAATCAGCAGAGAAATGGCACGGTAGGCCACAGCGTGCTTACTCAGGTCATCGTAAATCACCAGCACGTCCTTGCCCTGGTGCATAAAGTGCTCGCCCATGGCGCAGCCTGCGTAGGGGGCGATATACTGCATGGGTGCCAGCTCAGAGGCGGTGGCGCTCACCACGATGGTGTAGTCCATAGCGCCGCCTGCAGTGAGGCTGTCCACCACCTGGGCCACGGTAGAACGCTTCTGACCAATGGCAACGTAAATGCAGATGCAGTTCTTGCCCTTCTGGTTCAGAATGGTGTCGGTGGCGATGGTGGTCTTGCCGGTCTGGCGGTCGCCGATGATCAGCTCACGCTGACCACGGCCGATCGGGATCATAGAGTCGATGGCCTTGATGCCGGTCTGCAAAGGACGGGACACGTGCTGACGCTCAATGATGCCGGGAGCCGGTGCTTCGATGGGGCGGTAGCCCTCTGCCTCGATAGCGCCCTTGCCATCGATGGGTTCGCCCAGAGCGTTGACCACACGGCCGATGAGCTTCTCGCCCACGGGGACGGAGACAACCCGGCCGGTGCGCTTAACGGTATCGCCTTCCTTAATGCCCTGATCCGAGCCAAGGATGACGATGGAGACGGTATCCTCCTCCAGGTTCTGGGCCATGCCAAAGGAGCCGTCGGGGAATTCCACCAGCTCGCCGGCCATGCACTTGTCCAGGCCGGAGGCCTTGGCAATGCCGTCACCCACCAGGATGACAACGCCGGTTTCGCTGACTTCCATTTTGTTTTCGTAGTTTTTGATTTGACTACGAATAATTTTGGTAATTTCTTCGGGTCTTAGTTCCATAGAGTCCCTGCTTTCTCGTCAGAGTACGGTTTTGTTCAGCAGGTCCCGGATGGCGTCCAAACGATGGGCCACCGTGTCATCCAGGCGCTGACCGTCATAATCCAGGCGGATGCCGCCCAGGACTGCGGGGTCGATCCGGCAGTGCAGGATGACCTGCTTGCCGGTAATTGTTTTCAATTTTTCAGTCAGTCTATCCTTCTGCTGCTGTGTCAGCGCAATGGCCGACACGGCCTGCACCCGCACGATGCCGTTATCCAGGTCATAGCGCTGGGTATAGGCCTTGCAGCAGTCGGAAAAGTGGCGCATATAGCCCTTCTCCGTGAGAATTTTCAAGAAGTTCAGCAGATAGGGATGCACCTTTTGGCGAAAGCTCTCGTCCAAAATCTGGCACCGCTCCGCCTTGGTCAGGTTGGGAGAGTTCAGCAGCCGAATAAAGTCCGGCTCCTGGCGGAAGCTGGTTTGCAAAACCGTCAGCTGCTCTCCAATCTGTGCAGCCAGGGATTCCTCCTTGGCAAGCTCATACAGCGATTGGCCGTAAACGCTTCCCACTTCCGTCATACCTGATCACCCAATTCCTCAATAAAGCGGTCGATGTAGCCAGCCTGGTCCGCAGCGTTCAGCTCCCGACCCACAACCTTGCCGGCAATGGCCATTGCCAAGCCGGAGATTTCGTTCTTCGCATCGTTGACGGCTTTCTTCCGCTCCAGCTGGATGTCGGCAGATGCCTTGGACTTGATCTGAGCAGCCGCAGCCTGAGCCTGGCTGATGATCTCCTCACTGCGCAGGGTTGCCGTCTTTTGGGCGTTGGCCAGAATCCCATCGGCCTGAGCCTTCGCCTGCTTCATGTTCTGCTCATACGTCTCTTTGATGGCAGCCGCCTCTGCATGGGCAGCCTTCGCATCCGCAATCTGCTGGTCAGCAGCCTGACGGCGCTGATCCAGCACCGCCAGAATCTTGTCCCAGAAGAACTTCTTGAACAGAAACAGCTGGATAAAGAGGTTGCAAATCTGAGCAATCAAGGTTACGGGATTTACAGCCACCAGGGACTGATAAATAGCTTCCATTGATTGGCCTCCTTCCGGTCAATAATCTGTTTTCGCTTGCTCAGATTAGGCCAGGTACTTCATGAACATACCGGGAGCGGCGAAAATCAGCAGCAGACCAGTAACGAAGCCGTAAATGCCGGTGGTCTCGGACAGGGCAATACCCAGGATCATGGTGCTGGTCACATCGCCCTTGCACTCGGGCTGACGGCCAACGGCCTCACAAGCGGCAGCGGCGCAGTTACCTTCACCGATACCAGGGCCGATACCAGCAATCAGAGCCAAACCAGCGCCGATGCCACAGCCGGCCAGGGCGATACCTTTTGCTAAAAGCTGCATTTCGTTCATAACTATTTCCTCCTAAATCATTTCAATACATGTTTATTCAAATGGCCAGCGGCATTAGTCGCCTGCTGCCTGTTTGATGAAGAGAGTGGTCAGGGTGCAGAAAATGAATGCCTGAATGCAGCCGCCGAACCAGTCAAAGTACAGGCTGGGAATGGCAGGAATACCCACCGTCAGCCAGGGGAATGTTGCGCCCAAATTGGTAATCACTGCCAGCACACCCAGCACTGCCAGGATGATGCCCAAGATGAAAGGGAACTTTTTCCGCTTGCGGAAAAACAGAATCAGGGCACCGCCCACCAAAGTCAGGGCGATGGCTGCCAGCAAGCTGGAGCCCAGGAACCCGAACAGCGCATTGTTCGCCATCGCCAAAGCCGCATAAATCAACGCACTGATCACGGTGCCGGAGAGAATGTTGCCGAAGTGACGGCAGGCCATGGAGATGGGGGTGAAGCACTCACTCATCACATTGATGGGTGCCATGACAAAAATGGGGTCCAGGAATCCTTTCAGATAGCCGCCGATGCCGGAGGCCTTGATCTTATGGTAGGTAATCAGCACGAAGACCACCAGCGCCCAGGCCAGTTCCGTCATCAGGTCGGCCGTGGGGCTCCAGATGCCCACCAGGCTGATGAGGTTGGAAACCACGCTGGTGATGAAGATGGTGCCAATCAGCGGAATGTAATGGTCAAATCCGGTGCCCATATTGCCCCGGACGAAGTTCAGCAGACTGGTCGCCAGCATCTCTGCCACGGCCTGCTTCCGGGAAATACCGGTGACCTTCAGCCCATGGCCCAGCCAGATGCACAGCGCCGTGATGATGATCATCACCAACCAGCTGGCCACCAGGGTTTGGGTGATTTGAATGGTACCGAAAATTGGCACATTTTCGATGGTTGCGATAACTCTTGCGCCGTTGATTGCTAAATCCATAATAATACCTCGTTTCCCTGTTATGTGTCAGAGCCGGACTGGGCGCTCTGTGCCGCTTCCTCTGGCTGCTGTGTCTGCTCCGGCTGGCTCTCCTGCTTGGGAAAAAGCCGCCCGGTAAATTGCAGGAAATAAATCACCACATTGGGAAACAGCACCGGAGCTGCGCCAGCAACGAAGTGAATCTGGGGAATCAGGAAGGAAGCCACCACCCACACCGCCTGCACAATCAAGCGGATGTTATAGCTGAGCTGGAACTTCGCCTTCATCTTCCGTTTGTTTTCCATCCCCACTGCACTCTGTACCGTCAGGCACAGAACTGTAAAGTTGACGATGGCCACCACCGAGCCGCAGGCCACACCCAAAAAGATGCGCCCAGGTTCAAAACTGCCCACGCCCACCAGGCTGAGCAAAAACAGCACCGCTACCAAAATGACATCGCAAATCAGCGTGCCCAGGCTGATGCGGGTAATCTCCTTACGAGAGGCTGGTTGTAATTTCATGGAAAACGTTCCTTTGCAGTGTAATGGTCCCAAAAGCGGATGCCCTTGGGAGGAATTTCAGTGGTGGGTATTAAAGGCCGTGGGCGACTCCTTCTGGGAAGATGCCTCCTGAGCGGCCTTTCGCATGGACCGCAGGCAGGACTTGGTGGTACTGATGGAGGTAAGCACCCCCAAAATACCCAGCAGCACAACAATCCACATACCAAGCCCGAACCGATGCTGCAGCCAGGATGCCAGCAGCAGGAAAAACAAGGTCGGAAACACTGCGGAAAAGCCAAACTGCCCCACCCACATAATCAGGCCAAAAATTTTCATGCTGCCTCCTGTCTGCGACGATGCATTACAATCACCATGTATTATATCCGAAATTCTGTCGAGATGCAAGGCCAATTTATAAATTAACTATGAAAAATTGGTTACCAAACCGACATATTTTCCCTATTGCAGAATGGGGCTTTTCATTTTGCCAGAAATGTTGTACAATAAAAGAAAAATGCACACCGCCCTCCCCGCCGGCATACCATGACAGGGAGGTGATGCAGGTGGGATGGTACGTTTTGGTGGGGTTTCTGGCAGCTTTTGGCGCACTGAGCCTTCTGTGGTGCGTTTCCGGCTGGTTATTTACTGCCGGTCCGCAGGGATGGGTTTTGTGCGCTGCCAGTGCGGCGTGTCCCGGCTTTGTGCCGCTTTTTCTGTGGCTGCGCAGTTTGGGACTGGTCCGCTGTCCATTGATCGTGGTGGATTTCGGCCTGTCAGAAGGCCAGCGCCGACAGTATCTTGCCAAAGGGCTGCGGATATATCCACCGGATCAAACGCCTGCCCAGCAGGATTTTGTGTAGAGATGGGAGCGAAGAGAAGTTGACGGAAGATATGGAGATTATTCAAGGCGCAGTCAGCGCCGTGGTATACCAAAACTACGAAAACGGCTATGCCGTGCTGCGGCTGAACGTAGGCGGCGGCCAAAATATAACCGTAGTGGGCACCATTCCCCTGCCCACGGTGGGCGAGCGGCTGATGGTCACCGGCAAATGGAGCAGCCATCCCAGCTATGGCCGCCAGTTTGAAGCAGAATTTCTCGAGCGGCTTCTGCCCCAGACCGCCATGGAGATTTTAAGCTATCTGTCCAGCCGGGTCATTAAGGGCATCGGTCCCAAAATGGCCGGGCGCATTGTGGAGCAGTTTGGCGACCAAACCCTGGCCATTATGGAGCGGGAGCCGGAGCAGCTGGCCCAAGTGCCCGGTATTTCCCGGGATCGAGCCAGAGCCATTGGCGAGGAATTTCGCCTGCAAGTTGGCATGCGCCAGCTGATGGAGTTTTTCGCCCTCCACCACCTGCCGGCGGAACTGGCTGTGCGATGCTATAAATTATATGGAGAGAGCACCATTGAGCTGCTTTATGACGATCCATATTTGCTGATGGATGATGGACTGGATGCGCCCTTTGAAGCGGTGGACCGGTTCGCCATTGAGCTGGGCATTGCCGGGGATGACCCCCGGCGCGTAGAGGCCGGTATTCTCTTTGAACTCCACTATAATCTCACCGGCGGCCACAGCTTCCTGCCACAGGACAAGCTCACCGCTGCCACCGCCCAGCTGCTCAGCGTCGATCCGGCAGCAGTGGGGCAAGGCATTGACCGCCTGCTGGAAGCCGACCGGCTGGTGCGGCAGCACTTGGCGGGAATTACCGTGATTTATCTGCCGGAGCTGTATGAAGCGGAGCGCTACTGCGCCGAGGCTCTGCTGACCTTTGCCGAAAGCCGCTTCCCGGAGCCTGCCGGGCTGAATCAAAAAATCCGCCGCATTGCCAAAGAAAGCCAAATGGAATATTCCCCACAGCAGACGCAGGCCATTCGGGAATCCGCCACCTGCGGCCTGCTGCTGATCACCGGCGGCCCCGGTACCGGCAAAACCACCATTCTAAATGGCATTCTTTCCCTGCTGGGACAGATGCAGCTGCGCTGCCTGCTGGCCGCCCCCACCGGCCGGGCCGCCAAACGGCTGACGGAAGTCACCGGAGAGGATGCCTCCACCATTCACCGGCTTTTGGAAGCCTCCATTGACCCCGCCACCGGGGACATGGTATTCCTGCGGGATGCCGCCAACCCACTTAAGGGCGACGTAATTATTGTAGATGAAATGTCCATGGTGGACGTGCAGCTGCTTTATGCCCTGCTGCAAGCCGTTCCCCGAAATAAGCGGCTGATCTTGGTGGGTGACCCGGACCAGCTGCCCCCGGTGGGACCGGGCTTTCCCTTCCGGGATATGCTCCGCAGCGGCGTTTTGCCTGCGGTGCAGCTGACGGAGATTTTCCGCCAGGCCCAGCAGAGCCTGATCGTTATGAACGCCCATCGGGTCAACCAGGGCCAGCTGCCGGATTTGAGGACTGTCACCAACGACTTTTTCTTCATGCGCCGCAACAGCGAAGAAGGTGTCAGCACGCTCATCCGAGATTTATGCACCACCCGCCTCCCCAAAAACATGGGCATTCCCCCGGAGCAAATCCAAGTTCTCTGCCCCACCCGCAAAGGCGGTGTCGGCACGGTGAGCCTGAATAAGCTCCTGCAAGCATCGCTCAACCCGCCATCCCCAGAGAAAAAGGAACGTACCTTCGGGGAATACCTCTTCCGGGAAGGCGACCGGGTGATGCAGATTCGCAACAACTATGACATTCTGTGGAAAAAATGCGACGGCAGTGCTGCCGGTGCCGGTATTTTCAACGGAGACGTCGGCACCATTCAGCAAATCAATCCCCAAACCGAAACCCTAAGCGTGGTCTTTGATGACCGGGAAGCTGTCTATGACTTTACCCAGCTCAACGAGCTGGAGCCGGCCTACGCCATGACGGTGCACAAAAGCCAGGGCAGCGAATACCGTGCAGTGATTCTCACCGCCTGGAACGGCTCCCCTTACCTGCTCAGCCGGAGCATCCTCTATACCGCCATCACCCGAGCCAGAGAGCTGCTGATCATTGTCGGCCGGGAGGAAACGGTGGTCACCATGACCCAGAACGCCTCCAAAAATCGGCGCTACACCGGCCTGAAGCTTCGCCTCGAAGGCAAGGTCGAATAATCCTGCCCCAATCTATTTGGAGGTGGTATCCATGCAAATTCTCCAGCGTCTTTTGCATCTGCTGTTTCCGCCCAAGTGCATTTTATGCGGCCAGCTGCTCGCTCCCCAGGAGCTGGACCTGTGCCGCAGCTGCCGGTTGGATGCCCCCGTATACGGAAATCACAAAAATCCGCCGCAATTTCTTGACAGTTTCGCCGCAGTTTGGTACTATGAAGGGAACGTGAGAAAAAGTCTTTTGCGTTATAAGTTCCACAATGCCCGGTCCTTTGCCCCAGCCTATGGCCGCATGCTGGCTATGACGGTGCTGCAATCCCACCCGGAGGGCTTTGATTTGCTCACGTGGGTGCCGGTGAGCCGCCGCCGGAACTGGCAGCGGGGCTATGACCAGGTGGAGCTGATTGCCCGGGCAGCTGCCAAGGAGCTGGGCATGGAAGCCACGCCGCTGCTGAAAAAGGTTCGTCACAACCAGCCCCAGTCCAGCCTGTCCGATGCCGCCCAGCGGCGGGCCAACGTGCTGGGTGCCTACCAGATTCTCCCCGGGCAGGATTTGACCGGCAAGCGGATTTTGCTGCTGGACGATATCCTCACCACCGGAGCCACCGCCGCAGAGGCTGCCAGAGTTCTGCGCACCGCCGGGGCCGGACAAGTACATTGTGCCGCAGTTGCGGCAGCACGAAAGTAAAGGTGTCTATATGTCTCTTTTTTCTATGTTTTCCAATGACCTGGGTGTAGACCTGGGCACTTCCAACGTTCTCATCTATGCCGACGGCAAGGGCCTGGTGGTCCGGGAGCCGTCCGTTGTGGCTGTGGATAAGAACACCGGAAAAATTCTTCAAGTGGGCGCTGCTGCCCGGAACATGCTGGGCCGTACCCCCGGCAACGTGGTGGCTATGCACCCGCTGAAGGACGGCATCGTCTCCGACCACGAGATGACCGTGCGGATGCTTCAGGAGATGTTCAAGACCGCTACCAAAGCCGGTCTGTTCACCCCGAAGCCCCGTGTCGTCGTCTCCGTTCCCTCCGGCGTGTCCGAAGTGGAGGAGCGCAGCGTCATCAACGCCGCCATCGAAGCCGGCGCCCGCCGTGTGTTCTTGATTGAGGAGCCTTTGGCCGCCGGTCTGGGTGCCGGTCTGGATATCCGTGGCGCCAGCGGCCACCTGGTGGTGGATATCGGCGGCGGTACCACCGACATCGCCGTGCTGAGCATGAACGGCGTGGCCGTGTCCTCCTCTCTGAAAATCGCCGGAAACTATTTTGACGAAATGATCGCCCGTTATGTCCGCCGCCAGCACGGCGTGGTCATCGGTCAGGTCACCGCAGAGAGCATCAAAATTCAGATTGGTCAGGTCTATCCCCGAGACGAAGAACGCAGCATGAACGTCAAGGGCCGGGACTTCAAAACCGGCATGCCCAAGATGGTCACCCTCACCTCCACGGAGATTTACGAGGTGCTGCGCCGCCCCGCCCGACAGATTGCCGAGGAGGTGCTGGCAGTCATGGAGCAGACCAGCCCGGAACTGGTATCCGACATTTCCGAAAACGGCATCACCATCACCGGCGGCTGCGGCCAGATTTGGGGCATGGATCTGCTGCTGATGGAGCGCACCGGCATCGCCTGCATCTTGGCAGATGACCCGGATTCCTGCACCGCCTACGGTGCAGGCAAAAGCCTGGCTTGGATCAACAACATGCAGGAAGGCCCCATCAACATCGCTCGGAAGCGGGCTATGCGGGGATAATTCCGCTAAAATGCAACATTTTGGGCTGGTACAGCAAACGCTGCACCAGCCCATCTTTTATGTCATTTGCTTCTGCAGCTGCGCCAGCTCCTGCTGCGTCAGCGGACGGTCCATCGCAAAGGCCATCTCCACGGCACTTTTTAGAATCCCCCTCTGCCGCAGCATTTGCCGCTGCTGTGTCAGCCACAGCAGCACCTGCTCCGTGTGCTCTGGCAGCGCCTGTTCCACCCGGCGGCGCAGATAGGCAGCTCCGGCTGGGCAGCCGCCCCCGGAGGAGACGGACACCGTCAGCGGCCCCCGGGTAACCAGAGACGGAAAATAAAAGCTGCACAGCCGGGGCACATCCACCACATTCACGGCAATGCCATACCTGCGGCAGATCTGCACGATCTTCTCGGCTTCCGCCAAGGGCAAATCCCCGACCACTACCAGCGCCGGGCCTTCTTCGGCATCCGCCTGGGTAAACGTCCCCTGCTGCCGCAGCCGGGGGCCAAAGTGCCGTAGCACCTGGGCCTTCTGCGCAGCCTGGGGGCCACTGCCAATCACATAGACGAGCTTTCCCGTCAAATCTACACACATAGGAAAATAAACCATACAATCTCCTTTCTCTCCCCTGCCCATAAAAATTCCCCAGGCCAGGGCCTGGGGAATTTTAGGAGGGAGCTTAGCAAGTGGCGCCGCCCTTGACGGTCTTGCTAAGGATGGCGGTTTTGTCAATGCTGCCGCTGATGAGCTTATCGTTGACATAGTCGAAGCCCAGGCGGGTCACGGTGTCGGCGAAGCGCTCGCCGGAAAGGCCCTCATCCCGGAACAGCAGGATAGCCTTCTCCACCACATCCATAACCTCGTCCTCACTGGTGAAGATTCTGCTCAGCGGCTGGCCGTGGGCGAACTTCTTGCCCCAGCGGCCGCCAATGTAAATCTTGTAGCCCTGCTGGTACTCCTCAAAGGCACCGAAGGGGCACTTGCCGGCGCAGCGGCCGCAGTTATTGCACTGGTTTGCATCCAGCTGGATCTTGCCGTCCACCAGCTGGGGGACCTTGATGGGGCAGCTTTCCATAATCTGGCACTTTTTGCAGCCCCGGCACTTGGTGTAATCGATCATGGGCACCTTCTGGCCCACAATGCCCAGGTCGTTCAGGTTGGGCTTGGCGCAGTTGTTGGGGCAGCCGCCCACGCAAATCTTAAACTTGTGGGGCAGGGTCACACCGTGGTAGCCCACATAGAACTTTTCATGGAGCTTTTCCGACAGGCCGTAGGTGTCGATCAGGCCGTACTGGCAGGTGGTACCCTTACAGGACACCACAGGACGCACCAGAGAGCCGGTGCCGCCGGTGCTCAGACCGTGCTCCGCCAGGAAGTCGATCAGCGGCTGGATGTTGGTGTACTTGACACCCTGAATCTCCAGGGTCAGCCGGGTGGTCATGGTCACCTCGCCGGAGCCGAACCGCTCGGCGGCTTCCGCCACCACGTGCTGCTCCTGGGCGGTGATTTTGCCGTTGCGGGTAATCACGCGGACGTTGAACACATCGGGATAGCGTTTGTCCTGGAGGCAGCCCAAGCCCTTGACCCGCTTGATTTCCATGGGAGGCAGTGCGCCTTCAAAGCTGACAGTAACCTTATTCACTGTTGTACCGCCCTCCAACGCCAAGGTGTTGGTGTAGCCGTAGGATTTCAGCCGATTTTGCAGCAGGTAGGCCCGCTTGCCCTTGGTGCACACCAGCAGCAGCTTTTCATCCAGCTTCAGTCCGTCAATCGGGCCATTGACCTTGCCCAGCTCCACAAAGGTGGCGCCAGGAATTGCCGGTGCACGGCTCACATCGACTACCCGATACCCCCGCCCCTTGGTGGCCAGATACTGGGCAGGTGTCATCGTCTCATAAGCACCGGACAGCTTGTTTTCCAGAACGTAGCAGGCCTGCACAAACGGATGGATTGCCGTAGAGAAGGGGGGCGCATAGGCAAAGTCCAGGGTATCAAAGTCCTCCACCTTAGCCCCCAGGCTGATGCCGGTAACGGCAATGTCCACCATCTTGTCCACAGCACCGCTGCCCAGCACCTGAATGCCCAGCAGCCGATGGCTCTGCCGGTCGGCAATCAGCTTGGTGACGAAGGTACCGGCTCCCGGATAGTAATGGGCCTTGTCATCGGTGGCGCAGGTGACGGTAATGGGGTCGAAGCCTGCCTCCTTGGCCTGGGCCTCCGTCAGGCCGGTGCGGCCCGCATTCAGGTCGGCAGCCAGCTTCACCACGCCGGTGCCCAAGCAACCGCCATAGACGGCTTCCGTGCCGGTGATATTCTGGGCCAGCAGCCGCCCGGTGATGTTGGCGGTGGAGCCCATGGCAGACCACTGGGCCTTACCGGTGATGCGGTTGAATACTTGGGCGCAGTCGCCCACGGCGTAGATGTCCGCCAAATTGGTCCGCTGCTGGCGGTCCACCACAATGGTTCCCCGGTTCATCTCCAAGCCGGACTGCGCCAGCCAGCCGGTGGCCGGGCGAACGCCAATGGCCATCACCACCACATCCGCCGGGAACTGACCCACGGAAGTCTCCACGCCTGTTGCTCGGTCGGTGCCCAGCACCTGGGTCAGGCCGGCGCCGGTGACCACCCGGATGCCCCGGGTCTGAAGCTGACGGCGGATGTAATCGGCCACTTCTGCGTCAAACAGGTTGGGCATCACCTGGCTGGCCATATCCACCACGGTGACCTTCACGCCCTGGGCGGTGAGATTCTCCGCCAGCTCCAGGCCAATAAAACCGGCGCCTACCACCACAGCGGAACGGCACTTGTTCTCCTCCAAATAGGCCCGCAGGGCGATGGCATCGTCCGGCTGGCGCATGGGGAAGACCCCGGGCAGCTCCGCTCCCGCCACGTTGGGGACAAACGGCACGGCGCCGGTGGCGATCACCAGCTTGTCATAACCCACACGCTGGCCGTCTGCAAAGGTGACGGTTTTCTCAGCTGCATCCAGGGCTACCGCTTCCATGCCGGTGCGGACCTCCACACCGGTCAGTCCCTGGAAGCTCTGGGGCGTGTTGACGATCAGCTCCTCCCGAGTCTCGATGCTGCCGCCCACATAGTAGGGCAGTCCGCAGCCAGCGTAGGAGATGTCTTTGCTTTTGGTGTAAACGGTGACCGTTGCGCTGCGGTCCTGACGCATCAGCTTTGCAGCGGTTTTGGTACCGGCGGCTACGCCGCCAATGACAACAACATTCATTCTGATTTCTCCTTTTCATTTGTCACCCATAACGGGTCCGGATTGAGAACGTGGGTGCGGCGGGAGGAGCGGCATGGCCTTTTTTCTTTTCCAGGGATGCCTTGTTTTCCCTTTTGCGTCTTGATTATACCACAGCATTTGTGATAAAATCAACTCAAAGTATCCTTATACACCCATTATATTTTCTTATCAACACACGGGAGGCGCTCCATGCTGGACTATCGCATCGAAACGTTTTTGCAGGTCTGCGAGCGGATGAATTACCGCAAGGCAGCCGATGCCCTGGGCATCACCCAGCCCGCTGTGACCCAGCAAATTCACTACTTAGAGCGGCAATATGGCCGCAAACTTTTTGAATACCGCAATGCCCATCTATATAAAACAGAGGCCGCCCAGATTTTGGAGCAGTACGCCCGGGCCATGCGGCTGCAAGACCAGGACTTGCGCCAAAAACTGGGCAGCCAAGTGCAGGAACTGAAAATCGGTGCCACCAAAACCATTGGTGACTACGTACTCAAGGCCCAAATTCGCCGCTATCTCGAGGACCCGGACCACGCCCTGTCCCTGGTGGTGGACAACACCGACCGGCTTCTGAATCTGCTGGAAGAAAATCAGCTGGACTACGCCGTAGTGGAGGGCTATTTTGACCGCAGCCGCTTTGACAGCCAGCTGCTGCGCCGGGAGCCATTTGTAGGAGTCTGCCCCAAAAACCACCCCTTTGCCGGCCGACAGGTGTCCCTGGAGGAGCTATTCCAGCAGACCATCATTCACCGGGAGGAAGGCTCCGGAACCCGGGCCATTTTGGAGCAGAAACTTCAGGGATACAACGAATCCCTGGACCATTTCCGGCGGCAGATCTGCATTTCCAGCTTCCCGGTGATTCTGGATTTGGTCAAAAACGGCTTTGGGGTTTCCTTCGTCTACGAGGTACTGGCCAACAGCGACCCGGATATCGCCAAATTCACCATCGAAGGAGAGCCCATCGTCCGGGAGTTCAACATCGTCTACCTAAAATATGCTGACATACGGGAGAAAATCGATGCATTCTTCCCCCGTGTTGACAGGGCGGGCTGCTAGGTGTATAATCTTTTTCATCACATTTTACAAGGAGAGAGACATGGAAGACATCGATTCTTTGTGGACTGCAGGACTTCTGCGGCGCTTTTGGGCTTGGCTGAGACATTATCGTTCTGCTTTTTTCAGCAGTCTGGCCTGCGGTCTGCTGGCCCACATGTTTGCCTTTACCAACAAACTCATCAACCACGATGAGGCTGGCTGTCTTTTTTCAAAAGGCGCCACCGTCAGCTCCGGCCGCTGGGGCTTGGGCGCACTGGACAGCATTCTGCCTAACTTCTCCATGCCCTGGATTTACGGCATTCTTACCATTGTGCTGATTGCCTTGGCGGTATGCCTTATGGCGGATTTGTTCCACATTCGCAGCCGCTTGCTGCAAGCCCTGCTGGGCGGCTGTGTGCTGGCCTTCCCCTCCCTTACCGGCACCTTCGGCTACATGTTTACCAGCAGTTCCTATGGCGTGGCGTTTCTTCTGGCCGTGCTGGGGGTGTGGCTGGTCTGCAAGGGGCGGCTCTGGGCTGTTGCCGCTCTTGCCGCCGTTGTCCTGTCCCTGAGCATCTACCAAGCCTACATCGCCATCACCGCCACGCTGCTAGTGCTGGTGCTCATTCAAGATTTGCTCCAAGACAAGCAGGTTCTGCCGGTGTTCAAGCGTGGGCTGTTCTTCCTGGGATTTTTGATCGTCAGCCTGGGGCTGTATATTCTAGCCACAGCACTGGTCCTAAATCTGACCCATACGCAAATGAACAGCTACGCAGGCGGCAATGTGACATTTCAACTATCCGCCCTTCCCCAGCGGATTTTGCTGGCCTATCAGGAATTTTTCCGCAGCTTCACCCAAGGCGCTTACGGCCTCATGCCTGGCACCCAGGGACTGCACCTGCTGCTATCTGCCGTATCCCTGGGGCTGCTGGGTTGCTGGCTGTGGACCGGCAAGCACCCCCCCGTCTCCACCGCTCTGCTGCTGGTGCTGGTTGCGCTGCTGCCGCTGAGCATCAACTGCATGTTCCTGTTTACTGCGGAAGGTTCCATTCACACCCTTGTGCTTTACAGCTTCCTAGGCTTCTACCTATTCTCAACAGTGCTCATCCAGGAGGTGCTCCCTGAAAAAGCGCCTATTGCAGTAACCGTAAAGGTGCTGAAAAACGCCGGAATTTGGGTCATGGCACTGGTCATAGCCGGAAATATTCTTCTGGCTAACCAGGCCTATTTACAGCTTTTCCTCCGCTACGAAAACGCATTTAGCTTCTATTCCAATGTTCTTGCTGCCGCCCAGCAAACCCCAGGGTTCCAACCCGGCTGTAAGATTGCCGTGGTTGGCAATTGGCAAGCGCCCGGTTATGAAGCCCACTTTGAACCTCTGGATGCCGTTATGGGCGTCAAGGGATTCATTCCCAACGACTATTCCGCTCCCCAGTTCTTCTGGAACTACTTGGGCGTATCCCTTCCCTTTGCCGATGAAGCCCAAGTGGAAGCTCTGCGTCAAACAGACCAATTTCAGCAAATGCCGGTTTACCCCTACCACGGCTCCATTCAGTGTATCGGTGATTACCTGGTGATAAAGCTCTCCGAGTAACCCCCCTCAAAACGAAAAGCACCGCCGCAGTGGCTTCACTGCGGCGGTGTTCAGGCTGTCGAAAATCCCCCATGGGGCTTTTCGACAGGTTTTTGCAGTCTGCTGCGCGCATAATTTGTCCGCCCATGGCGAACAAATTCCACACTTGCAGCCTGATAAGTATTTTCGCCCAGGTACACGCCCCGGTCGAAAATGGATTTGACTTTATTCGCCGCTACGGCGGCGAACTCTGCGAGGCACTTTTTTGACAATCTGAGCACCGCCGCAGTGGCTTCACTGCGGCGGTGTTGTTCATTCACCAGTTTTTTCTGCCGTAGCCTTCTGAAAGGCTTGGTATCCTTCTGCGCTGATGGCGCTGGCCAGGGCTGCTGCATCTCTTTGGGCTGCCTGGCTGCTCATCGTTGACATGCGTTTCGCACATAGCACACATCATGCCATCTACTTTTACTGTAATTTGGTACATGTTTCGCACCGACCTTTCTGTAATCTTGGCAGTTAGTTTAAGCTAACCAAAGAGTAAATGCAAAACCGGCAGCGCAATCCGCCGGTTTTGCCATATTTTACACCCACGTTCCGGTGTTCGTCAAGCCCTGTTTCAAAAAAGCTGCTCCATCCGCAGCAGGATGGAGCAGCGTAAATTATGCCAGCATGCGCATCAGGTTTGCAACCAAGATGCCGCAGGGCGTGCCGATGACGTAGCCCAGCAGAGCCATGAGGATGCCCACCGGCACCAGAGAGCCGGAGTAAGCACCCGCCAGCACCGGCGCCGAAGCCGTGCCGCCAATGTTTGCCAGGGATGCCACCGCAGCGGTAAACATATCCAGCTTAAACAGCTTGCTGAACAGCAGCAGAAGAACACCATGGATGCCCAAGATGATGAAGCCAGTGAGAATCCAAGCCGGGGCATCTGCCAGCTCCAGCAGGCTTGCCCGGGAGGCCAGCAGAGCGATGACGGTATACAGCAGCAGATTGGAAATCTCCGCAGAACCGGCCACCTTGCCCAGAGGGGACACAGCACCCAGCAGGCCCATCACGGTGATAAACAGCACCGTCCAGGTGGCCTTGTCCAGGAACGGCATCAGGCCGTTGAGGAAATTGCCCACATTCTGACCCACGGCAGACACCACCAGGGCCGTGCCGATGAGCAGAATCAGGCTCTGGAAGGTGATGGTGGAGGTGTTCAGCTTGGCATCCTCCGCCAGCTTGGTTGAGACTTCGTCCAGCCGCTTGGTATCTGCTTTGGTCCACTTGTTGAACTTAGGTGCCAGCTGAATGGCCCACAGCAGGAACACCACCCACAGGGAATAGTCAATGGAATCAATGACCAGCGCATAGCCCATGTCCGCTTCGCTGATATCCAGCGCCGTCTGCACGGCAACCATGTTGCCGGAACCGCCCAGCCAGCTGCCGCACAGAGCGCCTAGCCCCATCCAAGCATCCGGCCCAATGAATCCCTTCATAATGACGAAGCCCGCCACAAAGCTGAACATAATGGTCACGGAAGCCGTGAAAAAGCCCAGCAGCATTTTGGGTCCAAGCTTGATAATTTTGCGAATGTCGCAGCGCAGCAGCATGGTGAAAATCATGGCATAGGTCATGCTGTTTTTCAATGCGCTGTACGCCGGCTTGGTGGCCTCCATATCCCACGCGCCCAGGGTGCACAGCACCATGGACAGCAGATACAGCAGCACTACCGCCGGGATAAACTTAAAGAACTTCCAGCCCGTCTTCTTCTCCAGGGTGACCAGAATGCCCGCCAGGAGCAGCAGCACGGCTACATAGGTAAAACCGTTTGTAATCATCTATATCCTTCCTTTTCCCGATGCATCCCAGGATACACCGCATGATTCTAACCGCATTGGCTCAGCTCCGGGCTGCACGACAAAAGGCCACGAAGCCGGCCATGCAGAACGTGTCTGCATATTACGCCAAATACTGAATTTTTCCAGACTCGATTCCCATGATGCCCAGGCCCGGTGCATCGGAAACCGTAATCCGCTTTTCATCAAACATTGCGCCGCCCACAATGGGGTCCTCCCGGCACAGCACCGGGCCGTCCAAATCCACCTTGGTGATGATGTTTCTGGCGCAGCTGAGATGCACCGCCGCATTGACGGAGATTTTCGCTTCCAGCATACAGCCGATCATGCACTCCACCCCGAACACCTCCGCAGCGGAGGCGATTTTCAAGGCGTTATACAGGCCGCCGCACTTCATCAGCTTGATGTTGATCAGGTCTGCCGCCCCCATCTGCATAATGGTCATGGCATCCTCCGGGGAGAACACCGCCTCGTCCGCCAGCACCGGCACATAGCTGCGCTGGGTGACGTATTTCAGACCTTCCAGGTCATGGGCCTTCACCGGCTGCTCCACCAGCTCGATATCCAGACCCTGCTCCTGCATTTTGTTCAGGATCCGCACAGCCTCCTTGGGCTGCCATGCCTGGTTGGCATCGATGCGGATGACCACATCCTTGCCCACCGCCTGGCGCACAGCCGCCAGCCGGGCCACATCCAGCTCCGGGTGGATGCCCACCTTCATTTTCAGGCAGTCATACCCCCGTTCCAGCGCCCGCAGGGCATCCTGCACCATGATCTCCGGGTCGTTGACAGAGATGGTGATATCCGTCACAATCTCCTTGCGGCCGCCGCCCAGCAGCTTATACACCGGGATGTTATACAGCTGTCCGTACAAATCCCACAGGGCCATGTCCACCGCCGCCTTGGCGCTGGTGTTGCCCACAATGCACTTCTGCACCGCTTGCAGCAGCGGCTCCAGTTCCTCCACATCCCGGCCGATGATGGTCTTGGCAATGTGGTCCTGAATGGCCCCGATAATCGCCCCGGTGGTGTCACCGGTGATAGCCCCAGTGGGAGGGGCTTCGCCATAGCCCACGGCGCCGCAGTCGGTGTGGATTTCCACAATCACGTCCTCCACGGAATGCACCGTGCGCAGCGCCGTCTTAAAAGGCGTGTGCAGCGGCACGGAGATCCGGCCCAGACGTACCTTGGTAATTTTCATGTTGGTTCCCTCACTTTGCCATTTCGTACATTGCTTCCCCAATCAGCTGGGCGTTCTCCATCAGCCGGGACAGCTCCATAAATTCGTCCGGCTTGTGCTCCCGGATTTCGTCGCCGGGAAACACCGGGCCAAAGGCCAGAATATTGGGCAGGGACTTGGCATAGGTGCCGCCGCCGATGGACTTGGCCTGTCCCGGCAGGCCGGTCTGGGCCTCGTATACCCGCAGCAGGGTCTGCACCAGTTCCCTGTCCTCAGGAATGTAAAGCTTTGCCTTGTGCTGCTCGGATTCTTTCACGAAGCCCGCTTCCTGGAACGCCGCATCCAGAATGGGGGCGCAGTCGGCGTATTCCTTGGTCACCGGGTAGCGGTAATTGAGCTTCATCCGCCACTGACTTTCGTCCCCTTCCAGCGTTCCCCAGTTCAGAGTCAGACCGCCGGAAGGAGCATCTTTCAGCGCAATTCCCAGGCTTTCGCCGCCGGTTTCCATACCCAGGCGGGTTGCCAGGAAATGGATTGCATCAGCCCCGTCCCCCTCAAAGGGCAGGGTGTCCAGAGTCAGCATCAGCCGGCCGATGGCGTTCTCCCCCTGTTCCGGGGTGCTGCCGTGGGCGCTGACACCCTGGGTCTGCACCAGCAGCCCCTCCTCCGTCAAGGTAAACAAAACCTTGTGGTTGTTCAGCTGGGCAATCCGCTGGGCAAGTTCCCGGGGGCACGCCAATCGAGCCTGGGCCGCCGCCGGGACCACATTCCCCGCCGTGCCGCCCTGAATGGACAAAATCCGCAGATCGCCGGTCTGGTTCAGCTTCCGCACGAACGCAGCATTGATGATTCCCTTTTCCCCGTTGATCACCGGGTATTCCCCGTCCGGGGTAAAGCCCATCACCGGGATTTCTCCGCCCTGGGCCAGATAGTGCTTCATGTCCGCCGCTCCGGTTTCCTCGTTGCAGCCGAACATCACCCGCACCCGGCGGCGCAGGGGCAGCCCGCTCTGTTTCAGCGCAGCCAGGGCAAACATCGCCGCAATGGACGGCCCCTTGTCATCCATGGTGCCACGGCCAAAAATTCGGCCGTCCCGAATTTCGCCGCCCCAGGGGTCCATGCTCCAGCCGTCACCGGCAGGAACCACATCCAGGTGGCCCAGTACCGCCACCATCTCGTCCCCTTCGCCGTACTCACACCAGCCCAGCTGCCCATCCATATTGACCGTGCGCAGCCCCAGCTTCTGGGCCGCCGCCAGGACATGGTCCAAACTCTGCCGAACCGCTGCGCCATACGGCGCACCAGGCTCTGCCGCTCCCTGAACGCTGGGAATGCGCAGGTTTTCCTGCAAACAGGCCAGCAGCTGCGGCTGCATTTGCTGTACCAATTCTCTGAGATTCATCCCATTCCTCCTGTCAATCGCCCCAAAAGCGGCGTTTTTGTTAAACACAATACGATTATGATATCAAAACCGTCCCCAGCTGTCAAGAGACATTCCCTGCATTTTTGCATTTTTTCGTTTTCAATCATGCAAAAAACCGGGTCTGCCAAAAAGGCATCCCGGTTTTTGTGCATTTTTTACATTTTCAAATTGCAAATTTTACAGATGGCATCCTGCAAAACTCACATCTGCTCCAAAATCTCCAGCAGCTGCACCGGGGTATCCACAATCGCAGCAGCGCCAGCCTGGCGCATCTGCTCCCGTTTGCCATAGCCCCAGGTGACACCCACCGCCGGAATGCCGTGGGCTTTGGCCCCCAGCACGTCAAACTTGGTATCGCCTACCATAATCATCTTCCCGTCTCGGCCGTTGCGCTCCAGCAGGTAGGCAATCACATCCTCCTTGCTGCTGCGGGAGGCATCCAGAGAGGCTCCGCAAATCTGCCGGAAGTATTTCGCCAAATCGAAATGCTCCAAAATCTCAATGGACATAGCCTCCGGCTTGGAGGTTGCCACAAAGAGGACATATCCCCGCTCCGTCAGTGCCTCCAACAGCTCCCGAATGCCGGGATAGGGGGTATTTTCAAACTTTCCCACGGTGGTGTAGCGGCTGCGGTACACCGCCATGGCCTCCTCCACCCGGTCCGCCGGGACGCCGTGGCGGACAAAGGAATCCACCAGCGGTGGGCCGACAAATGTACGCAGTTCCTCTGCATCCGGGATGGGCAGGCCAAAGTGGTGCAGCGCCAGCTTGACGCAGTTGAAGATTCCCTCGCCAGAATCTGTAAGCGTGCCGTCCAAATCAAACAAAATTTTCTTTTCCATGGTTCATTCTCTCCTTATCCGTTATCCCAGCAGCACATCTGATATCAGCATTACACAGAAGCCGGCAAGCAGGGCATAGGTTACGCCGCCTGCCCCATCGTGGTGGGTCTCAGGAATCATTTCATCGCTGATCACATACAGCATGGTCCCCCCGGCAAAGGCCAGGGCAAAGGGCAGAATCGCCGTAGCCACCGTCACCGCAAAGTAGCCCAGCAGGGTCCCCGCCACCTCAATCAAGCCCGTAGCCAGAGCGCACAGGAAGGTCCGCCCCGGTGTGATTCCTGCCGCCAGCATAGGGCCGATGATCACCATGCCCTCCGGCACATTTTGCAGGGCAATGCCCCCTGCAATCAACAGGGCATCGGCCACATTGTCTGTACCGAAGCTGACACCGGCGGCAATGCCCTCGGGCAGATTGTGAATGGCAATGGCGGTGACAAACAGCAGCACCTTGTTAAGATTGGCGTTACCGTGGTGCTTTTCCAGCTCCACGCCCACCAGCCGGTGCATGTGGGGCACCAGCCGGTCAATCAGGTTCAGGCACAAGGCCCCGGCGAAAATGCCCGCCACCGCAATCACCAGGCCGCCCTTTCCCCCATACTCCACCGACGGCACGATTAGTCCCAGCACCGCCGCTGCCAGCATCACGCCGGCGGCAAAGGACAGCACCAAATCGCTGAAGCGATGGGAAATCCGCCGAAACACGAAGCCGATCAGGCTTCCCAGCACCGTAGCGCCGCCGACCCCCAGGGCCGTCAGCCACACAAGTTTCATCCGCATACGCTCCTTTTTTCATTTTTCCCATTATACTATGGCATCCGGCAAGTTACAACGGATTTTTTCGCCCTACCCACCATTGGCGCACTCTTGTATAAAATTCACAATTTCTTTACTACTTTCTTTTCTATCCCGTTGCAAATCAGCAAATACTCTGCTATACTAACAGGGAATTCCCCGCATTTCCAATATGCAGCTTAAGGAAAGGAACTGTAAGCCCTATGGTTAATTTACGTGCAAAACCCTATTGCCTGAGCGATGCAGACATCGCTTGGGTGAAATCCACCATCGCCGGCATGACCGACGAGGAGAAGGTTGGCCAGCTGTTCTGGCAGCTCACCGCCTCTCAGGAGGAGGACTATCTGAAGGAACTGATGGAAAAGTATCACCTGGGCGGCTGCCGCTACAACGGCATGCCCGGCGAGAAGGTGCTGGCCCAGAACCGCATCCTGCAAAAATACGCCAAAATCCCGGTGTTCATCGCCTGCAACCCGGAAACCGGCGGCAGTGGTGTCTGCTCCGACGGCACCTTCGTTTCCAGCCAGGTGAAGCTGGGCGCCACCGGCAAGCCGGAGTATGCCCAGGCTATGGGCCGGGTCTCCGGCGCTCAGATTGCCGCCACCGGCTGCAACATGGCCTTCGCCCCGGTTGTGGACATCACCTACAACTGGGAGTGTGAGGAAATCCTCTCCCGGGCCTACGGCAACGACCCGGAGAAGGTGGCTGCCATGGGCTATGCCTATATGCAGGGCCTGTTTGAAACCGAGGGTGTGGCCTCCTGCGCCAAACACTTCCCCGGCAACGGCCAGGACTACCGGGATGCCCACCTGTCCAACAATGTCAACCACTTCGGCCTGGAAAAATGGATGGCTACCTACGGCCAGGTGTACAAGACCCTGATTGACGGCGGCCTGCAGGCCATCATGGGCGGCCACATCCTGATGCCCGAGTATATGAAGGAGCTGCACCCCGACATCACCCCGGAGCAGCTGCGCCCCGCCACCCTGTGCCCCGAAATCATGACCGACCTGCTGCGCAATAAGCTGGGCTTCAACGGCATGGTGGTCACCGATGCCTCCCACATGGTGGGCATGACCAACCAGATGAAGCGCAAGGACATGCTGCCGCTGGCGATCAATTCCGGCTGTGATATGTTCCTGTTCTTCAACGATCCCGACGAGGATTTCGCCGCCATGCTGGACGCCTACCGCACCGGCGTGATTTCCGAAGATCGCATGACCGAGGCGCTGACCCGGATCCTGGGTCTGAAGGCCGCCATGGGTCTGAACAAGAAGGCCAAGGAGGCCCTGTGCCCCAGCGACGACGTTCTCCACGCCGCCCTGAATAACCCCGAATTCAAGGCCGTGGCTCCCGCTGTCTCCAAGGATGCCCTGACCCTCGTCAAGTACAAGCAGCCCGGTGTGCTGCCCCTGACCCCGGAAAAGACCAAGCGGGTGATGATCGTGGATGTCAAGGGTGCCGAAGGCCCCATGGCAGCCCTGATGGCCATGGCTATGGGCGGCGGCAAGGACCGCAAGACCCCTGCCCAGAAGCTCCAGGACCGGCTCAACGCCAAGGGCTTTGAAGCCTTCATCTACGAAAGCCCCCTGGACCAGATGAAGAAGAAAATCGCCGCCGGAGAAAAGCCCAGCATGAATATGTACTTCGCCGGAAAGAACGCCATTGCCGACTTTGTTGCCGGTCAGGACGTGGTCATCACCCTGTTCAATGTGAGTAACGGCCACCCCGCCTTCGGCCTGTCCAAGGGCGGCGGAGAAATTCCCTGGTATGTCCACGAGCTGCCGGTTGTGGGCATCTCCGTGAGCAAGCCCACCATGCTGGCCGACTGCCCCATGCTGCAAACCTATATCAACACCTACGATGCCAACGACGATACCCTGGATGCTCTTGTGGATGCTTTGATGACCGGCCCCGAGGCATTCAAGGGCACCGACCCCATCGATGCCTACTGCGGCATGATCGACACCCATATGTAAGGCAGGATGGTGCCTATGTCTATTTTTGACAGCTTTGTGCGCAAGCACGACTATCTCATCTGCGTTGACTCCGACGGCTGCGTCATGGACACCATGAACTGCAAGCACTTCCAGTGCTTCGGCCCCCGAATGGTGGACGAGTGGAATCTGGATGCCTGGCGGGAGCCTATTTTGCAGCGCTGGAACGAGATCAACCTGTTCTCCATGACCCGGGGAATCAACCGATTCAAAGGGCTGGCCCTGGCTCTGACGGAAATTGACAAAACCTACACCCCCATTCCGGGGGTGCAGGCCCTGGCCCACTGGGCGGAAACCGCCCCGGCCCTGAGCAATGCCGCCGTGGAGCAGGCCGCCAAGGATGCCGCCGACCCCGATGCCAAGCTGGCTCTGACCAAAGCGCTGAACTGGTCCAAGGCCGTCAACGCTTCCATCGTGGACCTGCCGGAAGAACTAAAAATCCCCTACCCCGGTGCCAAAGAAGGTCTGGCCGCCGCCCATCAGTTTGCGGATGTGGCCATGGTGTCCTCCGCCAACCGGGATGCTGTGGAAGAAGAATGGGGCAAATTCGGCCTGCTGGACCACACGGACATCGTCCTGGCCCAGGATGTTGGCTCCAAGGCCGCCTGCATTGCCGCCATGCTCCGCTTCGGCTATGACCCGGCCAAGGTGCTGATGATCGGCGATGCCCCCGGCGATGCCGATGCCGCCCACAAAAACGGGGTCTTCTACTACCCCATTCTGGTTAACCACGAAAAAGCCAGCTGGGAGGAGGCTGTCTCCACCGCCTATTCCAAGCTGCTCGCCGGGGACTACGCTCCCTACGGCCAGGAAAAAGAGCAAGCTTTCCTGCACAATCTGGGAGGTTAACCCCAGCGCCGCCCTTCAGCGGTCTACCCCGTTTCCAAGGAGGAATTTATCATGCAATCTTTCCATATGCCCGTCCCCAACCATCCCGAGGCCACTTTGGAAGGCTTCCTGCTGGACTGTGAAATCGCCCTGGGCCAGGAGAAAAACCGGCCTGCCGTGCTGGTGTGTCCCGGCGGCGGCTATGTCTACTGCTCCCCCCGGGAGGCCGAGCCGGTGGCCCTGAGCTATGCCGCCCGTGGCTTCCACGCCTTTGTGCTGCGCTATTCCGTCAGCAAGGATGCCGCCGGATTCACCCCGCTGGAAGAAGTGGACTGGGCCATTGGCTATATTCGGGAACATGCCGCCCAGTGGCACATTGACCCGGAGAAAATCGCCGTATGCGGCTTCTCCGCCGGCGGTCACCTGGCCCTGGCTTCCGGCGTACTGGCCAAGAATCGCCCCAACGCCATGATTCTGGGCTACCCTGCCACCTCCGCTCCCAACATCCCCGGCGGAGACTTCCTGTTGAAAATTCTGGAAGGCCGGGACGATGTAACCGATGCCGATGCAGAAAAGTATGACCTCATCCAGAAGGTCACTGCCGACACGCCCCCCATGTTCCTGGCTGCCACCGCTGAGGATTTCCTCACCACCTTCTGCTCCCTGCCCCTGGTGAATGCCTATGCCCGCCTGGGCAAGCCCTGTGAGGTACACATCTTCCAGTACGGCCCCCACGGCTATTCCCTGGCCAATGAGGTAACCGCCGACGGAAGCCAGGCCATGCTGGAACCTGCTTTTGCCCAGTGGCAGGAGCTGAGTGTTCAGTGGCTGCACAAGACCTTCGGCAAGCCCGTCTTTACCGAGAAAAACACCGGACGGATGATGCAGATTCTCAAAGAGCAGGGCTATGTGAAATAATCGCCCAACTTTCCACTTCTGGGGAAGACCGTTTGGTCTTCCCCAGTTTAGGCTGTCGAAAATCCCCCACGGGGATTTTCGACAGGTTTTTGCAGTCTGCTGCGCGCATAATTTGTCCGCCCCCTGGCGAACAAATTCCACACTTGCAGCCTGATAAGTATTTTCGCCCAGGTACACGCCCCGGTCGAAAATGGATTTTACTTTATTCGCCGCTACGGCGGCGAACTCTGCGAGGCACTTTTTTGACAATCTGTTCTGGGGAAGACCGATCGGTCTTCCCCAGTTTTGTTATGGATGAATTTATCATGCGGACAAACTTTCGTATTTCTGTATCTTTACCGAAATTTATCTTCTTTTTTTCATTTTCTGCAATATTTAGGAAAATAAATTGCATTTCCCTCTTGTAATCCACAGCAGTTTCTGATACAATAGCCCCATCCTAATTCTATCCAGGGAGGACACTTGTGTATGAATTACGTAGACGAAATTTTGGCCCGGGTCCGGCAGCAGAATCCTGACCAACCGGAGTTTAACCAGGCTGTTTATGAAGTTTTGGAGTCTCTGCGCTCCGTTATTGAGAAAAACGAGGATGTTTACCGTCGGGATGCCCTGTTGGAGCGGCTCACCTCCCCGGAGCGGGCGATCCTCTTCCGGGTGCCCTGGGTGGATGATCGTGGTCAGGTTCAGGTGAACACCGGCTACCGGGTGCAGTTCAACAGCGCCATCGGCCCCTACAAGGGCGGTCTGCGGTTCCATCCCAGTGTCAATCTGTCCATTATCAAGTTCCTGGCCTTTGAGCAGACCTTTAAGAACAGCCTCACCGGCCTGCCCATCGGCGGCGGCAAGGGCGGCGCGGACTTTGACCCCAAGGGTAAGTCTGACCGGGAAGTGATGGCCTTCTGCCAGAGCTTTATGACCGAGCTGAGCAAGTACATCGGCGCTGACACCGACGTGCCCGCCGGTGACATCGGCGTGGGTGCCCGGGAGGTTGGCTACCTGTTCGGCCAGTACAAGCGGCTGCGGGACCGCTATGAGGGCGTGCTCACCGGCAAGGGCCTGAGCTACGGCGGCTCCCTGGCCCGTACCCAGGCCACAGGCTATGGTCTGCTGTATCTCACCGACGAAATGCTCCGCTGCAACGGCAAATCCCTGGCGGGCAAGACGGTGGCTGTCTCCGGCGCCGGCAACGTGGCCACCTACGCCATCGAAAAAGCCTGGCAGCTGGGGGCCAAGCCCATCACCTGCTCCGATTCCACCGGCTGGATTTATGACCCCGACGGCATCGATGTGGCCACCCTGATTGAGGTCAAGCAGGTTCGCCGGGCACGGCTGACGGAGTACGCCAAACTCCGCCCCGGCTGCACCTATCGCGAGGGCAAGGGCGTGTGGAGCGTCAAGTGCGACGTGGCACTGCCCTGCGCCACCCAGAACGAGCTGCTGCTGGACGATGCCAAGCTGCTGGTCGCCAACGGCTGCTTCGCTGTGGCCGAGGGTGCCAACATGCCCACCACTTTGGAGGCTACCGAGTACCTGCAAAGCCAGGGTGTCCTGTTCTGCCCCGGCAAGGCTTCCAACGCCGGCGGCGTGGCCACCTCCGCACTGGAAATGAGCCAGAACTCCCAGCGGCTCAGCTGGACCTTCGAGGAAGTGGATGCCAAGCTGAAAACCATCATGGTCAACATCTTCCACAACCTGGATGCCGCCGCCAAGGAATACGGCATGGCGGGCAACTATGTGGCCGGTGCCAACATCGCCGGTTTCCTGAAAGTGGCCGAAGCCATGCAGGCCCAGGGCATTGTGTAAAAAACGCCAAAGCACTCCCGGTTTCGGGAGTGCTCAGCGTGTCAAAAAAGTGCCTCGCAGAGTTCGCCGCCGTAGCGGCGAATAAAGTCAAATCCATTTTCGACCGGGGCGTGTACCTGGGCGAAAATACTTATCAGGCTGCAAGTGTGGAATTTGTTCGCCACGGGCGGACAAATTATGCGCGCAGCAGACTGCAAAAATCTGTCGAAAAGCCCCGTGGGGGATTTTCGACAGCCTGAAATTGCCGCAAAGCTTACGCTTTGCGGCAATTCCAATGTATAAGGTATCTTACTTAGCGAACACACGCTTCAGGTGGACGAAGCGGGGCAGGCCGTCTTCCTTGACCATGCCGGTCTCGCCCTGAATCAGGGGCAGGCAATAGTCGATGAAGTCCTGGGTCACACCGTTGCCGGCCTCGTTGATCCACTCCAGAGGAACCTTCTTCTCGGTGTTGGCAACCAGGCTCAGGTCGAACAGCTCCGGCTCGCAGTGGTAGCCGTTCTCGTTCCGGGTGCACTTGAAGCCCACCATCTTGTCGGTGATGCCGGACACGGCGGACTCCACAGCCACCTTGCCGGACAGGAAGGACTCGGCGATGTCAGTGCCGGAAGCGCAGTGGGCAGCGCAGCGCTGCAGCAGGCTCAGCTCGATGGGACGCACCTTGCAGCCCAGTTCCGCCTTGATGATGTCGGTCAGACGAGCAGCCAGGCCGCCCAGCTGGGCATGGCCGAAGCCGTCGGTGCCGGAGGTCTTAGCCTCGGACACGAAGGTGCCGTCGGCATAGTGGATGCCCTCGGACACGGCCACCAGGCAGTTCTTCTTCTCATTGTACACCCGCTTCACATCGGCAATGAACTGATCCATGTTGAAGTCCACCTCGGGCAGGTAGATGAGGTCGGGGCCGTCGCCCTTGACATTGGCGCAGGCAGCGGCGGCGGTCAGCCAGCCGGCGTGACGGCCCATGCACTCGATGACGGTGACCATGCCGGTGTCATACACCTGGCAGTCACGGGACACTTCCATGAAGGAGGTGGCGATATACTTGGCAGCGGAAGCGAAGCCGGGGCAGTGGTCGGTGCCGGCCAGGTCGTTGTCGATGGTCTTGGGCACGCCCATGACCCGGCACTCATAGCCAACCCGGTTCATGTACTTAGAAATCTTATTGCAGGTATCCATGGAGTCGTTGCCGCCGTTGTAGAAGAAGTAGCGGACATTGTACTTCTTGAAAATCTCCAGGATGCGCTTGTAGTCGGTGTCGTCCACATCGGGGTCGGCAATCTTGTAGCGGCAGGAGCCAAGAGCGGAGGAGGGCGTGTGCAGCATATTCTCCAGCTCAGCGGGATCTTCCTCGTCCATAATCATCAGCTGGTCATTCAGCACGCCCTTGATGCCGTGGAAAGCACCGTAGACCTTGGTGATGCTGGGGTTGTCCAGACCGGCCTTAATCACACCGTAAGCGGAGCAGTTGATGACGGAAGAAGGACCGCCGGACTGACCGATAATCAGAGAACCCACGAGAGTCTTTTCAGACATTGTATATTACCTCCAAAAATGAATTTATAAAGATACACGTTTCTGGTGGAATCCGCCAAGTCTACCCCCGGCGAACCCCATCATTTCAAATTATAACACGTTCTTGCGGAAATGGCAAATATTTTTATTGAAATCGAAGAAAAATGTGGTATAATGAAAAATGAAAAAAGCGGATCGCTCCGCTGTTTTAAGAAAGGATTGATTCCAATGGCTCTTGTAACTACTACCGAGATGTTCAAGAAGGCTTACGACGGCGGCTACGCCATCGGCGCTTTCAACGTCAACAACATGGAAATCGTCCAGGCCATCACCGAGGCCTGCCGGGAGGAAAAGGCTCCTGTCATTCTGCAGGTGTCCAAGGGTGCCCGGGCTTACGCCAACCACACCTATCTGGTGAAGCTGGTGGAGGCTGCTGTCATCGAGTGCCCCGAAATCCCCATCGCTCTGCATCTGGATCACGGCGACAGCTTCGAGACCTGCAAGTCCTGCATTGACGGCGGCTTTACTTCCGTCATGATCGACGCTTCCTCCAAGCCCTTCGCCGAGAATATTGAGATCACCAAGAAGGTCGTCGAGTACGCCCATGACCACGGTGTCGTGGTCGAGGCTGAGCTGGGCGCTCTGGCCGGTGTTGAGGACGAGGTCAGCGTGGAGGCCGATAAGGCTCACTACACCCGTCCTGAGGAAGTGGAAGAGTTCGTCGCCAAGACCGGCTGTGACTCTCTGGCCATCGCCATCGGCACTTCCCACGGCGCTTACAAGTTCAAGCCCGGCACCAACCCCCAGCTGCGTTTCGACATCCTGGAGGAGATCATTGCCAAGCTGCCCGGCTTCCCCATCGTCCTGCACGGTTCTTCTTCCGTTCCTCAGGAGTATGTGGAAATGGTCAACACCTACGGCGGCGCTATGCCTGGTGCTATCGGCGTGCCCGAGGATCAGTTGCGTCACGCTGCTGAGCTGGCTGTGTGCAAGATCAACATCGACTCCGACCTGCGTCTGGCTATGACCGGCACCATCCGTAAGTTCTTCGCCGAGCATCCCGACAAGTTCGACCCCCGCGAGTACCTGAAGCCCGCCCGTGCCAACATCAAGGAACTGGTTCGCCACAAGCTGGTGGACGTCCTGGGCTGCGCTGGCAAGGCCTAAGTTCACCCCCTATTTCCTCCTGCTTCGGCAGGAGGAAATTTTTTGCTCCGGCAGTACATGCTTGCATTTTTTCCTGTTTATGATACGATAGAGAAAAATCACACGGGAGGAAACGCCTATGTCCCTCGCGCCTCGCAAAGGACTCACGTCCTTTCATCTGCATATTCTGGCTATGGCCCTGATGCTGTGCGACCATCTGTGGGCCACGCTGCTTCCTCAGCAGGAATGGATGACCTGCATTGGCCGACTGGCCTTCCCCATATTTGCCTTTCTCACCGTGGAAGGTTATTTCCACACCAGCAGCATCCGGCGGTATTTGCTGCGCCTGCTGGTGTTTGCTCTGATTTCGGAAATTCCCTTTGACCTGGTGTATGGCAGCACCCTCTTTTATCCCTTCCATCAGAATGTTCTCTGGACATTTCTGCTGGGACTGCTCTGCATCCGCTTCTGTGAATTTGTCCGGAGCAAGCACCGCCCCTGGCTTGGCTGGGCCGCCTTGGCCCTGGCCGCTGTTATGGGGTATCTTCTCGGCACGCTTCTCATGGTGGATTATGCCGGCGCCGGCGTTTTGATGGTTTTGACCTTTTACGTTTTTCGCCAGCGAACCTGGAAAAGCCTTCTGGGGCAGCTGCTTTGCCTGGGCTATTTGAATATCCATATGCTGGGCACCTATTTCTACCCCATTTCCATTGGCAGCTGGACCTTTGAACTGGTGCAGCAGGGCTTCGCCGTGCTGGCGCTGATTCCCATTTGGCTCTACAATGGCGTGCGTGGTCACCACAGCAAGGCCTTTCAGTATTTCTGCTACGCCTTTTATCCCGCCCATCTTCTGGTGCTGTATGCCCTGTGGCAGCTCTGGATGTAGCCAACCGTTTTCCATTGTCCCGCAGCGAAAAGATTGCACAAATTTCTATTACTTTTGTTGTACATACCATAGAAAATGCCTATACCCCATTGACAGCATAAAAATTTCGTTATATAGTGAACTCAAGAAAAAGAGAAAAAACCTTCTCTTCTGCTATTGGCAGTTTTTGGTAATCATTATAGTAAAGGAGCAGTTATTGTGAAGAAGATCGTTGTTTTGATTCTGGCACTGGTTATGCTGGCCAGCATTCTGGTCATGCCCGCAATGGCTGCTGAGGCCGAAGCAAGGCATCCCTTGAAAGTTTGCCCCAAGTGCGGCGGCACAACGAGGGTCATAAACTTCCAACCTCCTGTCAGATACAAATGCGATTTCTGTGGGCATGAATTCAGTTGACGTTTTTGTATTCTTCCCAAAATCAATTTGCGTTTTTAGCAAGTCATATCTGTTTAACTAGCAAAAAGCGCAGACTTCTAGTCTGCGCTTCAGACCGTCGAGAAACCCCAGTTTTGCGTCAGGCGGAACTGGGGTTTTGAGC